>JALEKJ010000017.1 GCA_022771695.1 Roseburia sp. | reverse complement strand
GCGACTTTTCCAAGCAATTACACCAATACAACCAAAGGGACTATAATCGTTTTCCAATGCGCCCACTTGGTTGGAAGTCACCACAGACTGTCCTAAGGGAATTCATTGAGCTTGGTGTAACATATGTTTGACAAACCTACATAATCTATCTTTGACTATTTCGCGGCAACGTTTCTTGCAGCGACAATGTCAACGCCGGTACCGGCAACATTTGCCAGAATGACGTCTCCGATTGCAATCGGAGCGGTCGCTACGATATCTTTTAATGCGTTTGTGCATACAAAGATCTTATCTTTTGGTATGTCCGTGGCAGTCTTAACGTTTACCATCGGGCAGACACCGCCCGCTACACGGACGGTAGAGGTCACAATGCGCGTAGGATTCGTGACTTCTTTTCTGGCGTATGCATCGCCTCTTGGACAGGTGTTTCCTGTGACGGAGGTGACGGTGCCATCTTCCATTGTAACGGTAAGGGCGCATCCCAATGGGCAGCCGATACAAGTCAATTCTCTTGTGCTCATAATAAAAACCTCCTATCTATGCTTCCTCAATACGAATGGTAATCTTGTTTAAATCCGGATATTCACACAGTTTCTTCTTGTCAAGGATAACCTGTTCCATCTCGCCCGGCGCCATGACCGGACGCTTGCGCTTGCTGATGAGTTCATCGTCAAAATAAGTCGCAATCGCACAATTTTTATAGACATCCCCTACACGGAAACGAACCGTCAGCGTGTCGTCCATCTCAGTCGGACGGATGAACTTCGGAACAGTATAGCGTACACCGTCTACCGGAAGAATCTCGACAGCCTTTGTATCTTTGGCAGAACCGTTTTGGATATAGCGTGCCGCATTTTTTCCGGCGGATGTCGCTTCCTGTGACACGTAGTCAACAAGATCGTGCACATGAAGCACATTGCCACAAGCAAAGATACCCGGAGCACTGGTTTCTAAACTGTCGTTTACAACCGGACCGGAGGTAATCGGATTAATTGCAACTCCTGCACTCTTGCTCAGCTCATTCTCCGGAATCAATCCGCAGGAAAGCAATAAGGTGTCACAGGTGTAGCGCTCTTCTGTACCCGGAATCGGTTTTCGGTCCGGACCGACTTCTGCAATCGTGACAGCCTCCACGCGCTCTTTTCCTTCAATATCGACGACGGTGTGGCTTAACTTTAACGGAATGCCAAAGTCATCTAAACACTGTACAATATTGCGTTTCAGACCGCCTGAGTAAGGCATCAGTTCTGCTACGACTTTTACTTTTGCACCTTCTAAAGTCATACGTCTTGCCATAATAAGTCCGATATCTCCGGAACCTAAGATGACAACCTCTCGCCCCGGCATATAGCCTTCCATATTTACAAGACGCTGGGCGGTTCCGGCAGAGTAGATACCTGCCGGACGATAACCGGGAATATTAAGCGCTCCTCTGGAACGCTCACGACATCCCATCGCAAGGATAACTGCTTTTGCACAGATTTCAAACATACCATCCTCACGATTCATCGCAGTTACTTTTTTCTCCATGGAATCCTCTACAGAGATATCCATTACCATAGTATTTAATTTGTATTCAATGCCGCGTTCCATTACCTTTGCAATAAAGCGAGCAGCGTATTCCGGTCCGGTCAGTTCTTCCTTAAAAGTGTGCAAGCCAAATCCGTTGTGGATGCATTGATTTAAAATGCCCCCAAGCTCTTTATCTCTCTCGAGTATTAAAATGCGTTCAACGCCGTGGTCCCTTGCGGAAACGGCTGCTGCAAGTCCTGCAGGGCCGCCGCCGACGATAACTAAATCGTAATTTTTCATAGCACATCTCCCCCTTAAATCTCTTTGTTCGTGCCAACGACGATAGTTCCGCCGACACCGTTTTTTGTGATATCAAACATGCTCATCGGAACCTCACGCTCCAGAATCTCCATGGTACGTGGTGAGCAGAAGCCTGCCTGACAGCGCCCCATGCCGGCACGGGTGCGTCTTTTAACACCATCTAGAGAACGTGCGCCTAACGGACGGTGAATGGCATCCATAATTTCTCCCTCTGTAATCATCTCGCAGCGGCAGATAATGTTACCGTACTCCGGATGCTCTGTAATCAGTTTGTTACGCTCTTCCATAGAAAGTGTTTCCGGGCGCAGAATTCCTTTTCTGGTAGCAATAAAATCAGATTTCTCAGTAAGAGAAAGTAATTCTGCTGCAATACCTGCAACCATCTCACCAATAGCCGGAGCAGAAGAAAGTCCCGGGGATTCGATACCGGCTGCGTTGATAAATCCCTTCGCATCCTTGGATTCGCCAATCACAAAATCATTGCCGTCCTCATGGGCGCGTAGTCCTGCAAAGGAGGTAATCACCTGACGCATTGGAACATTTTTTACACTTAAGGAAGCAGTGCGGCCAAGAGAATCCAAGCCTGCCTGCGTAGTGTTTATCGCCTCTTTGTTCTCGACATCGACTGCCGTCGGACCAACCAGGAGATTGCCGTGTACGGTTGGTGTAACAAGAACGCCTTTTCCCATCTTAGACGGAAGTTGAAAAATCGTGTGCGATACATGTGTGCCGGCATCCTTATCCAAAAGGCAGTACTCACCTTTTCTTGCGGTAATATGAAGCTTATGCTCGCTTACCATATTGTTGAGTTCGTCGGCGTAGACACCGGCTGCATTAATTACCACTTTAGCCAAAAAAGCCTCACTTTCTTTCGTGTCTCTATGGAACGTCTCAATACGATATCCCTCATCAGATTGAGCGATAGAAGTCACGTTCGTATTTAGATAGAAAGAAACGCCGTTTGTGTATGCGTTCTCGGCAAATGCCATTGTCATATGGAACGGACACACAATACCTCCGGTCGGCGCCAAAAGCGCACAGGTCACATCATCACTTAAATTCGGCTCCATACGGATAAGTTCTTCGCGTTCAACAATGCGCAGGTTCGGCACCCCATTTTTCTTCCCTTTTTCTAAGAGGGACTCTAAGTCTTTGCGATTCTGTTCTTTTGTGCAGACAACAAGTGAGCCGTTTCTGGTAAAGGGAATGTCAAGCTCCTTGGCAAGTACATCCATCATTGCATTTCCACGAACATTGAGTTTTGCCTTTAATGTCCCCGGTGTCGCATCAAAGCCAGCATGGATAATGGCACTGTTTGCCTTGGAGGTTCCGTTGCAGACGTCCTCTTCGCGCTCGATGACGCAGATTTTTGCCTGGTACTTTGATAATTCTCGTGCAATCGCACTGCCGATAACTCCGGCTCCAATAATTGCTACATCATACATAATAGATTCTCCTTTTTTTGACGAAAAAAGAGCAAGGAAAACAAAACGATAAAAATCGCTTCTGTTTTACCTTGCTCATGTCTCTCGGTAATCATCTTTCATTTATATGTATTATAGCACGCTTTCTTTCATCTGACAATAGCAAAAAATAAACAGAAGTGATATGATTAGCATAAACAGTAATTGTTGCAAGGAAGGGACTTGTATGGCGAGATCGGAAAAGCAAAAGTTAAAGCTATTATATATCGCGCAGTTTCTCATGGAACGGACCGATGATGAGCATGTCGCGACTACACAGGAAATCATCGCATATCTGAAAGCAAATGATATTTCTGCCGAGCGCAAAAGCATCTATACGGACATCGAGCACTTAATTGACTTTGGAATGGATATCATAAAAGTCAAAGAGCGACCGGGTGGATATTATCTTGCCGACAGGCAATTTGAACTGGCAGAGTTAAAGCTTCTCGTGGATGCAGTTCAGGCATCCAAGTTTATTACTGCAAAAAAGTCCGGCGTGCTGATTGGGAAACTGGAAACACTTTGCAGCAAAGCGCAGGCGAGGCAGCTACACCGTCAGGTTGTAGTAACAAACCGAAGTAAAGCTGTGAACGAAAACATCTATTATAATGTAGATATGATATACAATGCGATTGCAGAAAATTCCAAGATTCGCTTCCAGTATTTTGAGTGGAGCGTGAATAAAGAAATGAAGCTGCGACGTGACGGCGAATTTTATGAAGTCAGCCCCTGGCTGCTTTCCTGGGACGATGAAAATTATTATCTGATTGCATACGATGACAGAAGCGGAGGAATTCGCCATTACCGTGTGGACAAAATGTTAAAGATTGGATTGCTTCCTACACCGCGAGAAGGGAAAGAAGCGTTCGAGAATTTTGATGTCGCCAGCTATTCGAAGAAAACATTTGGCATGTTTGCCGGCGAGGAGGAGACGGTGATGCTCCGCTGTGCCGGCAACCTTACCGGTGTCATCATCGACCGCTTCGGCAAAGAGGTCGCAATGCGAAGGCTTGATGATGAGCATATACGCGCGCGTGTTGACGTGGCGGTAAGCCGTCAGTTTTTTGGATGGGTAACGGGACTGGGGGCAGCGGTGCAAATCGAGTCCCCCGAGCGTGTGGTAAAAGCATATAAGGATTATCTTCATGAAATATTGGAGCAGTATGAGAAATAGCAGAAAAGAAAAGACATATCAGATGCGCATCGAGGACATAACGATTGTCGTTACAAAAAAGCGAATGAAAAACATGTATCTGCGCATCAAGAAAGAGGACGGTACCGTACTAATCTCTGCGCCGCATGAAATGAGTGATGCTCGAATATGTACATTTGCCGAGGAGCGTATTGACTGGATTCGAAAATATCAGCAGAAATATGCAGACGCAAAGGAACAGCGCAAAGAGGGCAAGACATTGAGTCATGCAGAGATAGAGCAGCAGAAACGATTGCTGAGAAAGGAAGTCGAACGTCTTGTAGCAAAGTGGGAACCGGTGATGCAGGTGAAAGTTTCCGGCATCACAATCCGGCAAATGAAAACGCGCTGGGGTTCGTGTAATGTGAAAACACACCATATCAATATCAATCTGGCACTTTTAAAAAAGCCTCCGGAGTGTTTGGAATATGTGGTGGTTCATGAGATGACGCATATTTTGGAGCCAAGTCATAATCAGTTATTTTGGGGATATATGACACGGTTCTATCCGGATTGGAAACGTGTGAGAAAGTACTTAAATGATGAAGTTGTAGAATGAGAACGCCAAGGTCTGGCGCTGCTTAGATAAATTGGTTTGCAGCAGCATCATATTCATAATCAATACCGCGTAAAGTTTGAATTGTTGCGGCAGCGTCTACCTGATAAGCATTGGCAAATTCTTCAAAGGATTCGTAAGTATCACGTAGTTGCGTATTGATAAAGCTTAAAAGCATCACAGGATCTTTGGGTAATTTATCGTACATTGTCATGCTGAAATTCCTTTCTGTTTTGTCACAAAATAATATATGAAACGGCTCGCTGTTGCGAAGCCCCGCATCTCATGATAAAATAGCACAGCATCTATAAAAATGCAAGGAAACGAGGTTAATTATGGAACAAAAGATTGATAAAGAAGTATTTGATAAATTTTTTACGGAGAGCTACTGTCCGGTGGATTATGAGACCGTGAGAGAGGAGTTCGAGGGAATCGCAGCGGCAGGCAATGATATCTTTACGGGCAGCTATGAAGCGCGGAATTTAAATCGTGAGAACTTTATTTTATATCTGACCAGCGAAAGCTATTGTGATTTTGAAGCTGTAATACAGGAAGCGATGGATGATTTAAATCCGGAGATTCTGGATGCAGTCATGGATGTGACGGAAGCCCAGCCGGATGGCGATGAGATTACCGAGAAGTATTGGGAGACACAAAGGGAATTATTGCATGAGTTCCTGCTTCGTCTTTATGATGAAGTAATCTGTAAATGGAAATAAAAAGGAGGCGATTCATATGGCACAGGCAAATTGTGACAGTTGTGTATACAATGTCTATGATGAAGATGATGAACAATATTATTGTGAAGTGGATATGGATGAGGATAACGCGGCAAGAATAATGCAGGGGCACTATAAAGAATGCCCATATTATCAGTTAGATGATGAATATGCGGTGGTAAGGCACCAGATGTAGCTATTGCAAAAAGTTTTCCGGGTAGGTATAAATTTTTATAAGCAGTTTGGTTATAAAAAATTTATACCTATCCGGAGTCTCTTTTTATGCCACCTTCGGTGCCTTATCTTTCATAACTATTTTCAGTAAAATCGGTGTCAAAAGTGTTGTAACGATAACCACGAGAACAATCGGTGCAAACAGCACATTGTCGAGCATGCCGCTCGCATAACCTTTCTGTGCCACAATCAATGCAACCTCACCGCGGGATACCATACCGATACCAATCTGAAGCGATTCTCTTCCACTGCAGCCACAGATTTTTGCACCCAGACCACATCCGACAACCTTGCTTACGATTGCGATAATCAGCAACACAATCGAAAAAATCCAGATGCTTGCATTCATTCCTCCAAGTGTTACTTTCAGTCCGACACTTGCAAAAAACACCGGTGAAAAAATTAAGTAAGATGGAATCTCACAACGTCTTGCAACATATGGTCCGATTTTCAGTGTACAGAGCATCAAGCCTGCAAAGTACGCACCTGTAATATCTGCAATTCCGAAAAACTCTTCGGATGCATACGCCAGTCCAAAGCAAAATGCCACACTTAAAATTACCACTCTGCGCTTCTCATCCTGCATCTCTACGTATTTTCTGATACGCATCAGGATAAAAGTCGCCACTGCAATTACTATAAAATACAGCACAATCTTAATCAAAACACTGGCCGGACTTACACTGGCATCCTGCATGCTGGTAACGACAGTAAGCACAATAATACCAATGATATCATCTATAATCGCAGCTCCAAGAATGGTCGTACCTACCTTTCCTTTTAGCTTGCCCATCTCTCGTAACGTCTCAACGGTAATACTTACGGAGGTCGCCGTTAATACAACACCGACAAAAATTGCCTTTAACAGCTCCACATGATCACTAAAATCTGTCTTAAAGTACAAAGCATAACCGAAAAAGCCTCCGATCAGCGGAACCACAACACCAATCAGCGCAGTTATCATAGATGCGACGCCATTTTTCTTAAGCTCACTCAAATCCGTCTCGAGTCCGGCGTTGAACATAAGAAGAATAACACCGATTTCCGCCATCTCTTCAAGGAACACTCCCGTATCACCATCCAGTGTAATCATGCCTAATCCGGACGGTCCGAGAATTACACCTGCTGCCAGCGCTCCAACGACCGCCGGCATATGAATCTTTCTTGAAAACAGACCTAATATTTTCGTCGAAATCATAATAATTGCCAAAAACAACAAAAATGAATACGATTCCATACTTAAAACTCCTTTTTCTATAATTTATAAAATATTTGTAAATTATCCTTATAGCATTGCTATTTTATACCTTTCCCCCACAAATTGTAAATGGACTTTTAGGAGAAAAAGTAACAAAAAAAACAGCTTTTTTGTCACTTTTTACTAGGCATGAAAAAACAGCCTTTAAAAGGCTGTTTTTTCGAGGAGTTTAGTTATGAAAATGTTAATCTATATAAAGGAAATTTTATCGAAAGACACTTTAGAAACATGACCTTTATACCACATCTCAGTGTTACTAACTTACCCTGGTGAGGCGTCGTTAATTCCTTTCGATGATGTTAGTATACCCAGAAAATGTGTCTAAAATATGTCGATTTAAGAAAACATTTCTAAAAAAACTCCTTCCCAGTTTTAGATTTCTTTAATATTTTATGATGATTTATTTAGAATTGGAGATAGCTGTTTCGCTTCCAGCAATAGTCGTCCCAGTTCTTCCATCTCCTTGGTGCCCAAGCTATTCTGCAGTACCACACTGCCGCGTTCCCCAGACGTGTTTAACAATCCACATTCTTTTAATCTGCGTTGTGTCTCACGTGCCGTTCCTGCACCGCCGTCAAAGATTAGCACTTTCTCACCGAGCACCTTCTGAATCATGCTTCTTACAAAGGGGTAATGCGTACATCCGAGCACCACACAGTCAATCGGTTGTTTTTTATATGGTGCAAACAGGGCGCTCAAAAACGCTTCCAGTTCCTGCCCTTCTAATTCGCCACGCTCCACAAATTCAACCAATCCGGGACACGGCAGCGGCAATATTTCTGCCTGTTCTTTGAACTTGTCCATAAGTTTTCGGAACTTCTCCTCGCGCAGTGTCATCGGTGTTGCCATGACCAACACACGCGGATACGCTTTGACTAAGACTGCCGGTTTTAAGGCGGGTTCGATACCGATGACCGGCATATCCGCATACTCCCGACGCAAAATCGGAATTGCCGCGCTCGTTGCCGTATTACAGGCAACCACCAGCGCTTTTACTCCCTGTTCAACCAGATATTTTGCATCCGCACAGGTCAGTTCCTGCACCATTTGTAGTGTCTTTGTTCCGTACGGTGCATGCTTGGAGTCTCCATAAAATATATAATTCTCCTGTGGCATCAGCGCCACCAATTCCCGCAGCACACTGATTCCGCCCAAGCCGGAATCAAATACACCAATCGGGCGCCTATTCTCTTCCATGACTGCCTCCAACATTACTTAATATTCCCAGACCGCACGGCTTCCCTTATCGTTTCTTGTCACAAGAAGTCTGTGGTCAATCTGTTCTTTTAATTCGGTCACATGCGAAATGATGCCAACCATGCGATCTCCTCCTGCCAACTGATTAAGCACCTCAATTGCCTGTACCCTTGACTGTGCGTCCAGCGAACCGAATCCTTCGTCAATAAACATCATATCCAAATGTACCGCCCCAGCCTTGCGCATCGCAATATCAGAAAGTCCCAGTGCCATTGCGAGTGCTGCTAAGAACGACTCTCCGCCGGAAAGTGTCTTGATATCTCTCTCGCTGTTCGTCACAAGACTGTACACCGCCAAGTCCAAGCCCTCATTCGATTTATGACCGGTGTTCTCCGTTTCTTTTAACTTTAGAATAAACTGCTCTCCGCTCATCGTCAATAGGCGCTTGTTTGCCTCATGAATAATCTGTTTAAAATACTGGCGCTGGATATATGTTTCAAAATCAATTTTTGCTGAACCTTTGAGTCTTCCGTCTGCTGTATAGAATAAACTCTTGACCACCCAGTCCTTTTCTTCCAGCTTTTGCTGTTTCTTAAGGTAACTGCTGTTTCTCTCAAGCACTGAAACGTTCGTCATATAAGCATTATTCATTGCAATATGCTCTTTTTCCAGATGTTTTCGTTTCTCCTCCGTCTCTGCAATCGCATCCTTAAGTCCGGTTACATCGATTTGTTCTTTGCCATCCACTGCCCGCATCAATGCTTTTTTCTGCCCAAGGTTCTCCTGGCAAGCACTTTCATATGCCTGCGATTCCTGCTCAAGACGTATGCGTGCCTCCTCGGATATGAGTGCCTGACGGTATGCTTCCTCTGTCAAAAAACCTGCATCCGCCAGTGCCTGCGCAAACTGTGCATTCAACTGCGTACATTCCTCTTTTAGCTGAACACTTTTCTGTGATTCCTGCATGAGCTGTCCCTGTCTGATATCAAGCTCTGCTTTACGTTTTTCATTCTCCCGCTGCTTGCACAGGCATGCTTCCCTGCGCTGCTTCATATCCTCCTGCAAATGCAACAATGCCGCCCTCGCCTCTTCCTCCGTCGGATACGTTAAGCCTTCCCGAATACGCTGTGTTTCCTTTTCACAAGCCTGCAGGTCGCGATATTGATTTTCCAACTCTCCTCTGTCAATCTCCGTCTCTGCAACATCTTCCAGCTTCCTGCCTGCAAGCTTAGCTCGGGTGTCCGTCACGAACCTCTGCAGTGCCTGTTCCTCTGAGCTGCAAAGTTCCCGTGCCTCACTCTCGAATGCACTTCGCTCCTGCTCCACCATTAGATGTACTTCGCTTTCTTTTATCTTCCACGTCTCAAACTTCCGGTATGCCTCTTCGCGCTCTGCCTCCGCCGACTCTCGTGCCTCTTTTGCATGCTTGACATCCGCTTCACTGACCGCTGATTCCGATAGCTTTGCCGGCTTCGGATGCGCGAGCGAGCCACATACCGGACAGGGCTCATTCTCCCTCAAATTCTGCGCCAATATCCCTGCCTGCTCTGCGAGGAAACTTCGGTACACATTTTCGTAGTCATGCGCTGCACGCTCCGCCTCTGCCGCAGACCGTTCCCATATCTTTCCCGCCTTTTCACGCTGTATCGCTGCCGTACATTCTTCTTTTCTATGTGCCAGTAGGCTGTCTGCCCAAACGGCTAATTTCTTTTGAAAAAAAAGTTCCGTCGTCTCATAACGCCTGCGTAGCTGTGCCTCCCGCCTTACCGCTTCACTCATCTTCTCATATTCCGGAAGACTTTCTTCAATTCGATGAAGCTCTTTCGCGGAATTTTCATCCAGGACGGCGTAGTCCGCCACCATTTTTTCACGTGCTTCTTCACTTTCCCGGTAGCACCGTTCCTCGCTTTCAATCCAACTTTTCAGTTCGCGACAGATCCGTTCTGATTTTACGCGTTCCTGTGCCTTTTCTTTGTATTTTATTTCCTCCTGTGATACCTTTTCCGCTTTTAACGCCAAAGATACACGCAATTTCCGTTCTTTCTCTCTCTCTGCCTCTGCCACAAGCTCTGCTTCCCTGCTCTCGCACTTTCTTAGTGCCTCAAACAAACGATTGACTTCCTCCGCCTGCGCTAGTTGCCCGTTTAACCGCTCTAATTCTTTACGGCTCTTCTCGTGTTCTATAGCAAGCTCTCTTTCCCATTGATGAATCTGTTCCACAGCATCCGCAAGTGGCAGTTCAGAAAGCTCCTCCCGTGGCAAGATTACACGCGCCAGTTCCTGTGCGGCAGCACGCTTATTTTCCTCAATCGCTTCATCCATCTTCGCTGACTGGCGCCTTAAAGCCTCCTGAATATGCCAATAAGCTCCCGTCCGAAATAGTTTTGAGAATATCACCTTGCGTTCATCTGACTTCGTATAGAGAAGTTTAAGGAAATCGCCCTGTGCAATCATAACAATCTGTGTAAACTGCTCCACTGTCAAGCCGATGATTTCCTCAATCTTTGCATCTGTTCCGCTCTTCTTCTCCGGGAACGCACTTCCGTCCGGCATCGTCAATTCTACGCTAACCGGCATCTTCTGTTCTCTGCTCTTTCCGTTTTTAAGTTCACGCGTAATTTTGTACTCCGGATTCCGCTTCACTACATAGCGTTCCCCGGCATAAGAAAACGTAAACTCCACATATGTTTCCTGCGTCGGCTTTGCGTACTGTGAGCGCATCATTGCACCACTGCGTTCTCCTCCGCTTGTCCTGCCATAAAGCGCATAGGTAATCGCATCAAATATTGTCGTCTTGCCGGATCCGGTATCGCCGCTGATTAAGAACAGTCCGTTCTTTTGTACCGTAAAGTCAATCTCCGTCCGCTCAGCATACGAACCAAACGCAGATAGTACCAATTTCTCCGGTCTCATTCTTCATCCTCCTCCTGCTCCCTGCAGATTACCTGACGAATCAGTTCATCCTCCGCTTCCGTCATTTCTCGCCCGTTCATCTCTGCAAAAAATCGGCAGAATGCCTCATATGGATCTAAGTTTTCCACATTCTCATCTTCAAGTGACAACAGGCTTCTCGTGCGTGCATTGTCAATGCGAATCTCAAGTATATGATCAAATTCTGCTTCTAATCGTTCCTTGGGCTGGTATGCCTCCACTTCGTCCGTCAATGTAATACTGACATAATCATGCCGTTTCTCATCCGTCGCTCCCGCAAGAATATCCTCCAATGTACCAATAAGCTTTCTCACCTTCCTCATCGGCACAAGCGGCAGTTGCCGCAATATCGGCTCACTTCCTTTTTCTGCAAGCTCCACCACGGTAATGCTCTTGCTGTCCCCTGCCTCGCTGACTGAATATGCTAACGGCGTTCCGCAATACCGATACACTTCCTTGCCTATCTTCTGAGGCTTATGAATATGTCCGAGTGCCGCATAGTCAAACGGGAAAAGTACCGATACATCCACATTCTCAATACCGCCGACCAAACGCACCTCCGAATCACATACGGACGGCTCCTTTCCTCCTGCCGTGTAAAACTGATGACTGACAATCACATTGCGACGTGTCTCATCAATCGTCTCTCTCTCCAGCAGGCGACGTACCGCCATGTCATAGGTAAGACCTTCCTCTGCAAAAAGGTTCCGTACATACATCGGTTTCACAAAAGGAAGTAAGTAAAAATCCACTTCCCCATATGCATCTGTAAACGTTATCCGGTCAATAAATTCATCCTCAAGCACCGGCGGCATCCCTGCAATATGCACCTTGTGTTTTGCCAAGATGCTGCTCGCAAAATCCAAGCGTTTGGCGCTATCATGGTTTCCTGCAATGATAAGCACCGTAAGCTGCGGCTCTATCCTACTTAATGCTGTCAAAAAATCATCAAAAATAGAAACCGCTTCCGCTGACGGTACCGGGGTGTCGTAGATATCGCCTGCAATCACCACTGCATCCGGTTGTTCTCTTTTGGCAAGTTCTACGATTTGATTTAAGATATCCCTCTGTTCTGCCGCCATATGATAGCGATGTAATTGTTTTCCAATATGAAGATCGGACAAATGAAAAAATTTCAATTTTTCTCCCTCTGACTTTCATAAAATGCTTCCCTGATAAAATTGTACTACAGGATAAAAAAGTATGCTATAATATATTAATAAATGCAGGAGGTGGCTTGCGATGGAACAACGAGGTTTATTCGATAACTACAAGTACTGTGAATACTGCGGAAAACCACTGCCTTTAAATTTTGAAGGCACCGTCTGCTCTGCCTGTCAGGAACAGCAGCTCTTCCGCGATGTCAAAGAGTTTATTCGGAATAATGATAACGTGACAGAATACGATGTCGCCAAGCATTTTGATATTCCAATTCAACGTGTAAAACACTGGATTCGCGAAGGGCGCATCGAATATAAAGACAGCAACCTCAATGCAATTACCACACACTGTGTAGAATGCGGTGCACCGATTTCATTTGGTCGGTTGTGCGCAAAATGCTTAAAAAAGCAAAGTGTTTCCGGTCATTCCAAGCTTACCCAGGAATCTCCGGGACGTATGCGCTACTTTGAAGATTCATAAAAATCGTGCCCCGCTTCTGCGGGGCACGCATATTTTTATCACCTATTTGATAACCAGTCGTGAATACTTCACCATAATCTCATCCATCATCGCCTCATCCGGTTCTATCTCATAGCGGTTGATTCCTTTTTCTCCCTTAAACACCAATTCATAGACTTTTGCATCCGGATTACCGGAAGTTAAATTCTTATAGCTCAGGCTTCGGTCATTTTCAAACTTATACACACTTCTATCGCCCTTCGGGGCAAAAGCAAGCACGTCGTCCATCTGTACCGCACCTAAACTCTTGCGTCTGCTCTTTGCCTTAATTTTCGCGAAACGGAGTTCTCCGTCATAGTATGTATATTCATATTCGATATCCGAGCGGAACGCCAAAAAATACCACAGAACTGCACCAAGCACCGCAGGAATTGCAAAAATAACAGGTACAATCATCGCAAGAACAAGTAATATACAAGTCACTACAAACAACGCAATATCAAATATCTTTTTCCCGACCGTCCGTCTTTTTGAAACAATCACTAATTTCTCACTCATATTAACCTCATTTCTGTGCGTCATACCATCCGCGCACACGCTTTTCCGTAGCTTTGCCACTATTGTCTTATTCTATCACGACTGAAGCTCTTAGAAAAGCTTTTTTGCAATGTTTTCCTATTTTTTTAGATTATTCAAAAAGTTTTTTCTTGACATCAACTTTCCATTCATGTAAAATTACTTTCTGTGAGACGCCCAGTTAGCTCAGTTGGTAGAGCAGAGGACTGAAAATCCTCGTGTCTCTGGTTCGATTCCGGTACTGGGCATTTCTACGAAATGCCATAGAGTCGCATGCGGCTCTTGATTTCAGGCAATATTATATTTGTTTGCGGGTGTAGTTCAATGGTAGAACACCAGCCTTCCAAGCTGGATACGTGGGTTCGATTCCCATCACCCGCTCTTTTCATGCCGTCAACCTTGTTCTTTAAGGTTGACGTTTTTTCTTTTTTTCACACTTTTTTCATTCTTTTACTCTTTTTTCCATTTTGTGTCTGTGTTATTCTTGTAATATCTTATTTTTAATTGGAGTATTCACTATGGAAAAGAAACCGGATTTTAAAGCAATGTCAACAAAAGCCAAGATAGGATATGTCTGGGACTATTATAAATGGCACATTATCGGAACCATCGCCGCAGTCTCATTTGTCATCTCCATGATTCACCACTATGTGACCTATCGCGATCCGCTCTTAAATGTCATCATGCTCAACTGCAACAATTCCTACAATACAGACAGTAGCGGATTCGATGAGTTTCAAGCGGTCTACGGATATGACCCCGAAGAATATCCGATATCGCTCGCATCTTTCTACCTTGCAGAAGGCGATAATGCCACATCCGCATCCTATACGGACTATCAGGCGCTTACCACTATGATTGCCGCCGGAGGCGAAGACATCTTCTTCGGAACCGGAGATACCTACTTAGCCTACTGCAAAGAAGGTGCTCTTTTAGATTTATCCACTATACTTTCTCCGGATTTGCTAAGTGAATACGAAGACTGCTTTATCTACTCAACCGCAGGCGGGGAAGTTGCCCCCTATCCATGCGCGATAGAACTTACCGACAACAGTTGGATCCGCAAAAATAACTACTATGACACCTGCTATTTCGGTATCTTTTACAGCAATCAGAATCCAGATGCCTGCAAGGAGTTTGCAGAATTTTTGCTGACATATAAATAATAAATAACAAAGTGTCGCGTCATCCTGCCAATGGAATGAACGCGGCACTTTATTACTATTCTTATATATGCTTACTCTAATACAACCACGGAGTATGCCGGAACCGTAAGTACGCCGTCTGTATACGTCGCTGATCCATCCGCCTCTGTGAGAAGCAGACTTCCGATTACGAGCTCATCACCAGTCTTATTCGACAACGCAATTCCGTTAAAGTCAATCGTCTGCGGTTCTGTAGATATATTGAACACCAACAAAACCTGCTCGTCTTCATAGGTCTTGCGGATGACGCAGACATTCTCGTCTGAGTATTCCTCCTCAAAAGCAACGATACCGTGTGTGATTGCAGGATAACTGTTTCTGACATGAATCGCCTCTTTTACAAAACTGTAAATGGAATCTCCATCGTTCTGCTGTTCCTTAAAACTATCGTACTTCATCTCAAATATTTCCATATCAGCAGGTCCGTCACACATTCCTTCCGCCTCTGCATCTTTGGACCAGTACATCGGTGCACGCTTATTCTCATCCTTACCGGAACCTTTCATACCAAGTTCTTCTCCATAATATAAAAAGCAGCTTCCCGACATCATCAGGTTCATCGCCTCCGCCATCTTCGTCTGATTTTCACCGAAATCGTTGAAAAAATAGCCTGCACTTCTTGCCATATCATGATTGGTATAAAATGGCGCATCAATATAACTGTCGCTGTATGTTCCAAGGGTTTCCTGCAATTTTTCTAACGCTTTTCCATAAGAAGACGCCCCGGACATGGCGGTACCTCTGAGCACGCTCACAATCGTTCCACTCTGATCTGCAAACGAAAAGTCAAAGCAACTATCAATCCCGCTCTCATAATACTGGGCATACGTTTCCATATTGCTCCATACTTCTGCCACAATATATGCATCCGCTTTCTTTTCCTTTACCATCGTGTTAAACCACGTAAGTACTTCCACATTTGCCGAAACATTATCCGTATAGTACTCTTTTGCCGCATCCAGTCGGAAACCATCCACTCCCAAATCCAGCCAGAAATCTACAATCTGCTCAAATTCTGCTCGCACATTCTCATTTCCGAGATTGAGATCCGGCATCTCGCTCCAAAATCTTGCTTCATAGTACCAATCACTTCCCGGCAGCTCACAGTATCCACCCTTTTTCTCTCTGGAAAAATTGTAATAATCCACATACGGACACTCTGCCAAATCCGGCTCCTCATTTTCCGGCAGACTCTTTAAATACGCCGCTGCCTCCTTAAACCAGGTATGTTGTGTCGAAGAATGGTTCATCACCAGATCAATGATAACATTCACACCACGCTCATGGCATGCATCCACAAACGTCTCAAAATCCTCCAATGTCCCATACTCCGAATCAATCGCGCAATAATCCGTTACATCATATTTATGATAGGTCGTTGACGGCATAATCGGCATCAGCCAGATACCATCGCATCCCAAATCTGTATCCGTCGCCGCATCCCCGTCATTGATATAATCAAGCTTCCCAGTAAGTCCCTTTAAGTCCCCGATACCGTCTCCGTCGCTATCATAATAGCTGTACACGAATACCTCATACCAGGTACGATAATTGTCTTCCGAAAGAACTGCCTCTTTCGTATTCGTTTCCTGCATCAGTGACAGCGCAGTAACCTCCATATCCACTTGTTCCTGCTGCTTTTCGGTTCCCACTGTCCCACTTATATCAGTTGATGTTCCGTTACTTCCACAAGCGCTTGCGGTTGTTATCATTGTTCCAAAAAGTAGAATTCCTGCCATCAAAATCGCTTGTTTCCGTACATTCCTTTTTCTTCTCATATCTCTCACTCCTTCTGTTCCTATCATAACGAAAAAGGAGCTATTTTTCAATCATCTTTCCCGCTTGAATAATCACAGTCGGCAATACGGCAAACCCGATTATTGCCAAAAGCTGTCCGCCTGTCATCGGCTCGACCTCAAACAACCTCTGCAGCGGTGTTACAAATATAACGGATGCCAAAAGTATCACACCGGCAGCAAACGCCGCCAGACTATATCGATTTCCGGAGAATCCTATCTGAAAGATAGAATACCTGCTGCGGCAATTAAAGCCATGGAAAAGCCTTGCTAATGTCAGCGTTGTAAACGCCATCGTACTTGCAAGCGCTGCGCTCTCGTGCAATCCCATATGGAATGCCAGCATAGTACTCACTGCAATCAATCCCCCCTGCAAAAGAAGTCTTATCAAAAATCCTTTGTCTAAAATTCCGCTCTTTGGGTCTCTTGGCTTCTCTGCCAAAACATTCTGTTCCATCGGTTCCATTCCGATGGCAAGTGCCGGAAGTGAGTCTGTGAGCAGGTTGATAAAAAGCAGATGCACCGGTGCAAACGGAAGCGGGAGTGCCAGAATAGAAGTATATAACACCGCCAAGATACCTGCCATATTTCCGGAGAGCAAAAACATAATTGCATTCTTGATATTTTTATAAACATTTCTGCCATTTGCCACTGCCCTGATAATTGTTGCAAAATTATCATCCGTCAGAATCATGGATGCTGCATCCTTTGATACCTCTGTCCCCGTAATTCCCATTGCCACCCCGATATCCGCTGCTTTTAATGCAGGAGCGTCATTGACGCCGTCACCGGTCATCGACACAATGTGCCCCTTTCTCTGCCATGCCTGCACAATCCGAATCTTATTTTCCGGAGAGACACGTGCAAATACTGCAATGCGCGAAATGAGTTCATCCAGCTCTTCGTCCGTCATGGCATCAAGCTCCGTACCGACTACTGCCATATCTCCTTCACCGAAAATTCCGATTTCCTTTGCAATCGCAGTCGCTGTAATTTTATGATCTCCCGTAATCATAACCGGACGTATTCCCGCACGGCGGGCATCTGCTACCGCCGCTTTTGATTCTTCCCGCGGCGGGTCTATCATCGCCACCAAACCTAAGAATATAAAATCCCGTTCCCCTTCCAGTGTAAGCTTTTCTCCTTCTTTCATCTTTCGGCATGCAAATGCAAGGACACGCAATCCATTCTCTGAAAACTCCCGGTTTTTTTTCTCAATTTCCATGCGGTCCGCCTGTATCATCTCGCGGACACCATTTTCATCCCAGATACACGCCATGCGGTCAAGCAGCATGTCAAGCGCACCCTTCGTCAAAATCGTAGGTTCTCCGTGCAACAGATAACTTGTACTCATAAGCTTGCGTTCTGAGTCAAACGGAAGTTCCTCCTTCCGCGGCATCACCTCGCGAAAAAAGTCATCGTCCACGTTTGCCTTCCGCACCATTTCAAGAAGCGCGGACTCCGTCGGGTCGCCGATTACCTTTTCTCCCGTGATTTTAGAATCGTTATTCAAAATTGCATCATACATCAGGTAACGGTGCATCTGCTGCGCAATATCCAGTTCCTCCGGCTCAATCGTTTTTCGGCCGATATAAATTTGTTTTACAGTCATCTTATTCTGCGTCAAGGTTCCGGTCTTATCAGAACAGATAACAGAAACACATCCCAGACTCTCTACTGCTTTCAAATCCTTGATAATGGCATTCTCGCGCGCCATTTTCTGCGTTCCCATTGCCTGCACGATTGTGACAATGGAACTAAGCGCCTCCGGAATCGCCGCTACCGCCAGCGCAACCGCAAACATGAGCGCGTCGAGCAGTTGCATATCACGGTACAGACTAAGTGCAAACACGGCGACACAGATAACCAAAATCATCACTGCCAGCTTTTTCCCAAAGTCATCAAGTGTTTTCTGAAGCGGCGTCTTCTTCTCCTTTGTCTCATTTAACATACCTGCAATTTTTCCGATTTCCGTATCCATACCAGTTTCAGTTACAACCACCTTTGCTCTTCCGTAGGTGACCAGGCTGCCCGCGTAAACCATATTGGTACGATCTGCCAGCGCACACTCTTCCTCCACAATACACTCTGCCTTATCCACGTTCTCGGACTCTCCTGTCAGAGAACTCTCGTTGACCTGAAGTGAATAATTCTTGACGATTCTTCCGTCGGCCGCCACCAAATCACCCGCTTCCAACATCAGTATATCTCCCGGGACCACCTCTTTTGTCGGTATCTCTATCTTTGTGCCAAAACGAAGTACTTTTGCATTCGGAGAAGACATGCTCTTTAGACTGTCCAATGACTTTTCTGCCTTTACATACTGTACGGTTCCAAGTACGCCATTCAACACGATTACCACCAGAATTACCACCGTACTCTCCGTATTTTCGGAACAGGCAGAGATTCCTGCCGCCACAATCAGAATTGCCACCAAAAGATCTGCAAACTGCCCCAGAAACACCTGAAACACCGTCTTTTTCTTGCCCTCTGTAAGAGTGTTTTCTCCATACTCTAACAGGCGCTCCGCTGCTTCTTCTTCCGTCAGACCATTTACTGTCGTCTCCATATTTTTAATCACATCTTCTGTAGAAATCTGGTACCATTCTTTCATGCTCTTTCCTCCATTCCTATTTTGCCCTAGAACAAAAGTGCGCATCTGCGCACGCAGTGCTTTTGTGCAATAGGACGCAATTTCCTATTGCACAAAAATAGACTTTTAGCGCATGATACACACAAAGGCATATCACGCGCTAAAAGTCTCATAACCATAGGTAGGGCTTCTGGTATGTACCGCCAGGTCAATGCGACCGCGTATGTTGACGCTACATTTTTATTACTCCCTCTTAGCGAATTCTTATTAAGGATTGATTGCAGTATAGTGAATCACACATTGACTGTCAACGGATATTAAAAAATCTTAGCGAAAAATCACCTTTTCTTAATCCCATCCTTGCTCTTCGCATATGCCAACAGCACCAGCAATTCATGCGCCAGCATTGGCATAGCTGCCAGTACCAACAATTTCACCCACTCAAGCACCGTCAGCCGACAGGTTCCAAACAAACCCACAAAATAAGGGATTTCCGTCACAACCAGTTGCAAACCGATTCCCACCAGAATTGCCAGTATCATCAGACGGTTCTCTAAATGATTGATGCGAAACAGCGACGTCTCCACATCCCGCATTCCGACTGCATGAAAAAGTTGCGCCATTCCAAGCACGGTAAATGCATATGTCTGGCAACGACTTAACAGTTCCTGTCTAAGCAGCAACTCCTGAATCGCAGCGGTTGTCACCGGCATTCCCTGTGCAAGAAGCAGCGCTATCGGCTGCTGCACAAATGCAATCAGGCTGATTGCACCAATCAGCACTCCGTAAAAACAGGTACAACTCCATCCTCCTCCTGCAAACAGGCTTTCTTCCTTATGTCGTGGTGGTCGGTCCATATAGTTTTTATTTTCTTCCATGTCAACGCCGAGTGCCAGTGCGGGCAGAGAGTCCGTAATCAGATTAATCCAAAGAATATGACTCGATTTCAGTGGCGATGCAAACCCCAACGTGACCGCCACAAGCATTGTGATAATCTCGCCAAAGTTTGATGACAGAAGGAACAATACCGATTTTCGAATGTTCTCATAGATGCAGCGCCCCTGTGCAATGGCCTTAGCAATCGTCGCAAAGTTATCATCTGCAAGCACAATATCCGCCGCATTCTTTGCCACATCCGTTCCCGCCATCCCCATCGCGATTCCCACATCCGCAGATTTTAATGACGGAGCATCGTTCACACCATCCCCAGTCATTGCAGTAATCGCTCCATTCTTTTTGTATGCAGCGACAATACGCACCTTGTGCTCCGGCGACACATGTGCAAACACCCGTGTTCGCTGTATTCTGCGCACTAACTCTGCATCATCCATCTGTTCCATTTCTTCCCCCGAGATACATTCCGAAAGTTGTGATGCAATCCCAAGCTCTTTCGCGATTGCAAACGCTGTATCCATACGGTCTCCGGTAATCATGACTGTCGTAACTCCCGCATCCGCAAACTCTGCCACCGCATGTGCAGCTTCCGGGCGCACAGGGTCTGCCATTCCCACAAGTCCAAGAAACGTCAACCCATTTTCTTCCAGCACAGTGGCAGGTTCCCGCATGCCGAGCGCCAGTACACGAAGTCCTTTGCCGGTCAGCTCCATCAACGCTTTTTGTATCTGCTTTTTATGTACGAGCGTAATCGGTTGCTTCTCGCCGCCCAACAGTATGAATTTGCAACGCTCCAGTATTTCGTCCGGCGAGCCTTTCGTATAGGATACGCTTCCCCCTGCTCCTTTGTGTCTTGTGGACATCATTTTGCGTTCCGAATCAAACGCAATCTCTTCCACACGCGGCAATTTGCGCTCCAGCGCTTCCCGACCAATCTCATAACGCGCCGCCATATCTAAAAGTGCCAGCTCCGTGGGATCTCCCCTGCGCATCCCCTCCGCCAAAGATGCATCATTGCAAAGTGCAAACCCATAGAGAAAATGTTGGTTCTGGGATATACTCAGTTGTTCTACTGCACGCATCTGCCCGTTCGTATAGCACTTTGTCACCGTCATTCGATTCTGGGTCAGCGTCCCCGTCTTATCGGAGCATACCACACTGACACACCCCAAGGTTTCTACACTCGGTAAGCGCTTTACGATTGTATGTACTTTTACCATCCGCGACACACTAAACGCCAGCACCATTGTGACAATAGCCGGAAGCCCCTCGGGAACTGCTGCCACTGCCAATGAAATTGCTGTAAGCAGCATCTCTGCCACATTACGCCTTTGCAATATTGCCAAAACAAATAATAAGATACACAAAAAAACGGATACTGCACCAAGAATCTTCCCCAAGTCTGCCAAACGCTTCTGCAATGGCGTAGGCTCCGTCTTGGCATCCCGAAGCATTCTTGCAATCTTACCGATTTCCGTATCCATACCGATTGCCATGACAACTCCCTCTCCTCTGCCATAAGTGACATTCGTGGACATATAAGCGCTGTTCTTATCTGTCGTGTTCTTAGAAACCGGAACAGACTCGCCGGTCAATGCCGATTCTTCAATTTTTAAATTTGCTGCCATCGTAATCTTTAAATCCGCAGGGACCTGACACCCCGCTTCTAACACCACGACGTCTCCCGGTATCAAATCAACTGCCGGTATCTCTCTGATATGCATTCCCTCTCGAATAAGCGCATGCGGACTTGTCATCTCTTTTAACGCTTCTAATGCACGCTTAGCCTTGCCTTCCTGTATCACACCAATTACCGCATTCACAAATACAACCGCAAGAATGATTGCCATGTCGCCAAACTCTTTTAACAAGAACGAAATGGCTGCCGCGATAAATAGAATGAATATCAAAGGGTCATTCAGTTGTGCCAGAAAGCTTGCGGCGACAGATTCCTTCTGCTCCTCCTCTAACACGTTTTTCCCCCGCGCTTCCCCGCCCATCTGATGCTTCTCTTTCATGCTATGTTCTCCCATCTTTCTAATCTGCGCATTGATTATCCGCGCCGCTAACACATTCTATGAGGACGTGCTTTTATTTATGCACCGGACATACTTACCCATAAAATAAAGGAGCGTCCCACAAAACCAAGTGGGACGCTCCTTGTAAGGAATTTTCTATTCAAGTACAAATCTCTGTACAATGTCTCTTAAATTCTCTACACACTCATAGCACTGTGTAACCATATCCTGTGTTGTTCCTGTCTTTTCAACCATGTTGCTGGTCTTCGTTGCAATGTCCGTAACGCCGATAGAGGATTCGCCTACCGTATCATTGATACCGCTGAGCGCCTGCGCAATAGACTCAATGGAATCCGCCAAGCCGTTCATCGCATTCTTCACATCTTCCATGCTCGTCCGGAATACATCCGCATCTTCCTGATATTGCTCACTGACTTGCTCAAAGCCTTTGTACTCCGTCAGTACAGTACTCTCCAAAAAGCTTGTTGTTTCCTCAAGGCACTCTGCCATGTTCGCAACCGCCACATTCACTTCTTCCACAATGCTGCCAATATCAGCGATTGCTTTCGATGTCTGATCTGCAAGGCTTCCGATTTCTGTTGCAACAACCGCAAATCCGCGACCTGCCTCACCCGCTCTTGCTGCCTCTATAGAGGCGTTGAGCGCAAGCAATCCTGTCTGGGAAGAGATCTCCATGATTGTACTGCTCAGTTCGTTGATTCTCTCTACTGCCTTGGAGCCTGCGATTGCCTGATTTGCCTTCACCTTGACATTATTGTACATATCCATGGTCTTCGCGCTTGCTGCCACTGTCTTCTCGCGCAAGCCCTTCGCACGGTCCATAATTTCCTCGGAAGTCTTAGCTCCTTCTGCCGCCATAGCATTGATATCTACGGCACCCTCTTTGATGGTGTTGATGTTCTCATTAATTGTTACTGTCGTAGCAGCAGTCTCCTCCATACCTGCAGCAAGCTGCTGGCTTGTCGCAGAATTGTCGGAACACATATGATCGACCGTTGTTGTAATCTGCTGAAGCCCGTCGATATTTGATGTAATCTGGTCACTTGCAATATCAATATCCGCAATCATGCCGCGGAGATTTTTCCGCATCTCGTGTACCGCGCGTGCCATCTCTCCGGTTTCATCTTTTCTTGCCCGCAGCTTCTCGGCATTTGGATTATGCCGGAAATCCAGCTCCGCCGTATCCTCAATAATCTTTGTCAACTGCTTGATTGGTTTACAGATAAAGATACTCAACACATAACCGATTATCACACAAATAATTAAGCTCGACACTGCCGTTCCAAGCATCCTTAGAACCATCGTATTTACCGGTGCTGTCACATCTGCCTGATCTGCCGTCACTACAACAATCAGATTCTGTGCAGTAATTGCATATGCTGCATATTTCATGCCACCCTTATATTCATATAGGACTACCGCATCCTCCGGCGTAATGCCGCTCTGCATCTGTGATACCACACCTAAAATCACCGCATTTTCCACCGGCTGACCGATTTTTTCTGCCGTCGGATGATAGCGCATCGTACCGTCTGCATCCACCAAATACGCATAAGAAGAATCGATTCCTTCCATCTTCACATCCCGCAACACTTTCTCGTACTCTCCCGCACCTGCCAGCTCTGCCGGAATATTATCGATTACATCCGCTGTGGTTTCCGCCATGCTCATGATGTAATCGCCATAAATGTCAGTCACAAGACTCTTTGATTTCGCGCTGGCATTTAACATACTCCCTAATATAGATACCAACACAATCACAACTGACAAAAGTGTAATCTTTGCCGAAATAGAATTCATAAATGATACCTGCTTCTTCTGTCTTTCCATAATGCATTCTCCCATTGCTTATAATATTGCATTTCAATATTCAGAAAAATTGCTCTGAATACAGCTTTTGTATATTTAATATTTTATCACAATAATAATCACTTGCAATGCTTTATCCGCTATTTCCCGCAAAAAAATTCGTCATATTCCCTTACAAAAAAGGTAAAAAAAAAGTATCACCAAATTGGTGATACAAAATGGGCAGAGGTGGATTCGAACCACCGAAGCAATTTGCAGCAGATTTACAGTCTGTCCCCTTTGGCCACTCGGGAATCTGCCCATTTGCCAGTTAAGTCCTGACAAAGATAAATTATAGCACACTCTCATATGATGTGCAAGCCTGAAAATTATTTTTCAAAACAACAGAAATACAGGTATCCGTCGCAATTTGCGGTTGTATTTTCCTCTCTCTAGCCGTAAAAAATCTTTATGTACAATTTTAGTACTTTTGCTATAATATTCTATAATGATGTGAAACGTATATATTTCATAACACAAGGGGGCTTTTTGATGATTACCTGCGAGGATATCCGTTACTTTTTTGAAACCTATTATGACAACTTCATCACAAGCGTTTCCTGGGAAGACCGCCTCTTAGAACCGGCAAATCGGGATGAATGGTTAAAAAAGCTCCGAGCATGCGCCGATGAGCAGCAGCGGATTTGTGCCGAAAACCAGAATCTTTTAGAAACTTATCTCTATCGGTTCAAAGATGATTCTGCCAGTCTGTCCGCAGAATGCTATGATATGATACTTTCATTCTGCCGGAAGCTATATTACAGCCGCTACACGGAACCCGCGCTGCTTCTCTATATTATCGATATTCTACTTCCACATTATCTGCAAACAGATGATAGGGAAAGTCTGCTCTTTTTGTATATCTGCGGCGGATACGCCAATATGGAGCTTTCCAGAACCGGTGACAAAAATGCCGGGCAGACCTCCTGCGCATTTTATGAAAAAGCAATCACCTATCGGGATTTCATCGACACCTTTGAGCTCTCAAGCAGCCGTGAATACATATTTGTGGCTTACTATAATTTAATCCGCGTTGCCCCTGCACTTGGCAATCTAAGTCTCGAATCCGCATTCCGCTTCTTGGAAGAATTATGTCATCTGCGTGCGCAGGAAAAATTTTGTAAGTACGACGAGGAAAATCCTCGCATTCCATACCTTGCTAACAAGGCGATTGATGATTTCCGCGCTTACGGCAATGTACTAAGCGTCGAATATCATGATGCACCGGAACACATCACGGCTGCGCTTAAGGAAATGACAAGGATACGCTATCAGGAACAGTTGGCGACTGTCCATTCCATCTATCAGTGCTCTCCTTTTATTGTGTTTAATTATCACCGGATTCTGGCAGAGGAGGGGACAATCTCCTGGGATACCGCCTGGAATGTGTTAGACGATTTCTATCATGTTCGTGAAAAGACCATTCGTGAGGAACCGGATCAGGACTTGCTTGCGTTTTATTGTAATCTTCCACTCAACCTGATTGATATATTAAAAAAGACCTCCTTTCCGGAGGACTTTAAGCATCCGTACTATAAAAAGTATCGCGAGCATGTCATAAATTATCTGACGAACCAACCGGTCGGTCTCAATGCCTATACTCTCAATAATGGGCTACAAATCGCCTGCTTTCATCCACTGATGCTCGGCACCTTTGACAACCGCTCGGAAAAACTCAATTTTATTTTTGATTTAATTGTATCTAAGCATCTCTCTACGCTCACCCACTCTGTCATGGTTTCCTATCTGGCGGAAGCGATTGCAAAACGACTGATTACTGAGATACCGGAAGTTTTGTATGTGCCTGCTTCAGGGCTTTCACTTGAGACATTCATTGCCCATCAGGCAGATACGCTTGACTTTATTGTGCGCAGTGCACTTTTCCATGACCTTGGCAAAAACGGTCTGATTCCGATCATCAATACACAGCACCGTCGCTTGAATGATTATGAATTTCAAATCATTCGTACACATCCCGAGAAAGGTGCGGAATATCTGATGACAGACCCGGACTTTTCCATGTATCAGGAAATTGCCTTGGGACATCACAAATCCTACGACGGCAAGCACGGCTATCCTGCCACATTTGACAATGTAAATTCCATGTATCGGCCTGCGATTGACTTAATCCACATCTGTGATTGCCTTGACGCCGCCACCGACTATTTAAGCCGTAACTACCACCGTGCAAAGTCATTTGACACCGTAATGGAAGAGCTACGCGCAGGAAGTGGCACCGAATACAATCCGGACATTGTAAACTTTATTTTGAATGACAGGAACTTATATCAAGAATTAAAACATCTGACTGAAGAGAATCGCGAGAATATCTATTACGATATCTACCTCACCTTCATAGATAAGAGAAAACAGAAATGAAAATAAAAAAAGCAGCCTGTCGATCTGCTGCTTTTTTAGGAGAAGGTATTTTTACTATGGGGTATAGCAAAAACTATATATAATGTATTGGAGGGTTTTTACAGGTATTATAATACCATGGTCCCCCAAATAAGTGTGCACAAACTTCACAATTTTCGCACCCCAAAACTGTACACATTGTACAGTATCTTGGTACTGTGTTTTAATTTTTTCTTGAAATTCTGCACAATCAAGACTCAAATAACGCTTCAAACTCTTGGCGTCCAATTTTTTCTTTTTCCAAGAGAAGCTGTGCGCAGGCATCCAATACATCACGGTTCTCCATGATAATCTCTTTTGCCTTGGCATAGCTCTCGTCAATGATGCGTTTTATCTCCTGGTCGATTGCAGTCGCTACACCTTCACCATAACCTCTTGTATGTGCAAGGTCTCGCCCGATAAACACCTCATCATCATCGTTGTCATAGCAAATCAATCCGATGTTCTCAGACATACCATATTTCGTAACCATTGCTTTTGCAAGCTGGGTTGCCTGCTTGATATCCTGCGAAGCACCGGTCGTAATATCGTCAAATACCAGTTCCTCTGCCACACGTCCACCTAAGGATACGATGATATCCTGCAGCATCTTGCCCTTGGTATTAAACATATCGTCACGCTCCGGCAGCGGCATCGTATAGCCTGCCGCGCCTGCACCGGTCGGAATAATGGAAACAGAATATACAGGTCCTACATCCGGAAGCAGATGGAACAATATTGCATGACCTGCCTCGTGGAATGCGGTAACCCGCTTTTCTTTCTCAGAAATGATACGGCTCTTCTTCTCCGCACCAATTCCAACCTTTACAAAAGATTTCTTAATGTCTTCCTGTGTAATAAACGCGCGATTTTCTTTTGCAGCAACGATTGCTGCCTCGTTCAACAGGTTCTCTAAATCCGCACCGGTAAAACCGGCTGTCGTCTGCGCAATCTGTTTTAAGTCCACGTCGTCTCCCAACGGTTTGTTCTTCGCATGCACGGAGAGAATCTCCTCTCTGCCTCCCACGTCAGGACGACCTACATGCACCTTACGGTCAAATCTTCCCGGTCGCATAATTGCCGGATCCAAAATATCTACACGGTTCGTTGCTGCCATCACAATGATACCTTCATTCACACCGAAACCGTCCATCTCTACCAGCATCTGATTCAACGTCTGCTCACGTTCGTCATGGCCACCACCCATACCGGTGCCGCGCCGTCTTGCAACTGCATCAATTTCATCGATAAATACGATACAAGGTGCATTCTTCTTCGCCTCTTCAAAAAGGTCACGTACACGGGATGCACCGACACCAACAAACATCTCCACAAAGTCTGAACCGGAAATACTAAAAAACGGCACACCGGCTTCGCCTGCGATTGCTTTTGCCAAAAGTGTCTTACCGGTTCCCGGAGGTCCTACGAGAAGGACGCCCTTCGGTATTCTGGCACCCAGTTTTGTGTACTTGCGCGGTGCGCGCAGGAAGTCAACGATTTCCTCAAGTTCTTCCTTTTCTTCCTTTAGTCCCGCCACCTTGGAAAAGGTAATTCGCTTCGCCGGGTCATCTGTCATCAGCTTCGCACGGCTCTTTCCAAAATTCATCATCTTGCCGCCGCCACCGGAACTTGCCGCCGCCTGATTGGTCATAATCATAAAGAATATGAACACTGTCGCAAAGATAATCAAATACGGAAGCATCGTCAAAAGCCAGCTTTCCTCCGGCGGATTCTCCACTGCATAAGTTGTGAAATTCTGCTCCCACAGATAATCTTCAATCTCACCTACATCATTTACCGCCAATACTTTCGCGGAATTGTCTTTGAATGTGATATAGACATTACCAGTCGGCACCTCTCCGCGGTTCGGAACAATTGTAATGTTTGCAACTTCACCCGCTTCTACTGCCGCCTGAAACTCTGCTCTTGTGTAATTGTTGGTTGTTGTATTTCCATCCATCCAATACCAGATACCGACTACCGCCAATATCAGCAGCAGATAGATGCCAAATCCTCTGTAACTGCTCTTCTTTGTATTCAATCTGTTTCTCCTTTATTCCTCTATCTCAACAAATCCAATGTAAGGGAGATTGCGGTACTTCTGATCATAGTCAAGACCATAACCTACTACAAACTCATCCGGAATCTCAAATCCCACATAGTCCACTGCCACATCTACCACTCTGCGGTCCGGCTTATCCAGCAGTGTGCAGAGTTTTAAACTCTTTGGATTTCTTGTTTTCAAATTCTCTAATAAATAGCTTAAAGTTCTTCCCGAGTCGATGATATCCTCAATTACCAGAACATTTTTCCCTTCAATGCTGGTCCCCAGATCATTTACAATGCGTACCACACCGCTCGAAGTAGTGCCCGAGCCGTAACTGGAAACAGACATGAACTCAATCTCCACGGGTGAAGTTATACGCTTTGCCAGCTCACAAGTAAAAAATACAGAACCCTTCAAAATACAAATGAGGCATACCGGCTCATCACCATATACAGCACTAATCTGTGCCCCAAGCTCCTTAATTCTGGTCTCAATCTGTTCCTCCGTCAGATATACATTAATGTTCTTAATTTTCACAATAAATTCCTCCACTCATCTGTACTTCTAAAATTTTTTTCGTATTCGGGTCAATCTTATATTCAGCACTGATACGTCCTCCAACCACCCAGATGATATGGTCACTCTCTGTCAAAAGCCACGTCGCATCCCGCTTTTCCCGCGGCACTTTCTCTTCGATAAAATATTTCTTGAGCTTTTTTTTGTGTCCATCCTCATCTATGGTCAGATAGTCGCCACCTGCACGTTTTCGCACTTGCAGATTGTATTCTATCTTATCATAATTCAGCAATTTCGTATACGTTTTTTTATGAATTTCCTGCGTTTCGCCGCAAAAATCACGTATTCTCATCCGCAGCAGCCCATCCGGAAGTGAAAGAACATACCAATCTCCTTCTTTTTGGCAGTTCAGCGCCTCTAGTGAAATCTCGTATACCTCATCCGTATGTTTTTCCTGCACCCGGATGTGCCTGATACGAACACCTTCGTAAACACGCTCTGCCACAAGCTCATACGGCAGCGAAATCTGACGTCCCACCTGCAGCATTGCCAAATTCTTCACTGCCTCAATATGAACACTTCCGATGTCTTTACGGCTCCCCGCCATCTCGCCGATTATCCGATGTACGACCGCTCTCTGCAATACAGCCGGATACTCTTCAAACAATTCCCGACAAATGAGACATGCATCCTTCTCTTTCACGCAGGCGTGTACCGCTATACACCGCGCTTCTTCGTCCAGATAATCTGCCAATTCTGCCAGTTGTCCGGCGCTCTGTGACATATGCATGATTGCTCGGCTGTTCACCTGCACAAGCTGCGGCAACACCTCATGGCGGATTCGATTTCTGCTGTAATCCGTATCCCAGTTTGTTGCATCTATCCGATAGACTTCCCCTCTGTCACGCAGATATTCTTCTATCTCACATCTGGTTGTACCAAGCAATGGACGAATTAATGTGAGTCCTGCGCCGAGTTCTCTTTTCACACGCATCCCACCCAGTCCACGCACACCGCTTCCGCGTGCCATCTGAAAAAGCATCGTCTCCGCATTGTCATCCGCGTGGTGTGCCAATGCGATTTTCTTTGCAGGAGCATCTGTCTGCCCTGCCGCTCGGTAAAAACATGCATAGCGCAACTCACGTGCCGCCTCTTCCAATCCCATATGGTGCTCTTTGGCGTATGCTGGCACATCCTCCGTATAAATCCGGCAGGGAATTTCCAACCTTTGGCAGAGAGCCTCAACAAACCTCGCATCCTCTACACTTTCTGCACCGCGAATTCCATGTTCAACATGCACAACCTGTAATGAAAATGCACATCTTTCCCGATAATCAAGCAGCATGAAGAGCAGGCATACGGAATCCGCACCGCCGGACACACCTGCCAGTACAAGGTCTCCCTCCTGTATTAACTTTTCCTCTTCTATCCGTCTGCGTACTTCCTCTATCATAGCACTCTCCATCTTACTTTGCGCTCTTAAGCCTTCTCCCAGATGCATGCCGCAAGCACTGTCATGTCATCCTGCACCTTTCCTCCCGTGAACAGCATGACCCGCTCTACAATCCGTTTTGCAAGGATGCCCGGATTATTCGTCTGTATACTTTCGATAATCTCCCGCATCGTCTGTTCCGGCTTCGGAACATGTAAATATTCTAGCACACCATCCGTCATCATGACAACAAAATCCCCATTTTGAAGCTGCACCTCTTCTGCCTCTATCTCAATCTGTGCCTTCGCCCCTACCGGTAGATTCGCTGATGTAATGCATTCTACATTATCGCCTCGTTTGATGAATGTTGTCGCTGCACCAATCTTATAAAAGTTTGCAGTGCCGTTATAAAGGTCAAGCTTACACAAATCCACAGTGGAATACAGGTCATTTTCTCCCTTCATCACCATCGCGGAGTTCATCATACGGATTGCTGTCTCCACCGAGAATCCCGCTTCCAAAAATCGCTCCACCAAATCGAGTACCATCTCACTTTCTTTACAGGCAGTGCTACCCGAACCCATGCCGTCGGAGAGTCCAAGTACCATTGCCCCTGATTCGAGTTCCAAAAACGAAAAGTTATCTCCTGATATCTGCGCATCGTCTTTTTTTTGCCTTGCAATACCCTGCACGCTCCGAAAATGCGTGTCCTCATAAAATGTAAACGCAGCCGGCTCCTTTGCTATGAACGTCCGCGCGTCTGCCGCCGCCCGCAGTCTACAACCCAGCACACGTCCACTGGCTGTCAAAAAAGACTTTACTGCCACACAGCCGCCCATACGGCTTTTCAATGTCACTTCCAGCTTTTTTCGTCCGGCTACCGTCTCAATCAAGTGCATGTCCTCAATTACGATTCCCTGCTCCTTTGCCCGATACCGTATCTCCGAAAGTGCATATTTTTCCTGCGCATCTAAGACCTGCTCCTCTCTGGCGCAGTCCTGCATAATGTATGCCATTGCATCCAGTTGTTCTGCTATGACTTGGCGGTTTTCAAGCAATCTGTTATACCATGCGCGGTTTAAATTTACCCGCTCAAACACACGCACAGCTTCCTCCACCATATCCTTACTCCTGACACAGTACTGTTGTAACTGCTCCTTCGTTTCCTCCTCCGGCGCTCCGCCATTCCAGATACCCGCTATCATCTGGGAGAGAATGCCATAGAGTGGTGTAGAATCTCTTTCCCAACACAGTGCGCAGGAATCACAGTTTGCACAGATTTTGCCTGTCAACTCATTCTGAATCTGTCCCAATTCCCCCGTGTAATATGTATTTTTTGTGTTGCTCATCGTATAGAATATCCGAGACAGCCCTTGAAAGGATTCTGCATAGCCACGCAGTCGGTCCTCTTTCCCCCTCTCTTTCTTTTCTTCTGTCCGATATTCTATCTGCCAGTGCAGTATCAGATGCATCGCCCTCCCCAGCAGAATCACCGCCCCGCAGATAAACACTCCCTCCAAAATCACTGCCGACATCTCGGGCTGGTTTTTCCATTCCAAAAGCCCTCCTGCAAAAGAGATAATCACCGTAGAAATCGCTGCCATAAATGCCGCCATAAATGCCGGACATCCTTCATTCGCCCATTCAATCAGCCGGATTGCTCCCCATATAATAAGCAACACCACCGCATATTTCACAGCCGCAGTCAATGGCATAAACAGAAAGATTCCTATGTACATAATTCCAAGTAACAACGGTGTGCTGACCTGTTCTAAATAGAGCGCCGCAAAATATGCCGGCACCAACGGATAGCATCCCATCACGCTTACACTGCACATTGCTCCTCCTACCACACTTAGTATCATTTGTCTTATGCCTGTTTTTTTCATCACTTCTTCTTCCCTTCTTTTTGGACTTCCGCCTCACGGCGAATGCATTTGATTATAGGTTTCTACCCCGGAAATCTTTGTCAAAGGGTGGAACGGTTTCAAAAAACTTTTCGCCAAAATTTCTGTCCGCTTGTCTCTTTCAGGGAATTTGAAGAAGCTGATGCTTTTTAAGAAATTCATTTTAAAATGGTATCAATCCTGTCAAAGAAGCTAAAATGTGCTATACTCTATTTATATAATGCTTGCCATTTACAGAAAGGGGATTTATCATGACCTACACAGCAAAAGACACTCGCTATGGCACCATGCAGTATAACCGCTGCGGCATAAGCGGTTTAAAGCTGCCACTGGTATCTTTAGGCTTCTGGCACAACTTTGGAGACAACAGTGATTACGCGAACATGAAGAACATGTGCTATACCGCCTTCGATAACGGCATCACACACTTCGACCTTGCCAACAACTATGGTCCTGACGCCGGCAGTGCCGAACGCAACCTTGGCAAAATCTTAAAGGAGGATTTTGCAGCATATCGCGATGAGCTTATCATCAGCACTAAAGCCGGATACACCATGTGGGATGGACCTTATGGCGACTGGGGAAGCAGAAAATATCTCATTGCAAGCCTCGACCAAAGCCTGCTTCGGATGGGCCTGGATTATGTGGATATCTTCTACCACCACCGTATGGACCCGGAGACACCCCTTGAAGAGACAATGGGTGCTTTAGATTCGATTGTTAAAAGCGGGAAGGCTCTCTATGTAGGTCTTTCCAATTATGACGGTCCTACCTTAACAAAAGCATGTACGATTCTCACCGAGTTAAAGTGTCCGTTCATCATTAACCAGAACCGCTACTCTATCCTTGACCGGACAATCGAAGAAAACGGCTTGAAAGAAACAGCAAAAACATTAGGAAAGGGCATTATCGCCTTCTCTCCTTTGGCGCAGGGAATGCTCACTGACCGTTATTTAAACGGTATTCCTGCCGACAGCCGGATTGCTTCTGAGAGCATTTTCTTAAGCAAGTCAGCGCTGACTGAAGAACGCCTCTCGCAGATACGTGCCCTAAACGAGCTTGCTTCTGAGCGAGGACAATCCCTTGCAGAGATGGCATTAAGCTGGGTATTAAAGGATGATACTGTCACAAGCGTCCTCATCGGCGCCTCCAAGCCGGAACAGATTCTAAATAACATCCGCATTGTAGGACACACCGACTTTTCCGAGGAAGAGCTGAAACGTATCGATAGCATTGCCGGTAAATAAAATTTTTTCTGTTAAGAAAAAAGGTATTCATGAATATCATTCACGAATACCTTTTTCTTAATCCTCTTCCTTAAAAATAATTTCATTATCGTAGGCAAGTCCCAGCTTGCTCTTTGCCACATCTTCTATGTACTCATTCGTCTGTGTATATGCCTCGTATTCTTCCAGTTCCTGCTGTCTTGCAGTCTCTTCTTCTAACTGTGCTTCCCGTTCCGCCTGCGTTTCGATAAGCTCCTGGTCCTTCTGGTAAATCTTTACAATCTGAACGGACATAACGATCACAAATACAATCAAAATCATACTGATGCATATCTTGCCTGCCCGATTATTGTCTTTCCTTATTCTCTTTGCTGCTGCCATACCTATTTCCTCATTGCCAATTACAGTTTACATAAACTTATTTTAACCGCTCTTGCAACCTTTTTCAATCGTTTTATCAAAAAATGCCCTACTTTTTTCCCAATTCGAATAATTGGTCCAAAGAAAAAATGTAATATTTTATGTATGTAACCCAGCAAGGTCTTCCATATCAGCACATTTACAGAAACGATGTAGCGGCTTAACAGGAGGTAGTAAATCCCCATTCCAAATACCAATCCCATTAATGCAAACCCACGTACCATACCGTCATTCTCCCAGTAGAGCATGACAAATACCACACCCGTGCAGATAAGCCAGTATATGAAATCTTCTACGCTAATCCAGATATTTCCGTGCGGAGCAATTCTCCGAAAAATGCGCAAGACATCATAGAGCAGAAATAATCCTGCCCCCACTAGGATAGATATCCCAAACAGCATTGCCTCGTGACCGATTGCTTCACTGACCACCATTTATTTGAACAGCCTTCCCAGCAGAGACTCTGCCTGTTTACTCGCACTTTTCACTTCTGAATAAGTAAGCGAATCAATTCGCCCTTCTATGTCAATCTCACCTTTTTCTAAGCTTAGTCGATTCACATGCAAGTCATGCCCTTTTATCAGGAGCATTCCCAATTCCGTCTCAAGCAGTATCTCCGCCACATCAAATGACAGGACATCTACAACGCCACTAAATGCTCCGCTCTTTCTATTCGAAATCAATACTTTGTGTGACTTTGCCACATTGCTGTTTCTATCTTCCATAAAAATACCTCCGCATATTATAAATATATTGGGAGGCATCTTCTTTTATGATACATATTCAAATAAATCTTTGGCTTCATCCTTCTTCGTGGTATCCTGCAAGTCTAGTACACGCACCTTAACCGTCTTCGTGCCGAATCCGATTTCAATGATGTCCCCTATCTTAACATTCAAGGATGCCTTTGCCGGTTTTCCATTTACCAGAACACGCCCTGCATCGCAAGCCTCATTTGCAACAGTACGTCGCTTAATCAGTCTGGATACTTTTAAAAATTTGTCAAGTCTCATGCTTCGTCCCCTCCTACTAAGTTGCATTCAAAAAAAGTGGATTCCGTGATTACGGAATCCACTGTATATACCGCTAAAATTAAGCGTTTACCATATCCTTTAAAGCTTTTCCTGCTTTGAACTTAGGAGCCTTAGAAGCCGGGATTGGCATCTCTTTACCAGTCTGTGGGTTTCTACCTGTTCTAGCTGCTCTCTCAGATACTTCGAATGTTCCGAATCCAACTAACTGGATTTTCTCACCCTTCTTTAACTCTTCAGCAACAACATCTGTGAATGCCTTTAATGCTGCCTCTGCATCTTTTTTGCTTAACTGTGTTTTTTCAGCCATTGCTGCAACTAACTCTGCTTTGTTCATGTTAAAAATTCCTCCTCTGGATTTTCAATATAAATGATATTCGAGCTCTCTCAAAATACCTATTACTATTTATACTTGCTTTTCATCGGTTTGTCAAGGAAAATCCCCATTTTTAGAGCATTTTGTCAATCATTGCCAATACGGACTTCGACAATGCTTGTGATTGGGTATCCGCATCTTCCAGAGAAGCTCCCTTAACCCCCAAATAAAACTTCACTTTTGGTTCTGTTCCGGACGGTCTGACACATACCCATGCACCGTCTGTCATCTCGTAATATAAAACATTCGAAGACGGCAAGCCGGTCGCCTTCACCTTGCCGGTTGCGACATCTGTGACCGTATCCCGCTTGTAATCACGTACAGCCGTTACCTCATAGTCGCCAATCCGCGATGGAGCGTTCTCGCGAAGTGTATTCATAATCTCCTGAATCTTCGCCAATCCTTCAATACCTTTTAAAGTAATCGAAGTTACATCATCCTTATAATATCCGTATTTCTCGTACATCGCTAGCATTGCATCCCATAAAGTCATGTTCTTCGTCTTATAGTAAGCTGCTGCCTCGCACAATACCATAGATGCCACAACCGCATCCTTATCACGTGCATAGGTTCCCGGCAAGCATCCATAACTCTCTTCCATACCAAAGAGATAGGTTCCTTTTCCGGTTTTCTCGAATTCTAAAATTTTCTGACCAATAAACTTAAAGCCGGTCAAGACCTCAATCAACTGAATACCATAGTATTCCGCAATCGCATCTGCCATATTCGTAGACACAATCGAACGAATAAACGCTCCATCCTCCGGGAGCCCGAAAAGTTCTTTTCTCTGACCGATGACATAATCTCCGATCAAACAGCCGGACATATTTCCGGTCAGGCTGTGATATTCGCCCGTCTTTGAATCTTTGACATAGACACCGAGGCGGTCTGCATCCGGGTCTGTTGCAAGAATCAGATCCGCATCTACCTTCTTACCAAGGGCAAGTCCAAGGGCAAATGCCTCTTCTGCCTCCGGATTCGGATAGCTGACGGTTGGGAAATCACCATCAGGAAGTTCCTGCTCCGGAACAACATACACATTCTTAAAGCCGAGCTCTTTTAATACACGACGTACTGGAATGTTGCCTGTTCCATGAAGCGGAGAATATACGATTTTCATCTCTGCTCCGACCTTGTCGATGCAGTCCTGATGTAATACCAGCTTCTTAAGTTCCTCAATATACGAGTCATCAATCTCTGCTCCGATTACCTGATACATACCGGACGCCTTCGCATCTGTAAGCGCCATCGTTTTTACATTCGCCCAGTCTGTCACGTCTCGTACCTCTGCCATAATACCTGCATCGTGCGGCGGTGTAATCTGCGCGCCATCCTCCCAATATACCTTATAGCCGTTATACTCCGGCGGATTATGACTCGCCGTAATATTGATACCTGCAATGCAGCCAAGCTTACGAACTGCATAAGACAGCTCCGGTGTCGGTCTTAATGATTCAAACACATATGCCTTAATTCCATTTGCCGCAAGGCAGAGTGCAGCCTCATCCGCAAACTCAGGTGACATCCTTCTGGAATCATATGCGATTGCAACGCCTTTGGCCTGTCCGTTCACCTTGGCAATATAATTTGCAAGTCCCTGTGTCGCCTTGCGCACCGTATAGATGTTCATACGGTTCGTACCCGCTCCGATAATACCTCTTAAGCCTGCCGTTCCAAATTCAAGATCCATATAAAAACGTTCTTCTATCTCTTTTTCGTCTCCCGCAATACTTCTAAGCTCTTCTCTCGTTGTCTCATCAAAGTAAGTATTGTTCAGCCACGCTTCGTAATTTTCTCTATATCCCATCTGATATTCCTCCTATTTATTTATTCTAGTTCTATCTTATCTTTGCGTGCCAATTTTTTCAAGTACTATTCCCATTTATCCCGGCAGGATTCTCTTAGTTAGAATTCGTAAGAGATTCCAAAAGCTCTGTAAGTGTTGAGAGATAATCTGTCTTAGAGTCATCCTCCTCATCCTCCAAAAGGCTTTCCACAATCGCATCCAGCTCGGCTTCACTGGTCGCATTTGTAGCTGTTCCGCTATTCGCAGTACCTGCAGAATGACCTCCCGCAAGACTTCCCGCAAGGTTACCTGCTCCCGTTGCACTGTCTGTTGTGCTACTATTGTTTGCATCTGTCGTAGCATCATCCGCTGAGGTTGTATTTGCCGTCGTGGCGGAGCCCTCCCCAGATAACCCGATAACAATCGTTGCCTTTTCTGAATTCACAAACAATTTTTTGCTATAAGTGTCATAGGAATCCGCCGTAACTGTTAATGTATGTACTCCGTACTGTAGCGGCACCTCCTGACTATAGTCTACAGTCTTTCCATCAATTTGAAGAATCGCTCCTGCAACATCCACCGCAAAAAGGATATTTCCCACCTTCGGTCCCTCGCCTTTTAAAGTATCTAAATCCAGAAGCGTCTCCGTTCCACGCTTAATTTGAATTTCTGTGCTTCCGCCATACCCGTTATTTGCCACCGCTACCGTATAGATTCCCTCAGGCAGCTCCATCTTCATATTGCTTGTTATCTCAGAGAATATCTTGTTTCCAATCTGTATGAAGCTTCCTTCAAAAATTTCAGTATTGGTGAGCTGAAGCTCTCCGTGTCCCGTAGTCACGGAAATTGACAATATCTTTTTGCCAACACCTACAATGCGTAAAGTATCAAGTTGGGTCAAATCGGACAAACGCAGCCTGCTGCCATCCGAATGAACAAAAACATCCGGATCATACGAATAATTCGTATCAGCAATCACAAATACGCCACGCTCTTCATCCACTGAATAGCGTGTCACATCCGGATACTCCCATACCGCATCTGAAAGCTGCGCCTGCATCAAGCGCCCCTCTATATCCTTTTTCCCAACGGTAATGACTCTACCTGGCTCAAACTCCGATACGGCAGCACGATTTCCGTACTTATCCAGAAACTGTGTCGTAACCGAGTAGTAATACATATATTGTTTACCGGATGCAATCTGTTCTAAAATAATACATTCTTCCTGCATATTATTCTCTGTAATCAGGAAAGCATCTGTCCCAAGCGTCTCTTCCTGCGTAGAACTGCTTTCTGTGCAATCTGTCTCCGCGTTCCCCGCAGCACTCTCTGACTCTTCCTGCGTCGGATAATAGTATTGCCCGGTAACAAAGCTATTGCTCCTGCTATTCCCGCATGCTGCCATAAAAAACGCGGTGCATGCCGTACACACGGCAAGAAGTTTTCTCATTTTGTTTATCTCCAAGTGTATTCATCCTTTCTCTTGTTCACGCTTGTAGCATCCATACTCCGCAGTGCAAGCTCGAGAAGCTTCGTTTCTCGAGCGAAGTCACCTTGCTGACTTTTGGGCGATTTGCGCTATCAGCCCGCAGCACTTCGGTGCGTATAATGTCTAACGACATTATACCCTAAGATGTGAAATGAGACAACATTTCCAGGAATTGCTCGCGCTCATTTTCCTGTTCAATGAATTTCTCTAGCTTCTCAATATTACGTCCTGAAATCCACGCTTTGTGCGCATTGTAATAGTGATTTGCGATTTTCCAGAATTTTTCAGGATAAGCCATATACAGATAGAGATAGCGCAGCTCCTGCGCCGAAAGCTTGCGCACCTTATCATAGGCACGAATAAAGTCCAAGCCAAGCCCTGTATTCCAGCTATGTTTTTCCATCATCTTCCGCATAAAGTTTGCGAGGTCGCTCACACGTATCTGATATGCAAAGCTGTCAAAATGGACAACTGCAATTTCTTTTCCAGAAAAAATAACATTATGCTGATTATAGTCACCGTGACAAAATCCTATGATTCCCGGCTCCGGCTGCATGCCTCGCAGTTGCTCTGTCACAAGGTTTGCCTTTTGCATATATCGCTCATATTGTCCTATAAAGAGCAGTTCAAACTCATTTTTCTTTTTCTTTGCACGTATGTAATTTTTCACCTTATTCAATTCACGGTTATGCTTTTCATATAAGAACAGAAGTGCGTTCTGATTTGCCTTTACAAATTCCGGGATTTCCCCCTGATAAGTGGAAGACGCATTATGAAGTTCGGCAAGTTTTTTTACCGCGCCAATCATCTCTTCGCGTTTTTTTACATCACACTCCGAGCCATTCCACGTGTCATACAAGATGTACTTTGTCTCATCCTCCCCCACGGCAATCGGCATTCCTTCCTTTGTGCGGTTTACCGTCTCCACGCACAATCCCTGCCTCCGCAGGTGTTCCAGCATTCCCATTAAAAATTCTGCCCGCGAGGTAGACCCCCGATATTCTTTTAGAAGTTTCTGTCCCCGGTCTGTGTCACAGATATAGCTCTCACGCCCTCTCGAAACCGCTTTTACTTCCAGTTCATATTTTTCTAGTACCTCTTCCGGTCGATTATACACAAAAACCCCTCCATATGATTCAGCTACGGTCATTCACCGTGTCTATTCATCATATGTAAGGGGTAAAAAAATCATGACAGCACTCAATTTAATTTTATTTTCTCTGCCTGTACAAGCAACTGCTCTTTCGTATTGAGCTCCGGCTCATCCAGTACTAGCTCCAGTAACTGTTTTAGCACTGCTCCGAGTTCTTTTCCCGGTTTCATTCCGGCCGCAATCAAATCGCTGCCATTTATGGCGAGGTCTTTTATGGTAAGGCACTGCTGTTTTTTCATTATTTCCTCATACAATCGCTCATAATCTGCCACATATGCAAGCTTTTCTGCCCTCTGATAACCGCTTTGTGCGAGAATATCCGCACGCTTTACCGCAAAAAGTGCCGGATACTGCTGCACGCCAATCCGATGAATCGCCCTGCGCACATTCTGCTCAGACAGTTCCGGATTATCATCATGCCATGCAACCAATCTGCACACTGCATCTATTGTATCATTGTCAAATTTTAATCTTCGCAAGATTCCTCTCGCCATCTCGCTGCCTGCCTTCGGATGACCGTAGAAATGGTCGATACCCGCCTCATCCGTCTTGATGCACTCCGGCTTTGCCACATCGTGAAGCAGCATCGTAAGGCGTAAAACCTTATCCGCAGCAATCTCTCGCATTGCCTCAACCGTATGCACGCCCACCGAATAGCAATGATGCGGGTTGTTCTGTTCGCACTCCATCATACGATTAAACTCCGGCAAAAAGATAGCCGTAAGCCCCGTCTCATATGCAGTCTGAATCTGTTCCGGATGTTCTGATGTCAGCAGCTTCACCATCTCAACTTGAATGCGTTCTGCACTTACCTTTGCAATATTTCCTGCCAACAAACAGATTGCCTGCCTCGTATCCGCTTCAATCGCAAATCCAAGTTGTGCTGCGAACCGGATTGCGCGCAGCATCCGAAGCGCATCCTCAGAAAAGCGCTCCTCCGCTTTGCCCACACACCGAATTACACCGCGCTCTAAATCACCGATTCCGTCAAAGGCGTCCACCAGCCCATCTTTTTCATTGTACGCCATCGCATTGATGGTAAAGTCACGTCGTTTCAAATCTTCTAACAGATTTGCTGTAAACTGTACCTCTTTCGGATGTCTGGCATCCTCATACTCGCCGTCAATTCGATAGGTTGTCACCTCGAAGCCTTCGTGGTCTATCATCACCGTCACCGTTCCATGCTGGATACCGGTGTCAATGGTGTGCCGAAAAAGTTCCTTTACCTGTTCAGGTTTCGCGGAAGTGGTAATATCCCAGTCCTGTGGCGCACGTTCCAGGATGGAGTCCCTCACGCAGCCACCCACCGCATACGCTTCATACCCATGCGCTGTTAAGGTCTTTATAATATGATTTACTTTTTCCGGCAAAACAATTTTCATATACAATATGTTCCTTTGGTTGATGTTTTAATGCTGTAAAGCAGGTCATCCGCCTGCCTAATCATTTCATTTATCTCATCTTCGTCCCTGATGTTTTCCTTTGCCACAATTCCAATGGAGCAGGAAATCCACTGTTCTTTTTCAATGGTGATTTTCTCTCCCAAGCTCTCCGAAATTTCTTTTTCAAAGCCTTCCGCCTCCGTAATGGCGGCATAAATCTGCTTCGCCCATTCCTCTAGCGCCGGCTTGTCCGCTGTGTAAAAAACGAGGATAAACTCATCCCCTCCATAGCGGCAGACAAATCCCCGATTTCTGCTTAATTCCTTAAAAATCTCTGCCATCTTTATCAGAATCAAATCGCCTACATCATGTCCGAAGGTATCATTATAATGTTTAAAATTATCCAAGTCAATAAACATCAGTCCCAGCCGAGCATTTCTTTCGCCCTGCGCAAATTCCTCCAACAGAGAATTTAGCTTCCGGTAAAAGCCCTCACGGTTGTAAATCCCGGTGAGCTGGTCTGTCACTGCCGAGAGATATAATCTGGTGTTCATCTCATATATTTTATCATAAGCATCGATTCTATTCAAAGAATACTTTACTTCACGGAATAGCATCTGATACATGTTCAAATCATCTTCGTCTAGCATATAGCGATTGACGGAAGAATGCCAGTTATCCTTCATGCGCACATAGGTAATGAGGAAGCTTTCCAATTTTTCATTGTTGAAAAAAGGTACCGCCACCATGGAACATACATCGTCTTCTCCAAACAGGGAAGTTACATCCTGATGCTCCGCATAATTGCTGCTGATTTTTGAAATCACAAATCCGCCCGGACTCTGCTTTAAGGAACACTCCAGTTGCTCTAATATTTCCGGTTTCATTTTCTTTCCGGTATTATTGAAAAGTACCTGCGGTTTCCGCTCTATATATCGCACGTAAACCGCACAGTCCACGTTAAAATGGTTAAGAAAGGTCTTCATCACGGCATCCATCATGTTTTGGGCACTGGTATCAATCACATCAATGAGATTCTGCCAGGTAGAAATAAAATCGAGCTGCCGTTTCTTGCTTTTATATGCCAACACCATACTTTCCTGCCACAACAGTTCATCCAGTTTCGACATCGGGATTTCGTCTGACGCCTTCTCCACCGAAGGAAGCCTTCTTATGATATTCTCCATGAAGTTGCTAAAAGTACTGCCATTAGCTTCCTCATATTTCTGCAATATCACTTTTTCTTTCTCATAGAGCTGCTCATTTTTCAACGCAAGGAAACATTCCATCCTGCTCTTGTAAAACAAAGCCTGACTGAAGAACTGATTTCCCTCGGAGTGCTTTAAGTATTCTTCTGCCTGCTCATACAACTCTGCTGACCGTTTTTCCTCGCCATCAAAATGTGCCAGCAATGCTTTCGCAAATGTAAACAGGAACATATCATCATCAATCTTTGCGTAATCATGCACTACACTGATATTCCCGCCACCTAACTTTTCTTTTTCTAATACATAATTCAAAAACTGTCGGCAGTTATCGATATACTGTTCACACCGAAAGCGATTTCCCTGTACAATAGTCGCCAGCGCCAATAGCCCGTATAGCTTTGACAAGTTACAGACACGCAAACTGTTCAGGTGAAGTTTTTCCACCGCTTTCATGCACCAGTTCAAATATGCTTCTGCTTCGCTGTATTCTCCACACATGATACAGCTTAACGCTTTATTATACTGTACTTCCGCAATATCCTCCGGTTTGCGCAGTCGATAAAACAAGCCGATAGACTTGTTGTAATATATTTTTGCCCGCTCATTCTCTCCCATGGCGCAAAGATTGTAAGCAATACTGGAATATATTCTTCCCGCCTCCACGGATGTCTTATCCCGCAGTGCCTCAAATGTCCGTATGCAGTAGAGTAATGCAATCTCATACATGCCGTTGGTGGCAGCAAGCATAATATTCTTCTGGTAAGCCATATTAATCAACTGCTCATTTCCTATTTCTTTGGCAAGCTGCACACCTTTGCTGAAATAGGAAAGCAATTCCTCTGAGTAGTAAGCTTTTGCCACAATCTCCGGCTTATTATCGTAGGCATAAACATAAATATGTGCCAGATGGTTTTTAAAATCATATTTTGTTAATTTATCTATCAAATTATCACTGACTTGAACATCTTGGGCACAGAAAAAAATGTTATACCATCCGGACATTTGTATCTGCGTTTCTATCAGTTCCGCTAAAAAGATGCAATAATCATCCGACAACTTTTTTGCCGCTTTTTGTGCCGTCTTCGCATATTCCAATGCCTCCGGAAGCTTTCCCTGATACATATACGCCGTAGCAATCAGATAGTCCCGATCAAAGCGGCATTCCTGCTCCTTTCCGGGAAGATTAATTTTCTCTAAATCCTCACATATTTCCAATGTCTTAGAGATATCCTGCGTCAGTATCGAAACATGCGCCAACAAACGCATCAATTTATATTTCAATTCATCCGCTACCTTAAGATTATCAAACTTAATTCTGCGTTCTATGCCTCGCAGCAGATAGGATGCCTGTTCAAAATCCAAGAGTCCCACCAGATTGTTCAGTTTCTCATATGCTTCATTACTGTAGTCACTATTCTCCGCCTTTTCCGATGTATTTTTCTTCCGTTGCCCCGAATTACCGATGTGGTAGACTCTTCTTCCATCCTCAAAGTTTTCGCAGATCATCTCCCATTCGGGCGCCAAAAACTCCGGCATGGTCAACATGTCATTTACACCCAGAAGCAATCCGACATTTTTATTTTCTTGGGAGATGAAACGCTGGGTCAATATCATCGTACTCCTTGTAGCAAACTGAAACTGATTTAAAAGAATGACAATCGGACACTCCCTTGCCAAGCGAAGAAGCATATTCTCCAACGCATTCGTCATACGTTCCTGCTCATAGGCTGCTTCATCTAAGAGCACCGGCTCCTTTCTCCTGCAGACACCGGTATGAAAATACCCCAAAATAACAGGGCGGTGCAAATAATAAACATCACATTCCTCCAAAAAATCCGCAAAATCTCCTTTCATATGTTTTCGGAACATATCGCAGATAATGGAAAGATATGGTTCATATCCGCCGGCAATCTCCCCGTCGCAAAATTCATGTGCCGCAAAGTAAATATCCGGTCTTTTTTGCAGCTCTGCGACAACATCTAAATTTTGAATAGAAAATTCTCCGCTGTATCGAACCAGAAAGCTGTTATAAGACGTGCTCCCCAACCCGGATAACAGTTGTTCCACCACTCCATTGTAGTATTTCTCCATAATTCTTCTCCCTTTTTAGAAACGATACCGGTAACGTTACCATCTCTTTGTAAAAAGCCCCTGTTTTTTCCCAAAAATATTCTATTTTCTATTATACATGATTCCTAGTAAAATAGGCCAGAAAATTTTTCCAGCCCATTTACAAGAATTAATAGCTATCAATTTTTAGTATGCCTTGCCCCAGTATACTAACTTATGCGCAGGTTTTCCACAGCAGACACAGGTACTTGCAATCTGCTCCTGGTCAGAGAAAGGCATACAACGTGAGGTTACTGCCAACTCCTCTTTTATCTTATCTTCACATGCCTGATCCTCACACCACATGCCGCGAATGAATCCCGGCTTGTTTGCTGCGATATCCTTTAATTCATCGTAGTTATGCGCATCCCAGATATGTGCATCGCGATGTGCCTTTGCACGCTCGAACATCTCTTTCTGGATGGTCTCCAAAACCACAGGAAGCTTCTCTGTAAGCTCATCCAGAGAAATTTCCAGCTTTTCTCTGGTATCTCTGCGAACCACTACGCACTTACCTGCCTCGATATCCTTTGGTCCCAACTCGATACGAACCGGAATACCGCGCATCTCCTGCTCGGAGAATTTCCATCCCGGACTCTTGTCAGAGTCATCTAATTTCGCACGACATACTTTGCCAAGTGCCTCGCATACTTCCTGAGCCTTCTCTAATACGCCTTCCTTGTGCTGCTGAATCGGAATTACCATTGCCTGCACCGGTGCAATTCTTGGAGGCAATACCAGACCGGAATCGTCACCATGTACCATGATGATAGCACCAATCAATCGTGTGGTCATACCCCAGGATGTCTGATGTACATACTGCAGCTTGTTATCCTTATCTGTATACTGGATACCGAATGCTTTTGCAAATCCATCACCGAAGTTATGGCTTGTTCCGGACTGCAATGCCTTTCCGTCATGCATAAGTGCCTCAATGGTATAAGTGGCCTCTGCTCCCGCAAACTTTTCTTTTTCTGTCTTGCGCCCACGAATCACCGGCATTGCCAGCACTTCCTCGCAGAAATCCGCATAGAGGTTCAGCATCTGAACGGTACGCTCCTCAGCTTCCTCTGCAGTAGCATGAGCCGTGTGACCTTCCTGCCATAAGAACTCTCTGGAACGTAAGAACGGTCTTGTCTCTTTCTCCCAACGCACCACTGAGCACCACTGATTATATACCTTTGGAAGATCGCGATAAGACTGGATGATATTTTTGTAAAAATCGCAGAACAGGGTCTCGGAGGTAGGTCTTACGCAGAGACGTTCCTGCAATGGGTTCAAGCCACCGTGCGTTACCCATGCAACTTCCGGAGCAAAGCCCTCTACATGGTCTTTTTCCTTTTCCAGAAGGCTCTCCGGGATAAACATTGGCATATATACGTTTTCAACGCCGGTCTCCTTAAATCTGCGGTCGAGCTCCTTCTGGATATTCTCCCAGATTGCATAGCCTGCAGGTTTGATAATCATACAGCCTTTTACGGAAGAATAATCAATCAGCTCTGCTTTTTTTACAACGTCCGTATACCATTGTGCAAAATCTTCATCCATCGATGTAATTGCTTCTACTAATTTTTTGTTATCCTTTGCCATAACATGTATCTCCTTCATGATTTATTATTAAAGTGAAAATGGATTTTCTATTTCAAATTCCAGTTTCTTTTTGGTTGTGGGATGTACGAATGCAAGCTTGTAAGAACATAATGCAAGCTGCCCGTTTCCCTGCTTCATGTTTTCCTTAAAATTATACTTTCTGTCACCCACAAGTGGAACTCCCGCATGTGCCATCTGCACGCGTATCTGGTGATGGCGTCCTGTGGCAAGTTTTATGCGCACCAATGCATTGCTTTCGTTTTGCTCTAATACTTCATAGGAAAGTTCAGCGCGCTTTGCGCCATCCGTTTTGGGAGAAACTACTTTTGAGAGATTCGTCTTGCCATCGCGCAGCAGATAATCTTCCAGACTTCCCTTTTTCTTAGCAGGCAAACCATCTGTCACTGCGTAGTAGTATTTGTCCGCTGCCTTTGTCGCAATCTGACGGCTCAGGCCCGCCGCAGCCTCTTTCGTCTTGGCAAAAACCATCACGCCGGACACCGGCTGGTCCAAGCGGTGTACCACACCAATGTAGGATGCTTCTCCTTTTTGCATGCGATAAGTCCTTAGCATGCTTTCCATATCTTTCTGACCAATCTGTTTCGTCTGCGTGGCAACACCTGCCGCTTTCACGCAAACGATGATATCATCGTCTTCATACAGTATATTCAGCAATAAAAAAAGCCCTCCTTCCTGAAATAGTTTCAAGGACGAGAGCTTGCGCTTCGTGTTACCACCTTTGTTCATCTATACCTTGCGATACAGACCTCAGTAAGTACTTGCATTTTCCTAGCCGCTTCCTATAGTAGATTCATTATGCAGATACTTTTACGCTGTAATGGGCGTATCCCAGCATAGCCTATATGAGACATCATATCATGCTCATAGTCGGTACACAGCTCCAAGACCGGTTCGGTATCTCTCCTATAAAGCCTTTCACCAAGCGGCTTCTCTCTGAAATATTCGGGATACTTACTATCTCTCTTCACAGCCATTCACATTTTCTTGATAATAATATAATTTTTCGGAACTGTCAATCCTAACTTCTTCTATAATATGTATCTGAAAATCTCCAAAATTGAATATTCCTTCACCTTGTTACAATCTTCCCTATTTATTCTACAACATCCGCCTGTGCCAGTCTCTTGTTTACAATACTTTCTTATTCGTCTGCTGCCTTTAGCATAGCAAGCGCCCACTTGGCAGCTTTCTCCCTATCCTCCTCGTCCGGATGTGAAAGCGCCTCATCAAAATTTCGTACGCTCGCCTCAATTTTCCTGTCTTGGGGATGCTCCCGTAGCATGGCAACATATCGTTCCCGCACAGACATCGGCATCTTGCCCTGACAGTAAAAACTGCCGAGCACCTCGTTTGAAGGCGGTATACACTCTTTCACTCTCGAAAAAAGTGTATCGTAATATTCCTGTGAGCCGCCAAAGCCTGCCGTGCCAAAAAAAGCAATCTTTTTGTTCTCCAGCTTTTTTACAAATTCCGCAAGCTCTCCGTCACAGTTTCCCTTATCCGTCCACGAGCCTAACAAATACAATTCTGCCTCTATTCCGTCCTCCGGGGTTCCGAAATACACCAGATTTTTCTCCGGCACCACATCTCTGATTGCTTCTGCCACCAGCTTTGTATTTCCCGTCAGGCTCTTATAAAGAATCGCAACCTTCATAACTTTCTCCTTTATGTGTTTACAACTTGAGCCAGCATCCTACACCCCAACCTCAGAATCGCCTGCCGATTCTCCGCGCGTATGCGCATCTATATGACGATTTGGGGAGCATAGCTTACAGCTTAAAGCGATATCCTACACCCCAACCTCAGAATCGCTTACCGATTCTCCACGCGTATGCGCATCTATATGACGATTTGGGTTCTCTACCTACAACTTAAATCGGTATCCTACACCCCAAATCGTCTCGATGTACTGCGGCTTATTCGTGTTCATCTCAATCTTCTCACGAATCTTCTTGATATGCACGGTAACCGTCGCGATATCTCCGATGGATTCCATATCCCAGATTTCACGGAACAGTTCCTCCTTTGTGAAGACATGATTCGGATTCTCAGCTAAAAATGTCAATAAATCAAATTCTTTCGTGGTAAACTGCTTTTCCTCTCCGTTCACCCAGACGCGTCTTGCCGTCTTGTCAATACGGATGCCGCGAATTTCAATGACATCGTTCTCCGGCGAATTGCTTCCAATCAATCGCTCATATCTGGCAAGGTGCGCTTTCACACGAGCCACCAGCTCGCTTGGTGAAAATGGTTTTGTGATATAATCGTCCGCACCTAATCCCAATCCGCGAATTTTATCAATATCGTCTTTCTTCGCAGATACCATCAGAACCGGTGTATTCTTCTCCTCTCTTATCTGGCGGCATATTTCAAATCCATCTACCCCCGGAAGCATTAAATCTAAGATATACATATCAAAGTCTTCTGACAGTGCACGTTTTAACCCCACCAAACCATCATTTTCGGTCTCTACCTCAAACCCGCTCAATTCCAGATAATCTTTCTCCAGTTCTGCAATCGCCACTTCATCCTCAATAATCAATACCCTACTCATTTGGCACCTCCTGATATTTACGTATTACAAAATACATGACAGTTCCCATGGATTCTTTGCTTGTCGCCCAGATTTTACCGCCATGGTCTTCAATAATTTTCTTTACAATCGATAATCCGATACCGCTTCCTCCCGTCGCAGAATTGCGCGATGCATCCGCACGGAAGAATCGGTCAAAAATATATGGCAAATCGCGTGACGCGATGCCTCGCCCGTTGTCCTCGATTTCCACCTGAATAAAGTCTCCGACATCCTTGATGCGGATATTGATAAGTCCCTTTGGCTTGTCGAGATACTTCACAGAATTACCTACAATATTATTAACCACACGCTTTAACTGTTCCGGGTCTGCGATAATCTGCACATCCTCATCCGCATAGTTGAAATAGGAAAGTCCTATATTCTTCGATTCTAAATCCAAGCTCAATTCCTCAATACAATCGCCAAAATATGCGGATACATTCAGCTTCGCAAAATTGTATGGAATACGGTTTGTGTCAATCTTGGAATACAAGGTCAATTCATTAAGCAGTGTATCCATTTCATTTGCTTTGTTATAAATCGTGCGAATATATTTTTCTCTCTTCTCCGGCGTATCTGCAACGCCATCAATAATTCCCTCTGCATAGCCTTTCACCGCGGTAATCGGAGTCTTTAGGTCATGAGCGATATTACTGATAAGTTCCTTGTTTTCCTTCTCACTGGCAATCTTCTCCTCCGCATTGTCTTTTAACCGTTGGCGCATCTCTTCAAAGTTCTTACAAAGTTCTCCTATCTCATCCTTGCTCTCAGCCTCGATTGTAAAATCAAGATTGCCGTCCTTGATATTCTGTGCCGCTATCTGAAGCTTTTTGATTGGGTTAATCAAACTCGTATAAATCCATACCGTCAGCATACATGCCGTCAAGACCAGAATCATGATAACCGAAATAATCACGTCCGCCATCAGCGTCTTGATTTCCGGCACCGTTTCTTCCAAAACCGTGACAATAAATGCGCTTCCCTCCGCACCATCCGGATATCGAAAATCAATCTGCTTAATCAGCGCCTGTTCCTCACCGTCAACGTACATTCCGATGTTGGCGTTACTGTCCGCCTCTCCATATCCCGGGAGTTCTAGCAGAAGAGAGGTTCCTGTATCCTTTCCGAGATACGTCAGTGTATCTGTCTTACGCACAACCAGATAAGAGCTCTTCTCTCGAAGAATACTATTCATATCATCCAGATACGCCTCGTCTTCCATCTTCTCTGGATGCTGCCTGGCAGTCATTGAAAGTTCTGTAAAGGATTCCTTGGTAAAACGGCTCAGTAACTGCATAGAGTTTGAAAAGTAACTATAGTCCTCATTCTCCACACCATATGTCTGTTCAATCGCTTTTATCTGAATCTGCTGGAAACTGAATAGGACAATTAACGACAACAAAATCGGCACAAATATGATAATACAGAATGAAATAATAATCTTGTTTCGAAATTTCATATTATTTTCCTTCTCAATCATTCAAAAAATGGGTCACAGGATGCTATCCTATGACCCATTATAGCACGAAAAGTCCGGAATCCTATTTATTTTGTGTAAATTTGTCTAAACTTTTCATAAAGCATTTGCTTTTATAAATATTTTTTGAGAACATCCACTTTATCCGTTGCTTCCCACGGAAGATTCAGGTCCGTACGTCCGAAATGTCCGTATGCAGCCGTACCGCGGTAGATTGGTCTTCGCAGGTCAAGCATCTTGATAATTCCGGCCGGGCGAAGATCAAAGTTCTCACGAATGACCTCAACCAGCTTCTCATCAGAGATTTTTCCTGTTCCGTCCGTATCTACCATGATGGATGTCGGCTGCGCAACACCGATTGCATAAGATAACTGAATCTCACATCTCTCAGCCAGACCTGCTGCAACGATATTCTTTGCCACATAACGCGCCGCATATGCTGCCGAACGGTCCACCTTTGTGCAATCCTTTCCTGAGAAAGCACCGCCGCCGTGACGTGCATATCCGCCGTATGTATCTACGATAATCTTACGCCCGGTAAGACCGGCATCCCCGTGCGGTCCACCGATTACAAAGCGTCCCGTCGGATTGATAAAAAACTTCGTCTTATCATCTAGCAGTTCCTTTGGAAGAACCGGGTCAAATACATACTTCTTAATATCCGCGTGAATCTGCTCCTGAGTCACGTCCTCATCATGCTGTGTGGACAGTACCACCGCCTCTAAACGAATTGGTTTTCCCGCCTCGTCGTACTCTACGGATACCTGTGTCTTACCATCCGGTCTCAAGTAACTTAATGTACCATCCTTGCGCACATTTGTCAGTTGTAATGCCAATTTATGTGCAAGAGAAATCGGATACGGCATCAGCTCCGGTGTCTCATTGGTTGCATATCCGAACATCATACCCTGATCTCCGGCTCCCGTGTCAAGGTCATCCACTAATGCGCCCTCTCTCGCCTCAAGCGCCTTATCTACTCCCATTGCGATATCCGGCGACTGCTGATCCAACGCAACCATAACCGCGCAGGTGTTTCCGTCAAATCCGGTCTTTGCATCGTTATATCCAATCTCATTCACTGTCTTACGCACGATACCCGGAATATCTAACTGCGCTTTTGTGGTAATCTCTCCTGTTACCAATACAAATCCGGTACAGCTCGCCGTCTCACAAGCAACACGGCTCATTGGATCCTGCTCTAAGCATGCATCCAAAATTGCATCTGAAATCGCATCACAAACTTTGTCCGGATGACCTTCGGTTACTGATTCTGATGTAAATAATCTTTTCTCCATCTTCTTTTCCTTTCTCAAAACGTGTACAAATTAATTGCATTCCACTTGTGCAATTCCCGCCTACGGCAGGTCGTACTGGCGACAGAATTTCTTACCGCCGCAGCGCGATTTCACAGGGATTTTTATATCGTTGGGTCCTTGTCCGACAATATAAAAAATCCACTTGCGAATAACAAGTGGATATGACAGCTATAGATAATCAAATCCTCTTATTGTTCGAACTATTGCAGACACATCCGCCGCATGCAGCGGTGTGACCATAACAGCATTTGCTCGCTCAGGTTGGCACCTTCCATCTTGGGGTTGCCGTGACTTCACAGATCCTATGTATCTCCATCACTCTGAATAAGAAAATTTAGCACAATATTGAATTTTCAAATCTACGATGTAAACATACACCCCTTCCCACTATATGTCAAGCTTTTTATTGACTTTCCCTTTTCAAAATTTTATACTAACATTATAGTCAATTCTTACTATTAGAGAGGTCTTATATGAAAGAAGTCTTATTGGGTAAGCTAAAAGACGGAATGATTGTTGCCGAGAACGTGATGACAAAGGGCGGGCAGTGTGTACTCAAAAAAGGCAGCGTCTTAAATCGTCAGTCTATTATGCGCCTTTCCTTCTACAGTATTAAATCTATTATGGTTGAAGAAGAGGACGAGCCGGAAGAAGTACAGGCGCAGGCTGCTCCTGCCGAACCAGCTCCAGCCCCGGAAAAAGTTCTTTCGACAGCGGAGACAGCGGTTGTCCCGAAAGTGCAATCACAGGCGCAAATTGTTTCCCGCAAAGTTCAGTCTGCCCATAAAGCACAGTCCTTGCAGCTTGACCATGTTATTGTTTTAAGCACAATAAAAACCTCGTTTGAAGGCTATGTCAACAGTGGTGTTGCTCTTGACGTGCCTCTGCTTTTAACAAAAGTCCAAGAGCTTTTCGCTTCCTGCAAGACCTCAGTAGAGTTATTTAATATGTTGCACAACATGCATTCTACCGGAGACAGTATCTATGCTCACAGCTTGAATGTCGCACTAATTTGTCGCCAGCTTGGCAGGTGGCTAAAGTGTGACCAAGCCACATTGGATACGCTAACGCTCTGCGGACTCTTGCATGATATTGGAAAGTTAAAGATTCCGGAAGACGTTTTAAACAAACCCGGAAAATACACCGACGAAGAATTCGCTCTGGTAAAGAACCATACTCTATACGGACACCAACTATTACAGCCGTTACCTATTGACGACCACATCAAAAAATCAGCTCGCTCACATCACGAGCGCTGTGACGGTTCCGGTTATCCATCCGGCTTAACACAGGAAGACACTGATGAATTTGCTATGATTGTAGCCATCGCCGATGTATACGATGCAATGACGGCAGCTCGATCCTATCGCGCACCGCTTTGTCCGTTCCAGGTAATTGCGAAATTTGAACAAGAAGGTTTGCAGAAATATAACCCGAAGTATATTCTTGTCTTTCTCAAGCATATTGCCGGAATCTACCAGAAGCATCGTGTCCTTTTAAGCGATGGACGTTCTGCCACCATCGTTATGCAGGGTACAAAGCAGCTTTCCAAGCCAATTGTACAGCTTGATGACGAAACGTGTATTGACCTCTCCGTGGAAAGTGATTTGGTAATACAATCTGTTTTATAATCTGCTTAAATAGAACAAAAGTGTGCTTCGCACACTCTTGCGACCAATACTTTTATCAGCACAGCTTTTGTTCCGCGCCATGTATGGCGCTGCGCGACAGCTGCGCATCTATGCACGCAGTGCTTTTATGCAATAGGACGCAATTTCCTATTGCATAAAAAAGAGGATGTCACATTTGTGACATCCTTTTCGCTTTTCTTACGAAACTTTCAGTGTAAATTTCTGAATCTCTTTTTCTGTACTAACCTTTTCAATTAAAGCCCCCAATGAAGACAGCTTCTTCTCAAATTCCTCATAACCTCGCTCGATGTAGTAGATATCATCCACAATGGTAATACCTTCTGCTGCAAGCCCGGCAATCACAAGCGCCGCGCCCGCGCGCAAATCCGGCGCATTCACACGCGCTCCTGTATATTGGTCCATGCCATTAATAATCGCGATATTACTCTCTACCTTAATGTTTGCGCCCATACGGGTCAGTTCATCCACATACTTAAACCGATTTTCAAAAATACTCTCTGTTACGGTGCTGGTTCCATTTGAAATCCCAAGTACAACCGCCATCTGCGGCTGCATATCCGTCGGGAAACCGGGATACGGCAATGTCGTCACCTGTGTATGACGAAGTGGCTTTGATGCAACAACACGCACTGCATCATCAAACTCTTCTACCTCACAACCGATTTCAAGCAGCTTCGCACTGATTGCTTCCAGATGCTTCGGAATTACGTTCTTAACCGTCACATCGCCCTTGGTCGCTGCAGCCGCCAGCATAAATGTACCCGCCTCTATCTGATCCGGAATAATGGAATACTCCGTCTTATGCAGTTTCTCTACACCTACAATACGAATTACATCTGTACCTGCTCCGCGAATCTTCGCCCCCATGCTGTTGAGGAAGTTCGCAACGTCAACGACATGCGGCTCCTTCGCAGCATTCTCAATAATCGTCTTGCCCTCTGCCAATGAAGCTGCCATCATAATATTAATGGTTGCACCGACAGATACCTTATCCAGATAAATGTGGGTTCCTACCAACTTTTCTGCCGATGCCATTACAAGACCATACTTGATGTCTACATTCGCTCCAAGTGCACGAAATCCCTTCATGTGAAGATCAATCGGACGGCTTCCGATATCACAGCCACCCGGAAGTGCAACCTCTGCTCTTTTATATTTTCCAAGAAGCGCTCCAATCAAATAATAGGATGCGCGAATCTTGCGAATAAATTCATTGTCTACGTTTAAGTCTCGAATGAAAGAACCGTTAATTTTAACGGTGTGCGCATCCAGTCTATCGACTTTTGCACCAATTTCCTGTATTGCATTCAGCAATACATTGATATCTCTGACATTCGGAAGATTCTCTATTGTAACGGTCTCATCCGTCATGACTGCCGCGGAGAGAATCGCAAGCGCTGCATTCTTAGCACCGCCAATCTCTACCTCACCAACCAGAGGATTGCCACCCTTAATTACATACTGTTCCATATCACACCTCTATGAACAACTTTCATACAAACACGTAATTATAGTAACTATTGTGTGCTTTTGTCAAGCGGTTCTTCGATTGATTATACCACTCTTCTTACCATTTTGTAAACCAAGATACGCTTCCTAATAACTGATGTACTTCAGCGGATTGACGGCGGAACCATTGATATACAGCTCAAAATGTACGTGTGGCCCCGTTGAGCGTCCGGTACTTCCACTGAGTGCAATCGGCTGTCCTTGCTCCACATGCTGCCCAGCGCTTACCAGTAATTTACTGTTGTGCGCATATCTCGTCATTCTTCCATCCGGATGGCTGATAACCACACAATTACCATACCCGCCGCTGTAAGATGCCTGAATTACCGTACCGCCACAGGATGCATATACCGTCGTACCTATCGGGCAGGCCCAGTCAACACCCTTATGCATACGCCCCCAGCGTCTTCCAAATCCCGATGTGTATCTGCCACCGGAAAGCGGCTTAATATAGGTCGGTGGAACAATGGTTCCGCGCTCAATCACCGCCGGCTCCGACTGTATCATAACATTTTCATGTATCATTTCACGGCTTACTTCGATGCCGTTCTCATATACTACGACATCGTTTCTTTCACGATGCCCTGTCGTACCTTCGTCGTGTACAACTTCTTTTGTCGTATACCAGGAATCATTCTCAATAATAATCGGTTCTGCCGTGTAGTCTTCCTCGTATACCTCCCCCATAGTGATGCGAATCTGAAGATCCGGTTCCGGAACAGCAATAATCAGCTCCTGACCATCACGAATCATCTGGTCTGCGCTGGAGAATCCGTTCAGCGCTACAATGGACGCTACCGTCGTATCATGATCCATTGCAATAACAGAAAGGCAGTCTCCACTCTCTACTACATATATTTTATTCGACTCTTTTTCTTTTGTTACCTCAACAACCTGCTCTTCAATATCTGAAATCTCTTCTGCATCAATAAAGTTCTCGTATATTTCTACCTTCTCAACAAACTCCATATCGAGAATTCCAGTCTGGTAACTTCCATCAGACGGATTAGAAAATGCATACTCCATCGCATACACTAAATCTGATTGTGCACCGGAACTGAGTATGTCTGCCATTGTCTCTTCCGGGATAATCTCTATTGTTTCCTCCGGTTGTACCGAAACCAGTACTGCATTCATAATGCCGCTGATGTGCTGGTCCGTTCCGAGAATCCGAGTCTCATACTCTCCGACCTCATCCACGGATTCTTTCACGCGATTCAGAAATGTCTCTACCTCTTCTAAGGAAGTAAAATTTGCGCGATATCCATCAATAGCAACCGTATACGCACGCTGTTTTCCCAGCATTTCCTCTTCCGTTATCATACCCTTAACAGAATCTTTTAATTCGCCTTCTGACATCAGTTTCTGAAATGGTTTACGGCTTCTACTGCTCTCCCAATTCAGTTCTATACTCAAACGCTCTCCGGTCTCCATAGAAATTTCACGTCTTGCCATCTGTATCACTTCTTTGACATCCGTCTGCGTAGATGTATAGCCTATCAAGTTGCCGTTCACGCTCACGCACTGATAGACCTGACCTATGCCAAACATCTGCATCACGCAAAGCAGTAGCAGCACAACTGCTGCTACACCAACGGCTATTGCCTGTATCTTTGCTTTTTTCGTAAACTCAATACTTTTCATTGAAATGACTCCATGATTTTCTCAATCGTCTGTTCTACGTTCAACTGATATTCGTCCACTGCGATGTCCGCATACTTTTCATATAAAGGCACGCGCTCCTCATACAGGTCGCGAAGCGTCTGACCATCTTTTAATACAACACCTCTGCCTTTGATATCCTTAAGGCGTTGGTTTAATTCTTCATATGGAAGTTTTAAATATACTACCGTACCGATTTCTTTTAAATGCGTCATCGCCTCTTTACCATACACAACGCTTCCGCCAGTTGCAATAATCGCATGATGCGCCTCTATCCGGCTGTTAATGCGATTCTCCACTTCAATAAAACCATCCGCTCCGACCTCTTCGATAATCTCACACAACAGCTTTCTCTCTTTTTCCTGTATCACCAAGTCCGCATCCACGAACTGATATCCCATTACCTTCGCAAGCACTACTCCGACTGTGCTTTTTCCCACACCAGGCATTCCGATTAGTACGATATTATCCTTCATGTTCTTCCTCACAAATGTCTCTCTTACAACTCATTTTAGGATAGCATACCTTGTCCCAAATCGCAATAAAGAATCGGCTATCCCTAAGTATTTGTCACGCAAAAAAGGATGCGCACGCGCATCCCTTAAACCCATTATTGTTCTGTCGTATCTACATCATCCGTCGGTTCCACCGTTGTAAACAATCTGTCAAAAGTAACATCTTTCCATACACTCTCTTTTACTTCCCATGTATGCTCTTCCTGCCAACCGGAAAGCACTTCTTCGTAGAGCGCATCCTCTCTGTCACGAATGATACTCTCTCTCGTCGTTTCTGTCGCTGCAGCATCCGTCTTCGCATCTAAGCGGACAACGTAATATGCATTCTCAGTATCAATTACATCTGACACAGCGCCTTCCTCTGAGCCCTGTAATGCAGTAAGCACTGCTGTATCCAGCATCTCATCATCTGCTGTAAAAGTACCCGTACTTACAGTATATCCATAGGTTTCTGCCGCTTCCTCTAAGGTTCCAGCCTTCGCTTCTGTCGCAAACGTACCAACTGTCTCGGCAAGCATTTCCAGCTCTTCTTCTGTATATTGGGCAGAGTTTCCGTCCGCATCCGTGTAAGTCGTTTTAGAAACTCTTACATAACTGTATGCGCTGGTATTGGCTTCCTCATCGCTGACATTCGTATCCACATTCGCGATAATCGCTTCATGCATCTTTGCCTGAATCGTTACAAGTCTTAAATACTCTTCCACAATCTCCTGATCTGCTCCAAGCTCTTTCAGCGCTTCCCTACTGTTGGCCTCGATGAATGCCGCTGCCGTCTCTGCAATCTTCGTCTGGTCTTCCTCCGACAACGCCACACCATACTCTTGTGTATGCGCATTCAGGGTATACAATTCGAACATGGAATCCATCACGCTGTTCTTTACGTCTTCCTGCATAGTTACGCCTGTTCCGGAAAAATCACTATCCCAAGCGCTTCCGCCAAAATAGTAGCTATACATGTCATCACTATATGCCTGCTGCAAACGCGCTGCAAAATTCGGCACACCAAGTGCAATCTCCGTCTCATCAAAAGTTGCAACCACTGCATTTTTATTTACGCTTCCACATCCGGCTAATACGGATGCTGCCATAATGCCGCTAAGTAATAATGCGGCAAGTCTTGTTCTTTTCATCTTTATCCTCCATGTCGGCATAAGCCTTTATCTATGCCTGTTCTCCCTCTGTCAGGGGCAATTACCTGCTTATTATAGTGCTTTTTGACAAAAGTCGCAATATGTTTCATCGTTTTTTCACAGGTTCTCCTGCGTCGGCAAAAGCATCTGCGATGCCTCCAAAAATTCTTCGAGCATTTCTCTTACGTCCAAATTCTTTTCTCTGGAATTCTGCTTTAAAAAGTACGTAAAATACGGGTTCTTCGCATCGGCAGTAAACTTCACCTTCTGCCCATACTTTGCCACAAGTTCCGGAATTTTTGCCACATCTATCTTTGCCTTCTCATACAGAGTAAACTTCAGCGTGTCTGCTTTCTGCGACACTTCCGTAAAGTAAACCTGATGTGCCATCGACTTGATTTTCGCGATATACAAGAGATTTTCCACTGATTTCGGCGGATCGCCAAAACGGTCAATCAGTTCTTCTAACATCTCATCCGTCTCTTCCAAGGTTTCAATTCCCGCTATGCGCTTATAAATATCAAGTTTCTGAAATTCATTTGGAATATAGCCCATCGGAATATACGCATCAATCACAATGTCAATCGCGGTGTCAAAGTGCTCCGCCACAGAAATACCTTTTGCTTCTTTTACTGCCTCATTGAGCATCTTGCAGTACAAATCATAGCCGACGGCCTCCATATGCCCATGCTGTCTTGCGCCAAGCAGATTACCGGCTCCGCGAATCTCCAAATCCCGCATGGCAATCTTAAAACCACTGCCAAGTTCCGTATACTCTTTGATTGCCGCAAGTCGCTTCTCCGCCACCTCTTTTAACATCTTGTTCCGCTTATACATCAAAAACGCATATGCGGTACGGTTAGAACGCCCTACTCGTCCGCGTAGCTGATATAGCTGGGACAACCCCATGTTGTCCGCATCATGAATAATCATCGTGTTGACGTTTGAGATGTCAAGTCCGGTCTCAATAATCGTGGTAGAGACAAGCACATCAATTTCTCCATTGATGAATCGGTACATGATGTTTTCAAGCTCGGTCTCCTTCATCTGTCCATGCGCATATGCCACGGTCGCCTCCGGCACAAGCTCCGCAATTTTTGTCGCCACATCCGCAATTTCCTTGACACGATTATATACATAGTACGCCTGTCCCCCGCGGGCAAGCTCCCTGGAAATCGCTTCACGCACCAATTCCTCATTATATTCCATCACATAAGTCTGAATCGGAATTCGGTCCATAGGAGGCTCCTCTAAAACACTCATGTCGCGAATACCGATTAAACTCATGTGAAGTGTTCTTGGAATCGGTGTTGCCGTCAACGTCAGCACATCAATATTCGTCTTTAATTGCTTAATTTTCTCTTTATGCGCAACGCCAAAGCGCTGTTCCTCGTCGATAATCAAAAGCCCAAGGTCTTTGTATGCGACATCCTTTGACAGCAGACGATGTGTACCGATGATGATATCCACCTGCCCTTTTTTCAACTTCTCTACCGTCTTTTTCTGCTCCGTCGTACTCCGGAAGCGGCAAAGCAGGTCTACATTTACCGGGAAATCCTTCATGCGCTGTGCAAAGGTATTATAATGCTGCTGTGCCAGGATTGTCGTCGGCACGAGGAATGCCACCTGTTTGCCATCCTGCACTGCCTTAAAGGCTGCACGGATTGCAATCTCGGTCTTTCCATAACCCACGTCGCCACAAATTAGGCGGTCCATAATCTTTGTGCTTTCCATGTCCGCCTTCGTCGCAGCAATCGCAATATCCTGATCTTCGGTCTCCTCAAACGGGAACATCTCTTCAAATTCCCTCTGCCACACAGTATCCGGTCCATACGCGAATCCTGTCTCGCTCTGACGGGTTGCATATAGTTTGACCAAATCCTGTGCAATCTCTTTGACTGCGCCTCTTACCCGCGACTTCGTTTTATTCCATTCCTGTCCTCCAAGCTTGTTAAGCTTCGGCTTCTTGGCATCTGCTCCGGCATACTTTTGAATCAGTTCCAACTGCGTCGCCAGGATATAAAGATTTCCTCCTCCCGCATACTCGATTTTAATGTAGTCTTTTATGGTCTTATCAACCTCGATTTTCTCAATTCCACGATAGATACCCAGCCCATGACTTTCATGCACTACATAATCGCCGACATTTAAGTCTGTAAAGCTTGCTATTTTTTCTCCTTCATAGATGCGGCGGCGTTTCTTTTTCTTCTTTTCTCCGCCAAAAATATCGCTCTCGGATATCACGACAAACTTCAGCATCGGATACTCATAGCCTTTTTTTACCTTACCATAGCCCGTCATAATCTCGCCCGGCTTGACCACATGGTCAAAATCTTCGGTGTAAAAAGCATTCAGTCCTTCTTCCATCAAGTCTTCTGCCAGACGTTTCGCTCTGGTTCTTGAGCCGGAAAGCAGAATCACGCGATATCCGTTCTTTTTATAGCGAGCCAAGTCCTTTACCAATAGTTCAAAACTGTTGTTGTATGGGTTCACGGTCTTCGTCTGGATATTCATCCTCGTCTCGATTTCCAGATGCGGGTTTTTCATATCCAGTGCTACCAGAGAGATGCATCGGCGCCGCTCTATTTTTGCCAGTATCTCTTTGCAGGTAAAAAGTTCCCGCATCTGTCCCGGCAGAATATATCCTTTTTCCAGCCGCTGTTTCATGCTCTCTGAAAACTCTGTCTCCGTCGCCATACCACGCTCGATGCTCCGCGGCGTCTCGTCCAAAAACACTAACGTGTCCTTCGCATCAAAATAATCAAGAAGTGACACGCACTCCTCGCAAAAGTAGGAAAGATATGCATCCAATCCGGCACTGATGCCAAGTTCTCCCGCTTCCTCCGCAAGCTGCTCTGCAGCAGACTTCACACGGTAAGCTTCCTCTGTTTTTAATTCTTTGCGAAGTTTTTCGGAAACCCGGTCTGCTTCCTCTAATATGCGTTCGATACCCGCTTTTCGCTCCGCTTCTGTAAGCACAAGCTCACATGCCGGGTAAATATGCACTTCTTCCAGATTCTCAATGGAGCGCTGGCTCTCCGCGTCAAACGAGCGAATAGAATCCACTTCGTCTCCCCAAAGCTCAATACGAAACGGATTCTCCTCCGTCAATGGAAAGATATCGATGATTCCTCCTCGCACGGAGAATTCTCCCTGTGTACCTGCCTGATAATTCTTTTCGTAGCCAAGTTCCGCGAGATGTCTTGTGAGTTCTTCCATGTCCAGAATATCGCCCACGGATATTTTTCTCACTGCCTGAATGAATTTTTCCGGACTTGGCATAGGATTCATCAAGCCGTCAAACGTCGTAATGATAGTACATTCCTTTTCCTCTGCTATCAATTTTAACGCATTGATACGCTCTGCCGTAAGCACATTGCCACGAATATCGGACTGATAAAACAGGATATCTTTCGCCGGATAATAGGCTGCCTTGGGGTCAAAAAAACGGTATTCTTCCCACAATTCTTTCGCTTTTTGCTCATGAAAAGTAACAATGATTCTGTTGCCAGAACCATTGTTAATGCTATAAATCATATGTGGTTTTACTGCATCAATACAGCCGGAAACCTGAAGCACTCCTGACAGTTTCGGCAGTTTTGCCTCAAGGTCCTCCACTTCTTTTAACCCCTGCAAGGGTTCTGTGAATGTCCGCACTTAGACCTCCTGTTTCTTTCCGTTAAAGTCATTCATCGCTTGGTCAACCTCTCCCTGCAGAATCATTTCTGCCGCCCGGAGCGCTTCTATAATAGCATCCTCCACTTTTGATCGGTCCACCGCGTCAAAATGCCCCAGCACATGGTCTGCCAAATCCCAGCCCTTTGGCTTTTCCCCGACTCCGACCTTAATGCGCATAAAATTCTGTGTACCGATCTGAGCGATGATATTCTTAATTCCGTTATGTCCACCCGCGCTTCCTTTTTTGCGAATGCGTATGCCCCCCGGCGCAAGACTGATGTCATCAAAAATCACAAGCAGTTCATTCTCCGGGTCAAGCTTATAATAATTCAAAAGCTCTGCCACACTCTCACCGCTTAAGTTCATAAAGGTCTGTGGTTTCGCCAGCACAACCTTCTGCCCTTCTATCACACCTTTTCCGCAAAGCGCTTTGTGCTTTTTCTCACTGATACTGATATTATATTTATCCGCAATGACATCCATGACATCAAATCCCACGTTGTGTCTGGTATGCTCATACTGTTTTCCCGGATTTCCGAGTCCGACGATTAAAAACATTGATTTCTCCTACGTATTACTGCTGTTGCCGCTTTTAACTGCTCCTGATCATTCACACCGGTGATATCCTCAGGACTCTCCAATGCAAATGCGTCTACCGCAAGACCTTTTTCTTTTATGATTGTGAGCGCATCCGGAAGATAATATTCTCCCTGCGCATTATTTGGCTGAATCTTATCAAGTGCCTCTTTTAACTCTTTCGTTTCAAAAATGTACATACCGGAATTAATCTCATGCGACATAAGCTCTGTCTCATTTGCGTCCTTGTGCTCTACACTCTTGACAAAATTGCCGTCTGCATCGCGAATGATACGCCCATATCCAGTCGGGTCATCAATCATCGCAGACAAGACAGTGACCGCATTTCCTCGCTCCATATGATATGCTTTCAGGCGATTCAGCGTCTCTGCCGTAATGAACGGCGTATCGCCAAACAGAATCAATGTCTGCCCGTCTTCTCCCAAAAAGTCTTTCGCACATTTTACAGCATGACCGGTCCCTAACTGTTCTTCCTGTAAAACGTACTCCACATCCTTATGCAGGATTGACGCACGAACCACATCATGCTTATAACCAAGCACAAGGCAGATATCCTCGGCGCCTGCGCCCATAGCGGCCTCTATCGCATAGTCCACCAGACATTTTCCTTCTATTGTATGCGCCACCTTCGGCAGGTCGGATTTCATCCTGGTTCCCTTGCCCGCCGCAAGTATGACTGCTCTAAGCTTTTCCATCATAAACCTCCTGCATTTCTTTGTAATTGATGTTTCTTGTCATTCTTTGCTTATTCTTGTTTTAGTCTATGTTCCATTTTACAGAAGTTTTCAAATTTTACAAGAGGGATATCTCATACCCATATCTCTATTTGTTCTTAACTATAAAAAGCCCCTAAATATACACTAAGAAGCTTTTTATAATCTCTCATCTTGCACAAATTTTAAGATATATTTTTTCTATTTCCTTTTTTACATTTCCAATGACTTTTTCATCATTATAACTTCGATGAGCCACTCGCGACAATTCAGCAATTTTTTTGTGCAATTTATCTTTTTCATCATATAATGGTAACTTAATATTAAAGTCAATACTATATGAACGCCCACTAAATGAAAATTTAAAATATTCCTGTACAACATTTGTATTCAAGATTCCGCACAAATAGTACGCTTCATCTTCCGATATATATCTACCCTTCTTGTCCATACTAATATATGGTGCATGTTTTGCACAAACTGGCTTCTTCATTTCTCCCCATGGCGTCATTATTGGCGATACTACTGCCGCCACCAACTTAGTATTATCTCTAAACGTTACTGAATACTCTCCATACGTATATGTTCCAACCTTAGAAAGCGCATAAAACTCCTTCCCTTTAGCAATCATTCGGCTTCGCTTTGATTGTTTTTCAACTACTGCCTTGTTTTGAATCAGATAATTTGTCAAATATTCTGAATTCTCGTTTAATTTTTCCAAAGGAACACATTCTGTGGCACCTACTTCATATGGAAATATGCAGTAGTTGTCATTTTCGCTAATTCCAAACTCACGAATACAAGGACTCTTCACAACAGGATATACATACTCAGTCTCAAGTTCAATACCACCTTTATTCTTTACTTTATATACAGCATTTAAAAATTCAGAATTTTTAAATCTATATCTTTGAGGATTTCCAACTCCACGCAGCGGTTCAATAAAATATACCTCTGCTGGCGTAAATTCTACTCCACTTCTTGCTTTATAAGCTGATTCTCCTATAATCTGACTATATAGTTCCGTACGGAAAGAATCTGATTCCTTAATCATTGTAAATCCAGTTCTCTTTTCATCTAACTGATATGCTTTCCCTTCATTTAGGTAAAAGTTCCCTTCAACCTCGCTATATGCGCTATGCGTATTTATTCTTTTAATATCAGACCCTCGCTTTTTTTCAACAAAACATATAGGAATACCTAAGGAGTAGTCCACCGGTTTCCTCTGATAATAATATGTAAAAAACTTTTCGGTTGTATATACAAAAGGGTTTCCAGAGTTGCTCCAATCATCTACCTTTTGTAGATATAGTCTCTCTCTATTAGATACATCTGTATAGAAGTTTCTAAAACCCGCATATGAATCCTGCGTCATCAGCGTTTTGGGCATCAAGAACGCTAATACACCATCTTTTTTTAGCCATGTTGAAGCTGTTACATTAGAAATTAATGCACAAATATTCAAACTAATAGCTCCCATATATGTTTGACCTGAAAATAAGTGTCTATCCAAACACAATTTTTTTATTTTTTCAGCATAGACTTGTGGCAAAAACTCCCACTTAACCCACGGCGGATTCCCTACAATAATATCAATATCCTTGATTCGGGCTACAAGCATATAATTTGTCACTATTCTCAGCCAAATTCCGTCCCATTTATTTTTATGAAGCTCTACTAATCTTTCTGACAGTCTATATATATATTCCAAGACTGTCTCGTTTCTCTCACGGGCATCAATGCAGCTCAAAAATTTCTTATATACAGGCTGAACTTCCCCATTTTTAACAACAGTCTGGAGAATACTCATTTTTTCCAAAAACGTCTTACTCTCTACAAAACCACATGGCAATGTTATGTCAATTTCACCTTGCTTCGTATTTACAACATACTTGTAGCATTCAACATCATCTATTAACACTTTATTTGGAATATTAGCTGAGTCGCCCAAATAAATTGGAATTTCTATTGGTTCCTCTCCCAAAAGTGGTGCTATTGCCAGCAAATAACTTACTCGCGCAGTCAATACAGAAAGCGGATTAATATCTATTCCTTGTACTCGCTCAAGAATTTCATCTAATATTACTTTCTTTTCTTCTTTGCTCGCACTAACAACATCCTTCCCTTTTAAAATGTGCTTAATAAGCGTAACAATAAAAATACCGCTTCCACAACAAGGATCTATAGCTTTCCACTTAGGTTCCCTTATCATCATCTCACTATTTTTAATAACGTAATCGGCTAACCATGAAGGTGTAAAATATTCTCCCAGGCTATGTCTTACCTCATTAGGCATAATTTCCATATATAAATCTTTAAATATATCAATGGCTGTATATCCATATGCAAGCGAACTATCTGTATACCCCTCTAATGTATTAATAATATTGATAATACATTTCGCCTCTTCATCAGTCCATTGCTCCTCTGCTGCATACCAGGAAAAGAAGTCTCCCTCTAAAAGATTCCTGATTCCTCCGATTGTATATGAATATCCATCTTCTAGATTTTCCATAAACTCTCGTAATTGCAACGAATCTACTTTGGTCAAGTCCGAAAAATACAAAATATTACACTGCGAATCTGTCGATAACCTTGTTATCACTTTACACGCAATAAGCTTTACGATAATTGCATACGTTGTCTGTAAAACAAACAATGCTTTGTAATCCGTCTCTACGTCCACTATCTTTTTCCCGAATATTTCACTTAACGCTTTCTTTCTTTTTTCGATATCGAGGTTCTGCCCTCTGTCATTCTCAGATAAGTGAAAAAGTTCTTGCCATTCTTGAAAAAGCATGTCCGTTTTATCCGTCATATTATTGCTTGCAATATCAAATAAACACTTTGCTAAATCAAGTGTTATAGGTTCCTTTGCCTCAAGCTTAAAATCCTGGACTATATTCTGTGGAACAAATTTCTTGTTTCCAACATTTATCAGGCTTTTTACCAATTTATCCAAATCATCAATTTCAATATTCTTAAACGGGGTGTGATGTAATACTTTATCCAAATAATAAAAGTAACGAATTTTTTGTCCGTCCGTCAATATTGCATTATATTCTACATTACTTTCATCCTTGAGTTGTATTAAATATTTGTCAACCTGTTGCGTAGCTTTTTCTTGTTCCTTTTCAGTCCTCAATTTATCAGGTCTTTTATATTCAATAACCAAATCATTGGAAACGGCATCCAGTCGACCCGTAAACACCCGTCTTTTATGTTTCAAATCAGACTGTCCAATTTCCTTATCCCAAACAATATCCTTATCAAAAAATACTTTTATAAAATAAAATAGTTCTGTTTCCACTGCCGATGCAACGGACGCTTCTGTTGTTGCAGATTTTGCCTTTGCAAGTATCGAAACCAATGTCTCCTTTAATTTTAGCTTATATTCAACACTATCCAATGTTACGTCAATACTACTTCTATTTGTGCGCGCCATAAGCATTATCCTCCACAATAAGCATCTTTATTTTAAAGCAAACTCATTTTATCATTTCTGTTTCAATTTCTCTACCATCAATTATTGTTTTTTGCTTTTCATTTAAACCTATTGTCCTACAATATATATATCCTAGCATTTACTTAAAAAGAGGTTTACCAATACCTCTTGATAAACCTCTTTTCATATCTTTTATTTGCTTTTGCCCTTATTAACCTTCTGCCTCAATTGTCTCACGATATCTTTCTAAGATTAGTCTCTGAATACGGTCTCTGGTATCAGAGTTAATCGGGTGCGCGATGTCACGGTATTCACCGTCAGCCGCCTTACGGCTTGGCATTGCGATAAATAATCCCTTCTCGCCCTCGATAACCTTAATATCATGAACTACAAACTCTTCATCAATCGTGATAGACACTACTGCTTTCATTTTTCCTTCTTTTTCTACTTTTCTAATTCTCACGTCTGTAATCTGCATATTCTTCTGTCCCCCTTGTGTCATTTTAAAGCACATATCTCTGATTGTTTTCAAATACAACCTTAATACCGTTATCACCACAATAATATGTATTTGCCTTTAACGTATCGCGGCTCTCTACAATACAATTCTCAATATGCGTGTTATCGCCGATGTACACATCATTTAAGATAATCGAATTCTTAATCACACAGTTCTTACCCACAAATACCTTCTTAAATAATACAGAATTCTCCACCTTACTGTTGATGATACACCCACTTGCAATTAAGCTGTTACGCACATCCGAGCCAACATTGTACTTCGCAGGCGGAAGGTCATCCACTTTAGAGCAAATTTTGGGCTCGTCACGGAAGAAATAATTACGCACATCCGCATTCAGGAAATCCATATTGGTCTGATAATATGACTCTACTGTTGCTATATTGCTCCAGTATTCTTTCATCTTATAGCCATATATCTGCTTCATGTTTTTATAACGGATTAAAATATCGGTTACAAAGTCCCAACGATTCTCTGCTGCACTGCGCTCCAGCATCTCGATAAGCTGTCTTCTTCGAACAATGTAGATACCGGTTGATATCGTGTTCGACTGAGATACCATCGGCTTCTCCTCAAACTCGATAATTCTGGAATCCTCATTCATCCGAACAACTCCGAATCGACTGACATCCACACCTGCCGGCATATCCTTGCAAACAACTGTAATATCAGCTTTCTTCTCGATGTGGTAGTCAAGCACTTTATTGTAGTCCATCTTGTATACACAGTCACCACTTGTGATAATGACATATGGCTCATGGCGCTTCTTTAAAAAGTTAATGTTCTGGTACATTGCATCTGCGGTTCCCCGATACCACCAACTATTATCCACCGTTACGGTTGGATTGAATACAAACAATCCACCCTGCTTTCTACCAAAGTCCCACCATTTCGATGAGCTCAAATGCTCATTCAAAGAACGCGCACTGTACTGCGTCAATACTGCTACTGTCTGAACATGTGAATTGCTCATATTGCTGAGTGCAAAGTCGATGCTGCGGTAGCTTCCGCCAATCGGCATCGCTGCAATCGCTCTCTTATTGGATAATTCCTGCATACGGCTGTTATTACCGCCAGCTAAAATAATACCTATTGCCTTCAAATCGAGTCACCAGCCTTAATAATTACTTCACCGCTTTCAAGAATTCCGTTCGGATAGTCTTCTTTTTTGGTCACACCGGAGATTGCTGTGTTCTTACCAACAGAAACCGCATCCGGTACTGTCGAATCTTCCCCGATGGTTACCAAGCCAAAGGAATAGATGCTTGCGTTGAGCTTATTTGGTGCCTCTTCTCCAACACCCAATGTGACATTGTCGCCAACACTGCAGTTCTCTGCAATAATAGCCTTATCAATCCTGGTTCCCGCACCAATCTGCGTGCCTTTCATAATGATGGAATCCCGCACAACAGTGCCCTTTCCAATCGTAACACCCGGACCGATAACCGAGCTATGTACCTCGCCATAGATTTCCGCACCCTCACCGATGATGCTTTTCTCTATCACAGAATCCGCGGACACATACTGTGGCTCGATAATATCGCTCTTCGTATATATCTTCCAATACTCTTCGTACAAGTTGAATTCAGGAATCAGGTCTATCAGCTCCATATTTGCTTCCCACTAGGATCCGAGCGTACCGACATACTTCCAGTAACCGTTGTATTCATAAGCAAAAAGGCGTTTATTACGTTCGTGGCAATATGGAATAATATGCTTACCAAAATCGCATCCGCTCTGATCCTTCATCGCGTAGAGTGCCTCTTTTAAAACATCCCAGCTAAAAATATAGATTCCCATGGAAGCAAGGTTACTGCGCGGCTGTGCCGGCTTCTCCTCAAACTCCTTAATCTTCTTATTCTCATCTGCGATTACAATACCAAAACGACTCGCCTCCTCGATTGGGACGGGCATCGTAGCAATCGTTACATCCGCATGGTTCTCTTTATGGAAATCGAGCATTACTTCATAATCCATCTTGTAAATGTGATCACCGGACAAAATCAATACATATTCCGGATTGTAGCTCTCCATATAGTTCATGTTCTGGAATATCGCATTGGCGGTACCCGTATACCACTCACTGTTGTCGCTCTTCTCATATGGCGGTAGAATCGTTACACCACCGTTGTTACGGTCCAAATCCCACGGAATACCGATACCGATATGGGAATTCAGACGTAACGGCTGATACTGAGTCAGCACACCCACGGTATCAATACCGGAATTGATGCAGTTGCTCAATGGAAAGTCAATAATTCGATACTTACCGCCAAATGCAACTGCCGGTTTTGCAACCTTTGCTGTGAGCACACCAAGGCGGCTGCCCTGTCCTCCAGCTAATAGCATAGCTATCATTTCTTTTCTAATCACGTCCATCACCTCTCGTCTCTTTCTAACTAGTCCTAATTTGCTATCTTGGTACTTCGAATTATACCACACCCCATGTTCAATGTACATCATTTTTCACAATTTTATCTCCTCAATTTTTCATTTTTTGACATTTTACACAAATTATACCCATTTTTTTCCAGCAATAATCGCTTATGTCGAAAAGATTTTATTCCAAAAGAATTTGCAAATTAATAAGATAGGTTTATAATGGGATAACAGACGCACATTCGTCTGCATTATTAATTAGCTTCAGTAAAGCTGAATCATTGAAAACAGGCAGGTATTAATTATGTATAAAATCAATTTCAAAAAGCCTATTCACGTACACTTTATAGGCATTGGCGGCATCAGCATGAGCGGACTCGCTGAAATCCTCTTGGAAGAGCATTTCACGATTTCCGGTTCCGACTCCAAGGAATCCGAGCTTACAAAGCATCTGGAAGAAATGGGTGTTACCGTATTTTACGGACAACAGGCATCAAATATTACCAGCGACATCGACCTTGTCGTCTACACCGCTGCCATTCGCGAAGACAATCCGGAATTTTTACAAGCACGCGAAGCAGGTCTTCCTCTGATTTCGCGCGCCGAATTACTCGGCCAGATTATGGACAATTACCAAAATTCTATCGCAGTTGCCGGTACACACGGCAAGACTACGACAACTTCCATGATCAGCCAGATTCTGCTTTCTGCAAAATGCGACCCAACCATCACAGTAGGCGGCATCTTACAGGCAATCAACGGCAATCTGCGTGTAGGCAAGTCCAATGTCTTTATCTCCGAGGCCTGTGAATACACAAATAGTTTTTTGCATTTCTATCCAAAATACAGTGTTATCTTAAATGTCGAGGCAGAGCATTTAGACTTCTTTAAGGATATTCATGAGATTCGCCGTTCATTCCATCAATTTGCAGGCAACACCCGTGCAGATGGAGCCATCATCATCAACGGTGATATTCCGAACTACGAAGAGCTTGTTAAAGACTTGGATCCGCAGGTAATCACGTTCGGTCTTAATGAACACTGTGACTTTCATCCGAAGGATGTCACTTTTGATGCGAAAGCCTGTGCAACTTTCACTGCAATGTACCGCGACAAGGAGGTATTGACCGTCTCCCTAAATGTTCCGGGCATGCACAATGTCTCCAATGCACTGGCTGCCATCGCACTTTCTTTGGACTTAAAGCTTCCCAAAGACGTTATCAGAGACGGATTGCTTGCTTTCGGCGGCGCCAACCGACGTTTTCAATACAAGGGCTGCGTGGACGGCGTTACCATTATTGATGATTATGCACATCATCCAACAGAGATTCGTGCCACATTGTCCGCGGCTTCAAACTATCCCCACAAGCGTCTGATACTCGCATTCCAGCCACATACATATTCCCGTACAAAGGCTTTCCTCGATGACTTTGCGGAAGTTCTTTCCATGGCGGATGTAGTGGTTCTTGCAGATATCTATGCCGCAAGAGAAAAAAACACCTATGGAATCTCCTCCAGGGATATTCTTGCCAAGTTGAAAGAAAAAGGAACTGATTGCTACTATTTCCCTTCTTTTGAGGAAATCGAAAAATTCCTATTAAAAAATTGTATGAACGGTGACTTGTTGATAACTATGGGAGCCGGAGATATTGTAAATGTCGGTGAACATCTACTCGGCAAATAAGTTATCCACATTATCCACATCCATATTGGGGAAAACTTCAACTTATGGATGTGGATTTTTTTGTTTACATAAACACTCTTCTTACCATCCGCAAAAGCTTTATCATTATTTAAAATTTTGTATTTTTCCAGTTACCATAATTTTTTATTCTAAAAAATTCGCACTTGTTATCCACACTATCCACAATTCCTGGAATCCTTGATTTTACTGGATTTGTACTTAAATTTATACTTCTCTTTCCAAAATTCCTGTGCTATAATTCATGACGATAGAAAACTATTTTTTCACTATTCGTTAGGAAAGAGGTTTATAATTCGTTATGGCCAAAATTACATTGCACAGTGACTCACCGAGTTCTGCCACAAGTGTTTCTAATATTTTTATTGATGAATATATGTCCGATGCCAATGGAGAGTTCGTAAAGATTTATCTGTATCTGCTTCGTCTTATGAATGTACCGGATGCATCCTTCTCCATCTCATCCATTGCGGACAAATTCGAACATACCGAAAAGGATATTAAGCGTGCATTAAGCTACTGGGAACGTATGCACCTGCTTCGTCTGGAGTATGACGACAATGAGAATCTGACCGGTGTATGCCTGTTGGATTCTTCTTCTCGTAAAGCGGACAAGTCCTCCGGCAGTGATTCCTCCAATGACGGCAGCGCCTCCTCTAAGTCTGCCACGACAGCTTTCGCGGCGCAAAAGTCATCTGTCGCGCAGGAGAGTCCTTCCGCACTCGAAGTGCCAAAGAAGAAAAGCTACTCTGCAGATGACATCAAGAATTTCCGACAGAATGAAGCCGTTGCCGAACTTTTCTTTATTGCAGAGCGCTATTTAAGCCGTACACTAAATGCTACTGATATCAATACTATCTTATATTTATATGATATCCTCGGATTCTCCACAGACCTGATTGAGTATCTGATAGAGTACTGTGTGAGCAAAGGGCATACGAGCATTCGTTACATAGAAAAGGTCGCTTTAGCCTGGGCAGACAGTAACATCTCCACCGTAGCCGATGCGAAGCAGGCAGCTAGCCTGCACAGTCAGTCCTATTTTATGGTTATGAAGGCTCTTGGCATCTCAGGAAGAAACCTTGTTCCTTCCGAAACATGCCTGATTGAAAAATGGAAGTCCGAATATGGTTTTACCAATGAATTGATTGAAGAGGCATGCAAACGCACCATCTCATCCATTCATCAACCAAGCTTTGAATATACCGATTCCATCTTAAGCAACTGGCACAAGAGACAAATTAAGACTCTTGATGACATTGCAAAACTGGATGCAGAACATCAGAGCAAAAAGAAAGGAACCACTCAGACAGCCGGCACGTCCGGAGCTTCTTCCAAAAATAAGTTTAACAACTTTACGCAGCGTTCTTATGATTATGATCAGCTTGAGAAGATGTTGCTTACCACTACAGTTCGCTAATACCGGGAGGACACATACATGCCTTTGAGCAATTCTCAATACGATGAGATTCTTCGTGAATATGATGCAAGACAACTCCATAACCAGCATGTTCTTGAAGAAAGAACAAAAGCGGCCTACGAAAAGCTTCCTAAGCTCAAGGAGATTGATGATGCGATTGCCTCCTGCTCCGTTGCACAGGCAAGACGCCTTCTGGATGGTGATACAGCCGCGCTTTCTTCTCTGCGCGAACAGATTGCTTCCTACCGCGAGAAAAAAGCTCTTCTTTTGCAGGAGCATGGTTTTCCCGCGAATTATTTCGAACCGATATATACCTGCCCGGATTGCAAAGATACCGGCTACATTGGGTTTAAACGTTGCCACTGCTTTGAGCAGGCAGCTATCGATTTAGTTTATACGCAGTCAAACCTTAAGGAAATCTTGCAAAAGGAAAACTTTCATACATTCTCCTTCGATTACTATTCCAGCGAAGATATCAACCCTGCTACCGGCCTTTCATCTCTGGACACAGCACGGGATGCAGTCCTAAAATGTCATGATTTTATTGAACATTTTGATGATACCTTTTCTAATCTCTATTTTTATGGGGATACTGGTATAGGGAAGACTTTTTTGTCCAACTGTGTTGCAAAAGAATTGATGGATCAAGGATATTCCGTAATTTACTTTACGGCATTCCAATTATTTGATATATTAAGCAAAGGTGTGTTTAAAAAGGATGAAGATGCCACCCGGACACATCAGAACATTTTTGATTGTGATTTGTTGATTATTGACGACCTCGGCACAGAGCTGACCAATTCATTCACAACTTCACAACTATTTTTGTGTCTGAACGAACGCATTTTAAGGAAAAAGTCCACCATTATCTCCACAAATCTGGGGATGAATCAACTGGCAGATATTTACTCCGAGCGTGTGCTCTCGCGAATCTCCAGCAACTACACATTGATTAAGCTTTTTGGTGCCGACATCCGTATTTTAAAACGCAATCGCTGATTTATAATATGCCTTCAATTAGAGCAATCTATTGAAATAAAGTAATGTCAACTATTTTTTATGGAGGAACCATTCATGCCAAACGATGAAAGAAACTTAGAAACCATTCCTGACGGGGCTCTCGGCCTCATCCCTCTCGAGAGCTGCAAAGCCTTGGGTCTTAAGGTTGATAAATACCTTGTTGGCTGGCGCGAAAGCAGACAGCACCAGCACGAATCCGACCCTGCCTTCAAAGGTTATCGCCGCGATTCTTATATCATCTCTACTTCTGTTCCACGTTTCGGAACCGGCGAAGCCAAGGGTGTTATCAAGGAATCTGTCCGCGGATATGACTTGTATCTGATGGTGGATGTCACAAATTACAGTCTGACTTACTCTGTCTGCGGTTATGAGAATCATATGTCTCCGGATGATCACTACGCAGACTTAAAGCGAATCATTGCAGCCGTAGGCGGAAAAGCAAGACGTATCACGGTTATCATTCCATTCCTGTACGAAAGCCGTCAGCACAAACGCACTGCACGTGAATCCTTAGACTGTGCCTTGGCATTGCAGGAGCTCACTGCAATGGGTGTTGATAACATTATCACATTTGATGCTCATGATCCTCGTGTGCAGAATGCTATTCCACTGAAAGGTTTTGAAACCGTACAGCCTGCATATCAGTTCATTAAGGGCATTTTAAAAGAAGTGTCTGACCTTCAGATTGATGCTGATCACATGATGATTATCAGCCCGGATGAGGGCGGTACAAACCGTGCCGTATACCTTGCAAATGTGCTTGGATTAGACATGGGCATGTTCTATAAACGCCGTGACTACAGCAAAATTGTCGATGGACGCAACCCAATCGTTGCTCACGAGTTCTTAGGTTCCTCCGTAGAAGGAAAAGACGTTATCATCATTGACGACATGATTTCTTCCGGAGAAAGCATGATTGATGTTGCTACTGAGCTCAAGAAAAGAAAAGCAAACCGCATCTTTGTCGTCGCTACTTTTGGTCTCTTCACAAACGGTCTTGACCGTTTTGACAAAGCAGTCGCTGATGGTATTATCTACAAGGTCGTAACGACAAACTTGACCTACCAGACACCGGAGCTTCTCTCCAGACCTTACTATATCAGTTGTGATATGAGCAAATATATCGCTTACATCATCGACACCTTAAATCACGACAGCTCCATCAGTGATTTACTGAACCCGTACGACAGAATCCAAAGACTTGTTTCCAAATACAAAGCAAATCAACAATAGTTCTACTATTGCACAAAAAGAGGATATCACGTTACGTGATATCCTCTTTTATACTTGAATATCTATCTTAAAACAAATCTACTCTTCCTGCAAATTTCTGATTAATTACATAGTAAGCTGCATATTCTTCCGGTTTCAGATAAACCTGAAGAGATTTGATGGAAGATACTCTGTGACCATTTGCAACAAACTCAGCTTTCGCTTTCTCGATTGCGTCTGCCACGATTGCTTCTTTTCCCTGATACTGGATAAATACTTCCGGTTTTAACTCTTCCTTTACAACTTTCTTTGCTGTCTTAGTACTCTTTGTTGTTTTTGCTTTTTTTGCAGTTTCTTTTGCTTTCTGAGCATCTGCCTTTTTCTCATCAGTTACTGCTTTTGCGATAGCTACACCGCTCTCTTTCTTCTCTGCTACAGCTTCTTTCACTGCAGCCTTTACGCCTTCTGCCTTAGCAACTACTTTTTCCTCTGCTGCTTTTACTGTTGCCTTAGTTCCGTCAAGTTTCACTGCCATCTTTTTTTCCATAGTGATTTCCTCCACAACGTACAAACTACTCACACACTAAAAACTTTTCCATTGCTACTAATGCTTCTTCTTCATCACTGCCCTCTGCAACGATGTTCACCGTCATTCCCTTGGACGGATTAAATGCCATAATTCCCATAATACTTTTTGCATTAATGCGGCGGTTGTTGCTCTCTAATATGATTTCACTGTCAAAGCGACATGCAACCTGCACTAACTCTGCAACGGGATTATTATGTTCTTCTGATACATTTGATACAATGATTTCTTTTCTGCTCATAATCCTCCACTTCCTCTATTCAAGTACTTCTTGAAGCATAACGCATTAATTCACAATTTGCAATAGGTCATCCCAAAATCTGTTAAAGTTCCACGAACCATTTTTCGAGTAAGGATTCTTTTTTATGCATTTTTATTCAACCAAATATGTGAAAAAAACATTTCCGGCGGCTTCAAACATCTTATCTGCATCATCAAGTGATTTGCGATATGTCATACCCATTGCAGGATCATAAATCACAACATTAGAGCTGTCATATCCTACCACAAGTACGGCATCATTGCTTCCTGTCATGGCAAAAACCGGACTTCCACAGCTGACGTAATAAAGGATTTCCTCTATCTGACAGCCTGTCAAATCTAAAACCTTCCGTTCTTTTAAAGTATTATTCAGGATACTCTTCGGCGTTTCTCCACCTTCGATTAATGCTTCGACGCTAATATTAATTCCTTCCCTCTGCAACATTGCGTTAATACACTGCGCAATGCTTCCCGCATCCGCATCCTCCGTGCCTACTGCAATATCCGAAAATGCCGTCTGTGTGGTCTTTCTGGAGCGCTTCCAAATATACTGCTGATTCTCCCCAATAACCACACCCATCCGTGCATTCGCCGCATTTACTGCCTCTGTCACATCATTGGTTGACACGATTACATCGCCTTTTACATAAACATAATAGTACGGCGTATTATTCTCATCCGGAAGCGATACCACACGTTCTTCGAGAAGTATTGTTTCCTTTGGTGTCAAAAGTTTCGGTGTCTGTCCCGTCACTGCGCTCTCAAGCCTGATTTGCACCTGCGTCTGTTTCTCTCCCGAAGTAGTAGAGATAATGTTTATCAGTTTTCCTTCCTCACCTTCGCGGTTCATAATCATATCCTGATCCGCCGACACATAGGCTGTTCCATTATATTTAATACGATTTAAGTACATCGTATAATCATCAATCTCTATGTCGGAAACATAGTATCCATTCTTCTCATATTTTTTCAGTTCTGTCATTTCCTCGGATGTCACATCCACAATCTTAATCTGATACATCGGAAATGTCACATTGCCCGCAGCGTCCTCAAAAATTTCTTCTCCTCTGGCAATACCATACACGAAGTCCTCCTCCATAAATCCTAGCGGTCTTACGAATTCGTCACTCTTTTCCCTCACCTCGGTAATCTTCTGGTCGGATAAATTCATTACTTGAATGCTCTTACTGCCTGCCCCGTCTCCCTTTTGTGCCCATGCAATATAGCGGTTCGACTCTGATACCGCAAAGGAATCCTCAGACAAATCACTGATAAGCTCCCGTATTGCCAAGGTATTAAGGTCAATACCATACACCGTCCCATTCATCATGAGGAATAGTTCACCACCCTCATTCACATACATAAGCTGTCCCATTTCCGATTTCATTATTTCATAGGACTTATCGGATGAAATGAACACGCGCTCCTCATTGGTGTTTGAGAGACTGTCATAATGATATACCGCAATGCCTACTTCGCCTTCATGTATACCACGGTTCATATATCCATATACAATATAATCCACGCTTCCCGCTTCATCAATTCCGGCAATCTTAACCTCATGTTCCCCGTAGTTCTCGCGCTCATCAATTCCCTCATAGCCTCGAAAACTAAATATTTTTGCAAGTGTATTCTCCTGAATATTGTAGCTCCAAAGCTCACCTTCCTGTACAAATGCGACCGTTGTTCCGGATTCATTCGCTTTATATTCCACCTCACCGGAACGAATGCCGAGCTGAATATACGCATCGTAAATTTCACAGTTTTCTCCGCGGAAAATCTGCTCCATTGTCCGCTCAAAATTCAGCAGATAGATGCGGTTGCTCGTGTAACGCACACGATAGTATTCCTCCACATTATAATATTCGCTCTCACCGTTCTCACCCACACGGGTCACGACATAATCAAGAACAATCACGTTATATGTGCTTGTAATTTCCTTGATGGAAGGTACCGGCTCTGTCAGACGTTCTCCGTTAAAATCTGCCCATCCCACCTGCTTCAAGGAAGAGTTCAAGGACACATATTGAAGTGTTGTATTATCTCCCGTCGTCTTCTCCATATAGGTCGCCAGGGTTCCGGTCGTTTCATCGTTAAAAGTCTTGTCGTTAAAATCAAGAACAAAATCCACACACTCTTCTACATGACATTCTACCGGTTCCATAATTCTCGTATAGTAATAAATAACATCGCTTCCGCTCTCGAGCTGTATAATCAAAAGATATTCCTCACCTGCGGAAAGCAAATTCTGAATCTCAAGTTCTGCTTGAATCCTGCCTCTCGTCTCTTCATAAGAATTCACATCTGCGTTCGCAATTAATCGCTCGGCATCTAAACTCCGTATCTCATAGGATATGGCATCCACTGCCGTCTGGTATGTTTGTATGGAAATCGGCAGCTTGCGGTCTGTTGCAATCGGTGTAATCGTATCCCGCATATATGCCGCATTCATCTCATTTGCATACCCATACAGTTTGTTGATTTCTATGTCATTTTGGTATAGAGAAATAACCGGAAATGTCGCTTCATCCATCTCCGTTGTCAAATCTGCATTGGTATGATTGGTCAGCTTTCCAAATATCAATACCGCAAGTACAAATATAATTAATAAGACGGCTGCTTTCCATGTTCCTTTCCGCACGGTCGTCCCTCCCTTATCTGTTTCACAAATCAAAAGTTCTATAAATTCAAATAGCTATCGCTGACGCGATAGCTATATTGTATGCATTTTTTTTAGAATCTGCAATCACTTCTTTGGATTCTTTTCTTTTTCTTAAGGAACTCACATCTCACACGCATCGGAAGAATCTCGCAGAGATTCTTCTAATCCAACGGTTCCAATGAACCGTTAGATTTACCACCAGCGCCTGCATCTGCGATGACGGCATCGTCTGCGGTACATCTCATTATTCAAGATAACACCTATCAGATTTCTTAAATGATCGTTCTGTCCCGGTCTGTGTGGTGACGGCGGCCTATTTTCCACAAAAGCCGTCTCTCCACGATACTGCTCGGCTTCCACATCACCGGTCTCATCCACCACTTTCTGATGAATTCGGTCAACAACCATCTCAAGCATCAGCCGATCCGGATATTCATCGAACATAAGACTTCCCTCATATTCCATCTTATCACATTCATCTTCAACATATTCTAAGATTCTCTTTACTTCTCTTGGATACAATTCCTTCATCCGATCCATATCCTTCTCATACTCCATCTCCGTCAGATACAGATTCTGCATGGGATAGCTCATATAAAAAGGCATCTTCGGTGCCGAAAACTGCGTTCCAAAAAATTGTTCCTGATTATAGTCCACTCTATACTCCCTATAGATAACTTCAATCTTATGTTATGCTGCGGAGCTTCGTGTTGTTCCGTTACGGGTCAAATTCCTACCTTGCAAGTTCCTGCAGTTCCTTCATCAAATCAAGGTCTGATTGCAGCACCTTCATATTGGTTGTGATTGCTTCTTCTCCCGGTCTTGTCACCGTAATCTCGATAACGGTTCCCTCCGTCACACCCATAGAAAAAACTTTATTTAAAAAGGAAACGAACTTTGGGTGGTTCTCCGTAAACTTGTTCTTTGCATTCATAATTTTCATCATAGAAGCAGGGTTCATCATAAATTTTTCCTCCATATCCTATACATAAACCAGTTAAAATTTTGTGCAATAAGCGATTCCGATTGTCTCTAGTCCCGCGTTGCATGCATTGGACAAAGAAGCCTTCTGCATAATTACCTTTTCAAACGGAACACACTTTAACACCTCCTCGCGAATCAACTCTTGCTGTCGTACCGAACAGCCCACGTAAGTAATAATCACGATGTTATTACAAATCTTGCGTTTATGCCGCAGATGTAATCGTATATAACGTTTCCATGCATTTTCAAGCCTGCCGGCACACACACCTGCGATGACAAGCCTGCTCTGACGCATGGTAAGTGACGGATGCAAATTTAGCCTATCACATACCTTCTCAGTTATCGCGTTGGTATAACCGCCCGCATAAAAGTTCTTGCAGTTCGGGATCAAAAACTTTGACACTATTTTCCCTTTCATGCGCTCTACCTCTGCACAGATTTCTGCAACACTTTTCCCATCCTGCGCCAACTTTGCCGCATACAAAGCAAGCAAACCCTCTCCCCCGGAGATATGTCCTGAATCAATGACCTGTACATGATCAAAACCTTTTGCGGCTGAGACTGCCACGCAATAGCTTTTTCCCGCATTCGACGCCATTGATATATGAATAACATTCTCTGCCTGCGTGAGCAACTCCGCGAAAAACGCTTCATACTCTTCCACCGAAACACCGTCGGAGTGAATACTGCATTCACCATTGACCAGGTATTGTGAAAGGTTGTCCGAATCAATCTCACGCGTGTCCGCAAAGCGTCCTTTATCTGTCTTGATATATAAATACATCAATGCAATATTATATTTCTCCAGCAATTCTTCCGGTAAATCGCAAACGCAATCCGATGCCACATAGATTTTCTTTTTCTTACGTCCCACTGTCTGCTGTATCTGATTATCCCGCTCGCCATCAGGATTCAATCGGTATTCCACAATATCATACGGAAGGAATTTAAGAATCTCACCCTCCAGCTTCTGTGGCAGAATCGGCTTTTCCAGAAATCCGTCAAAGCAATGTTCTCTGCATAGCTGCTTTGCGCTAATCAAAGTATTCGCCGTCAACGCAATAACCGCTGACTCGCGACACAAACCGTTTTCCTGGCAGCGAAGCTCTTTTAATGTTGTTACGCCATCCATCCCCGGCATCAGATAATCCATCAAAATCAAGTGATAATATTTCTGTTTTGTCCTCTCCAAACACTGCTTTCCGTCCGAAGCAATGTCAATCTGCATCTTTGTTTCGCGAAACAGCCTTGCAACTACCATAGCGTTCATATCATTATCTTCTACGACAAGCACGCGTGCCTCCGGCGCTTCAAAGCTCGGCCGATAGACTTCTTCTTTGTTTCTTGGTCTGTGCATCCCAAAGCTGCCGATTGGTGCTGCATCTATGACTTTCTGTGGTATCGTTACGGTAAAGATACTTCCCTTCGTATAGATACTATCCACCGTAATCTCTCCACCCATCAGATTCAAAAGCTGTTTGGTGATTGCCAGTCCGAGTCCGGTTCCCTCGATGTTCGTGTTTCTCCACTCTTCCACACGCCCGAATGCATCATAGAGATGCTCCAAGTCCTCCTTCCGAATACCGATTCCCGTATCTGCTACGGAAATTTTCAACGCGACAGTTCCCACATCCGTAGACTCCCCATGTACTGCCAGCGCGACAGAGCCTTTCTTTGTATATTTTACCGCATTTGTCAAGATATTTAAAATAATCTGTTTGATACGTCGTTCATCCCCGTAGAGGATACGCGGAAGCTTTTCGTCAATATCCACCATGAAATCAAGTTCCTTTTCTTGTGCGCTGACTTCTACCATGTCAATAAGGTCTTCAAAAAGTTCTCGCGTCTCATACTCGCTCGCTACTATCTTCATCTGTTTGCTCTCCATCTGTGAAAAATCCAGAATATCATTTACCAGATTAAGAAGCATCTCGCTTGCGCTCCGGACATTCTGCGCATATTCTTTTGTTTGTTCATCCGGACAATCTCTCAGTATCATCTCATTCAATCCGATAATAGTATTAATCGGTGTACGAATTTCATGACTCATGTTAGCAAAAAATTTATTCTTAGACTCACTGATTTTTTCTAACTCTTCTTTCTGCTCCAGCGCAACGCCGCGCTCAACCTCATACAGTTTCATTTGAAACTTAAGAATTGCCCCTACCAGAATGCCAACGCCGATTACCGCAAAAAAGGAATCCAGATATATATCCCGACGTGTTTCTAACGGTGTTACCAGCTCCGGGTTTCGATATGCGATGATATATGTAGCGCCATTTATCACGACAGAAAGCGTCAAAAAAAACCACAGACGTTTTCCGGAAAACATTATAAACACATAAAACATGCTTAAGACAAACCATACGGTCGCCCCTCCCTCAATTCCTCCGCTCAAAAAGAACATGTCCGGAAATACTTTGACACAAATAACAAAGCCTACGAGAATTGACGCAAAATCCATTTTTCGATACTTAAAGGTCAAAAAAAGTGCTGCTGCCACAATGATAAGCTGTATCATTGCGGGCAATAAAACCTTTTCCAGGTCTGCCACCAGTGCATTTTCTATCACACCAAGTAACGCCATAGCAGCCCCGGCAAGGATAATAACACGAAACAATCTTTCACGCAGTTCAACGTCTCGGCTGAGCGCAAGTTCATGCAGCTTTTTTATCATGCTCTGTCGCCTCCCTCCGCACTATTTTTCAATCTTTTCCACAGCTTTAACAGTACATCCGTTGCTGACATATAATCCGACATTTCCACTTTTCTTCTCACCGCAAAAAGTGCCTCTTTCAATTCCACACCCGCATATTGATATCGTTCCAATTCCGTTAAAATTTTGAGCATCTGCACTCCATCAAGGTCATACGCCGCTTTCTCAAACTCCTGGACATATTGATTGAAAACACTGTCTGCAAGTACCGACAGCTCCTCTATGTCTGCCGATTCTGTCTGCTCTTTTGGTTTCTTTTCCGACGCTTGTCGGCTTGCAAGATTGTTCTCCTTCAGCATTTCTATGATACAGCGATATTCTTCCAGCATTTTCGCATGATGTTCCTTTATGTAGGCGATATCATTCTTTTTTCCCGCTACTTCCAATTCTTTTGCCAAACCTGACAGATGCGTCGCACCGATGCTAAGCATCGCGCTCTTGATTCCGTGTACTGCAATCGTGTAATTCTTCCAATCCCCCTTCGCAAAAAGCTGTTCAATTTTCTCACGATTTTCGTCCCCTGTCTGGCTATAGCAGGCCAAAACCTTGCGATATCCTGCTTCTCCGCCGCAGTAAAGCAGACCAATCTGCGGGTCTAACAGTCGTTCTTTCTCCGGCTCACCCTCTGTTTTCGCTTCCTGCTGTAGCTGTTTGTCACCGTCAGCTTCCATTCGTGCCTCACTTCCCAAATCACTCACCGAAGAAAGCTTTTCCTGCGGCAGATTTCTTCTCAACACACGTGCAAGTACAGATACTTCAATCGGTTTTTCCAAAAAGTCCGTAAATCCCTCTGCCAGGAACTTTTCCCGCGCACCTGCTATTGCATTTGCCGTCAGCGCGATAACCGGCACTTTTCGATAATAAGCACCTACTTTATCCCGGATTCGATGTAAGGTTTCTACACCGTCCATTCCCGGCATCATATGATCCATAAACACGAGATCGAAATTCATGGTTTCAATCTTCTCTAATGCTTCTCTTCCGCTCGTCGCTTTCGTCACCTTAATCTGATAACGTTCCAGCAAGTATTCGATAACCTGGAGGTTCATCTCATTATCATCAACCACAAGTATATGTGCCATCGGGGCCATAAACGCATCGCCCCGGAGTCTTTCACCCGTTATAGTATTCCGGGTGTCTCCATTCACCACCGATGCAATCGGCAAAATATAAAATGGTTTATAAATTCGGCAAATCTTCGGATTATTAATCTCTTTTTCTTCTTCCGGCTCAATGACAATAACGACTTTCACCTGCTCTGCCAATTCATCAAAATAATTAGGCTCTGCGCGATATTCCTCACCACTGATAAATATATGGGTAAACTGTTCTCGCACTTGACGCCGTTTCAACTCTCCAAAGCTTCTGCAAACATGGCATCTTGTTTGAAGCTGCTCAATAATATTACGAATGTTTTCCATGTATGCATCACGAATCTCCGTCATACGGAACTGTTCCATATCGATATATACCGCAACGTTTAAGCTCTCCTTTTCATGTATGCACACAATCGACCGCTTATCTAAAACTTTCTGAGGAATAACAACTTTGACAACTGTTCCCTTCTGATACTTACTCTTTACTGTAATAATGCCACCCATACGTTGTACAAGTGCCTGCGAAATCGCAAGACCCAATCCTATTCCGCCCTCCTCACGATTCCGCTTTGTGTCCACCTGATTAAAACTGGTAAACAACTTTTCTATGCTCTCTTCTTTCATACCGATTCCGGTATCTTTTATCGTAATTGCCAGATTGACGCCATAACTCTCTCGTCTGCTTGTGATTGATAGACTGACATACCCCTCCTTTGTAAATTTAATCGCATTATCCAAAATGTTCATAATAACACGGCGTATCTTCTTTTCATCTCCGTACAATGCACATGGAATATCCGCATCACAGTTTACAATCAGCTCTATCTGCTTTTCCTTTTTCTTTGCCAGCGCCATATTGATAACATCATTCATGGTAGAGGTAATGTTATATGCCTCTTCCTCAAGTTCCACATTTCCTGCCTGTAATTCTGAAAAGTCTAAAATATCACTCACAAGCGACATCAGATTTCTGCCCGCACTCTGAATACTCCTCACGTCTTCTCTAATCTTCTTTGGCTCTGTCTCACCCAATATCATCTCACTCATACCGCAGATGGTATTGATTGGCGTACGAATCTCATGGCTTACATTCGTCAGGAAATCGTCTTTGCTTTGCTCTGCCTTCTGTAATACTTCAATCGTCTCTAAAAAGGCTCTGTTCGTCTGCTCACGGCGTTTTACCCATATATAGATGACGTATTGAAGCACAAAAACATTTATAATTTGCAGCACCAGCCGCACGCCTTCCTCCAGCGATGTGATTTGGAAGCTATGCGCGATAAACGCATGATACAGAATGAGAAACACAGATGAAGCCCATGTAATACAAAGCACATCTAAGATACCATATAATCCGGCAAAAACCACAGATGCTGCGAAAATTCCCATAACAGAGGTCAGTTCATTTGCCCTTGCCATATAGAGCAATAGGCTAATCTGCATGGCAAAGGTATTCATAATGGCTCGAAACCGGTAATCGCGATATGCCCCAATATGCAAAATCCAACTCACTGCAAGATTGATTACCAGTGCAAACGCAATCCAACTCTCCCACTTCTGCAGCATTACCAAAAACAGGATGCCGGCGTCATACAACGTAAACAGCCCCAAAACAAATTTTTCTATTCCCTGTTGTTCTCTTTTATCGCTATGGCTATATTTCACTCTTCTGCCTCCGAACTATAAAGAATTTCCTATAGATTCAAAAAGCATACTGACGACCTAACGCCAGTATGCTTCTTTTCACCCCATCTAGTACTTACCAAATCCTTCACCCAGCGAAATAATCTGTTCGTTTCTATCTCCTGAATTGTCAAATTCGGTATCTGTATCCTCCTGCTCGCTCTCTACTGCCATTGCCGAACCGTCACCTACATTGTATACCGATAAGAGATCTCGCATTCTGCTTGCCTGATTTGATAATTCTACACTTGCCGCCGCACACTGCTCACTGGTTGCAGAATTATTCTGCACAACCTGTGATACCTGTTCTACCGCCTGATCAATCTGTGCGATTGCAGTTGCCTGGTAGTTTGATGCTTCTGCGATATTCCGAATAATTTCCTCGCTCTCTCTCACCGCTTCTGTAATCATCTCAAGAGCCTTTGCCGTCTCATCCGCAATGTTGGAGCCTGCTTCCACCTTATGAATAGAATCCTCAATCATCTCCGCTGTCTCAGATGCTGCGGATGCGCTCTTTGCCGCAAGGTTGCGCACTTCCTCAGCTACAACCGCAAAGCCTTTTCCTGCATCTCCGGCTCTTGCTGCCTCCACTGCTGCATTTAATGCAAGAATGTTTGTCTGGAACGCAATATCATCGATAACCTTGATAATTTTTGAAATGCTCTCAGAAGATTTATTGATGTCTTCCATTGCAGTCATCATTTCCCGCATCTGTTCATTTCCGCGCTTTACGTCTTCAATCGCCTGTGCTACCAGTTCTGATGCTGTGTTCGCCTCCTGTGCATTTTGCTTCGTTTTCTCTGCAATATCACTGATAGAAGCCGTGATTTCCTCAATTGCACTTGCCTGCTCTGTAGAGCCCTGTGCCAATGCTTCACTCGCACTTGCTACCTGTGAAGAGCTTGTCGTTACCTGATATGCCGCATCATTAATATTTGTCATCGCATGCAGGTTACGTCTTACCAACTGCTTTAAGGAGTTGCCCAGCAAATCCTCCTCGGACCTTGGTGCAACCTCTACCGTCAGATTTCCGTTCGCAATTTCTTCCGTAATCTGTGCCTGATATCGAATGTTATCTACAACTTTCTGATACTCATCTACCAACTGTCCGAATTCATCATTGCTTCTCTTTACCAGCTTCACATCCACTTTACCCAGAGAAATATCCTTTGCCACATTTGACAGTTGTTCGGTAGAATGGCGAATTGCTCTCGTCATAGATATGGAGATGACCCCCATAATAATTATTGCAATCACAAACAAACCAATAGAAAAATATTTGTAGCTTTGGAGATAATGCTGCGGATTTTCCACAGTGATAATGGTTTTTGCCGTCGAATAGCCCAGCCAGATTGCTACAATTACCAAAATGTCAACGATAATAAATCCAATAATTAATTTTGTATGCATCTTCATGTTTTTCATAATAATTATTCTCCTTCTTCCTCATCTTCTGACTGCTCTGCACCGGCTAAATCCTCATCACCTATCAACTTATCCGGGTCTAACAATAGCTTAACATCATCGCCAACTTTACCGATTGCCTTCACATAATTGTTCTGCGACCTATCTCCATGTCCAATCGATGGAGATGGCAAGATATTTTCTTCCGGTATCTCTACCACTTCGGCAATCTTCTCGACAATCAATCCAACTACCGTGGACTTCACATTGATTACAATAATGCAGGTTCTGTCATTGTATTCAAATGGCTCCTGTCCAAACCGTAAGCGTACATCAATGACCGGAATAATCTTACCTCTGAGGTTAATCAATCCCTTAATATAATCCTCGCTCTCCGGAATTTCTGTGATTTCCTGAAAGACTATGATTTCATTCACATACTCAATTCTGAGACCAAAGTATTCATTTCCGGACTTAAAGGTCACATATTTATCTAGCTGTAGCTGTGTATCATTCTCGCCCATATGCCTCCCTTTCCTTTCTTAATATTTATTTTAACGCATCATCATTCTGTCAGTCCTGCCGCATCCAATATCAGGGCAATACTTCCGTCTCCTAACTGTGTGCAGCCGGATAACCCCTTCACTTTGCGCACATAACTCGGTATCGGTTTTACGACGATTTCCTGCTTTCCTACCAGTCGGTCTACGAAGAGACATATGTTCTTTTTCTCAATCTCGATGATAATCATCATGCCTTCCTCGACCTTTTCCTTGTAATCTCTCAGATGATACCATTCGCCAATCCGAAGTACCGGGTAACATTCCCCACGAATCATGACAAATTCTTCTCCACTCGGTTCATGAATCATCATGTCCTCACTGACACTTACAAATTCTTTTACCACCCCTGTCTCAATAACAAACGAGGAGTTGCCAACCTCCATCACGATTCCGTCAATGATGGCAAGTGTCAAAGGAATCTTAAGGGTCATCGTACTTCCCTGCCCCGGCGTACTCTCAATCTCAAGCGCTCCGCCGATTGACTGAAGATTCGATACTACGACGTCCATACCAACCCCGCGTCCTGAATACTCCGTCACCTGTTCATTCGTTGAAAATCCCGGAAGTGTAATAAACTGGTATACCTCTTTGTCCGTGTAGGAGCTATCCGCCCTTGAAGGATCTAAGATACCCTGTCTTCTCGCTTTCGCTAAGATTTTATCTCTGTCAAGACCGGCTCCATTATCCGTTACACCAATCCATACCTTTCCCGATTCGGTCTTTGCAGACAAGGTAATTTTCCCTTTTTCCGTCTTACCCTTTTCCTCGCGCTCTTCCTTGGTTTCAATTCCATGGTCAACGGAGTTTCGTACCAGATGCATCAGTGGGTCTGAGATATGTTCAATGATGTTCTTATCAACCTCTGTGTTTTCCCCAATCATCTCAAACTCAATATCCTTGCCAAGCTTTCTCGACACATCGAACACGATACGATTCATCTTCTGGAATGTGTTGGTTAACGGTACCATTCGCATACTCATGATGACATTCTGAAGGTCTGTTGATATCTTTGACATCTGCGCCGCAGCCTTGTTGAAATTGTCTAATTTCAATCCCGGCACCTTTAAATCCTGATTTTGCAATACAACCGATTCCGAAATAACCAACTCGCCGATTAAATCCATCAGCATATCCATCTTCGCGACATCTACGCTGATAAAAGATGCTTTTTCTGCCTTCTTCGGCTTGTCCTTCGCCAGCTTTTTCGCCTTGCCGGGTTCCTTGGATTCGATGACAAAGTCACCGGGTGCCATCGGTTTCTTTTTCTCATCCGGTTTCGCTTCTGCCGTCGTTTCCCCTGCTTTTTCTTCAGTTTCTGCGCCGCCATGCTCTCCTTCTATGCGAATTTCGGAGCCGATGCCGTCAAATCCCATCTGGTAATCTTTTGCCGTGCACGGATAAATTTCAACGTTCTCGAGTTCATATCCAACCTGAATCAGTTTTTCTAAGTCTTCTTTTGTGCTCTGCGTCTGCAGCAAAATCTTAAAGCCGTTCTCTAGGATTTCCTCTGCACTTCTCTCGTTGGAAATAATATCTTCCGGCGAATACATGATGTCTTCCGCAATTTCTTTTAACGCATAAACAATTTTATAGGCGTGTACATTTGCCAACTGAATTCCCGGACTGTATGTAAGATAAATCTTGAAAAAGTGACTGCCACTTGTCGCCATCGGCGCAATGTAAAACTGCTTCGGTGCCTCGCTGACATTTTCTTTCTTGACCGGTGCGTCATTCTCCCCCTTAATCTTGTTTAAGAATTCATCCACCTGCGCGATAATCTCTGTTGCATCTCCGTCTGCAGCATCCCCATTTTCCAGCTTTTCCAGCTCACCTGAAACAAAGTCTGCCACTGCCAGCACATAATCCACCAGTTCTAAGTGCGGAACATTCTTCGGATGCGATTCTCTTAGGAAAAAGAATACGTCCTCCAGTTTGTGAGTCACTTTCATAATCTCATCAAACATCATCATTCCGGACGATCCTTTTATCGTGTGCATCGTTCGGAATATTTCATTGATACTCTCTTCGTCGAAGCACTCTTCGTCTTTCTGTTCCAATACGATTTCCTGTAGTCGTTCCAGTAGCTGCCCGTTTTCAAACAGATATACGCCGAGCATATCTTCTGTATTAAATCCTTCAGCCATCTCGCACTTCCTTTCTATACCAAGCCAAGTTTCTTCAATGCCTGTTCAAATCTCTCCTGATCGAGTGGTTTTCCGGAATAAATGGTACATCCAAGGTCAAACGCCATTTTTACATTCTTTTCATCATTCAATGCCGTTGTCATAATCACTTTCGCGCCCTTTTCTTCCGGAATGTTGCGTTCTTTTTCCAGATTACGGATTCCGACAAGCGCCTGATATCCGTCCATGACCGGCATCATGATGTCAAGACATACCAAGTCATATGGTTCATCCTCTTCCAGCGCCATCATAAATGCATCGACCGCTTCCATACCGTCTACCGTGACATCACACTCTCCATACTTGGACAAAAAGTTTGTCATGAACTTACGTGTCACAAAATCGTCTTCTGCCAATAAAATTTTCATATGCTCTCTCCTTACATTTTACTTAATATACTATAGGTCCGCTTAGCAATGTCAGGAAGCTTTTCCTGATATTCCACCGCCCCCAGTTCATAAGCTACTTTCGGCATTCCATATACGATGCAGGTTGATTCGTCCTGCCCAATGGTCCGCGCCCCTGCTTGTCTCATTGCAAGCAATCCCTTGGCGCCATCACCCCCCATTCCGGTAAGGATGATTCCAAGTGCACGTTTTCCTGCTACCTCCGCTACCGAATGAAACAGCACATCCACAGATGGGCAATGTCCGTTCACCTTGGGACCCTTTTTGCAGATGACCTGATACCCCCCGTTCATTCGAACAAGCTGCATATGCGCATCGCCTCCCGGTGCAAGCAACACCTGCCCAGGCAATACAGGATCACCAGTCTTCGCCTCTTTTACATGTACCCGGCACTCATCATCCAAACGTCTGGCATACATTTCTGTAAATCCAGCCGGCATATGCTGCACAATGACCACACCCGGTATGTCATTCCCAAACTCCTTGATGACAGCGGCTATCGCTTCGGTTCCTCCGGTGGAAGCCCCAATTGCCACAATCATTTCCTTATTGTCTATGGAAACGGATGGCTTGACCGCTGTCCGGGACGCCCGCTTGATATTTCCGATATGAGCAATCGAAGCTATCTTTATCTTAATCGGAAGTTCGTTTCTGACAAACGCTTCCAGTTGTGACCGTTCTGTAGCTTTTGGTTTCTCCACAAACTCCACTGCTCCGGCATTTAGAGCGTCAAAGACTTTGTCACTTGCTCCGCTGACCACCACCACCGGAAGCGGATATTGCGGCATCAGCATCCGCAAAAAATCAATTCCGTTCATCCGTGGCAGTTCTAAATCCAAAGTCATTACATCCGGCTTATATTCTATCAACGCATCTCTTGCTTCAAAGGGGTCCCTTACCGCCGCAACCACCTGGATTGCCGGATCTTTGTTCAAGTTCTGTACCATAAGCTCTCGAAATACCAGAGAGTCTTCCACCACCAACACTCTTATTTGACGCATACAACTCTTCCCTTCTATTTACGGAAGATTGACGGTGAAACCAGCTTAAACGGAGCGCTGTCGCGTTCAAGCGTCTCTGTTCTTCCAATGAACAGATATCCCCCGGGTTCCATCACATCATATACCTTCTGTATTAACTGTCTTTTTGTGCTATGATCAAAATAAATCATTACATTTCTCAGAAAAACCACATGCATTTTTCGCTTAAACGGAAACGGTTCCATCAAATTGAACTGCCGAAACAACACCTCCTGTTTCAACTCCTTTGTCACCTCATAGCATCCATCGTTACCGACAGGCTTTAGATAACGTCGTTTCCACTGCTCCGGTAAATTTTCTATCTGTTCACCGGTATAAACACCCGCCATTGCCTGCTTCAATGCCCCCGTAGAAACATCCGTCGCCAGCACCTTTGTGTCCCACTCGTTATACTCCAGTCCAAAAAAATCTTTTAACAGCATCGCCACCATGTAGGGTTCTTCTCCCGTAGAGGCCGCTCCACACCAGATTGCCAAATCTTTGCGCCGCGCTTCCTTTTGCCGGAGCCACGGAAGTACGACTTGTTTCATATATTCAAAATGTTCAAACTCTCTCATGAAAAAAGTGTGGTTTGTCGTCAGTATATCAACCAGTTGTTTTTCCAGTTTTCCGGTGAAATCATGTTCCACCGCATCCATATATTCTGTATAAGTCTTCCAACCACCGTTACGGACATAATTTTCCAGACGTCCCTGAATAATTTCTTTTTTCCGGCTCATGTCGATGCCATATCGGGTCTTCATAAATGTATATATCCGTAAAAATTCCGCTTGCGTCATTGCCTTGTTCCTTTGTTTCCCGTTCCACTAATGAAGCTGACGGGATATTTTCTTTAGAATTTTAAAAATCTCCGGATTGTATTTTTTCCCTGCATCAAGTTCCAACTCCGCAAGTGCCTCTTCCCGTTTAAGCGGCTCCTGCCTTCTCTTTCCATCCGTCAGCGCACAGTAAGCATGAATCACTGCCACAATCTGTGCTGCAAGCGGAATTTCGTCTCCGGATTTACCGGTCGGATAACCGCTGCCGTCCCAGTTCTCATGGTGATAATTTGCGATGTCCGCTGCCATCTGTATGTAATCATTGTAATCTCCAAGGTCTTTGATATCGCCCAGTATCTGTGCACCTATCATCGTATGTTTCTGGCGCAGCTCCCGCTCCTCCGGTGTAAGGTTTTCCTTCTTTTGCATGATATCGGACGGAATCGCCACTTTTCCAATCCCGCCAAGCGGTGTTGCCAATTCAATCATATCTATGTAACCGTCCGAAATCAGCGGGCTGTATTCCACGGACAACTGCAATGCCTCTGCCAGTGTACGGCAGTCATAGCAGACACGCTCCATATATTCCGCATCATACCCAACACTCTCTCGTATCACACGAAGCAGCGCATAGAGAACGTTTTTCTTTTCCATTTCCATCTGGCGCAACTGCTCACTAACCGATGTCTGCAACTGACGGTTAATTTCCAACATATCGTTCTTTGCTTCCGCAAGCTTTAAATGTACGCCGACTCTCGCCTTTACAACCTCCGGAATAAACGGCTTCGTAATGTAGTCCTCACCACCAATATTAAATCCTCGCACAATATCGGACGGATCATCAAACGCAGATATAAATACAATCGGAATATCCCTGGTATCCGCATTCTCTTTTATCTTCCGACATAACTCATAGCCATCCATTTCCGGCATCGCCACATCAGAGATAATTAACTGCGGCCGATATCGTTCCACCATCTTAAGAGCCTGAATGCCATTCTCCGTTAGAATCGGCAGATATCCCATATCCATGATAATATCCCGCAGGACAAAGCGATTTTCTTCCACGTCATCTACAATCAATATTCGCGGTGCTTCTCTATTGACGTTCTCGTGACCCATACACTTCCTCCTAAATGATTCCCTGCAATGTTTCAAACGCAGTTGTTACCTTTTCATAGTCTCCTTTTTGCACTGCCATCTTAAGGCGAAGTGCTACACTCTTTACCTCTCCCGGTGCGTCCTTTGTCAACTGTTTGATTGTCTCCGCAAACATCTCTGCTTTTTCCCAATTCTCCATCTCCACGGAAAGAATCAGTTTTGACATCTTTTTGCGGATTTCTTCCCTATTCTCTGCCTTGCCATATTCCCAAATATCCTGATTTTTCTCTATATCAGATAAGCTCTGCAAAATATTCTGCGGTGCATTATTTTCCATCACTTCTTTCTGATGTTCCATTTCCTCCTGTGGCACTTCCACCCAGATATGAAAGCAAAACATACTTCCTCTTCCCGGTTCGCTCTCCACACGGATATTTCCATCCATCAGTTCTACCAACTGCTTACAAATATTAAGTCCAAGGCCTGTGCCGCCAAACTTTCTTGAGATAGATGCGTCCACCTGTGAAAAGCTTTTAAACAGCTTGTCCACGTCTGCCTTATCAATTCCGATACCCGTGTCAATCACAAGGAAAAACAATTCGATACGATTATCTATCTGTGCCGTCTTCACAACTTCTACAACAATTTTTCCTACCATTGTAAATTTGCAGGCGTTAGAAATCAGATTATTTAATATCTGCACAATTCGCAGCTCATCTCCGATAATATATTCCGGCACCTCCGGCGAAATCGTCACAAAAAACTCCAAGCCCTTTTCAGTAATCTTATTGATATGATTGGACTTGACATAATCCATCATATTCCGCAGGTTAAACTTGCGCGGCTCTAATATGAACTTTCCGGCTTCCAGCTTAGAAAAATCAAGAATGTTGTTGATGATGGCATGCATATCATTACATCCACGTTCCACCAGCCGCAACAGCCGCAGCTTTTTTTCCTCGGTCTCTATACTCATCAGTTCGCGCGCATTTCCAAGAATTCCATTGACCGGCGTGCGAAGCTCATGTGTAACGTTCGCCACAAACTCTGACTTGACCTTCTCTGCCGCCTCTGCTTCCGTACCAGCATTCACTGCTTTTTTTTCCAGAAATTTCACCTTTGAGATATCATATGCCATGCAGATATATGTGCCCGGATTTCCTTCCCATCGGAGCATCCTTGTTCTTACCGGAAAGCAAGTCCTATTCTTGCGATATGCTGTCATTTCCCGCACTTTTACGCCAAATTCATAATCCGTCTCTAAGTTAATGTTTACATTTCGAAACTCTCCCGGGAAAATGTCCTCTATAAATCGCCCGCACAGTTCCTCGTATTCTAACTGATTTTTGGCACTCTCATTCGCATAGATGATTTTTCCATCACTCTCGAACAATATGATAAGTTCCAATGCCTGATCCATGGCAAACTGATAGATATCTTCCTGCTTCATCGTTCTTCTCCCAAACAGCACAAAAAGGAAGCCTCAAAACGCTATCCCCGTCTTGCAGCCCCCTTATTTGTGAACAATTCCAGTCCCTTCTCTTCGGTCCATTTCTATAACCTCCAAACGTACGCTCTGCATAAATTATAGTAAATTCGTACCAATTATACAAGTGGAATTGTCGAAAAAATGTGATTTTTTTATGATAATTTACAATTATTTTGTACATCCAAATATTTTTTATTGTTTTTAGTTCGATATTCCCCCTTTTTTACATTATTTTCTTAATTTTCGCCTGTTGCAGTCTGATAGGCATCCGTTCCGATATCTGCCCATGCATGTTTTTCGGACGGAATCACTTCTCCCGTCTCCATATCTACCGCGTAAGTGTTGCGAATGGTCATCGCATATTCAGTTCCGTCCTCATTGTAATAATTCTCATAATATACAAAAAGATGGCATTTCCCGTTCTTTGAAATTCTGTCATACACGACAGTACGCTCGGTTCTAAGCTCCTGTTCTCCTCCCGGCGGTATTTTACTTCCATCCGACAAGCTTGCATAGAAATTCCCCTTTGCATTATAACTGTACTCATAGGGTTCTCCCTGCAATTTAAATACTTCCTCATACAGGCAAAGATAAGCGCCCTCTACCGTCTGCGGCGTACTTGTATCCGTTTCCGCAAGCTGCCCGCTCTCCTCTGAAGGCTCTTCCTCCGCTTCCACACTCTGTGCATAGCACGCAAAGTCTTCCGCTATCTCCATCTTTATCCAATCCGCGTCTACATAGTCTGCAATCGGAATAATAATCTCGCTCTTGTAATTGCTATACCATGTAAGTAATGTAATCTCCGCGTTTTTATAGCTCTCTGTCTGAAATGCTTCATCCTCCAGAACCTGTGCGATTGCCTGTGCAATAATTCCTGCCACGCGTTCCCCGTGTTCCTCTGTGAATATCAAGACCTTCGGACCTTTCCACAAACGCTCTGTAGGATTCTTCGCTTCCTCTGCAGACACTTCCCTCGGAAGCCGGGCAATTTCCATGAAATCTTCGTTCTGACCAAGCAGCCAATTCGCCCGCGCCTGCAGATAGTCATCCGATATCCCGTAAACGCTTTTTCCCGCAAACATATGCATTAAAAACTCCGGATGCTCTACAGAATACAACGTATAAAGTTCAAGTGACCTCTGCGGTTCCAATTCCTTATCTTCCTCACATACCACAAACGCTTCTCCGTATGCTTCACTTGCCCGCTGTTCAAGCGCATGGGATAAGGGCTCATATGGCTTCTTTAAGAAAAAAGCTACCGGTTCATAATAGTGGTACACATTATAGCTTTCAAAGCCATAGCTTTCTTCGCGCACCCCCTCGATAATTCCATCTCCGAATATCTGTTCTTTCTCAAATTCTTCTCCTGCTGTAAATACAAACAAGAGGAACAACATACAAGAGTATACAAATACAGCAACCGCCACAAGCACACTTGCAAGTACCACTGCAACCGTACCGCCGCGCTGTTTGTATCTGTTTCTTTTCCACTGCACTGCCCCGGTAATCGGCACTGCAAGCACCACGAGCGGTAACAGGACATAAGAAACAATGTCCCCCATCACGATAATCCATGTCCGATAATACAAGTCATGCGTTCCCAAAATCGCTCTCGTTGCAACGTACAAAATTGTAAGAACCGCGGTGATTGCAAGGATGATTAAGTTGGTTACAAATATATGAGATTTTGGAGTCAATTCCATAACAATGCCTTTCTTTTATTCGTCGAGTATTTGACAAGATCAACATTCCGTGCTCTTCGCCGGTCTGTTAAGCAAAAACAATATTCCTGCCACAAGCACCAGCGTCACTGCAAGGCCTCCTTCCAAGCCAAACGCACCGCCATTGATGAGTTCTCTCCCCTCCACGGAAACACTCTCCAATATGGTACACGAAGTTGTCAATCCACTCACCTTGATTCCATAGAAATTCCCCTGTACGAAATTCCATATGGAGTGAAACGCGCCGATTCCCCATAGGCTTCCACGCTTAATAAAATATACCGATGCAAATATGCCAAACAAGGTCAAATTCACAAATGCCAGCGGGCTGATTCCTGCATTTCCAAGATGCAATGCCGCAAAAAACAGGGAATTCAACATTACTGCTGCCCACATGGGATAACGTCTGCCAATTGATACCAGAAAATAGCCGCGGCAGAGCACTTCCTCCGCCATTCCCTGAATCATGTACCCTAAGCCAAACAGCACAAAAATTCCCAATGAAAAGGTCGATGAGAGCCCATCAAACCGAAGCGAACCGGTAATCATACATAAAAGCACCGCTACAGTAAAAAAAACAAATCCGACGGTAAGTCCGATTCCATACTCTTTTACAATATCTTTTTTCACAAAGCCGAGCGTTGTCATCCTGCGCTTCTGGGCCAATTTGCAAAATAGCATGACAATCAATATCATTGCAATATTCGCAAAAAGCATCATCAACATATATGCATTGCTGCTTGTAACTTCCATGACGAGATTTGCCAAAAGCTCCGCATCCTCGTTTCCGACAGCCGACCAATATGCCTCATTGGTCAGCATAAGATACATCTGTACCGGGACCGCAATGATTGATTCTCCAATGGTTGCCAGTATAAATACCAACGCAAATACCAACAGCTCCAAAAACCAATTCCAACCAGCCTTTGCTTCTCTTGCCTCTACCACCGCTTTCGGTGTTTCTAACTTCATTTTCATAACTTCTGTCCTCTCTTTCTGTTAAAACAACTTCTAGCCATGGCTAAAGTTATTATGTATTTCTATCACCCGCTCTTTATTATTCAGAAATGCCTCTGCAATCAACGGGTCAAACGAGCTTCCCATTCCATCCTCGATAATCGCAAACCCCTGTTCCAAAGTCATTGCTTCACGATAACAGCGTTTTTCCACAACAGCATCAAACACATCCGCCACCGCCATAATTCTTGCGCAAAGCGGGATTTCTGTTTCCTTGCGTCCCTCCGGGTATCCCGTTCCATTCCATTTTTCATGGTGGTAAAGCACCACATCATGTACAACGTCAATATATTGCGCATCTCCTAATTTGGCGAGAGATTCCCGCACAGTTTTCGCTCCGTTTACGGTATGTTGCTTCATAATTTCAAACTCTTCATCCGTCAGTTTTCCCGGTTTCTGCAAGATACTGTCCGGCGTGGATATCTTTCCGATATCATGCATTGGCGCTGCCTTCACCAGATTATCAATGTAATCTTTTGTCAATATGCCTTCGAAGCGCCCCTGTTTCTTAAGTTCTTGCACAATCAGCTCGACATATTTTGATGTCCGCTTTACATGACCACCCGTGCTGCCGTCTCTGCTCTCTATCACATTCGCAAAACCATATACCAGCTCTCCGCGATATTGCTCCAATTCCAACTGGGATGGAGTCTCCATATTAATGTAGATTCCCAGAATTGCCATTACTGCAACAATACTGGTTACCAGCGAATCCGGTACCACCATCTGATACACCGATACGCCTGTCAAAACCAGAAGGAATGTTCCGATGGTTGCTCTTTTATATTTATCAATGTAATTCCAATGACGCAAAAAAATCCATATCGAAAGAGCTTCATAGACTGCTACCATAGCGAAACAGGTGTATGCCGACACGCCCATGGAATAATTGCTTACATTCCCTGTTCGAAATTCCAGCGTCCCGATATTTGCAACCACAATAATGATATTCAAAACAAACGGAATCCAAAGGAAATACCGTCTTTTCTTCCGCTCCTGTGAATGATATTCTGTAATTGCCAGCATATATAAAAATACGACAAAAATGACTGCATCTATGCTCATTAAAAACCCAATATGTAAAATCCTATTGACAGTATCATTCACCATACCCAGATGATTTACCGAATACACGGTCAGAATATCAAAAATCTGGTATGTAATACCAATCACCAGTATCGTGTCAAAAATTTTCCACCTATACTTTGTCCCTGTTCTTGCCTTACTGCGCCAATAAATAAATGCAATGTATAACACAATAATTAAACAACCGACTTGCAGCTTGTAATGCAGCATTTTTACCGCCTCCATTCTCTGATGTATTTTCTTTTAAAAATTTTATCATCCAATGTCATGGCGGTCAAATTCTTTCTATTGCATAAAAAAGCCTGTTATCTCCAAACAATCTGTTTTAGAAAATAACAAGCTCTAATTCTAATATTCCTATTTAATAATAGCCTTTTCCAGTCTGCCTACAAGAAACATCTGTCTTTCATCCTTTTATGCGAACCTAGCTTTTAATTCTTCATACTTTTGAGCTGTAATCAAAGCTGTCTCCTTCGTTCCCTTGAAATTCACAACGTAGGTCCAGCGCCCATACGGCTCTATCTTGGATATCATCGTTGTATTGATAATATATGATTTATGACTGCGCATAAAATCACCGGGCAACTTCGCCTCCAGCGCTGATAAAGATACGCTGCTTTTGTACGTCTCCTCCTTCGTGATAATGCTTGTCGCACTATCAGAGCGCTCTATCATAACAATCTCTTTTTTATCCACAAATAAAAGCTGCTCTTTCCCTTTGATGAGCAATTTCTCACTGTCGCCCTCTATGGTCTGCATCGGAGTTACCCCGGCTTTCTCTCCTACATCCATGGATTCTTGGATTCTCTTTAAAGTCTTATGCACACGCTCCATATTGAAAGGTTTCACTAAATAATCAAATGCATATATTTCAAATGCATTGGCCATATACTCACTGTGAGCCGTGGCAAATATCACCTTTAGTTTCGGTTCAAGCTTGACCATGACCTTGGCACATTCCAGACCACTGTCACCATTTAGGTCCACATCCACAAAGACAACTTCCGGTCTATAGTCAGTAAATGCCTGTATCGCAGTGGCAAAGGACTCTGCCTCTGCCACAACCTCAAACCCATCCAGTTTCTCAATCATTTTTTTTAATATATGCCTTATCTGCTCTTCATCCTCAACAAGCATTACTTTTATCATGTATCTACCCCTGTCTACTGATTACTGTCCGTTTTCTTACCCGCAGCATATGCGGATGCCCCGTCGCCGATACTCTTCTTCATATCGGTGTCTGCCGCTACATTCTGAAGCTTATAATAATCCATGACACCAAGGTTACCACTTCTCAGTGCTTCTGCCATAGCTCTTGGAACTTCTGCCTCCGCTTTCACAACCTCCGCACGCATCTCCTGCTCAACAGCTACCGCCATCGCTCTTCTCTCCTCTGCCTTGGCCTGCGCAATTACCTTATCTGCCTCCGCCTGTAAGCTGAGAAGATTCGCTCCGATGTTTCGTCCGATATCGATATCCGCAATATCGACAGAGATAATTTCAAATGCGGTTCCTGCATCCAGACCTTTTTCCAGAATCACCTTAGAGATATCATCCGGATTCTCAAGAACTTCGCTATGTGTATTCGCGGAACCGACGGTTGTGACGATGCCTTCCCCGATACGAGCCAGTACGGTTTCCTCCCCGGCACCACCGATAAGTCTCTCGATATTCGTACGGACGGTTACTCTGGCCTTTACCAAAAGTTCGATGCCGTCCTTGGCTACCGCAGAGATTTTCGCCGTCTCAATTACCTTTGGCGTAACACTCATCTTTACCGCTTCAAACACATCTCGTCCTGCCAAATCGATTGCCGATGCTTTTTCAAAGGATAATTCCATACCCGCTCTCTGCGCCGCAATCAATGCATTTACGACACTGTCCACATTTCCACCTGCGAGGTAGTGTGCTTCAAGCTGATTGACTTTCACAGTCAGCCCTGCCTTCGTCGATTTAATAAGCGCAAGTACAATCTTTGCAGGCTTCACACGTCTAAGTTTCATACCAATCAGATTGAAAATACTGATTTTAACGCCTGCTGCAATCGCTGAAATCCACAATCCCACCGGTATTGTGATAAAAAATACCACTAAAAGTAATACAATAACTCCGATAATTATGATTTCCCATACCATAATGTTTTCTCCCTTCTTTCACTTCATATAGACTAACTTTCCCTGTTCTGTTCCTAACTCTCTCTTACAATCAACGCATTCGCTTGTATCCGGATTACCTTAATACGTTTTCCTTTTACAATGAAGGCATTCTCACTTCTCACCTCAAACGTGACTCCTTCTATGTCACATTTTCCGGTGGGGCGCAAATCTGTTGTTGTGATTCCTTCCTTCCCAATCAGGTAAGTCAAATCGGCTGCGCTTAAAAAGCCATCTTTATTTCCCAACTCTTCCTCCAACCGAATCGGCGATTTCACCTTCTTTGAATGGAAAACTACAATCACGCAGGTAAGCATAATGGCCAGAAGCACTAATACAACAACAAGTATTGCTACGGCTTGCTCCAAATTCTTTGAAGCCAATAGGATTCCCACTACCAGACTTATCGTTCCCGAAATCCCCGGCACGCCAAACCCCGGCAATACCATTTCAACGCCTATCAGGACCACACCTATCACCAGAAGGACGAATCCTAATATTGTCAAAATTTGCATACCTATCACCTCTCTTACTTTTTCTTTGGCAAGGTTATCTGAAAGCAGGTCTGCTCTTCATCGGATTTTAAAGTAATCTTACCCTTATAATATTTCATCACATTGCTCGCAATGAAAAGTCCCATCCCATGACCTTCTTCTGATTTTGTTGTTACCCCCTGCTTAAATATCTCACTCTGCTGCTTTTCCGCTATCATCGGTCCGTTATTGGCAATCACAAATCTGTAATCATCTTGGGTTTCCGTAATATCTATCCACAACTTCTTATCCGTTTCCCTTAACTTTAGTGCTGTGATACCGTTATCGATAATATTGGATAAAACCTTGCAAAGCTCCCAATCCGGAATCTCTAATGCCTTCAGGTCTGACTTCACTTCTATGTAAACATCAATGTTACTGTTCTCTGCCTCAGAGCTTTTCGCTCTGATAAGGGCATTAATCGCCGGTTTCGCCGTTCGAAGCGCCTTTCCCGTTTTCATCATATCCTTATACAGCGGATCCAGATAACGCTTCAGTTCATCATATTCCTCAAGCTCCGTCATTCCATAGATTACCTGAAGGTGATTCAGATAATCATGTCTCTGCATTCTGAGGGTACCATTTAATTCTTCCAAGTTTCGATAACTTGCCAGCATGGCATCGTAGCTACGTTTTAATTTCAGATACTGTCTCAGTATAATGAGAATACATATCATCAAGATTAGTGCCACCAGCAAGCATAAGATTAAACCTGTTTTCATGTTTGTCACCTCGCATGTTTAAAGTACCTCTTTTTTCGGTTCGAAAAAAGAGGTACTTTCTGTAATATACATTTTTCAGCTTGAAATGACAGCGGGGACGTTTCTTTTGCCACGCCCACTGTCCCTCTGTCATGAAAATCATGGCAAAGGAACAGTGGGCGTGGCAAAGGGACAATGACCGTGGCAAAAGAAGCGTCCCTACTTGCGAAGGGTGCAGACCACCTCACAATGTTTTGTCCAAGGAAACATATCCACCGGGGTGCATTCTTCCGCCCGATAGCCGTGTTTCGTCAAGTACTTCAAATCTCTTGCCAGCGTCTCCGGATTGCAGGACACATAGACCACACGTTTCGGTGCAAGTTTTACAACGGAAGATAGGAACGCTTCGTCGCTTCCCGCGCGCGGCGGATCCATGAATACGACATCCACATCCGCCCCCTGTTCCGACATCTCTACCATAAATTTCCCCGCATCAGCATTGTAAAACTGTACATTTTTGATTTGATTTCGCTTAGCATTTGTGATGGCATCCCTCACGGCATCCTTATTCAGTTCCACACTGATGACTTCCATTGCTTTGTCTGCCGCAATCAGTCCGATCGTACCGATACCGCAGTAGGCATCCACGACCTTCTCCTTGCCCGTCAGCTTCGCATACTCGATTGCTTTGCCGTAAAGATGCTCCGTCTGCACCGGATTTACCTGATAAAAGGACTTCGGTGAAATACGGAAGGTACGACCGCACAGCGTATCCTCAATATAGCCTTTTCCGTAAATCACGGTCTCTTTGTCTCCAAGCACCATGCTGGTTTTCTTGTTGTTGACATTGATGACCACGGTGGTAATCTCCGGGTGTAGCTTGCGAAGTGCCTTCACAAAATTGTTCTTAGACGGCAGAATCGGCGAGCCGAGTACCAGCACCACCATCACCTCACCGCTGTGAAACCCACGACGCACCAGCACATGGCGCAGCAAGCCGTAACCGGTATCCTCGTCATAAGTCTTAATTTTAAAGGAACGAAGCAGCCCCCGGATATCACGGATGATTGCGTCCGAAATCTCATCCTCAATCCGGCATTCATCAATACTTACCACGTCATGTGTGCCTGCCTTGTAAACGCCGGAGATAATTGCACCTCCTTTGGCAATATCAAATACCGCATGCACCTTATTGCGGTAATGGTACGGGTTCTCCATTCCGATGATCGGACGCACCTTGCAAAACCCGCCTACATACTTCTGCACCAGTTCCTGCTTTTCTTTTAATTGTTTCTCATATGCTGTGCCCTGATAGTCACAGCCACCGCACTTCTTGGCATAAGGACAGGCATCCTCTACATTTACCGCTCTTTTTTTATAATTTGTCTTTTTCTCTGTCATCTCGCTACCCTCTACCGCAAAAAGATATTCTTCCCTGCGGATTTCCATTTTCTACGATTCCCGTGTAATATTTCTAACCCAGATATATTTCTTATAGTGTAGATAAACTGCCGGAATTTTTACAATCTCATCCAAATTAACAATACAATATACCACCATCACCGGAAGTTTCAAGCCAAACGCCGCCAGAAATCCAAGTGGCACAGAAAAGCACCACATTGCTCCCAAATTTCCCTTCATATCAAATTTCGAATCACCACCGGCGCAGAAGATACCGTCCAAAACAGTCGTGTTTACGGACTGCGCCATAATATTTAAGCCGCAAAACAGCAGCATATACTGCAAATAGTGTGCCGCCGTCTCGCTTAACGGTGCATACTTCACAATAAGAGGTGATATCAGCATCAAAAGACCACCGGTAGCAACACCTACCGCAATCGCCATGCGGGTCAGCCTTCCGCCATACTCTTTTGCTTTCCGCAAGTCTCCGGCACCTAACAGATTTCCAATCAGCACGCCGGCACCGCCGCTGACACCACGAATCAGACAGGATAACATGTTTTTGGCGATTGTGGTGATGGAGTTTGCCGCCACCGCATCACTGCCCATATGCCCCATAATCACAGAGTAAGACACATATGCAATGCCCCACACCAATGCTGCTCCCAGTACCGGTGTCGTATAATGCCAAAAGTCCTTTGCGAGCGTACGATCCGCCGTCTCAAACATTTTTTCCCAAATAACCCGTACACGTCCCGGACGTTTTGTCTCGATATAACTCCAAAGCAACTCCGCAAAACGGGCAATCACCGTTGCATACGCGGCTCCGACAATTCCAAGCGCCGGAAATCCCAGCAATCCGAAAATCAAAATCGCATTCAAAATAATATTTAAAACCACTGCCGTAGAACTGATTTGGGAACTGACGGAAGCATGCCCCGTATTTTTTAACAGGATCAGATAAATCTGTGAAATGCCGCAGAGTAAATAGGAAAAGGATACCGCCCGCAAATATTCTGCTCCGCTGGTAATCAGTGCTGCATCATTCGTAAATATCCGCATCAGCATCTCCGGCACAAACGCTGCAACCACCGTAAAAATTCCGCTGAAAATCAGATTTGTCCGCAGTGCAATCGGAATCACCGATTCAATCGACGCTGCATCTCCCTTTCCCCAATATTGCGCTGCCATAATTCCGGAGCCTGCGGAAATGCCGCTGATGAACAGGTTTAGCACAAACTGTATCTGACCTGCGAGCGAAACCGCAGACAATGCTGTCTGACTCACCGCTCCTAGCATAATCGCGTCTGTCGCACTTACCAGTGCAAGCATAAAATGCTGCACTGTAATCGGAAGTACCAGCGTCTTTAGTTTTCTATAAAATCCATCCTGAAAATTAATTCCTGTAATCACTTTTTCCCCTACCTTTGCGTCTATAATACGCATCTTTATCTTCATACATTCGTTTATCTGCCAGTTCCTTCATCTCATCAAAAGTCAGATTGCCATGCTTTTCTCCCACTACAACACCCTTTGATATGGCAAGTTCACATGGGTATGTTCCCTTCCAGCCGGCTGTCATATGTTCAAAAGTTTGAAGCATATCATTCAATTGATTTCCGGTACATTCCAGCAATGCCACAAATTCATCGCCACCGGTTCTGTATACGTTTCCATACTCCCCCATCACTGTCTGAATGCACTTTGCAGCCCCGATAATCAACTCATCGCCTGCCATATGGCCATAAGTATCATTGACTTTCTTTAATCCGTTTACATCCATCATAATCAAGGTGATTCTCGGAACAGAATTCGTTTCCAGTATTTTCCTGCAGTCCTCTTCGTAAGCGCGGTGATTGAAAAGACCGGTCATATCGTCTGTTAAGGATATTTTTCGTCTTTCCATCAGTTCTCTTGATGCCTTGCGTTCACGGATAGAGAGCACAGAAAAAACGATTCCCATCATCATTAATCCAATCACAAAAATAATAATACTCGATGTAATAAGCTCTGTCAGATTCATCTTGTCCGGATCGTAATCTTCCACAACCAGATACCAGTCCAAATCCGCCATATATTTTGTCATGCGGCTGCTTTCTGCGCCTTCTTCGTAATAAAATTCACCGGAACCAACATGTTCCAAATAGGAATTATCCAAATACTCCTGTTCAATGCGCTTTGCCTCCGAATCGACCTGTATCAACCCCTCTTTGTCAATCATATCGATTTTCACATTGTAGGTTTCTTCATACTGTCTCAGAAGATTCTGTAACTCTGTCATTTCAACGCCGACGCCGCACACTCCGAGAAAATTTCCATTTTCATCGGTAACCTCTGTGTTTACAAAGACCGATAATTCCCAATGATTGGCTTCATCCGTATTCACATTCAGTTCATAATGCTTTCCCTTTTCCAAAAACTGCTTATACCAAATATCATGTTCGTCCTCTTTTGTATCAATATACTTGCTGATTCCATCATAAGTATAGTATGCCTTTGATGCATCGCAAACTGCGTAAACCATCGAATAGCTGAATCCGTTTCTGATGGACTCTAAGTAAGATGCCACCTCCTGTTCCACAGCTTCCGGCGAACCTGCGCCGCTTTTTTTCATATATTCCTTTAGACTATAGTCGTTTGACATCGTTTCAGCGACGATAATCGGTTTTATAAATTTATTTTCTATACCGTCATTTACCACATGTGCAATCAACATACTATTGCTTTCAGAGTTTTTGGCAGAAATGTGCTCAATGGAAACAATGCAGGAAATAAGGGATGCGCTCATACTGATTGTCATAATTATGAATAAAACGACAATCTCAATCGATTTTCTTTCTTTTCTTTCCTTCGTTCTTCCCCATTCCTTTAAGTAAGCCAGCAGCATAAAAAACAATGCCGTGAATATACCAATATTTGTTATGGATATTCCATAGATAAATGTCTGCACAATAATGGCAATCACCGGTGCAAAAGCATAAAATAACAGGGCTGCCAGCATGGTTTTTCTTACCGCTTTGCGGTACCGTATACTCATCGCACTGCTGGTAAGAATACATATTAAATTTAATACGGTGTAGATATACCAGCCTGTATTTCTGTGATAATAATTCGCTTCATCAAAGTAGTACATCCATTTGGTAAACATATTGGTAACCAGAATAATGGAATCTGACAACACACATATACCAACTATATTTCGATATATCTTACTTGGAATCACATCTTTTTCCTGTAACAGACTGTACACATAGTGTATAAAAAGGCCGCTGAGGACAATGTTAAGAAAAAACACGCCAAAATTGCTGCTTCTCGTCATAAACATGCTGAATCCGTCTGTATTGCCCCTAAAAATGTATGCGCATGCCTCAGAAAAAAAGATTGCTGCGGTCAAAAAAAACATCCATCTTAACAGTTTCCAACTGGTTCTTTCATGCCCGTTCATCATTATGATAACTACCAGCATAAGACAGATAAATCCGCCAAATATCTCTATTGAGGCCTGGGTCATCTCTAAATTCGTAATATTCATCCATAAACTCCCATCTTATGTGTATCCGATTATCCTAATTAAGTCCCGTTGTGAAATTTTCCAAAACCCTTCCAAATACTATCTTTCATCCACCACCTGGAAAATATAGAACTTCAAATAATAACTCTCATCCGCAGCCCATAAAATCGGATGGTCCGGAGCCTGCGTGCGGTATTCCACCTGTCGCAAACGTTTATGCACATTCTGTGCCGCCTGATGAATCGTCTTCGTAAACAACTCGTAATCCATGAAATGGGAGCAGGAACAGGTTGCCAGATAACCACCATTTTTTACAAGCTTCATGGCGCGAAGATTGATTTCCCGGTAGCCCTTCACCGCATTCTTAATGGAACTCCTCGATTTGGTAAAGGCCGGAGGGTCTAAGATAACGACATCAAACTTTTCTCCTGCACGCTCTAATTCCGGCAGAAGCGCAAACACATCCTCACATTTGAAATGAACGGTATCGGAAAGACCGTTTAACGCCGCGTTTTCTTCGGCTTGATGTACGGCAAGCTCCGAAGCATCCACGCCAAGAACACTTGCTGCTCCCGCGATTCCCGCGTTTAACGCAAAGGAACCCGTATGGGTAAAACAGTCAAGAACTTTCGCCCCTTTGCAGAGCCTCTGTATCGCGAGACGATTATATTTCTGGTCTAAGAAAAATCCGGTTTTCTGACCGTCCTTTACATCTACGATATATTTCACACCGTTTTCCTCGATGGGCACATTGGTGTCAAATTCCTCGCCAATAAATCCCTTGACACGCTCCATCCCTTCATTCAATCGTACCTTCGCATCACTTCTCTCGTAAACGCCGCGAATGACAATTCCATCTTCTGCCATAATCTTCTTTAAGTCATCGATGATTTCGAGTTTGAACCGGTCAATGCCGAGCGCTAAAGATTCCACAACCAGCACATCCGAAAACTTGTCCACTACAATGCCCGGCAGAAAATCCGCCACCCCGAAAATGACGCGGCAACTGCTTGTATCCACCGTCTTTTTCCGGTATTCCCAAGCGTCTCTTACCCTGCCCATCAAGAAATCGCTGTCGATTTCCTGCTCTACATGGCGCGTCATCAGACGAATTCTGATTTTCGAATTTCCGTTGATAAATCCTCTTCCCATCGGATAACCGTCAAAATCTTTGACGATGACGATATCTCCATTCTCAAAATCACCCGTGATTGCAGCAATTTCATTATCAAATATCCACATACCACCCGCTTTTATGGTACGCCCTTCCCCTTTTTTTAATGTTGCAATTGCACTCATCCTACTTTACTCCTTCTATATTTTTGCCTACTTTTTTCTGTGTATTTACAAGATAAATTCCATTTACTTTCTATATTACTGTAGCATATCAAGGATTCGTTTTCCATCTCTTTGTAGTTTTTACTGATATATGTTACAATTCATGTAAATAATATGCTACGTTATTTTCACTCACTGACTTTGCAAACGGGGAGGATTTTTATGCCGACTATCAGCCTATGCATGATTGTAAAAAACGAAGAAGCCGTACTGGAACGATGCCTTGAGAGCATTGCAGACCTCATGGATGAGATTATCATTGTTGACACCGGTTCGACCGACCGCACCAAGGAAATCGCTGCGCGCTACACTTCCAAAATTTATGACTACAAGTGGACAAACGACTTTTCCGCTGCACGCAATTTTTCTTTTTCTAAGGCAACGATGGAATACATCTACACGGCGGATGCGGACGAAATCTTAGACGAGGAGAATCATGCGCGCTTCCTTCGTCTGAAAAATTTCCTTCTTCCGGAGATTGAAATCGTTCAGATGAAATACGTGACCGTATCCGAATTTGACACCGTCTTAAATGCACAAAAAGAATATCGACCAAAGCTGTTCAAACGTCTGCGTACTTTTACCTGGATTGATCCGATTCATGAGACGGTCCGCTTACAGCCGGTTATTTTTGACAGCGATGTGGAAATTCTGCACAAACCACAGTCTCTTCACAGCAAACGTGATTTTTCCATTTTTATCAAAGCTTTTGAGCATGACGGGCAGTTTTCTCCGAAGATCCGCACCATGTACGCAAAGGAGCTGTTAAAAACAGGCGACACCAAGGATTTTGCAGCCGCCAAACCGATTTTTCGTGCAATTTTTGACAATGATGCATCCGATGATGCCCGTAAAGAGGCCTCCTGCATCCTTGCACATATCTATCGTTTAGAGGGCAACAAAAATGAGTTCTTCAAGCTGACAATGAAAGATATGTTGACAAATCCATGCGCAGAAATCTGTTACGAGCTCGGCATGTTTTTCCTCGCAGAGCGCGATTATGAAGAAGCCGTTCTGTGGTTTTATAACGCCGCTTATGAGACGGAGAGTATCTTAGATATCCACACCTGCGGTGATTTGCCACTGCTTGGTCTGGTCGAGTGCTACGAGTTCTTGTTAGCCGATGAGAAAGCAAAAATACCATCGAATACAGCGCTCGTCATTCAATACGAGATGCAACTGGATAAATACCGGGAAGCTTCTAGGGATTGGAGAATGCCTGAGGAACTATAGGGGTTGTAAAATAATGGATAAAGTGATAGGATGAAACTATGGTAAATTTTTAACAATCTTTTTTACAAAACGAATAGGGAGGGTTTTAAGATGGATTTTTCACAGGAATACAAACAGAAACTGGTATCTGCAGATGAAGCGGTAAAGCTCATCAAATCCGGAGACTGGGTTGATTACGGTTGGTGTACAAACACGGTAGATGCACTGGATAAGGCGCTGGCAAAACGTACTGACGAACTTCGCGACGTGAAGCTGCGCGGCGGTATTCTCTTAAAGCCACTTGCTGTATTTGAGCGTGAAGATGCCGGAGAACATTTTTGTTGGAACTCCTGGCATATGTCAGGCATCGAGCGTAAGATGATTGCGCGCGGTCTTGCTTACTATGCACCGATTCGTTATTCTGAGCTTCCTCGTTACTACCGCGATTTGGACTGTCCGGATGATGTCGCTATGTTCCAAGTAGCTCCAATGGATTCACATGGTTTCTTCAATTTCGGTCCAAGTGCCTCTCATCTCGGTGCTATGTGTGAACGTGCCAAACACATCATCGTAGAGGTAAATGAAAATATGCCTCGCTGCCTCGGCGGAACGGAATGCGGCGTACATATCTCCGATGTCACCTATATCGTAGAAGGTGAGAATCCGCCAATCGGTGAATTAGGTGCCGGTGGTCCTGCTACAGACGTCGATAAGGCAGTTGCGAAATTAATCGTAGACGAGATTCCAAACGGAGCCTGCTTACAGCTCGGTATCGGTGGTATGCCAAATGCAGTCGGTTCCCTGATTGCAGAATCTGATTTAAAGGACTTAGGTGTTCATACCGAAATGTATGTAGATGCCTTTGTTGATATTGCCAGAGCCGGCAAAATCAACGGTTCCAAGAAAAATATTGACCGTTATCGTCAGGCGTATGCCTTCGGTGCCGGTACGAAAAAGATGTACGACTATATGGATGAAAACCCGGAGTTGATGAGTGCACCGGTTGATTATACGAATGATATTCGCTCCATCTCCGCACTGGATAATTTTATCTCCATCAACAACGCCGTGGATATCGATTTGTTCGGTCAGGTCAATGCCGAATCTGCGGGCATCAAGCACATCAGTGGTGCAGGCGGACAGCTCGACTTCGTACTTGGTGCTTATCTCTCCAACGGCGGTAAGAGCTTTATCTGCCTTTCCTCTACCTTCAAGGATAAAGATGGCAACCTCAAATCCAGAATCCGCCCAACATTGGCGAACGGTTCCATCGTAACCGACACACGTGCCAACACGCACTTTGTCGTTACCGAATACGGAAAGGTAAACATAAAAGGACTGTCTGCATGGCAAAAAGCGGAAGCACTTATCTCCATCGCACATCCGGATTTCCGCGATGAGCTGATTGCAGAAGCCGAAAAAATGCATATCTGGAGAAGAAGTAACAAATAATTCTTGCACCCAAAAATCCTCCGCGTTAAAATGTAATAATTACTATTTTGACACGGAGGATTTTTTTATGAGAACACATGATGCAATTTCCATTATCAGCCAATCTATCATCGACACCGGTCTATGTGAAGCAATCCTTCTAAAGGGCTCCTTCGGTCGTGGTGATGACGACGCCTTTTCTGACATTGATATGTATGTTGTCACATCGCCGGAACACTACGATGCCTTTCTATCCAAGCGATACGACTGTCTTCTTTCCTATAGAGACATTGTATTCTCGGAGGAAAATCAGTTTGCCAGTCTGCAAATGCTCGCCATCTACGATAACGGACTCCACATTGATTTGTACACCACCACCCAAGAAAAAATGGATCACAGCGACCCCATCAAGGTTTGCTATGACCCAAATCATCTTTTTTCTGATTATTCATATGTCCATGAACCAATCTCCCAGAAGGAACTCGTTTCCCATTTCCATAACGTGCTGTACGGTTTCGTAGAAGCAGATTCTGCGTTCCGGCGCAAAAATTATCCCTGGACCGCACGCATCCTAGATCACTCCCTTGCCTCAGCAACGATTCTGCTTCGTTCTCTTGTCGATCCGGAATATGCCTTTCTCGGTCTAAAAAAAGCTAACGAGATTCTCCCATCCGACCAATATGACCTGTTAGTGGATGCCTATGCCAATCTTCATGAAGGAGGATTCTGGCATACCAATGACATTCTCATGCATAGTCTAGAACTGTTCTTAAAGGGCACTCCCGACACTTCAGGGTTAAATCTCAAATTCTACACCTGGATGCAGGAAAACATTAATCAAACTCTCTTTCCTAAGTCAACTGTGACATCCGCTCACTGATTTCAACTCCGGTCGGTGTTCCGGCGAGACCGCCTTTTCCGGTCTCCCGGATGTCCTCCGACATGCTGCGCCCTACGCTTCGCATCGCATCAATCACCTCGTCCGGCGGAATTTTGCTGAAAATTCCCGCCATCGTCATATCTGCAGATGTCATGGCATTTACCGCTCCCAAAACATTTCTTTTCACACAAGGCACTTCCACCAGACCCGCTACCGGATCACATGCAAGACCAATTAAACTTTTCAATGCGAGCGCTGCTGCGTTTGCAATCTCCGTTGCACTACCACCAAGCAAATACGCTACACCGCCTGCTGCCATTGCGGATGCAGAACCAATCTCTGCCTGACATCCTCCTGCTGCCCCGGAGAGAAATGCACGGCTTGCAATGACACCTCCGATTCCTGCTGCCACATACAATGCTTCCACCATGCATTCCTCAGAAAATCCACGCTCCTCCTGAACACTCAGAAATACTGCCGGCACAACACCGCAGGAGCCTGCGGTAGGCGCTGCTACGATTCGCTTCATACAGGCATTCGACTCACTGGTCTTTAATGCTTTCTCCATTACTTTTCCAATAAAGTCACCGCAAAGCAACGTGCCCGCCGCACGTGCCTCCATCATTTTTTTACCCTCTGTACCAACTAAACCACTTGCAGACTTTAACTTCTCGTCATAATGTTCATCCGCATATTTCATCGCCTCGTACATCCCACGCATCTGCACAAAAGATGCGGCTTCCGTAATCCCCCGCTCCTTACAGTCATCTTCCTGCACAATCTTCCAGAACGGTTTTCCGGTCTCTTTTTCTATCCTACACAACTCTTCCAAAGACTTGTACATCTCTATACCTCCTGCATGCTCAAATAAGTCACTTTTAGGATGCCCTCCCTGCTCTCTAACCATGCAATCGATTCTGCCGGAACTTCACCATCACATTCAATTACCATAACCGCGTTGCCGCCGCGCCCGGTACGGTAAATCTGCATAGTTCCGATATTAATGGATTCCTTCGCTAACATGGTCGCAACTTCTGTCACATGTCCCGGCTGGTCAACATTGTTTACAATCAAGGTTGGGTAGTCACCGCTAAAGTTCGCTGAGAGCCCGTCCAATTCACAAATCTGAATCTGACCGCCACCGATAGACGCCGCCACGACTTCAAGTGTCCTACCGGACACTCCGGTCAAGTACATTTTCACGGAGTTTGGGTGTACGTCTCCCAAATCAATTCCCTCAATGATAAATGTCATACCCTCATTCTCTGCAACAGCAAAACTATTCGGAATCTCCGGGTCATCTACCGCCATACCAAGCAAGCCGGCAATCAGAGCCTTATCCGTACCATGCCCCTTCCCGGTCGCTTGAAAAGACCCGTGGAAATAAATTTTTGCATCCTTTACCGGCTCTGCCAACAATTTTCTACTGACTCTGCCAATTTTTACTGCTCCGGCTGTATGCGAGCTGGATGGTCCAACCATAACCGGACCGATAATATCAAGTAGATTCATCTGTATTCCTTTCTTCCCTTAAGAATGTAATTATTATATCGCAAAAATCTTTCCTGTTCAATTCCTGCAAAATAGGTACTGTGAGCAATTCATCTCTTTTTTGCCAAGCTGTTCCGTCACCAGATAGGAACACACTCTCATCAAACATAGTTCTTTTGCATGCTTCCTCAAACCATCTGCTTCTATAAGCCCTATCATAGTGCTTCCGCTATACAGCGGTACTGCCATGAGGCAGTCACCCACGGAATCTGACGAACAGATTTCTCCATCGCATTTAAGCCTATCTACCCACGAAGAAATGTATTCCAGTGGCACACCTTTCAGATTGTCAATCTCTTTTTCAACGCCTTCTGCGCACCATTCATAGGTATTGTCAGCCACATTGCTTTTCCAGTCAAACTCAAGAATATAGACGCGGTTCGCATTATAATATTCTCCGACATATTTCAAAAACTGATTTATAGAGACTGCAAAATCCCGTTCGGTTGCCAATATTTGAATACACTTCTCCAAAATTGCTCCAAAAGTTGCATTTTTCTCTATCATGTTTTTATTATTCTTCAAACTCTCCCACTTTAAATTTGCCAACCAATCCACCCAACATTATTGCCTGACCGCTCATTTCCTGACTGTTTGCCGCACATTCCTCAGAAGCCGCCGCATTGGTCTGTACAACACCGTTAATCTGATCGACACCCTTGTTTATCTCACCAAAGGCATCTGCCTGCGTTTCCATCGTATTCGCAATCTGATTTACATCTTCCACAATCTCCTTTGAGCTGAAAGCAATACCCTCCAAGAGTTTTGCCGTTTCGTCTGCAATCAGCACGCCCTTTTCCACTGACTGTACCGAAGACTCAATCAACGCCGCAGATTCCTTCACCGCTTCCGCACTTTGGGATGCCAATATGGACACCTGATCTGCCACAACTGCAAATCCCTTTCCTGCTTCTCCGGCTCTCGCCGCCTCAATGGAAGCATTCAATGCAAGCAGGTTTGTCTGCGATGCGATATCGTTAATCGTATCGATAATACCCCTTATCTTAATAGATGCATCCTTAATCTCATACATCGAGCCAACCATTTCCTGCATCTTTTCATTTCCACCGTTAATTTCTATGCCTGTTCGCACTACCCGTTTGCTGATATCTTTTGCCATTTCCGCATTTTGCACCACCTGCGCTGAAATAGTTTCCACGGTAGCCGCAAGTTCCTGCGTCACACTCGCCTGTTCCGTCGCTCCCTGTGCAAGATCCATTGAACTGTTCGACACCTCACCTGCGCCGCTCTCAACCTGATCTGCAACTCTCTGAATACCTCTTATCGTCTCTGCCATCGTTTTTTCAAAGCTCATAAATGCATCCAAAATAGCTACAAAATCACCTCTCCATTCAACCTCCGGCTGAACATCGAAGTTTCCGCCTGAGAATTCGCTCATTGCTCTTGATATATCATCTACATAACTACCCAATATACGAATAGATTTTCTCAAGCTGTGTGCCAAACTTCCGATTTCGTCATTAGACCGATGTTCTAACTGAATATGCAGATTTCCTTTTGACAGTTCTAATGCAACCTGTTCTATCTCACCTAACGGCACCGTGATAGAATCAACAATCTTCTTCGCTATTACTTTTGCGAGAACAATGGCCATAACGATGAATATAATTATAAACACAGCTGCACTGTAAAAAAGAATATCATTTCGTCGCAATTTATTCTCTTTTTCTACATTCACTTCACCATCTAATTTTTTCGAAATTTCAACCTGTTCACTCAATGCCGGCGCACATTTCGTCAAAATCTTCTGTGTAGCATCCTCGCGTTCCCCGCTTTCAATCTCTTGAATGATTTCGTATCCAACCGTTTCCCAGTTAATGATTGAATTTACATATTCCTGATATTCCTCGTCTGTAAGCACTTCCGTTTCTTTTAACGACTCCAACGCATCATCAACTTCTGCCAATTTTTCCTCTATAGTCTGCCGGTATGCCACATAGTTATCAGGGTTATCGCACAGTGCCATTTCTCTGATATTTCTTGCAGCAATATTGACATTTAACCGAATTGTTTTTATGGAATTATCTGCCCTATCTACACTATTTATATAGCTGTTTAAGCTACTTTTAAGGTTTACCATTGAAATCAAACTCAACGCTCCCACTAATACCATCAGCGCAATAACGATTCCGTACCCGAAATTAAGTCTTTTCTTAATATCCACCTTCTCAATACGCTCCTTCAGTTTCATTCCATTTTTCCTCCTTCGCAATCTCAATTTCTTCCGTAAGGCAACATGCACTTAGGAAAGCTTTCCCTTTTCCAAGTCTTTTCGCCTCATACATAGCGGCATCCGCCTCTTTGCATATTTCTCCATACGTCTTTATGCTTCCAACTGGTCTTAAAGCAATTCCTACACTGACCGAAACCTTTACCTCTTCCTTAATAACTCTTGGATATCTATTCAGAAATCCCTGCACCATTTTTATCAATGAACGAACATCCAAAGCACTTATAATTGCTAAAAATTCGTCTCCACCCAGTCTTGCAACAATGCCTGCCGCTCCAAATGCCTGTTTAAGCAAATCTTCCTTCTCCGCCTCCCGTTTCCAAATATCACAGTGCAAATTTTCAAAAACAACAGCAACGCCTACCAGAAACGCGCACAACAGAACATCATCTGCCAATATCAACCAACGCGTTTCATACTCTAGGAAAAGAAGGGAAACAGGTATATATAACAATCCGTCAAGAAGAACAGCCGCCAGAAGCACTTTTACATAAGTATAAACTTTGATTCCCAATACGCTGGTCGTCACGGCGGAGCATATCAAAACTGTCATTGAGAGTTCATTACGATAGACAGTTTTTCCAAAAAGCAACACCACCAACAGTAGAAAAATGTAACACACATTCAAAAGCTTCCTTGCTCTCTTTCATATCCATGTGTGCAAGTACCATATCTATAACTGACAAAGCGCTGACAAGCCAACAAAAATAAATCAATTCCGGTTTTCTTTTATTCAAAATTAGGAATCCGCCATAAGCCAAAAAGATAACAGCATTGTGTCTGTCAAATCCTCTTTTTGCCTTCTCTATGTACGCTGCTCTTTTTGCATCGTATTGCTTATCTATTACTTTTTCTAGCAGCCTTAGCTTTATATCACTTTGCATATTTCTTTCCCTTAAAGCAATTTAAGCACGCTTGCACCACTTTATTTTTCCCATATCTCTTCGAATTAGAGATTCTATTTCTTATCGAATTTTCCAATATCTCCATGTCATTTCTAACATCATCCTGCATTTTTACATAATTCTGCGCACGATCTAAACAAGTATTCATAAGCATCAATATGGCTTCCATCCTCTGCTCCCTTTCCATCAAGTTCTCTTCTTCACAGCGATTTATTTTTTGTATTATTTCTTCCATATCTGTAATAAGTTCTTTTATTTTCCCCTGCACGTCATTGTGAGTTCGTTCTAATTCAAGTAGCTTTTCAAACAGAATTTCTCCTTTCTTAATTTCCTGCGTTTCAAAACATTCCGCATTATTCGACATTTTGATGTTCATCCAGTAGAGCTTTGTTTGGCTTTTCCCCAACTTGTATTGGGATCTTTCTAAAATTGCAATATCATGTTTTAGTACATCAAGCGTGTCTGTCAAAACATCTCTTATATCGTCATTGGACATTCTTTTCCTCCTCAAAAAACATCTACTTGTCTTTTTTTCGATAATGTTTTACAATATCTCCCTATTTCATTCTAATTTTTTGACGCTTTGATTCAACCATTTTAACTCAAACGGTCAAATAGCAACTCAAACGGTTCTCATGTTTTTCTATTATTATGTAGTATGATAGTATCGGAAGTTTTTGTTGACTAAATATACAAGGAGCACGAATTATGGTAATTGCATTAATAGATGACAATCCCTACGAGCGAGACTGCCTGTCCTCACTTGTTGTAAGCGAATTTGAGAAATCGGGAATTCCCATCAAGCAATTCGACCTTTTTGAAAACGGAGAAGATTTTTTAAAGAAGCAAGAGCTGCATCAATATGATTTAATCATTCTTGATATTTTTATGGGTGAAATGTCAGGTATAGATTTGGCGCATCAAATACGTCTGCAAAACAAATATGTTCGCATTGTATTCTGCTCTACAAGCAATGATTTTGCCTGCGAAAGTTATAATGTCGGAGCGAGCTACTATATTCAGAAACCTGTGACATCCCAAGACATCATTCAGATGATGGAACGTCTCGATATTGAAGATTTTGAGTTGCGACGTTTTGTCTCGCTTCCGGATCAGCAGCAAGTGCTTCTACGCAATATCATATACGCAGAATACTCAAACCACGTGATTACGATACATAAAAAAAACGAGCCCGCTTTAAAGACTCGCCTTGCCCTGAATCAGTTCACAGCTTTGATAAAAGATTTTCCTTATTTTATGGTATGCAATAAAGGCACAATTATTAATCTGTACGAAGTCGCTGAATGGAACAATGACTTTTTTACTATGAGCAACGGTGTTACCATCACAATCAGCCGACGCAGACAAAAGCAAGTTGAAAAGGAATACCGGTATTTTCTTTTTTCATCAGCGCGAAAGGAATTGTAATTATGATATCTGCTTTAGCCGAAGAAGTTTTTCATGCCCTTACAAACTATGTTCCATATGTTATTTTTATCCTGTTTGTTTTTCGCTCAAAATATAAATGCTCCAAGAAATTTCTTTTGTTTACGGTTGCTCTCTCCAGCGTCCTGCAGGCTGCCCTCTTAGTCATCCCTTACTTTATAAAAGACTATTCCAGCCAGCTGCTGAGTCTTGCGCTAACCCTTGTCAGCTTAATTTTTTATATTCTCGTCATCGAGGTGAATTTTTTTCAGGCGCTTTTCCGGCTTCTGATGGTCAATAATATTGCGAACTTTATTGTCGTTGCTGCAAAATGTCTGGAGGGATTTTTATTTCCAGCATTCGCCTACGAATTATATCGTTGGAGTTACTCGCTCTGCACAATCATTGTTCAAATTATCATCCTAATCCCAATCGCGATATCCCTTAATAAATGGTACCCGAAAGAAGACCAATTGGAAGTTGACCCAAAAATCTGGAAGTCTCTTTGTTTTGTACCCGTGATTTTTTATGTCATCTGGTACTATATCTTTTATTATGTAAGCGATGTTCCCAGCGTCTATATGGCGCTAGACCCATTCAATACATTATTCATGTTTTTCTTACTCTGCGGTCAGTTGTTCATTTACTGCTGTGTGTTGAGGCTTGTGGCTACCTATAATAAACTGATACTGCTCAAAGAAGAAAATAACCTGTTGGATATTCAAGCCTTGCAGTACCAGGGCTTTCAGCAGCAAATTCAGGATCTCCGGACGATGAGACACGATTTGCGTCATCACCTCGCGCTCATGTGCAGTTACGCAGACAATAACAAATATGATGAATTAAAAAGTCACCTTCATAATTATATCAATCAGCTAACCAATAGCAGCACAATCATATATTGTAACAATTCACCGTTAAACATGCTATTGATATACTATAGCCAGTTATGCAAAGATCTGTGGGATTACAATACATGTGTTACAACTGAATAATTAAAATGCGAGGATACCGCTCTTATGTTATATTTGAATCACCACAAAACAAATCTACCAAAAGGAGCATCCTCGCATGGCAAGTATAACACAAGATATGAAGTAT
>JALEKJ010000058.1 GCA_022771695.1 Roseburia sp. | reverse complement strand
TCCCATCCGTATCGGCCAAGGTCTGATTTCTTGATGGCGGAGTTCCAAATCTGTGCAAAATGTTCTTTCGCGGAATGTATGTTGGAGTGCTCATTATCTGGCGAATGAACAAATGCTCTATTATCAATCGCTCCCTCCGCTAATGCCTGCTCCTCTGTAATCTCCTGCAACCGCTCCACACGCACATCCTTTACCTTCAGCCAGATACGTGCGGCTTCCTTTGGCATGTGGATGGATGGTTTCCAAGATACATGGTCGTAATCAATGAACCGTTTTTCCTCTCTCGGCGTGTTCTTATCCGCTTTGTAAAAATACTTCTCTCCATCGTACCGCAGACACCACGTTTCCCGTACATACATGATATCTCCAACATCATAAGGCGGTCTTTTAATTCCGCACGGGTTCATAAAACCTAGTGGGTTATCAGGGTCTCTACAATCTCCGATAGGTCGCCCAGACATTCCATCTGGAAGCTTAATCAGCCGCCTTGTCACCGTCTTTCTCCCGTCTAGAATCGCCCGGACCATATCGGTGTTGAACGGAATCTGTAATACTCTTCCCATATATTTTTCCTCCGCTAAAGTCTAATTTAAAGTAACTCCGTGTACCTGCACTCACACTTACTTCCTTCAAGTACATGCGGGCAATGCAGGCAAGTAATAGGATGCCCGTCCTGGTAGCAGCCGAACTTTGCTATTATGCTCTCGTACTTCGCCATCTTCTCACACAGTGCTCTGTAGTCCTTGTCAATCTCAAGCATCTGCTCTGGTGTGAGGTTTGTATCCTCATAAGCTTTTAATCTCTTTAGGCAGTTATCCACTTCATCACACTGTAAACTACCGCAACAATCTGAATATTCTTGGCAATCCACGCACTTTATTGGTATTCCCTTTATGTTTGTCATTCTCTCCATTACTCCGTACCTCCTACAATCCCATTTTCCCAACATACTGCCCGTAGCTCATTCCCGCCTTACGTGCAGCTATTGCCACATCTACTATGCTATTTTTCTTCTCTGGTTTTACTCTCCTTCTTTGTTCCTGCGCTTTCTTTTCAGTTCTTTCCGCCTCACGTTCTCTTTTCTTCCACGATTTCTCGTTCTGCTTACTCGCTTTATCGCTGCATTTATCGCTACAGTACTTTCTTCGATTTGTCCCGTCTAAACTTTTTCCGCATATCAGGCATTTTCGTTCTCCCATTTCACATCTTTCTCCTTTCTCCCCAGTGACTGCTGCCACCGGGGCTTTGCTTCGTCTTCGAGTTACGCGTGATATATTAACCAAAATTCAGAAAATTCCACTTGTCATATACCAGTTTCTTTTCGTCCCAGTCCTGGTACTGCTGCCTTAAATGCTTTTTAAATATCTCCAACATTTCCTCGCGTAGCCCCTTATTTCCATTGTCTAACAGACCATGGTGATACCTGCATCCTACTGCTCCATTTTGTTCGATTCCAAGTCCACCCTGCGATTTATTTATGTAATGCATGATATCTTTCATCTCGTACGACCATGGTTCATTGCATTTCATGTGATAACCGATTTTGCAAAAAATACACTGCTGACCGTCTCTGTACCAGATTTTCTCTTTTGTCTCGTCATTGAACTGCTTGAGATTCTTCTTTGCCATCGTTTACAATCTCCTCGTATCGTTCTCTTGTATATGCTGTCTTGAATTTTCCTGAACCGTTTGCAATAATCAAATCTCTCCTGATAAGTCGCGCTGTGAATGTAGCTAGCATCTGTATGCTCCATCTGTGCGCGGAATCGTACTTTTTATTCACAGCATCCCGTATTTCTTCCAAGTCCATCTCTCTTCCTGCTTCATAGAGCGCTTCCATTACTTCTTTTTCGCAATTTGATAATTTTCTGTACAAATGCATCCTCTATTCCTCGCTTTCCGCCGCGGTCAACTTCTCCATCTTCTCAAACAGCTCTACGACTCTCTGTGCATTGTTCTTATTCCGCTGAATCACATCTATCGGCATCTTCTTATCCTTCCAGCAATTCATGCTCACCATCAATGACATCTCCACAATCTGCTTCGCCCGGCTCTGCAATTCTTCCTGTGTCTCCTGCGAATCAGGCATATACTCCGGATGGTTCTCGATGCTATCCTGTCCCGGCAACTGTTGCTCCTCGGATTCCACTATTTCAGTGTCTGCAATTTGTTCTTCTGGCACTTCCTCCGGTACGGGGCTTGGCGCTGGCAAGTCCTCCTGAATATCATGTAGCGTCATTGTCTCTGCTTCCTGTGACTGCTTCTCCTCCGCTTCTATTGTTTTTTCTGCCTTTGGTGCTTTCTTTTTCTCTGTTTTCTTTGCTGACTGCACCTTTGTTACCCTCGATTCTTTCCTCTGAACCGGTTGCACCGGTGCAACTTCCTCTTTTTCTTCTGGGAAGTCCTCTCCATACGTGCTTTCCCAAGACTCCTTCGCAGTTCCAACCTCGAAAATGCTTCTGAATGCATCTACTACATCCTGCTTCGTATATGTTCGCTTGTCCGATATGTCTCTTACGTTGATAAGCTTAACCTCATCCTCTGCATCCTTAATGAGAATCATCATTCTTCCGGTTCCCGGTATTCTCACTGAATACGTCTTATTTCCCGACGGAGCCAATTTCTCCATAAATGCTGACACGTCCTCATTCCGTTCCATCTGGCTCTCCCATAGCGTGCAGTACAGCTTACTATCCTCTTTTCCAATCTCATATGCCACCTGTGCCAGTATTCCATCCAGTGACTGCTGCCGCTCGTCTTGCTCTTCTATCATGACCTCGATATCTGATACCTGCGCTTCCGCGTCAACCTCTTCTTTCAGCGCCTGTATCTCCGACTTACTGTAGTCCGGTGTCAATTCCTCATTGATGCTGTCCGGCAGGAGCAACATGATTGAAAGCTTGGCATATCCGAATCCCTGATATTCTACTTTCAATCTTTCAGAGTATCCGTCCTCTGAGAATCTGTCGTTTATTCTTATAAAGCGTGATACCTGTGTCTTATCCAGTCCATACTCTTTCTCTGCAAATTCATTCACGTTTGCATACCCGGAATCCGCTAAAATACCCGTATCTCGTGCCACTTTTAACAGATATCCAATTTTAATAAAGCTCTCTGCTGTCTTCTGCAGTTCTGCGTCCAGATCAGCCTTGTACTGGTTATAATTCGTGTATGTGATTACTGTGCTTCCTGTATTCATTAATTCTTCCATCTTGACCTCCTACATTGCCTCCATGAAATCTTCCATGAGACCATTCAATACTCTCGTGTTGTTCTTTGCTTTCAGCTCCTCGATGTTTTCCTGTCGCTTTACCGCGCTTACCTTTGCATATTCATAGTCTTTCTTGCTCATACGCTTTCTTATTTCTTTTTGCCACTCTCTTAGAAATGGCTTGATTTCCTTAATTCCCGGCTCTTCATCGTACATTCCTCTGTGCTGCCTGATTGTTCCTCCCGGTTCTACCTCAATCGTATAGAATGGTATTTGGGGTTCTGATTTCTTTCGCAGAAAACAAATGTATGTCTCTCTCTGCATGATTCTGTCAAAGTACCGGTCTGTCGATCCTGCGCAATGATGCAATGCCTGTCCTTCTGTCACAATATCGATAAGCTTCTGTGGTACGATGATTATGTACTCCTCGCCTGCATACTCGTACTTCGGCTTTATCTCTTTTAGAATGTCCTCTGCTCCCGGGAACTTCTCCCGCATCCTCTTCGCCTCTGCGTACCTCTGTTTTGCGTTCCTCTTCATTTCTGCAATCATCTGCTGCCGTCTTATCTCTTCCACGCACTCATCATGCCTACGTTTCAGTTCTCTTGGTCGGAACATCATTGCATCGTCCGTCTTCTTTCCAATCTCCTTTAGCATGTCCAGATAGTCGCTCCACTGGTTTAGGATCTGTTTTGCTGTTTTTGAACGATAGCACTCTGCCTGCTGCCTGTTTACATAGTTCATAATCTGCTGTAGACTCATTTTGTCCTTGATGAAATCTATATCTTTCTGATGGATATCATTCTTACTAAGCCATTCCAGTACTTCCTGCGAGATTTTCTGCCCCTCTTCTATGCTCCAGCGCATCCAAAGGACCATATTCTCTCCACCGTCCACATCTCTGATTCTGTTAATTGTCTGCTTGTCCGGAATCTTGAATATCTCCTCTATTGTTATCCCTTTGATATTGAGTTCTCCACAGTACTTACTACTCCAATAGGATACATTCTCTGATGTTTCAGCTAACAATTTATAAAATCTTCCCTTAAACAGATACTCCACCACTCCAATTAGTTCTGTGTCATTCTGAGATGCAAGCAATCTGTTATAGTTCAGTTTCTGTCCGACTGCTGCCATCTGGGAAAATATTCTTCCCCATTTCTCGTATGCCGTGTCGTTTAGTGCATCCTCGATTCCTTTCGGATATAGGTATCCTGCAAATTCTCTTCTGCGCTCCGGATTGCTCTTGTTGTCGAAGTATGCATATTCATAATCCCATCCGTTCACTCCTCTATACACACCACCGGTACCGTACTGATTATAAAAAACCTCTGCGCAGTACTTCGGAAATGTGGATGTGTGGTACATAACTATTCTCACGGCTTCGTTGATCTTCACGCATCTTCCTTTTTTTGACCATTCCATTTTTACGTCAAAGTGTCTAAGCACGCTCATTCTGTTATCTATCTTCTGCAAAAGTGAAAAGTGTGTCTTTTTCTCAATGTCCTGTACTCTTTTCTTTGCCATGATTGTCTTTTTGCATCTCGGACATATTGCCATGTCATTGTGCCGCACCTTCTTGCTTCCATCCACGCGCTTTAAATATTTTTCTGCATATGTCTTCTGACATGACGTGCACGTCCATTTCGCCGATTCTTTATCCCAGAAAGCGAAATCTTGTGCTCCCTCCTGCTGCCATATCCATTCATGCGCATCTGCAGGAAGCTCTGGTACCAGATTCATCTTGTCTTGAACTCTTCGCACTCTGTTATTTTCCGTCTTTTCTCTCTTCTCTTGATTCCATTCCTTTTCTGCTGCATCTATCAAATCGTAAGTGTTCTTTTCCCAACATATCTTCTTTGCCAAAGCTTCTTTTACCATCTCCTCCTGCTCCGATGTGTCAAACACAGCCCTCTTTTTCTCTTCATACGAATACCATCCTCCCGGTGTTGTATCGATTCCCAGGAGCGCGGCATATTTCCAACACTTCCAATCCTTTTCTTCTGCTCTGTACTGGCTGTATTCTCCTGTCTCCGGATTCAGCGCGTGCCGCCCTCTGAGTTTTCCATCCTTGTAGACATTCAATATCAGGATGTTATCCATCTTTTGCACGGTTGTTATGTACTCTCCTCGTTTGGTTGGTTGCACCGGTGCAATTTTCTCAATTTTCTTTCTCTTCATCCTGTACCTCCTGCAAATTTCTGTCCGCATCAATCGTGTACCACTTGCCCGCCTGCTGCTTATCCGGCACAAACAATCTTGCGCTGATAATCTCTCCTTTTTTCGGTTCCAGGATTAATCCCAGGATTGCTCCTTCCACTCCTTTGACCTTCGGATGCTTTCCCCGGGCGATTGCGATTTCTTCCTTCTCATCCGCTTCCGCGCTCTCCTTTGCCACAACAATCCCGGCAGCCTTCTGCTCCCACTTGCTCCTCATCGGATGCTGTACTATGTACGCCATTCCGTATCCGGCAAACTCTTTGACGGTCAGTTTTTTTATAAGTGTCATTTCTGTACAGGCAATCCTCTCGCAATCGTCCTCGTCTATGCTTCCAGATGCTTCCACCTGCCAAAATTGGTCCTCTGATTTTAGACTGTAATATCTCAGGCACTCGAATGGATTCTCGCAACAGTGAAATCCCGTTCTGGCTGTCTTGCTGTTCTCTTCTACCGCTGTTACTCCCGGCTTAAATTGATAGATTCCATGTCCCAGTCTTGCCGTCAGGTCTTTCGTAAATCCTTTGTATGCAATCATCATTTCTCTCCCAAGTAATACTCTCTGATAATCCGCTTTGCATCTGCATTGCTCGGCACACCCAGATACAACGGTTTATGTACCTTTTCCAGCTTCCCATTATGCATGACCTGCGTCACGTCCAGAATCTTGTCGCTGATCTGCACCTTGTTCTCAAAAGAGAACTTAATCAGACTGGCCATGCAGTGTTTCAGTTCTTTTCCCTTCCTGCGTACTGCTGCACATAACGCTTCATCCTCTGCGCACATCTCCATGATACAGTTCTTCCAGTCCTCGGTAATCCCGCCAAGCTGCAAATCCTCACTCTCCACTTTCAGTTTTCCCATTGCCGCAAGCAACGGTGTCGTAAGCGTCTCTACGCATCCGTCTATGTAATCCTCCGCATCCTCTTTATCAATTCCATTCTCCTGTGCAATCGCCATGATCGCCTCCGTATCTCCTTCTGCCATCTGTGCCGCTGCCGCGCGGTTCATCTCCTCTGCACTGTCAAATTCTCCAAATTTATCAAACATCTTTCTCTCTCCTTTCCTGCTGCACCGCAGCCTGTCTCTTCCCGGTTTCTCTGGCAAGCCATTCGCTGTATTCGTTCCTCTCATTCAGCCGTAAAAAATGCATGTTCCCATTCAGCAAATCCAGCGTTTCTTGCCACTTGTCCCTATTCTTTACTTCTGTTCCGTTGGCGGTCTTCCACCCATTCGCGCTCCATTTCTCCACACGCTTCTCTATCTCAAAGCCCAGATATAAATAATCTGAGCTGGTAAAAATATTTAAAATGCATTTCTCCTTGATTCTGCTCAATGCGGCGACCAATCCGCATAGCACTGCCCGATTCTCTGCCACATCCTCTACATGCTCAAATTTTGTCAATGTCGCAGGTCCTCTGTCCGTCTTCCACTCGATGATGTATCCGACTACTCCATTCCGCCGACGCGGTCCCTTGATTCCAGATTCCAAATAGATATTCAATTCCTTCATCCATCATCACCGCCTTCCCATCCGTCCAACCGTATTTCTGTGTAATAGTAATAGCTCATGCCTGTATACGGATTGACTCCGTACCGTATGCTATCCTGGTCTATGTAATAGCCCGGTGTCGGCTCTGGTCCATATTCAATAAGCTTTCGCACTGTCCGTTTCTTATACTCGTGTTCCTCTTTCTCCGGACGGCTCAAATTACGTGAGCATCCATATGTTGAAAATACCTTTGTCTCTTCTTCTGATCCGAACAATGTCAGCTGACCACTGATTTCTTCGCTATTTGGCTTTACCAAATAATCCGCAAGCTCCTTAAATCCTCCCTCTTCATATACCGGCGTATAATGCACGTGCCCTCCTGTCAATTCTTCCCAGCATTCTCTCACCACATCTGCTGTCCCCGGTGCTCCTTCTAAGCGATTCATAATTATGTGGAAGTGTATTCCCCCTCGCTCGCCTACCTCTATCCTGTACATGAATTTGAATGTCTGATTTCTTTTTTTGTACTTATCCCTCACCTTTCGCAGGAATTTCCCTCTTAGTTTAAGTAGCTCTTTTACCGGCATCCGAGTTCCCTTTTTTAATTTTAGTGTTATCCATAGGTCTCCCGGCACGAAGTTGTCTCGCATCGTTCTCAGTACTGTTTTCTCTTTGTTCCACTGATTCTGCTTCTTTATCTGCTCAGGTGTGGCTTTCTTCTTCGGTTCCCGTGTTTCCCCCTTTGCTCCACACAGCCCTGCATACTTAAATTCATGTTCTATGTATTTCTTTTTCTTCTTCCCTGGTCCATATCTGTAAACATCATGTCTATGTGCCATTGTCTACCGCCTTGTCATAAGTTTAATATACTTATATTGTTAAATAAGCCGGGCTAAATCCCGCATTTTCCTTGACATTCTGGCGCTTTTTCTGTATACTAAATATGTAAATAAATAGCGTTTACAGACTCGGCCAGAGTCAACCCGGAGCATGGAACTTCCACTTCCTATGCTCCCTTTTTTTATCGCAATTTCTGTACGTTCTGGTATGTGTGCCGCGTGACTGCATATCCGCCTTTAAAGATGCACCACTCACAGGCTTTTAAGTACAGTTCTTCATTGATAAGCCCTTCTACCGGCTCATCCCCTGCCTGTTCCCGAACAGCTCCGCTTTTTTATGCTCGTCCAGTTCCACGAACCGCGCCACCATCGCCGCCCAGTCCACGCACAACGCTGCTTCTAGATATTCCTTACGCTTCATGTGGTGTAGGAACATCCCCGGCTGGTCATACAGCTTTTTTTCTATCTGCTGCTCTGTCAGCATGTGCTCCCTCCTCATATCTACCGGCATTCTTATAAACCTGCTCTACCTCTGCATCATTAAAGCGGCTTAACAGCTTGTCCCGCGCCTCTGTATCCATCTGAATGAACCGCGACACAATTACCGCTTTCTCATATGACATTGCGGCCGCATGCCATCTGCCGGCATTCCTCTCTGTCTCGAATTTCTGCGGTAATTGATAGAGGTTTGTCAATATATCCGTTAAATTCAGCATCATAGTCCTCCTCTCCGTACTTTACGCGCAATTCTCGCAATCTTTTCTCTATTCCATAACGCAACTCGTCTTTTTCCGTCCAGTCCGGTGTCCCGCGCTTTTTCTGAAATTCTCTCTGCTGTTCTACTTCTTTCTGCAGCGCAGTCATGTCTTTTTGCGTCAAAGTCACTTCGACCTGCAGCTTAATCAAATCTTTCATTCTCTCACCCTTCCCCGCGAATAATCTGCACATAGACATCCCTCCTGCCCCATTCCACGCACGCATCCTCTTCCCTCATGAAAATATCAACCGTCTCTCCCCGCGGAATATCGCCGTCCTTTCCGTATCCTGTATCCGAAAACTCATACATTCCGATAAAGTCTCCGATACTTCCGTCTTCGTCTACCTCATACAACACTGCCATGCAGCCAATCCATTCCCGCGCGCCTGCAAGTGTCTGTCCTTCAATCGTTGGCTTCCCACTTGCGGTCACTCCATCATCACAATATGCCGTGCACTCCACGATAAACGGCTCAGAATTAATACGTTGTACCGGTGCAACTTCCGCCCCGGCCGCTCTGGTCGCTAGGCTTAAAATGATTCCGGCGACTACGATAGTCAAAATCGCTTTACTTACTCTCTTCACAGCCTTTTTCTCCTTTGCTTTTTCTCTATTTTTCTTTCACCGGCTCATATCCCAGCCCTTTTAATAGCGTCTGGTACGCCCACACACCGACCTCCTTCCTCTCTTCCTCGGTCAGCGTGTCAATGTTTACCGGATTTCCATCCTTATCTTTTATAAAAAATCTGTATGTAGGTTTCTTCTTTGCCATATTCAAAACCTCTTCCCTTTTCTGTATCCTATGACACACTTATTTTTTTGTTACTATCTTTACTACATTTTTAGTGTTATAATCTCCTTACAGGCTCCCCGGCAGGAGCCAAGTACTAAAAGAAAGGAGAAATCTTATGGAACATAAAACTGACAAAGAACTAACTGCTGAGATTGTGTGTTCTTTTATTAATGCTTGGGGCACTCAGCATAATTGCATTCCTGTTAAACAGGATCAGTTACCTTCGTTAATTAAAGAAGTGTATGAAACCGTACATTCTTTAGGTAACAAATCTAATAACTAGCTATTTCCTTCAGTTTGGCTCTTGCTTCCAACAGCGAAGCAAGAGCTTTTACTGTATCTGCATAGTCTTCATCGATAGCTGTTTTTTTCTGTATTTCATTGCAAACTTTTTCTATTGTCTCATCAACTTTTTCTATCAACTTTTCGTTATTCATCCTTCTCACCTCCTACTGCTGCACCAACGCCAATTCTTTCTCTTCCTCTTTTTTCGCTTTCTTCTTCTTGCTCGCATTCGCTTCCGCGATTCCTAGCAGGTAGCCCTTATCAAAATCGCTCATATTGCGAAGCGCATTCCCGATGTTTGTTAAAATCTCTTTTTCTCTCTCGCTCATTTTTCTCACCTCCCTTTTGTTACTACATTTTTCGTGTTATAATCTCCTTACAGGCTCCCCGCCAGGAGCCAAGTACTAAAGAAAGGAGATTTTGCTTATGTCTTCAATCGTTCTAAGAGTTCGCGAACTATACGAACGTGTCAGTGAAATGAAATCTGACGGATGCGATTATGTCGAGCTTGAAATCATCGATTCATCAAAAGGCGAACCTGCATTCATTCATTTTGATTGCATAAGTGTCGATGCTCCAGGTGCTTTGATTGATTATGAAGAACTTGAAGAAGTTCCTAAGGGATATCTCCCATAATCATCACTACAGATATTAGGAAGTACGACCATCGTCGTGCTTCTCTTTTATCTGTTTGCTAGTTTTGAATTCAAACACACATTTTCCTTGGTCAAGCAAACATAATCAAGCTTTTCTCGCTTCTCTGCTTTTCTTTTTTGATTGATTCGCCGTACGGCTTTTCTCATTTCTTCCATTTCCTCATCATCTACTCCAATACCACTAATCCATAAAATTCCCTTCATTTCGTTCTCCTTTCAATTCCTGTTGCCTTTATTCCCTTTGTCTCATCAACTTTTTCTATCAACTTTTCGTTATTCATCCTTCTCACCTCCTACTGCTGCACCAACTCTTTCTTATTCTCACTCTTCTTTTCGTGCATTCGCTGATACGTTAATAATGTGTCCGCACTGTTCTGCACAAGTACTAATCCTGTGTGGTTTAATTGCTTCAACGTCTCTACAAGTTCTGTTAAATCCTTTTTCTCTTCTGCTACCATACTCCTCACCTCGCTTTAGTGTGCTTATCGTTCTTTGTAAGAACACAATACATCTTCTTAAGAACTTTGTCAAGCATTATTTGTTCTTTTAAAGAACTTTTTTATTGACTTCTTGAGGTATTAATGCTATTCTTGTAATTAATGAAGGAGGTATTTTATAGAGTATGAATGAACGAATTAGAGAATTAAGGAAATCACTTGGATTGACCATGGAGAAATTCGGCGATCGTCTTGGCGTAAAAAAGAATTCTGTAAGTCAGTGGGAAAATGGTATTAATAACATTACTGACCAGATGTTCAAGTCCATCTGCCGCGAGTTCAATGTGAATGAAGATTGGCTTCGAAATGGTACCGGTGAAATGTTTTCTATTCCAGAGGATGAGACTGCTGCCCTTGTGTCTGAATTACTAGAAAATCCCGATGATGAGTTTTATCAAATGATATTAAATGTAGTTCATACCTATCAGCAGTTAAAGCCAGATTCAAAAGAAGTTCTTAATAACTTCTGCCGGCAGCTTGCCGAGAACACAAAAAACCGGAAGGATTAAAAAATCTTTCCGGTTTTTGTTTGCATTGCCTTTTTCTACATTTATGGTATAATTTAAAAAAAATGAAAGAACGAGGGAGAAGTTATGTCATTAATTAAATGTACTGAATGTGGTAAAGAGTTTTCCGACAAAGCCTCTGCATGTCCTAATTGCGGTTGCCCTATTGATGATATTATATCATCAGTTCAAACCGGTGTAGATGCAAATGTAACAAATGAATTGAATTCTGCTTCAAAGAAAAAGCCCTGCAAAAAAGCTATTATCCTTTTCTTTGTCGTCGCAATCATTATTATTTCTGCATTTTCTATCATATTCCTTCAACATAAGAAAGCTGCAGACGAGCGAAAAGCTTATATAGAGAATTTAAATTCATTTTCTTCCAGCATTCTATCCGGCGCATCAACTGTTGAAACAACAGCTAATAAAATTCATAATGTCTGGTATAACTGCATTATGTCTAAGTCTGACTCAGAAACAGACCCTTATACCAAAAACAATTTGGGCGGCTTCCACTCAGACTTCAATACCGCACTTCGTAATTATTTTTCAAGTGATGAGTATATATCATCTGTTGCATCCATTAACGCCTCAACCGATACCATCAGTATCATATATCAGGATTTACAAAATCCTCCGGAAGAATTTTCAAATACATATGATGTTGTCGATGATTTATATGAATCATATTTATCGTTCACTACACTTGCCACTTCTCCTAGTGGTAGCCTACAGGATTATACTTCAAATTTTAACGTATTGGATGCTGAAATACTTAGTTTATATAAGAAACTTGATGCTCTTATTCCAGAGGAGTAATTTAAAAACCGGAAAGCTTAAAGCCTTCCGGTTTTTTCTAAATGTTTCTTTATAATTGTATGAACCTGCCTCATGAATCGCAAATCCCCATCATCCAGCATGTCTATGTATTGCTTTATCATAATTTTCATATATTGGCTCATAAAATCCCCTTCCCCTTTCTCTTTGGTTAGAGGGATGCGCGCTTCCCTTTTGATAACTACATTTTAGCATTTGTCGTTTATTTTGCAATATTTTCACCGTATTTTTGCCAGAATTGGCAAGATTTTGTAGTTTAATTACTCCTTACTCAACACTGCTGCATCCGGTCCATCCAATGTGAATAGTTCATCTAATGTTACTCCAAGCACTTTCGCAAATAATACTAGGTCAACCAGTGTCGGGCACCGCTCTGCCCGTATCGTCCGGTATATCGTCCTCTCGCTGATATTCATGTATGGCGCAATGTCATGCGGCGTTAAATTTTTATCGTCCATTATTTTCTGTAAATGCAAGTGAATCATGAAAATAGTTTATCATCTGATTTTTTATTTTCACACTGGTAAATTCTTACACTTTTTTTCTTGACTATTGGTTACCAATATGGTATTATAATTTCAGATAAAGGAGGTAGCCATGGAAATACAATATGAGAAATCCGCAATTAAATATCTTAAAGGTTTACAGAAACCTCAACGAGATTTAATTCTTGAAGCCATTGAAAAACTTACTCATAAGCCTGCGGAGGGCGATATAAAAAGAATGAGCGGTTATAAAGATGGTCGTTACCGATTACGTGTCGGAAAGTACAGAATCATTTACAAGTATCTTGCCGATAATGAAATCGAAATACTCTGCATCATGGATGTAGGAAGTCGAGGGGATATTTATAAATAATGTCCCCCTTTTTAAGAAAGGAGTCCATTATGACTAAAACTATTTCACAAACTGTATCAATGCTCGAAATGCTTCCGGAACAGGAACAGAACTTTGCTTTTGAATTTGTCAAACGCCTTGTTCTTGCTTGGGACCCGGATTACACCAAGCTTACTCCTGAAGAACGTCTTCATCTTGAGGCTGCTGAACATGGCGAATATGTGAACGGAAAGGAAATCAACTGGGATGAGCAATGAGAAAAGAAGCGCAAATATGATAATTTCAAAAGCTGGCGGAAACGCCAGTCAAAATGCCTACAACTGCAAAGTTTCAATTCCAAAAACTTGGGCAGACAAGCTCGGTATATCGGTCAATGATAAGGCTCTATCTTTAGAATTCGATGAGAAATCTATTATTATTAGAAAAGCCTAGTTGTACCGGTGCAACTCTATTATTTTTCGAAATGAGGTATTACCATGTCATCTGAAAAAAGAATCGGCGCTCTCTACATCCGAGTATCAACTGATAAACAAGAGGAGCTCTCCCCGGATGCACAGATACGTCTCGGTCGCGACTATGCAGCACAACATAATATTCATATTCCGGATGAATATATCTTTCGGGATGATGGCATCTCCGGCAAAAAAGCAGACCGGCGCCCCGGCTTTAAGTCTTTAATTGCCACTGCCCGCTCCAAAGGACATCCGATAGACTGCATCCTCGTATGGAAGTTCAGCCGCTTTGCCCGCAACCAGGAAGAAAGCATCGTCTATAAGTCTATGCTTGCCCGCGATAAAGTAGAGGTCATCAGCATATCTGAGCCGCTCCCGGATGGTCCGTTCGGTGCACTCAATGAGCGAATTATCGAGTGGATGGATGAATATTATCTGACTAACCTCTCTTCCGAGGTCACTCGCGGCATGACAGAGAATGCCATGCGTGGGAATTATCAGGCTTCCCCCGGCATCGGCTATCGTTCGCCCGGCCCGAAGCAAGTTCCTGTAAAAGACCCTGATACATTCCCCATCGTTGAATACTGTGACCGCTGGTTTATGCAGGATTTACTTTCCACCCGGCAGATTGCTCTCCGTCTTAATTCTATGGGGTATCGCACCAAACGTGGGAATGCTTTTGATGCACGCGGTGTTGAGTATATTTTGCGCAATCCTTTTTATGCAGGAAAGATACGTTGGAACTACACAGAACGCGGTCGCAAACTCAAGCCTTCTGATGAAGTCATCCTCGCCGACGGTCGTCATGAGCCTGCATGGAGCTGGGAGCATCATCTTGAGATTCAAAAGCGGCTCGATGAGCTTGCACAAATAAATAAGCGAGATACCGGCAAAAAGAAACGGGATGTTTCCTCCTGTCATCACTGGCTCTCTGGTATACTGATTTGTTCTTCCTGTGGGAAAACACTCGCGTATACCGGTAACTCAAAAAGTAAATGCTTCCAGTGCTGGTCGTATGCCAAGGGAATGTGTAAGGAATCTCACTCTATTCTCGTAACAAAGGCAGAGGAATGCGTAATTGATGGATTGCAGCAACTTTTGTCTTCTGATTCCCTACAGTATACGGTTGTTCATAAACAATCTTCCTCATCAGAAAAAGAGCAAGAACTGCTGCGTTTATTAAATACACTGAACGACCGTGAGCGCCGTGCCAAAGATGCATATTTGAATGGTATTGATTCCCTAGAAGAATATAAGGAACTTCGCATGCAGATTCAGAGCGAACGCAATCGTGCCCAGGCAGAACTCGATTCCCTTTCCTCTGATTCCGATTCTTCTTGCGACGACAATGTGCTTATGGTTCAGAATGTGCAGTCTGCTCTTACTATCCTTACCGATCCGGATGCAAGCTACGAAAAAAAAGGCACTGCCATTCGCGGAATCGTCGATAAAATCATCTATGACCGCAAAAATACCAGCTTCGATTTTCACCTGAAGCTGGTAAAATAGCGGCTTTCCCCTTTTTATCTGTTATTACAATACAGTCCTCCGTATTGACTGATGATAATCTGTGCAATCTTTGCATTCGGCTCGGTGATATTGACAGGGTACTGTAATCTTCGCTCATAATTCCACATTAGCAGCTACCCCCTTCCCACGGCAACGGTACAGCCGACCAATCCCAATAATTCCCCGGTCTTGCCGTATCAATCGTAAGCGGACCATATTTCTCTGCGTATGCACGCAATGCGGATCTGCGCTGTTCTGCATAATGATTAAAGTATTTTAATGCTTCTTCATCTTCCGGATGGGTATCTAAATATTCGGTAATATCAACCACCGCGAAACTGACCATATTAAGCCAATGCATCAGTTGTTCCCGGTTCATTTGACTTATCATCATTTCCGACAACCCCTCCCTCCTACTAAGAACGGTTTATCCAATTCCGGAAATATCGTTCCTATCTCAAGGGCCTTATCCGGTTCATATACGTTTGTAAAGTACTGCCATGGCACATATGCCATCGCAAGTACGTATTCATCTCTAGTAAAAGACGTTTCAGTTCTACGTCCACAACCGCGTTCTGCAGTTTGCGGCATCGTATAGTTTCTCATAAGGCATCCTCTCTGAAATTCACTTCATAATATTCTATGTTCTAAAATCTCAGATGGTGCATATCTTCTGTTATTGGTTTTCACTCAGCTTGTCAATTGCAAATAAAATCTGCTCAACCTGCGGACGCATATCGCCAACCTTATCTAATAGCTGCTCCGCTTCCGTTTTTTGCTCTTTTACGATGTTCATATTATACTCGATTCTTCCTCGAAGCTTCTGTCTGCGGTTAATCAGCCCATGCTTAACCTCTACCATCTCTTTCGGGTCAACAAGTGCAAGTGCCTGTGTCACCCAAACCTGCGCGTCATAAAACTTGTATTGCGACAGAACGCGCACTAATCTCCCCTTAAAGTACTCTAAATCTTCATTCGTACGTTGATATTTCTCACGTTCTTTTACTGCTTCCAGATAATATTCCCACTGCTGATTGAGTTCTGCCGCACTCTCCACATGATATTTCTCACATGCATACTCCACAGCATTTTCTATGTTAACGTATTTTATCTTGACTTTATTCTGCAGCAGGATTGCACGATTCTGGCAACGCTCTGCCTGCGCAATTTCTTCACGATCGCTTTGCATGCGAAGATAAATCGCGCAGATAAGAATTGCCGTAGCAAAAATCCAGCCCATCCAGCCATAGAACATATCCATCTCTAAAACAATCTGCAGCATCCCAATCACCACCGCTGCCGTCGCAGCAACACCGACCATGACGTATAGGAGATATCGCAACCGACTCATCTGATGAGTCAGATACTCCTTGCGAAGCACCCACTCAGACTTCTCGCGCTCCAGATACTTCATATCTTTTTGTAAGGTATCCCGGTACATTTCATTTGCAGACAAACGTTTGATGGCTACCGGCATCTCTGCTTCCATCTGTTCAAGCTGCGCAAACTGTGCGTCAGAAAGCTTCTTGGCTGAATTTAAAAACTCCGTACGCGCAGCATTCAACTGCACCACATTGACCGCAATTTCCTCAATCTTCTTGTGTTCTTCTTCCGGCATCTCCTCAAGCAACTGGATATCATTCAGATAGGATGTCACCATGCGATATTCTGACTTCTCATCCTCGATTTCCTTTGTCAGCTCAATCATCTGCTCTAAGCGTTCTACCACATACTGTTCAATTTTTCGTGTGTTCTTATAATCTTTCTCCGAAAGTACGGTTGCTTCCAACTCGCCAAACTTTTTTTCAAAACTTTTTTCTTTTTTCCTCTTCCAAAAAAACATATGTTACTTCCTTATATTCTGCAATTTTTTCGATAGGTATCTTTCCACTCCGTCACAATCCCACCAATTTCCTGTTCTTTTTCCATTGCGAACAATTCCTCCAAGCTCTGCTCAAATTGACAGATATCCTCCATTCTGCTCGTTTCATTCAATATTCTTCCGATATCAAGAAGCATTTCCTCATCCACATCAAGCTCTGCTGCCGTCTCGCGGAACCCCTGCCCATCATGCATACAGCGGTAGGCATACAGGCACTCCCGCATAGACTCCGGATTCTCATTTAACTCATAGGCGTGCTTATAACACACAGCAGCCTCACGAAACAAGAACAATCCTGCATATGCGCATCCCAGATTATGCCATACATTTCCAATCAAAATCTCATTTGGCTCATCTTTCATGCTTAGAAGTTTACAATACTCATAAATTGCATTGATATAGCGATGATTCTCGACATAACGGTCTGCTTTCATCTTGATACACTCAAACTCGGATTTGTTCTCCATATCCTTTAGCGCCCTAACAATCTGTTGTATCTGTGCTGTACTTAGATAACCGGATTGCTTTAAGATACACTCCACGAATTCTGAAAGCGTCCCATCTCCTCGATAGATTTCCCGTAGTTTTGCTGCAGCTTCGTGAAGCTGCAACTCTTTGTCTATCCACGTACACAGCTCCTCACTCATAAAATTCGCTTCCAGAAGATACAGGTTGTTCTCAATGTAATAGCTCAATTCCTCTAACGAATAAATGCCTAAAGCCGCTTCTTCAATATAATACGGAAGCGCAGCTAACATCTGGTTGCATAAAATCAACTCTCCCATACTAGCCCTCCCTGTCTTCCGTAAATGACATCACATACTCCCATACCTTGTCAGAACTTTTAAAAATCTCTCCAAACCCAAGGTCTCGAATCTGTATCTGGACCCTCGCATCTGACAGTGGTTTCGCGACAATGCGAAGCCTCGTTGTCTTATTCGGACGCTTTGGCAAATCGGAAAGCTCTAAGCGCTCAATTTTTGCATTCTTACTGTTCGGCGACTGCAGCCAGAACGCAATCTCCGGTGTTCCATCCAAGATGACTTCGCATTCTCCTACTGTCTCATACCAATTATCTCCGGCACTAATCAATGTCAAAAATTCCATAGACCCTTTGTTATAAATTTTCAGACTGACATTGACCTTCATCTCATTATCACCGAGATAGACATACTGCCATTCCTTTTGTCCATCCAGCACGGCAGCGGCATAACAGGCACCCTTGGAATAAAGATTCTTCCCTAAAAATGCCCTGCGTCCCTGACATAAAAATGAAACCGCCTGCTTCAGCCATCCACCATCAAAGCCCTCTCCGGTCAGATAGGAAGACGACACAATTCGTCCGGCAAAACAATCCTTTAAAATACGCAAAAACGATTCATCCTTACTGTTTTCCCCGATTCTACGCACTTCTTCCGAAAGTGTAACAAGCTGTGGCTTTGTATTCTGATGTTTTATCAGTCTGCAGCAACGCACATCTTCCCCCCGATAGTCAAACAGATACACATCATGCAGCGTCAGGTCCTTTGATTGATGATAAGCAAAATAGTAAAAGCATTCCTTGCGGTCAAGCATCGTAACCTGTTTTTCATCCAATCCAAGCTTCGGTGTAATTTCTGCAAACAACTGTATCACTTCCCGCGAAAGCTTATCCAAGCAAACAACCAGTTTATCCGGGCGCTGACTTTTTCCTAAGCTTCCCGCCAGAAGAAGTAACTTTTTTAAATAAAGACATAAAAGCTCACCTGCAGGATAGCGCTCACCATCCACATAAACCATTTCCTTCTTTAAGGCACGGGTTAAAAGCTTCGCCGTCCCTTCCTCTCCTTGATGTATCGCAAGGCGTCCGGCTTCCTCTCCGATGAACCACTGTCCGATTCCTTTTTTCTTGGTAAGCAATACCGGAATCTGATAAACTTCGCTTCCTGTCACCATACTAAGCGTCTCCGGCTCTTTCATATTCAGTTCATAAAAGCTAATCACCGCATTCTGGTCGTCCAGATCGATGCCAAGATAGAAATGGTTTTCCATTGCATTATCCCTCTGGTGTCTATAACAATTTGAATACTTCTTCCGTAACTTTTGTCATACCGTAATAATTCTTCATCTGACGCTTTAACAGCCCTTCATCACCCAGAGTATCCTGTAAAAGCATCTCGTTCAACATGACATAGCGCCCTTGATTGTCATTCTCAAGCACATCATTATTGCTGATACAGTTGCTCTCAATAACAGCCGACTCCATCCCTTCTGCCTCTGTAATATAATACTGCACAGTCTCTCCAAAGAACAATATAAACTCTTTGACATAAATACCGTCATACATCTCGACCAAGTCTTCCGTCTGATAAGAGCCCTTATCCATACGAAAATTCACCTTGACCCGTTTGCCCGGCTCTGAATGATATTCTAAGAAAAACTTATCATACAGATGGTACTTCAAAATAAGTTTACGGTCAAACTTTCGATAAAACTCAAAGCAAATGTTCTTTGCCACATATTCTGCAAGCAGCGCATCCGCAATCTGTACTTGTTTCTCGGTAAGACTGCTCTTCTCTGCCAGGTACTTTAGTAGTCCCAGACGACACGCCTCATTTAATTCCTGTTCTGCCAGATAACGCTCCTGAATCTGTATAAATACATGCCCCGGAACCAGTGCATCCTGCCGCAGGTAACTGTTGGCAAAATAGGACAGATATGCCAGACAAATAAGTTCTCTGCCGCCACCTGCATAGTAGCTGTCATATATCTGTTCAGCATATGGTGTATAATCCGTCGTATAAAGCATCTGCGTTAAAATGCGTTCCTCCAAGTCAAAGGTATCAATCTGAAACTCTCCGGCTGCCCGCCAAAGTTTTGCCATCATCTTCGTTGCCGCATTATAATACTTACACAGATAAATCAAAATAACATCATTATACTTATCCTGCAAAAAAGTACTGGTTGCAAAGCCCAACAGAAAATCATCCTCCTCGAAACTGATATTCGTAATCGCATAGCTACAAAGTGCAACACGCGCGGCATTGCCAAGATAGTCATAACCATCCAACTGCACCATACGATATGCTTTCTCATAGAGATGCGCTTCTGTCAACAGTTCAGCTAAGCGCCGTCTGACAGAGACATACATTGTTCCAAGGTCCGCTTCCCCCAAATATTGATTCAACGCATTATCTTTGAGTGAGAAATCATACTCTCTCCGTTGATAACGAAACAGTAATTCCAACAGAAGGTCCTGTTTAAATACTGTGCTAATCTGCTTTTCCTGAAGCAATACAGCGAAGTATTGCTCTCTCTCCTCTACGGTTTCCTGTAATTTACCCCTTTCGCCAAACCAGTAAAGTGCGTATGACCATTCATCCGGTGCAAAGGAGAGGCAACGTTCTATGTACGCCGCAGGATGCATCAGTGCTTCATCTTGGCATGCGATACTCTCACAAAAACGATTTCCTTCGGTGTCCTCAAGTACAATAACGTAGTTCTTTGTGTATGCTGCAAAGTACGCCTTGCCATTTACTACCGGAACCGTCTGTGGCTCTGCTAACTCCTTGTGCCAAATCTGGACCTGCGAAACACGTTTGTCCATACAGGTAAGCTTATGCACAAAAAGAATATCTGACAGACGATACGCCAGTTCCTGATTCAGGACACCTGCCCGGAGCATCTCATCATAAATGATTGCCAGATTGTCTCCGATATGTCCCGCTTCAATCTGCTCCATTGCAAACTGCTCCATCGCTCTGCGATATTTCTGATACACCTCCGGTTGTCGTGCCCTTCCGGCAATAATATTCACAAAGAGCGTAGCTTTCTGCTGATATGGCAACGCGCTATCATACTGAAAGTACATTTGTATCATCTTTGGAACATTACCTATCTGACTGCCGTCCAATGACATCTGATACGCCTCATAGAGACCGGTAATGCGGATTTCATGTTCAATACCAAGCTCATACCATTTATGGTAACAGTGTTCATAACGCTGCCCTTTAATCAGATAGCCGCAGATTACTGCCAGCATCTCATCCTTAGCATTCACACGATAACATTCTTCCAGTATATGATATACAAATAAGTCAAATTCACGTAAATCCGTCACAGCATGCATGACCTGAAGTGCGATATCCTTGGAAATCGCTTCCTGCTTTCTCGCCCAGTTAAGTACCGCTATCTCAAAACTGCCCAGCTTTCCCAACAGATAAGGGTCCTGCCAAAGCAGATAATATGCCTCCAAATACAGATACGGACTATGATTCCCCATCGCCACCCACTGTTCGATTGCCTTGTAGCGTCTTGCATTGTTGCGGTAATACGAATCCCGGACAAACAAAAGCACCCAGAAAAGTAGCGAACTATCCGAATTTTTCTTAAAAAGGATTTCTATCTCCTCCGCCATCCGGTCCACATAAGACGGTTCTCGCTCTACCAGTGTGCACAAATACAAATAATATCCCCACTCCGGAGTCTCCCGGTTCGTACATCCACGCTTGAAATCTTCCATAATCCACGAAGCTTCCTGCCGCTGTTTATTCACAATCAGCGCCTGTGCCTTCATCAACGGATAAATCTCTCTGTCCGGCTCGATAGCCATCATATGGTCCAATATCTCAATTGACTGGTTTGCCCATGCGCCGGTCACAATTTTCTTCAGACGATAATCCATGTAAAGCTTCATCAGGCGTGCCTTACCCTCACATATCTCCCGATGTTCCGACCGAACCAAGCCCTCTCTTCTCACCGTCCGGGAAGCACAAACCTCAAACGAGAACTCACTGCCGGGCATCTCAAATATCAGCTTCCCAAAATTCTTTCCCGCATGCAGTGCATCCTCTCTGATATAATACTCAAATGGGCAGACACTTCCGATAAAATCCTCTTCGGTCAGATATGGCTTTACCGGCACAAGGAAATCAGCGTCAGACTTCACCTTAATACCAACATACCCCCAATGCTTGCGCTGTAGGTTTAATGTCTCTTTCCGTGACTCCGTCACTTCGTAGAATTCCGCTGTAGTATCTTCCGCTTTGACTTCTACCCGGTTCTTCTTGTGTATACCAAGCAGGAACTCCTCGACCTTCTGTCCTGATACAGGACCTTTGCTCAAGCCTTCATACAAAAGGCGTTCCCGCACTTCTTCCGGCTTTAATATGTTCTTAAAATTCTTCGAATAAAACAGATGCTGCGCTTCCGCTGCACTATGTTTTGCGAGTTCTGCAAAATCATTTAGGTTACGGATTTTCCCTGTAGATGCCTCGGCATACAATTTAGAAATGGACGCAACAAAAGAAAGGTTATATTCTCCCTGGTTACAGATAATATAAAACTCACCTTTTTGAATATCCCCTTCCACTAATCCATTGCTGTGAAATTGATACCGAATCCGTACTTCTTCCCCTTCAAACTGAGGAGTCAGACATTCCATTCTCTCATTCGAGGTATAGATAATCCCCCGCATCGGCACACGATTCGCACTGGTTATGACAAAATCTCCCGTGTAGTCCTTGCCTTCTAACACCTCAATGTCAACCTTATCCGTCGAAAATGAAAGAAGTGGTCTGGCGTATTCGAACTTTCCTCTTGCTAGCTGCTGTATCCGTTTACGCAAATCGACACCTGCTTTTCTATTGCTTTTTTATCCGCAATGACTATAATAGATTATAAACTAATTTGGAGGAGTTATCAATGCTAAAACACAAAGACCACTTTCACGGAAGTGATTTAGAAAAAATAGAAGAGATTTATGGCATTCACAAAGAGGATATCGTGAGTTTCTCGGCAAACGTAAATCCACTTGGCGTATCGCCACTCTTGCGCGGCGAGCTAGCAGAAAAGATTGATGTCATTACGTCTTACCCTGACAGAGAATATACCTCTCTGCGCAGATGCATTGCCACCTATTGTGACACAGAACCGGAGCATGTCATCGTTGGTAACGGCTCTACCGAGCTTATTTCACTTTTTATCCAAATCGAACATCCAAAGAAAGCACTTGTCATTGGTCCCACCTACTCGGAATATGAGCGCGAGATTGCATTAGGCGGTGGTACGACTTTGTATTATCCGCTCCGCGAAAAGGACAACTTCCGTCTGGATGTGGAAGATTTTCTCTCACATTTGAATGAAAGCATTGACCTGCTTGTAGTTTGTAATCCGAACAACCCTACTTCATCCTCCATTACCAGAAAAGAGATGCGCTATATTTTAGACGCATGTAAACAGCACGACATCTATGTCATGGTAGATGAGACCTATGTCGAATTTGCGGACAACATGGACGAAATATCTGCTGTTCCACTTACGAACTACTATAATAATATCATTATCCTGCGCGGCACCTCCAAATTTTTTGCTGCCCCGGGTCTTCGCCTCGGCTATGCAATTACCGGTAACCGGGATTTAATCAAGGCAATTAATACGCGAAAGAATCCATGGACCATTAACTCTCTCGCTGTCGTTGCCGGAGAGACTATGTTCGCAGACACCACATATATTAAGGCAACCAAAGAGTTGATTTCCGGTGAACGTTCGCGTATCTATGATATCTTAAAGAAGCATCCTGACTTTAAGGTGTACGAACCAAGCGGAAACTTTATCTTAGTGCGCATTTTAAAAGATGACCTTACATCACAAGATCTTTTTGACCTCGCAATCCGTGAAAAGATGATGATTCGTGACTGTTCCACCTTCCCATTCCTTGACAATAAGTATGTCCGTTTCTGTTTCATGAATCCGGAAGACAATGACAAGCTCTTAGCATGTCTACTTCACGCGGTAGAGTCCTAAATTGCAAGAAATTCAAAAAGACAGGACTTAAAAGTTTTGTTATAAGTCCTGTCTTTTATTCATATCGTTACTTATCCCTAAATATACTGCTTCATATCGTCTGTCTTATTATGAATCAAGCCGATTGCGCCCTTGACGTCTTCTGCATAGCTTAAATTCTGCTCACTCATCTCGCGAACCTGTTCTGCACTTGCAGTTACCTGCTCTGTTGCCGCAGACAGATGCGAAATATTCTCGACAATCCGGTTGTTTGAATCTGATAATCCCAAAATTTGCTGGTCCATACCATTGATATTCTCTATCAACTGCGTCATATTGATATTCAGCTTTTCAAATGTCTCAGCCGCTGCCATAATCTTTTCATTCTGACTTTCTGCTGCCTCTACTGAGTTCTGTACCGAAGCTACGACTTCATTGGCATTCGCATTCAGTTCATTGATAATCCGTGTAATCTCTTCTGTCGAACTTCTGGTCTGCTCTGCGAGCTGTCTAATCTGATCTGCTACAACCGCAAATCCACGTCCAGCCTCCCCGGCATGTGCACTCTCAATGGACGCATTCAACGCAAGAAGATTTGTCTGACTTGAAATATTCAAAATCATTCCGGCAATCTCTTCCACTTCTTTGGTCTTGTTCTGTAAACGGTTCATCGACTCTGTCACTTCGTGGTTTGTCGCAGCAATCTGCTCAGACTGCGCCTTCAGTTCTTCCATTACCTGAATATTTTCATGAATGCTCTCATTGGAATCCGTTGCAATACCAACCATCCTCTTTGAGCGCTCTCCGGTCTCATCAATTGCAGTCTGAATACTCTGCGTCATCGTATTCTGTTCCTCGATATTATGCGCAGTTGTATTTGCCGCTGAAGAAATCTGTCTCATACTCTCAGCGACAGACTCTGTTGCATTTACAAGCTCATCTACAAGATCACTGCTCTTTACCGTCTCATCCTGCACCGTCTTGGAAATATCTAAGATGCCATCCAACATAACTTTCTGCTTACCACTCTGCTCCTCTACCGAGCCGAGCGCGTGGTCGCTGAATTCCTTCGCAATGCTTCCAACCTTATATAGCACAAAAAACATCAAATACATACATATTGTACGGCACATTGCGTCGACATCCTGCACACCGATTCCCTTTATGGCACGCACAATTATAACAAAAGTGTAGAGTACCACATAAGTAATGCAAAATTTCTTGTATGTCTTCATATCGTAATAAGGAATCTGCAACGCCAAAATTCCTAGCAGAGAGAAAAATATAAACTCTGCATCTGTCTGTGCGCCTACTAAAAAAAGCTCAATTGCAATACCGATTGCCACAGTCATCTTCAAGCGCGTGCTCGCCTTATCCTTGAAGTAAATAACCGCATTCGCCGCTGCAAAAGCAATGGAAAAAACAATATTACCATAAGCCGTCATCGGTACAATACTGGATACCATCAACTTAAATATCATGTAAATAGCTATCATCATCCACAGCAAAGATGAAGCCATCATGTACACCCTGTTCATCCTTCTATATCGCTCTGTCACATCATTATAACGAAATTTTATCTCTTTATCCTCCATTGCATCTTCCTCCTGAAACATTTTCGCGGTATTATAATATAATCATATTACATTTTTTAACTTTTTTCTACTGTTTTCCATTATTTTCTCTGTTTTTTTCCATTATTTTCTCTGTTTTTTACTGTGTAGCGTTTCCTCCTACCAAAAGGAACTCTACACATCCGGATACACGGTATAAAATAAAGTTTTGCAAAAATCCCATTGCATCTCCGTAGAGCGTCTCGTCCTGTTCGTCTATAATGCTTCCCTCCAAGAGGTAACTCATGCCATTGTGATAATCTCTTCCATCTTCCAAGGTAAAGCTTCTCCACAAGCCTTCTTCCGCCCGGACACTCCTTTTCATCCCCTCTTCCAATAACAGTATTCCGCTCTTTTCATTTTTAGCAAAATGGTTTCGGTAAAGATAAATAAAATTTTTCGGCGGCACACGTTGCAGTTCTCTCATACCATATTGGGCACCCGGATGATTGTCCTTTTGCTGCGCCCAGACAAAAACACTGTGAAAAGACAAGCCTCCGACATGCAAAAATTGCGTTTCTCGCTCAATCCTTTCAAAAGAAATCTCCGCAAGTTGTTCTTTTCTTGCGATTTCTCTGCATTTTTTCTGAAACAGACGCTGCATCTTTCCCCATGTATAATAGTACTCAGAAGAATAGTATGTCGTCCCCGCCCAGGAAAGTCCACAGTTCTCTACAAGTCCACGTCCTTCCCGCTCGTTCGCTGCAATACACTTTCTGGCATTCACTCTCGAAAAATACTCGTACAATGTTGCCAATATCTCCTGCTTCTTTTCCTTGGATGCTGCAATCTGTTTATTTTTCTCAACACACTTCTGATAACATCCGAGAAAAAGTTCTCCTACCGCACGCATCCCCAATGCCTTCGTATAGTAATCCTGCATAATTGCACTCGCAATTTTATAAAGGATATTCGCACGCCAATTTCCCACCGATTTCACTTGGTCAATAATATCCTCATAAAGCTCCGACATCAGAATCGGTTCTGTGAAGTCTCTGGTCATCTCAAAGGAATCCCAATCCACGGGGACCTTCTCCTCCCCTTTAACCACAATCCGCCGGTCAAATTCATATTCATCCTCCGACTGCCTTTCTTCACTTTCCCTCTCCGAATGATGTTTTCCCTCATACTTCTGCCGATACTCTTCCTCCTCAAACTCGCGCACTAATAGTTCTAAAAACCGCGCACTCCACTGCTTGCTTTTTTCTTGCCCCCTCTTCCCGTCAATTCCTCCTTCAGCAGCCGCGCCGGAAATTGCCTTCACTTTCTGCAATGCCATAACTCTTTTTCTCCCCATTCCTTTCCTGCTTTATATATCGGCAAAAACTGCGACAGTTTAAGGAACAAAAGTGCTTTTTTGCAATAGTTCACAACTTCCTATTGCATAACAAAAAAGCAAGGATTGTACTCCCTGCTTTTCATTTATATCGCATCCTGTTTATTCTTTTGTAATGGTAACAATGCCCGCGCATTTGGAAATCTTTGTCCATGTCACATTGGAAAACACCTTGTCCAACTCATCATACAACATGTACATACCTTTGTATAACCAATTATCCTTGGTCTGCTTGCGCAATTCCTTCATGTCTGCAATCGTCTCAAATGCAAGTCCGCCGATGATAATCTGTCCACCCGGAGAAAGCTGACGCAACATATCCTCAATTAAGTGCTCCTGCTCATAATGATCCAGATGGTGGAATGCATAGACACTAATAATCATATCATATTTTTCCTGAATCAAGTGAAGCGGCAATCCCAATGAATAGTCTGCCATAACAAGCTTTGCTTTCGGCATAAATTCTTTTCCCGCTTCTACCATCTGCTCCGACGAATCAACACCGTAAAGCTCATAGCCATCCCCATACAGTTTCTTTGTAACAATACCGGTACCAAAGCCAACATCCAATATCTTCTTCGCATCTGACTCACGCACCATATTATATACTTCACTTAGCACCGTAGCATAACCGGCAACCGGATACTCGTCCTTATCATTCAACAAGTGTACGGCTGCACCATATCCGTCTGACCATAAGTCATACTTCTTACCATCCAATATCACTCAACCTCTTTCCCTTTTCCTACTGCCGTGCTCACTCGGGAAATATTCATTTTCCGAGATTTCTGGCATTCGCCCTATCAAAACTGTTATAGTCAAATTCACCTGCAAGCAGTCGATTTGCCTCTAACAGTTTTGGCACAGCTCACTGCATACGCTCATTATACCACATTTTCCTTCTGTTTCAACTATTCTGCAAAATGTTGTTGACTTTTCCTTTGTATCATTGTATTATTTCATTAGTACAGTTAACCATATTAGAAATGAGGTGAATACATGGCTTGGAATCTTGATTCAGACAGACCAATTTTCCTGCAGATTGTGGAACGTATCCAGATGGATATCATTTCCGGGAAATATGCTCCCGGCGATAAACTGCCCTCCGTTCGCGACTTAGCCGGCGAAGCAGCAGTCAACCCCAACACAATGCAAAAAGCATTTACGGAACTCGAGCGCACCGGCCTGGTATATTCTATGCGTACCAGTGGCCGCTACATCACGGAGGACACCACTATGATTGAAGAATTGAAAGCTTCTCTTGCAAGAGAAAAAATTAACGAATTTCTGGAGCTGATGCAAAAGCTCGGCTATAAAAACGAGGAGATACTCTCTCTCATGAATCAGACAATGAAAGGAGACACGAAATGAGCACCTTATTAGAATGTAAGGATTTAACCAAAGCTTACGGACACGTGACCGCCATCGACCACATCAATCTCACCATTGAAAGCGGACATATCATAGGCCTTTTAGGTCCGAACGGAAGTGGCAAAACAACGCTTATCAAGATGATAAACGGACTCCTTACCCCCACCTCCGGCACGCTTTATATGCGTCAGCAGCCGATCGGTGTAGAGAGTAAGAAGCACATCTCTTATTTACCGGATCACACATATCTGAATATGAATCAGCGTGTATCCGATGTTATCGCTTTCTTTGCCGATTTCTACGAGGATTTTGATTCCAACCGTGCTTATGGCATGTTGGAAAAATTACAGATTAATCCAAAGACCCGCTTAAAATCCATGTCGAAGGGAACGAAGGAAAAGGTACAGCTCATCCTTGTCATGAGCCGTCACGCGGACCTTTATGTCTTAGACGAACCGATTGCAGGTGTGGACCCTGCCGCCAGAGATTATATTCTGAATGTAATTCTCTCCAATTATGAGCCCGAGGCTTCTATTCTGATATCAACGCACTTGATTGCAGATATCGAGAATATTTTAGACGAAGTCATCTTCATCCAAAACGGACAGATACGCCTTACTTCTTCTGTCGATGACATCCGCGAGAATCAAGGAAAATCTGTCGATACACTTTTCAGGGAGGTATTCAGATGCTAGGGAAATTATTGAAATACGAATTTAAAAATACGGCAAAAGTGATGCTGACCATCTATGGGGTACTGATTATCACCACACTGCTCGGCTCCTTAGGTCTTTCCACCGATGCCATACAGTCAGACACCGCAGAATTACCCCCAATCATTGAGCTTTTATTCATTTCATCTATCATGCTGTATATTCTGTCCATCTTTGCATTGTTTGTTGTGACCTATATATACGTATGCATTCATTTTTATAAGACGATGTACTCTGACCAGGGATATCTGACACACACACTGCCGGTAAAACCTCGGACGCTCTTTCATGCGAAACTGATTACCTCCTGGGTATGGATGATGGGATCGATGGTTCTGTTCTATTTTTCGCTCCTTGGCATTCTGATTGGTGCTACACGTGGCGAACTCTTCCATGAAGTCGTCGTTGGTTCAGACTTTGCGCTGATGCAGGGAGAATTTATAAGTGTCTTCGGTATGACACTCGGACAGTTTATTTTTATGATGTTCCTATTGCTCGCCTTTTCCTGTCTGAGCTATCTGCTTATGGTATTTGTCAGCATCTCCATCGGACAGTTGTTCAACCAGCACAAAATTGTCGGTGCCATCATAGCCGGCATTGCCATCTACTTCGTTGAACAGACCGTGGGGACTATCGTGTTATTGCTGACCGGCGGTTCTGTTTTTGACAACATGGATGGAATCGAAACCTTTGCAGACATGATAACAACTCCACCAATGATTGGAAGTGCAATCGTATCTGTCATATTCACAGTTGCGTTTTATATTACCTGCATTGTCATCCAAAAACGGCATCTAAATCTGGATTAATTATCTGTTTAAATGTTAAGCGCCGGCCTAACGGTCGGCGCTTTTTTATCCGATTGTCGCTAATTCGGTTTTTACATTTCTTTGATAGAGCCACAAAGTAACTCCCATTATAGCAAGCGCAATGATTAATCTTATGATGTTCCTTGATGCTTGCGTTATGAATGCCACCGGTAAAGCACAAAGAATAATCACCAGACAGCCCCCTAATCCACCAATCATCGCTGATGCACTCTGTTTTACCACTGTCACCTCGTTCTCCCAATCCAAATTCAGGAATCGCAGATTTACAGTAATTCCAAATACACACGCAAATATCATAAATACCATCGGCAGGAAAAGCAGCCAAAACAGTTCCATTCCCTCCGGCTTTAGTGCAAGAATCGATAAGATTTCTGCGACCACAAAGAACGGTGCCATCAGCGAAAGATTCAGTAATATCTTGCTGTCAAATACCGTCTTTGTCTGAATCGGCAGGCTTTTTATAATCCACCATTCCTTTCCCTCCATCGAAATGGATGTACAGGTTGTTGTCATGAGGCATGCGGACGCAGCCAGCATAAATGGCATTAACGCCGTAATACCACCCTCAATCGGAAGCACACGCTCTATCTGTTCTGTTCCGGCAAAAAATACCACTCCGGCAATCAGTACCATCATAAGCGGACCTATAATGGTATTTGTCGTATAAATACTGGACGAAAAATACCGTTTCAATTCTTTGGTGTATAATGCACGCAAAACGGTCGTTCGCTTCAACTCCGTCATCTGATAATTATGCTTTGCCGTCGTACTGAATAGCCCTCCGCAAATACGTCTGAAATTCGAAGCTACCAGTATGACCATTACCACAAACACGGAAATGGAAACACCAAAATACAGCATCCCGGATAAAATACTTCCTTCCACCATTGCATTTCCAAGCCAGACAGCCGGTGGATATAGTTTCTCAATCATCGCGGTCACCACACCTGAGAAATCCTTTAGCATTTCACCGGTGATCTCCCCTTCCATCTCCGAAATTCCTGCGCTAAACAACATCACACCAATCACCAACACCATTGATAAAGCCGTTGCCACCAGACTTTTATGCTTCATTCTCGATGAAACACCTATAATCAACGCACCAAACAATACGGCAGCCGTCATCGGCAACAACGGAAGAAACAATGTTCCTATCACGCCCAGAAAATAGAATTGCATCCCCGGATGAAGCAGATACCCATATACCGCAATGCCCGGAATCATAACCGCCAACGCCAATATTACATTTCCAAGATACATACTAAGAAATCGACTCACAACAATTACCGTCTGTGACACCGGAAGGGAACATAATATTTCATAAGAATTTCGTTGAAAAATAACGCTTCCTGCTTTCAACATTCCGAAAAAGAAAATTAATATCCCAGAAATCATACTTAAGTACATCGGAAGCACACGCTCTAATCCGATGGATATGTACCCATAAGAAAGCGCACCCACATAAAAGCTCAACATCGCAATCAGCATGACCCATACCAGACCCATGGCTATCATGCCGTTTTTCTTCTTCCTGTCTTTTGAAAATCGTGCCACATTGATATTCAAGAAATTACAAAGCTGCGCTTTTGTCAAGATTCTAATCTGCCTTAGCATGGTCAACCACCTCCATGAAAATGGATTCTAAGGATTCTCCGTCTGTCACAATCTCATCCATCCTGCCTGATGCAATCAATTCTCCACCCTTTATAATGGCGACTTTATTGCAAAGCTTTTCTGCCACATCCAATACATGTGTGGAAAAAAAGATTGCTCCGCCATCCGCACAAATCTGATGCATGATGTCCTTTAAGATAACCGCAGCCTTCGGGTCCAATCCCACAAACGGCTCATCTAAAATCAACAGCTTTGGCTTATGTACCAATGCAGATATAATCGCCAACTTTTGTTTCATTCCATGGGAATAAGAAGAAATCAAATCTCCCAAAGATGCTGTGATTTCAAACGCATCTGCAAAGTTGCGGATTCTCTCCTCTCTTTCCACCGCGGATACTTCAAAAATGTCTGCAATAAAGTTCAAATACTGAATTCCTGTCATATACTCATAAAGATCGGGATTATCCGGAATATATGCCATCCGCTGCTTGCATGCCATCGCATCTGTCTTTACAGATAATCCGTCCACAAAGATTTCACCCTCATCAAATTCATGAATCCCGGTTATACACTTAATCGTGGTGGTCTTTCCTGCACCGTTGTGTCCGATAAACCCATAAATATCACCCGCTTCTATCTCTAGATTCAGGTTTGTAACACCCTTGTTACTGCCTTTGTAATGTTTGGTCAAATTTTTAATTGTAAGCATATCTCGCTCCTCCTTAACATGTTATCCCTCTTCATTCGGCGATGAAACAAATGTAAGACGACGCATTTTTCTTCCCTCTGTCGGCTTATTGTCGATATTCTTGGCGATGGCTGTGCCAATCTGCTGTAGCAGTTCCATGTACTCTTCATCGGTAAGCAAAAGGGTTGAAGTCTGAAGCGCCATCATATCCCTTTGCGGATCCGCATCTTCACTCGCAAAATATCTGAGAAAAGATGCCTGTAAAGACAAAAGTGATGTGTAAATCAGTGCCGAAATGTCCTGAATATCCGGTTCTTTCTGTAAAGGATTTTGTACTAAGGAATAAGTTTTCTCCGTAGCTCCGCGAACACTTTTCTCTTCTATGACCTGAATGCATCCTGCATCATACAGTTTCTTCATGTGTCTGTATAGGCTGGCAACCGGAACATCCGACAACTCTTTTTGTATCTCACCTACAGTTCCCTTTTCATGCAGCATCAGATACTGAATGATTCGCTGGCGCACCGGATTCATCATCACATCTGTGAGTGACTTAATATCCATGTCACACCTCCTTTATTATCAATCATAATATTATTCTTATTTTTGATAATACTATCGTTTTTGATAATAGTCAAGCGCTTTTGATAATAAATTCCTATGATGCAAAAAAGGAGCGGAATTCTTAGAACTCCACTCCCTCTCTTTTTAAGAACCTATTTACTTTGTACGCAAATATTCATCAATACCTTTTGCCGCTGCTTTTCCAGCTCCCATCGCAAGAATAACGGTTGCAGCTCCGGTTACGGCATCTCCGCCGGCAAATACGCCAGCCTTGGATGTTGCACCGTTTTCTTCCTCTGCAACGATACACTTTCTGCGGTTGATTTCAAGTCCCTTTGTCGTGGAAGAAATCAGTGGGTTCGGCGATGTACCAAGAGACATGATTACGGTATCTGCCTCAATCACATACTCAGACCCCGGAATCTCTACCGGACTTCTTCTTCCGGACTCATCCGGCTCTCCAAGCTCCATCTTGATGACCTTCGCACCCTTTACGCAGCCATCCTCATCCACGAGAAGCTCTGTCGGATTCTGAAGAAGATCAAAAATGATGCCCTCTTCTTTTGCGTGATGCACTTCCTCTCTACGTGCAGGAAGTTCCTCCTCACCACGACGGTATACGATATGTACCTCCGCGCCGAGACGCTTTGCCGTTCTTGCCGCATCCATGGCAACATTACCGCCACCCACTACGATTACTTTCTTTCCGGCCTTAATCGGAGTATCATAATCCTCTAAGAACGCTTTCATCAGATTGTTTCTGGTCAAATACTCATTGGCGGAAAATACGCCCATCGCCTGCTCTCCCGGGATTCCCATAAATCTAGGCAAGCCTGCACCGGAACCGATAAACACTGCCTCAAAACCTTCGTTCTCCATCAATTCGTCAATGGTAACGGATTTACCGATAACCACATTGGTCTCAATCTTAACACCGAGCGCTTTTACATTCTCAACCTCTGCTGCTACGACCTTCTGCTTCGGAAGACGGAATTCCGGAATACCGTATACCAATACACCGCCTGCCTCATGCAGCGCCTCAAAAATTGTTACGTCATATCCCATCTTCGCCAAATCACCTGCGCAGGTAAGACCTGCAGGACCGGAACCGATGACTGCGACCTTATGTCCATTCATAGTCTCGGCTTTCTTAGGCTTGATGCCATGCTCTCTTGCCCAGTCAGCCACAAAACGCTCTAATTTACCGATTGCGACAGGTTCGCCCTTGATACCACGAATACATTTGCCCTCGCACTGATTCTCCTGTGGACATACACGTCCGCAGACAGCCGGCAATGCAGAAGACTTGCTGATAACCTGATATGCCTCTTCAAAGTTTCCTTCCTTTACCTGTGCGATAAATCCCGGGATATCAATGGATACCGGGCAGCCCTTCATACACTGTGCATTCTTACAATTCAGACAACGTGCTGCCTCTGCCATTGCCTCTTCTTCATTATAGCCCAAACATACCTCTTCAAAGTTCGCCGCACGAACCACCGGCTCCTGCTCACGAACCGGAACTCTATTTAATACGTCCATCCTTAACCTCTCCTTATTCACAGTTTCCACATCCGCCGTGGTGTGTATCGCCTTCCTGTAATTTTAGCATTGCTCTACCTTCTTCTGTCTTGTACTGTCTCTGACGCTGCATTGCCTGATCAAAGTCTACCAGATGGCCGTCAAATTCAGGTCCGTCTACACAGGCAAACTTTACTTCGTCCCCAACGATCAAACGACAGGCTCCACACATACCGGTTCCGTCTACCATGATAGGATTCATAGATACAACGGTCGGAATACCAAGTTCCTTGGTCAGCTTGCAGACAAACTTCATCATAATCATTGGTCCGATGGCAACACAGTGGTCATAACGCTTGCCATTGTCCCAGAGTTCCTGAAGCTGTGCTGTACCAGTTCCCTTAAAGCCGTAAGAACCATCATCGGTAGTCACATAAAGATTTGTAGCAACCTTTTTCATTTCCTCCTCTAAGATCAATAAATCCTTGCTTCTGGAACCCATGATGACATCACAGTCAACTCCATGCTCATGCAGCCACTTCACCTGTGGATATACCGGTGCAGTTCCGACACCGCCTGCTACGAACAAAATTTTCTTTTTCTTAAGTTCCTCTATGTCCTCATTAATCAAATCTGACGGACATCCTAACGGTCCAACAAAATCCTGAAATGCATCTCCCTCTTTTAACGCAACCATACGCTCCGTAGATGTGCCAACCGTCTGAAATACAATGGTAATCGTACCGGCTTCTCTGTCGTAATCACAGATGGTCAGTGGAATGCGCTCTCCTACTTCGTCAATCTTTACGATTACGAACTGTCCCGGCTCGCAATATTGCGCTACACGCGGTGCTTTGACATCCATAAGATAAATCTTATCTGCCAATTTTTCTCTTTTAACAATCGGATACATAAATAACCTCCTCTATCTTTTACTGTTCTATTCCAATCCCCTCTGAAATGAACATTCATATTATGGAAAAATAAGCTATAACGTAAGCCCTTATTTTGCCCTCAATTACTTATAATAAAGGAAAAGCCGCTATAATTCAACGGCTTTTCCCATATTTTCTATTTATGTCTATTATTCGACTTTTGAGAATAGAATCCTGTCGTTGTCCATCGACTTCCCCGCACGAAGCGCAAACTGTTCCAACAAGTCATCCACTGTCATTGATGCCCGTTCCTCGCCCCGCACATCCAGAACAATATTACCGGCATCCATCATCAATGTACGATTTCCCAGTTCAAGTGCCTGATGCATGTTATGCGTTACCATAAGACAGGTAATCTCCCTCTCTGCCACAATCTGCTTTGTCAAAGCAAGAACTTTCTCTGCTGTCGCCGGGTCTAACGCTGCGGTATGCTCATCCAAAAGAAGAATCTTCGGCGTCACCATCGTTGCCATCAGCAGTGTCAACGCCTGTCTCTGTCCGCCCGACAAAAGTCCCACCGGCTGTTTCATCCTGTCTTCCAAACCCATATCAAGAAGCGCTAACTGTTCCCTGAATTTCTTCTTATCAGATGCTTTAATTCTGCTAAAATATGCATTCTTTGATGTCGTAGTACGCAGATAGGCAAGCGCCATATTTTCCTCGATGGTCATGTGTGGTGCTGTTCCTTTTAGCGGGTCCTGAAACAGATGCCCAATGACCTTGCTTCTGACATGCTCTTTCTGGTATGTAATATCCTCACCGCCTAACATGATTAACCCTCTGTCCGCAAAGAAAGAACCGGTAATCGCATTAAAAAGCGTGGATTTTCCCGCCCCGTTGCTTCCGACAATCGTTGCAAAATCTCCCTTTTCCAAACTCAGATTTACATTATCCAAAGCACACTTTTCATTAACCGTTCCGGGATTGAAGGTCTTGGTGACATTTTTCATAATCAGCATCGCATTCTTCTCTGCCATATCACTCATCTCCTCCTTTTCCCTCTTTTTCTTCGCGCAGCAGTTCCTTGATGTAAATCTGATTTTCTGCCTTTGCGGCACGTTTTTGCTTATAAAATGCAGATTGTTTTTTCAGATACGGAAGCGCAATCGCCACCGCCACAATCATAGCAGAAACAAGCTTTAAGCATTCCGCCGGCACATTCATGCGAAGTGCCACTGCCACAATAAAACGATACAGACAGCTTCCTAAAATAACACCTGTCACGCGTTTTAACATACTGCCTTTCCCGATAATTGACTCACCGATGATTAGACTTGCCAATGCGATTGTCACCATACCGGTTCCAAGATTGATATCACAGGACTTCTGATACTGCGCCAAAAGTCCGCCTGAGAGTGCAGTCAGGGCATTTGCCACGCAAAGTCCAATCGTTATCATAGCACTTGTATTGATACTTGAAGCACGCACCATATCCGGATTGTCACCGGTCGCCCGGATAGAGAGACCTAATCTCGTATTTAAAAAAAGCGAAATCAGAATCCCAACCAGAATGACAATGACTGCTGAGACAATCAATTTATACCAGGTTCCTCCGATGGCATCCTTTGCCCAAGTAAAAAGAGAATCGCAGGCAAACAGGTTGACATTGGACGCAAATCCCATCACCGCAATGTTTATCGTGTATAATCCGGTGTTTACGATAATTCCTGCCAGAATTGACTGTATTCCCATCTTTGTCTGCAAAAATGCCGTCACAAAGCCCGAACAGACACCTGCCGCCATCGCCGCAACCAGCCCCAGAACCGGATGACCTGCCAGCGTTACGGTCGCACAGACAGCACAGCCCAAGGTAAAGCAGCCATCCGTTGACAGGTCTGCAATATTTAATATGCTAAAGGATATAAAAAGTGCCAGTGCCACGAGCGCATAGATAAAGCCAAGCTCCAATGCGCTCTGTACAATGGATAACGTGATGATTGAACCCATAATGTAACTCCTAATTTATTCAAAGTTTTCTGCGGTAACCGTCTCTACCAGTTCGGAACACATATCTTTAAATACCGAATAGTTAAGTCCGATTGCTTCTGCTGTTTCTGTATTGACGGTGACGATACCGCGCTCCAAAGTCTGCACAGGTGTCCCTGCAGGATTTGCCCCATTCACCAGAATTTCAATAACCATATCTGCGGTCACGGTTCCAAGGTCTTCATAATTGACACCATAACCACAGAACGCACCGTTTAATGCAAAGGAATCCGCTCCGGTGTAATGTGGAATTCCGGCATCAATGAATTTTTCAAAAATGGAAAGTTCTGCTGTCATAATAGTGTTATCCTGTGGTGTAAATACCGCATCCACACCTTCTGCAACCAAGGCGTCTGCCGCCGCCTGTACCTCTGCAGCCGTTGTGCCGGTTTTCTCCACATATGAAATTCCGTTTTCGTCACAGTATGCCTTGGCATCCTTGATAGCACCTAAGGAAGAAGCCTGACTCTTATCGTACAAGAGCCCCACCTTTGCAGTATCCGGATTGGCTGCAAGGATTAAATCAAAAATTGCCTTTGTATCAATTGCATCTGAGGTTCCGGTAACGTTCGCCCCCGGTGCGTTGTTATCTGCCACAAGTCCCGCACCTGCCGGATCTGAAACTGCCGAGAATACAACCGGTATCTGATTTTCCTCCGTTGCACTCTGCATCACAACCGCTGTCGGCGTTGCAATCGGAATAATAATATCCACATCATCTGCAATCAAATCTGCCGCAATCTGTGTCAAAATGGTCTGGTCTGCCTGACCGTTAAACGTATAGTCTGCATAATCAAATGTCACACCAAGCTCTGCTCCCTTCGCATCCAGCTCTGCCTCAATCGCCTGCTCAATCTGATTCAAAGAAGCATCATCCACATACTGTACGATTCCAACCTTGTAAACAGCACCTGCTGTCGCATCTGCATTCTGCCTCTCTGTTGCAGTTTCCGCCGCACTGCCGGATGTAGCTGCAAGCTCCGCGGTCGGTCCGTCCGAACCTTTGTCACTACCGCAGCCACACACGGTTGCTGCTGTCATTGTCATCATCAGTACTACTGCCATCATTTTTCTTTTCATCTTTTTTCCTCCAGATTTTAAAATAGTTTTGAAAATCCGCGTTGATTCGGAGGTTTGAGCTATGGTACAAAAAAACCGTCTCAAACAATGTTCTTGTCTGAGACGGTAATAAACTGGTTATTATCGCGGTACCACTCATCTTGACTATCAATAGCCCACTCATTCATGTACTAACATACACGCCGGATGGATAACGGGTCCGGTTCCCGGCGACTCCTACACCAGCTTCTGGTTCAGGTCGCCCTCAAAAGTCCATTCAGCAACTCTCTCCATACTGCAATTCCACCACCTGCAGCTCTCTGTAATATCAAATAGATGCCTACTACTCTTTCTCAACGGTTTTTCTTGTTAGGTCATACTTTAATACATTAACGTATTTTTGTCAACCATATATTTTAATTTTCTTCCGTGAGTTTAAATTTCTCTATCGTCTTACGTAGTTCCTGTGCAATATCCTGTAAGGCTCTTGTATAGTCCGTAATATCTGCCATCGTAGCATTCACTTGATCAGCGGATGCATTCACCTCTTCTGTCGCCGCCGCAGACTGCTCAGACACCTGTGCGATAGTCTCCATTCTTTTCACAACTGAATCCCTGTTTTCCGACATATTGTCGTTTAATTGGTTAATATGCTCCATACCGGCACCAAACTGGCTAATATGCCCGATAATTTGCTTAAACAACTCCTGCGTGCGTGTAATAGCCTGCTGTTGCTCACGCTGAAGCAATTCGTTTTCCTGCATGGTTTCTTCTACTATTTTGGATTTCTCGGTAATCTCTGTGATGATTTCCTTAATCTCGTCGGTAGATTTTTTTGATTCATCTGCCAGTTTACGTATCTCATCAGCCACTACTGCAAATCCTTTGCCCATTTCACCTGCGCGCGCCGCCTCAATTGATGCATTTAAGGACAACAGATTCGTCTGTGACGTAATGTCTGCAATCGCATCGGAAATATAGAATATTTTATCAATACTGCTTACCATTTCATTGATAACGTTTAAAGAAACCTTTGATTTTTCTGCCGTTTTCTCTGATTTTTCAATCAAATCTTCAACACTCTCTAAGCCCTCCGAACTCATGCCGGTTGCCTCTTCCGCCATAGCATCGATTTTCCGTACATACTCTCGCGTAGACTCTAAGCTCACATTTAGATTATCAACTTCACCGTTTGCTTCCTGTGTGCTCTCAGCTTGTCTGACAGCACCTTCTGCCACACTGCCGATAGCCTCCGCAACCTGTCCCATGGTACTTCTTGTATCACCTGCAATCTCAGAAATCTTATCAGATGCCCCCAGAATATGATTTGATTTCTCTTCTACTTCCCGAATGACATTGGACACGTCAAGCACCATTTCATTGAAATTCTTCTCAAGCTCACCAAACTCGTCTCCTCTTGTCACCTGAATCGTCTCAGTGAAATCACCGTCTGCCACTTTTCTGGTAACGCTCTGAATCTTTTTAATCTCACGTACAAGGTTTAATGCTGTCATAAGACCAATAACGACACCAAACACAATACCAAATACACCGGCAACTAATAATGCGCCATTGATACTTGTTAAATTCGCAGCATTTTCCTGATCACTAATTACTCCAACCAATTTCCATCCGGTCACCTGGTCTGTCATTGCAGTGATAACCCAATCGTTTTTGCCGTCATTCATCGTATAAGTTGAACGCAGTATCACATCCTCTGCCGTCTCATCTCCTGCCTCCTCCAAGGAAAGTTTCTGCTCCTCTAACGCAAGCAGTTCAGAGGAAATCGGTGTCCAGAATTCCATCTCTGCTAATGCTCCCTCTGCGAACTGATTCTTCTCACTGTTTATAATAATATTACCCTCTGCATCGACTAACAGAGCAAATCCCGTGTTGAGCAACTTGATATTTTTTACATACTCCTCCAAAACCGAAGCATCAATATCCATCGCCACAACACCCATCACTACATCTTTATATTTTACTTCCTGCGAAACCGTAAAAATCATCTTGCCAGTTTGTGGGTCCTCATATGGCTTTGTAATGTAACTAAAAATCGAATTTATTTTTGCTTTTCTGCCCTGACAATTTGCATACCAATCTCTAGAAGTTAAGTCAACGCCTTCTTCGATGGTATTCATCGCCGTCTTATCGCCGTTTTCCTCGTACTGTACCCAGCCGGTAATCAGCTTTCCGCTGGAAGTCGCATAGTAGCTTCTTACCGCACCGTTTGTCACCTTACAGGCCGCTACCAGTTCGTCCTGCACATTCGAAATGTACAAATCAAACTGTTCCTCATATTCCAACTGCTTGATAGAAGTCTTCCTTGTCAGCAAATCCACCGGTAAGCTAATGGTTTTCTCATAAGTCTGCAAACTACTTAGTGCACTGCTTAGCGTCTGTTCACTCGTCAAACTCATGTTGCTGTTTAATGCATTTTCGGTTTTTGAGTAAGTAATCAATCCACAAATCAAAATACTTCCAGCTATTGCAACCAAAAAACTTAGTATCATTTTGGGTCCCAGCCCAAGTTTCTTTTTCATCTGTTATCTCCTTTTTTCTCTTTGCATTGTGTAAGCGCTTTCATTTTATGGTTATATTTATATTATTCCTTTTTAAACCGTTTGTAAATATGTTATCCGATTTTCTCACAATCATAGCAATATCTCTATATACATATAAAAAGCAGCGACATTCGCTTATCGCGAATATCACTGCTTTCATCGATAATATTAATTTTCTCGAATAAAAATTTCTATGAAAAATATACCAGTTCCTCTTCCGGTGTCGCCGGCTTCTCTGCCGGCTCAATGGATACCGGATATAGCACCGGTCCCTTACCCTTGTATTCCTTTGCAAACTCTAAGCGCACTTCCGCCGTGATGTGAATCCATGACTTGTGCGGTATCATATCTTCATCCGGATATTTGCACTTAAAACCGATAAACGTCACATCCTCCACGCAACAAGTCATCGCAAACCTGCCCGGCACAAACACACCTTTTTTCAACTTGTCCGGATTATACACAAGCGCTAAAAACTTCACCTTCTTGCCGACATACTTCTTCGGATTCTCCATACAATCCATATACCAGATAGCATAGTCCGCATCCGTAATTTCAATCTCATCTCCCGAGATATCAAACGGCAGTTCTTCCGGACGCTCATCAAGTGTTCCATCTGCACGCTCATAGACAAGCTGTGCCTTACGATTTAACGCCTTCACGTTACGACGGTATTTGCCCTTGTCCGTGCTGTCATCACAACGGTTAAAGATGACCACATCCGCTGAAAAAAGCTGTTCCATAATCATAGCGCGCATATTGCTAAGATACATATCGAAAGTCGTCGCATCTACCGTCGCAAGTGACTGAATAATCGTCCAGCCTCTCGGAAGCTTTGTCTCCATCAGTGTATCCATTCCCCAGGTACCGTTGTACTCTAAGAAAATCTGGTCCGGCAGATACGATGTGTGAATCTCTTCTAAACGCTCTGTGGTAAACTCTTCCTCATTTTCAATCATGACAAGTTTGGCATTTATTTTCTGCAATTCTGTCTCGTCATACTCTACCTCACCATCCTCACAACAGATGATAAGGCTCTTTCCTTCCTCTGCAAAACCATTCTCAAAAAGAGTCTCTTTTATCAGAGTTGTCTTACCGCTGTCCATAAATCCGGTAAATAAATAAATCGGTATTTCCTGCATATTCCAATCCTCTCCTATGCGAGTTCAAACAATTCTTCCAGTCTGTGCTCCTCAATATTCGTTCCGATGACACAGAGACGTCCCGTATAGTCTGGCTCTCCGTCACGCAACTCATATTCGCCCGGAACCATGTCAAAATAAATCCAAGAACCGCTCACGTCCTCGACCATGCCTTTCGCACGTAAAATAACACCGTAATCGTCGGTCTCACAAAGTGTCTTTAAGATATCTTCAATCTTCTCCTTTGTGAACTTATGTGGTGTCTCCTTACCCCAGCTTGTAAACACCTCATCTGCATGGTGATGATGATGGTGCTCATGCTCATGGTCATGGCAGCCGCAGGTACAATTTTCATCATGCTCATGATGATGATGCTCGTGCTCATCGTGCTCATGCTCGCCGTGGTCGTGATGATGCTCATCGTGCTCGTGATCATGCTCATGCTCGTCGTGGTCATGATGATGCTCATCGTGCTCGTGATGGTGCTCATGCTCGTGGTCATGCTCATGACAGCCACAAGTGCAATTCTCATCATGTTCATGGTGATGTTCTTCCTCATGCGCATGCTGCTCTTCCATCAGCTTCATCTCTAACGATTCCTGTCCCTCTACAACCTTTAAAATCTGCTCGCCCTTAATGGAATCCCACGGAGTCGTAATAATCGCTGCTTTTCCATTCAATGCCTGAATCTGCTTCACGCAAAGCTCTAACTGCTCCGGCGTCGCATTCTGTGTGCGGCTCAAAACAACCGTAGTTGCATACTCAATCTGATTGTTGAAGAACTCGCCAAAAGCTTTCATCTGCTTACTTGCCTTAAGCGCATTAACAACCGTGATGAGTCCGTTTAATTTGACATCCTCTTCCTTTTCCACATCAATCACAGACTTCATGACATCCGAGAGTTTGCCAACGCCGGACGGTTCAATCAAGATACGGTCCGGATGGAATTTATGAATTACCTCGTGCAGATTCTTTCCAAAATCTCCTACCAGAGAACAACAGATGCAACCGGAATTCATCTCTGTAATCTCGATACCTGCATCCTTTAAAAAGCCTCCATCGATACCAATCTCGCCAAATTCATTCTCAATTAAGACGATTTTCTCTCCTGTAAATACCTCGTCCAACATTTTTTTAATAAACGTGGTCTTACCTGCTCCTAAGAATCCTGAAATAATATCAATCTTTGTCATAGCATTTCGCTTCCTTTCCAAATCACAACTCCAAAACATATTTATTCTACTCGTTTTTGTTAATATTTGCAAATCTTCTGGATGATTTCATAATATTTTTATAAATTAGCCCCTGCAACCACTCCGCCGTGCTCTGCGCTCGAGAGCAAGCTCTCTCGCTCAGGGGCATTCGCCCCATCAATCCGCATATTTACTCCGCCGTGCTCTGCGCTCGAGAGCAAGCTCTCTCGCTCAAGGGCATTCGCCCCATCAATCCGCAAAGCTACAAACATTTTCATGCAAGCATAAATGTTTGTAGCTTTACGTCTTGGCACGGCTCATTATTTATGAAATTGCATGTTATATAGTTTCTCATAGATTCCGCCCTTCGCAAGGAGCTCCTCATGAGTTCCCTCTTCCTCAATGCCCTCATCGGTGAGAACCAAGATTTTCTCGGCATTCTTTATCGTGGAAAGTCGGTGCGCAATCACGAACGTGGTACGGTTCTTCGCCAGCTTCTCAAGAGAATCCTGCACCACTTTCTCGCTCTCGTTATCAAGCGCAGAGGTTGCCTCATCAAAAATCAAAATTGGAGGATTTTTAAGGAATACACGCGCAATCGAAAGGCGCTGTTTCTGTCCGCCGGAAAGCTTGATACCGCGCTGTCCAATGTCAGTCTCATAGCCGTTTGGCAGTGACATGATAAACTCATGTGCATTCGCATTTTTCGCAGCCTCAATAACCTCTTCTCTGGTCGCATCCGGTCTGCCGTAACGGATGTTGTCATAGACCGTTCCAACAAACAGATAGACATCCTGCTGTACAATTCCGATGTGGTCTCGGAGGCTCTTTAATCGCAAATCCCGCACATCCTTGCCGTCAATCTTTACTGCGCCGCCCGTCACATCATAAAAGCGCGGAATGAGTGAGCAAAGCGTACTCTTACCGGCACCGGAAGAGCCGACAAGCGCCATATACGATCCCGCCGGAACATATAAGTTAATATTCTTCAAGACGCGTTCCGTATTCTCCTCATACTGGAAAGAAACATTCTCAAATGTGATGTTTCCTTTTACGTCTTTAAGTTCTATCGCATTCTCTTTATCCTTGATATCCGGCTCAATTTCCATAATCTCGCAGAAACGCTCAAATCCAGTATAGCCGTTCTGGAACTGTTCTGTAAAATCAATCAATGTACGCACCGGATCCGTAAATACACTGATGTAAAGAAGGAATGTCACCAAGTCGCTGATATTTACACTTCCTTTTGCAATCAGAATCGAGCCTGCCACAATCACATTCACCTGAATCAGTGTTGTGAACGCCCCCAATCCCGCATGAAAGCTTCCCATATAATGATAGCTGTTCTTTTTCGCAGAGAGAAAGCCGTCATTTCCGACCTTAAACTTCCCATTTTCAATCTCTTCATTTGCAAAAGACTTTACTACGCGGATACCGGACAGGTTATCCTCAATCTGTGCATTGATTTCCGCGATTCGGATACGATTCTGCTTAAATGCGCGGCGCATCTTTCCGTTGAGGAAATATGCATATGCGAACATAAACGGCAATACGATAAATGCCGCCAGTGCAAGCATCGGATTGATTCCCATCAAAATGACAAAAGCTCCCACAATCTTAATCACGGACAGAATAATATTTTCCGGTCCATGGTGCATCAGCTCCGTAATATCGAACAAATCCGTCGTAATACGGGACATCAACTGGCCCACTTTCTGGTTGTCATAGAATCCAAACGACAGTTTCTGAAAATGGTTAAATATTTCCGCACGCATGTTATACTCAATCTTTGCCCCCATGACATGCCCATAATTTGAGATAAAAAACTTGCTATAACAGTCTACTGCCACCATCGCAAAAAGAACCACCGCAATTATTTTTATCTGATGTAATATCTCTGCTGTATCCAGGTAAATCAGTGTCGATGTCACATAACGAATCACAAGCGGAAGCGCCAACGCAATTCCCGCGGATACCGTGGCAAAAAACATATCCGCCCAGAAAATTCCACGATACGGTTTATAATAGGAAAGCATTTTTTTTAAATTCTGACTCATGCATGTCCTCCTTGCTGCAATCTACTTTCTAACTTAAAACAACTTCTTTCATTTTATCTGCTTGTGGAAAAAAGTCAAGCCGAGTGCTATACTATTTCTAATATTAATACACGTATCAATTTTATTATATATAGGGAGGTATCACCATGAATCCAAAAGAGATGCACTACGAGACACTCGCAAATACAATCATTCAAAACCTTGCTAAACGAAAAATGGAAGGCTGCTATTGCGCAACCATCGAGGAAGCGGAAAAAAAAGCTTTTTCCTATTTAACAGAAGGATGTACCGTCTCCTTTGGCGGCTCCATGACTTTAGAAGAAACCGGAATGCTTACCGCCCTGCGTCACGACCCAAACATCCGTCTGATTGACCGCGCGACTGCAAAAACACCAGAAGAAACCAAACAGATGTATCATGATGCACTTTCTTCCGACTTTTACTTCATGAGCACCAATGCTATCACAGTAGACGGCGAGCTTATCAACATCGATGGCACCGGAAACCGCGTTGCAGCACTCATTTACGGTCCGGAGAATGTCATCATCATGGCAGGCATGAACAAGGTTGCAGCGAATGTGGATGAAGCAATCAGCCGCGTACACAGCATAGCTACTCCAATGAACTGTAAGCGTCTTAACAAAAAGACCCCTTGCTCTGCTACCGGAGTCTGTGCGGACTGTCTCTCTCCTGACTGTATCTGCAATCAGGTTGTCATCACAAGACGAAGCGGTATCGAGGGGCGCATTAAAGTTATTTTAATCGGAGAAGAACTGGGATATTAAAATGTGCAGCCGCACTCATGTACAGTGGCTTGAAATTTTCTTTTGCACAAAAAGAGGTATCGCATAGCGATACCTCTTTTCAATACATTAGTTGTATTTTCTTTTTCTAGCTGCTTCAGATTTCTTCTTACGCTTAACGCTTGGCTTCTCGTAATGCTCTCTCTTACGAATCTCCTGCTGGATACCTGCCTTTGCGCAGTTTCTCTTGAAACGACGTAAAGCGCTATCTAAAGTCTCGTTCTCTTTTACAATTACACTAGACATTATCTCACACCTAACCTCCCTCCAGTTGCGTATTGTGCATATTCAACTGTTTGGGTCATATTCATTGCACTATAAAGCATTATAACACAATATTTTCATTCGTCAACTGTTTTTCTAAAAAACAGAAAAATTCTGACAATTAACCCACAAGCTGTTGCCCTTTTTGATACTATGCCACTTGATTAGCAAGTGCTACTTTTGCCTCCGCAATCGCATCCAGAATGCCTGCCGGATTCTTACCGCCGGCCTGTGCCATATTCGGACGACCACCGCCGCCACCGCCAACTTTTCCGGCAATCGCTTTAATAAGGTTGCCTGCATGAGCGCCCTTTGCCATCGCGCCATCTGTCACCATCGCAATAAGGTTCACCTTTCCATCCGCTTCGGATGCTAAGACAACCACACCCTCGCCAAGCTTCTCCTTTAACTGATCGCCAAGATCACGCAGACCGTTCATATCAACACCGGATACACTGGTCGCAAGCAGCTTCACGCCGTTTACTTCCTCTACCTGATCCATAACATCACCAAGTGCATCCTTTGCAGCCTTGCTCTTTAAGGACTCATTCTCGCTCTGCAATGCCTTGATTTCTGCCATCAAATGTTCAATCTTCTCTACCAGAGTTGCCGGTGTAGCCTTTGCAGCTTTCGCTGCAGCCGCAAGTTCCTCTTCCATCTTCTGATAGTAAGCAAATACATTATCTCCTGTCAGTGCTTCGATACGGCGTACACCTGCAGCCACACCGCTCTCAGATACAATCTTAAATGCTGTGATATCTGCAGTATTCTTTACATGAGTACCGCCACAGAACTCCTTGGAGAAGTCTCCCATGGAAACAACGCGAACCGTCTCACCATACTTTTCGCCAAAGAGTGCCATCGCACCGGTCTTCTTTGCTTCTTCCACAGTCATAACATTCGTCTCTACCGGAATGCTCTCAGCAATCTTCTGATTAACCAAATGCTCCACGCGAGCAAGCTCATCTGCTGTCATCGCTGCAAAATGGCTAAAATCAAAACGTGTACGTTCGCCATCCTGGTAGGAGCCTGCCTGCTCTACATGTGTACCTAATACTTCACGTAATGCTTTCTGTAACAAGTGCGTTGCAGAATGGTTCTTACAGGTCTTTGCACGAAGCTCCGCATCAACGATGAGTTCCACCTCATCCCCTGTCTTAATCATGCCGCTGACCATCTTACCAATATGCCCAACTTTTCCACCCAACAGCTTCACGGTATCTTCTACCTTAAATTCACCGGAAGCCGTGCGAATGATGCCCTTGTCTCCCTGCTGTCCACCCATGGTTGCATAGAACGGGGTCTGGTCTACGATAATCGTACCAATCTCGCCGTCAGAGAGTGCCTCCACAATCTCTGTCTCTGTTGTCAGAACAGAAACCTTAGAGGTTTCCTGCAACTTATCATAGCCAACGAATTCGGAAGTAATCGACGGATCAATGGATTCGTAAACAGTCACATCCGCTCCCATATAGTTTGTCACTTTACGGGCAGCTCTTGCTGTATTACGCTGTACCTCCATCGCTTTCTTAAAGCCTTCCTCATCAATGGTAAATCCCTTTTCTTCCAAAATCTCCTGTGTCAGGTCGATTGGGAAGCCATAGGTATCATAAAGCTTAAATGCATTCTCGCCGGACAATACTTTCTCGCCCTTTGCTGCCATCTCTGCTTCCATCTCAGATAAGATAGAAAGTCCCTGATCGATGGTCTTATTAAACTTCTCCTCTTCCTGAGTTAACACTTTAAAGATGTAGTCCTTTTTCTCGTCAAGCTCCGGATAGCCGTCCTTGCTCTCTGCAATCACAGTTGCAGAAAGTGTCGCCATAAAGGTTCCGTCAATGCCAAGCATTCTGCCGTGTCTTGCTGCACGACGGATGATACGGCGCAATACGTAGCCGCGTCCCTCATTGGACGGCATGATACCATCGGAAACCATAAATGTAGCGGAACGGATATGATCCGTAATCAGACGGATAGACACATCATCCAGTGCATCCTGCTGGTAGGTCTTTCCGGAAAGTTCGCATACCTTATCACGAATTGCTTTCATCGTATCAATATCAAAAACAGAATCTACGTCCTGCATCACAACCGCCAGACGCTCCAGTCCCATACCGGTATCAATATTCTTCTGTTCAAGTTCCTCGTAACCGCCCTTGCCGTCTCCATTGAACTGTGTAAACACGTTATTCCATACTTCCATAAAACGGTCGCAGTCACAGCCCACTTTACAATCCGGTTTGCCACAGCCGTATTTCTCGCCACGGTCATAATAAATCTCGGAACACGGGCCACACGGACCTGCACCATGCTCCCAGAAATTATCGCACTCGCCCGTCTCCGGATCTCTGTAGAATCTGGTGATGCGGTCTGCCGGAACCCCAATCTCTTTGTTCCAGATTTCAAACGCCTCGTCATCTTCCCCATAAATGGACGGATACAGCCTGTCCTCTTCCAGGCCAAGAACCTTGGTTAAAAATTCCCATGACCAAGCAATCGCCTCATGTTTAAAATAATCACCAAAAGAGAAGTTCCCAAGCATCTCAAAGAAGGTCAGATGTCTTGCCGTCTTACCAACGTTCTCAATATCGCCGGTACGGATACACTTCTGACATGTCGTTACTCTTCTCCTTGGTGGAATCTCCTGTCCGGTAAAATAAGGCTTCAATGGTGCCATACCTGCGTTGATGAGTAATAAGCTGTTGTCATTGTGTGGCACCAGCGAAAAACTGTTCATCTTCAAATGATCCTTGCTCTCGAAGAACTCCAGATACATTCTGCGCAGTTCGTTCTCTCCATAAAACTTCTTCACGACTAATTCCTCCAAAACTCTCTGTTGTAATATAAATATATGATATTATTTTACTTCTTCTGCATCTGCAGCTTCTTCTGCCATCTTTGCAGTTTTCTTATCGCTCAACTTCTTGCCCACGAAAATGCCAAGACCTGCTATCGCTGCCAAAACAACAAAAATCAGTAAATAGTGCACAAACCATCCCAAAAATGCCATTGCTCTCTCCTACCTTTCTATAATCCCGCGGGAGCAATATACTGCCTTTCTAATGAAGAATCCCGCAACTAAATAAGTATAGCGCAACTGTTTTATTATCGTCAAGTACCCATATACGATAATATACATACCTGCTACAAACATTATTCCTCACGTATTTCAAATATCTGGTTCTCACATTTGATATCCACAATACGCGACGCCATTGCCGCATTGGAAATCTGTCTTTTGTATTCCGCGATACCGGAATAATCCTTCCACATATGCATCGGGAAAACATAGTCTGCATCCGTATGCTTTAAAAAGTAATCCATTCCAAGGAACTGATATTGCTCCTGCCTCGGGTCCATCGGAACAAACGCAAGATGAATCTTCTTATCGGATAGCCGCCTAATCTGTGCCTTGTAATTCGTCTCCATCATGCCGTTCACGAGGTCTCCCGCTCCATCCCATTTCCAGTTATTTAAATCGCCTGCATGAAAGAAGGAAGCTCCGTTTGTCTCCACATAAAACGCTACCCCTGCATCTGTGGAACGCAATGTTTCAATATTCAGCCCCTCCACATGGTATTTTGCACCGGCATTGACATAAGTAATCTTCTCATTGATATCCGGTGTAAATCCATGCTTTTTCAAAAAGTTGGGACTCATCTTGCAATCTTTAGAAAAGATAAACTGAACCCTCGGATATCGCTCTGCCAAATGCAGCACATCCATATCAAAATGATCCCGGTGCTTATGGCTGGCAAATACATAAACCGGTGTATCCGGTTCATATGCCGGAAGAACGCCGCCAAAATGGAATCCTTCTACCCGGTCACCGTCAAACCAGTCAAAAATAAGGACCTTCTCATCCACTTCGACCACAAAGCAACTGTGATGTATAAATATTACCTGCATATTTCATACTCCATTTTCAACAGCATCAGAAGTCTGCTGTTTTGGTAAACTTCCTTGAGAAAACGCTCTGATATAAATATTTTCTCAATGCATACGGCGAATAATTGCATTTGCCTTGGTATAAATTTCATTCGGATCAAATCCGATATCAAAGCGGTTGTCTTCATAGAGCACCTTACCGTTAATCATCGTCATCTTAACATTCTGCTTACTGCCGCTGTAAACCAGATTCTTCACAATATTGTTCTCCGGCTGCATATTCGGCTGCTTTAAGTCAATCATCACAATATCCGCTTTCTTGCCGACTGCAAGACTGTCACAGTCGTCTAAGCACATGGCATGTGCACCGCCTGCGGTCGCCATGTAAAGAATCTCGTCCGCGCACACACACTCTGCATCCATCTCGCGCACTTTTGCCAGTGTGGAAGTTAAGAACATCTCCCGGAACATATCCAAGCAGTTATTGCTTGCCGGACCATCCGTACCGATTGCCATTGCAATTCCCTCATCTACAAAACGCTTCGTCGGGCAGATACCGGATGCAAGCTTTAAGTTCGATGCCGGATTCGTGACTGCAGTCATACCACGCTTTTTGAAAATTTCAAAATCAGGCTCCTCGAACCATACACAATGGTAACCGCCACCGCCGTACTCATACATACCAAGGCTGTCCGTAAGCTGCGTCGGTGTCATGCCCCAACGCTTTTTACAGTCCTCCACCTCGCTCTTTGTCTCGGAATTGTGTACCCAGGCCGGGGACTTTACTTTCTGTGCCAGCTTTGCAACGCCCTCCATAAGCTCCATGGAAGTCGTATATTCTGCGTGGAATCCCACAAGAAAAGATGTCAAATCACTTAATTCATTGACAAAGTGATACTCCTCCTCCATCGTTTCCGGTGTACCACCAAAATTGTTAAGACCACTTGTCTGCACGGTTCTAAAACCAACCTTTGCAGAGGACTGCGCTCCCATCTTAGAGTACATATACATATCAAAGTTAGATGTGATACCACTGGTCAAATATTCCATGATACCAAGGATATTCAACCAATATACATCATCCCCGGTAAGCTGTCCCTCTTTCGGAAATACCTGCTTATTCAGCCAGTCGTGCAATGGCAAATCATCCGCATAAGAGCGCAGAAATGTCATCGCAGTGTGTGTATGTGCATTCTTAAAGCCCGGCATCAACAGATTGCCCGCCACATCAATCTCTCTGTCCCAGATAAGGATTTCTTCACCCTTACATACTCCATCTACATCTTTGCCATCCCCAATGTAGCAGATGGTATTGCCCTTCACCCAGAGCTCACCCTCAATAATCTCAAACTTATGATTTTCTGCAAGCTTTAATATTTTTGCATTGTAAAAACGTGTATTCATCTTATTCTCTTTCTCCTATCTGTTTGATAACCTCTGTGACAAGTGCTTTAAACTTCGGTGCCACCTCGTCTGCCACTTCCTGCACTTCTTTGTGGGAAAGAGGAACCGGCGAAATACCGGATGCCAAATTGGAAATGCAGGAAATACCAAGCACCTTCATCCCCATGTGCTTTGCTGCAATCGCTTCACAGGCAGTACTCATTCCGACTGCATCTGCACCTAAAGTTCTGCTCATCGTAATCTCCTGCGGAGACTCATACTGTGGACCGCTGAACTGTAAATAAGTGCCTTCTTTGATATCAATGCCAAGCTCTAATGCCGTTTTTCGAACGATGCGCTGTAAATCCAAATCGTAAATCTGGCTCATATCCGGGAAACGTACCCCAAGCTCATCAATATTCACCCCACGCAGCGGAGACGGAACGAAACTTGCAATCTGTCCCGTAATCAGCATCAAATCCCCCGCATGAAAGCCTTGCTTCACACCACCGGCTGCATTGGTAAGGAACAACACCTCTGCGCCCATCATCTTCATCAGTCGTGCCGGAAGCACAACATCGGACATCTCATACCCCTCGTAATAGTGTACCCTGCCCTGCATACATACCACAGGGACATCTCCAACATAGCCGAAAATAAATCTTCCGGCATGTCCCGGCACGGTCGATACCGGGAATCCGTCAATATCATGGTAGTCCAACGTATCTACCACGCGGATTGTCTCACCAAAATCACCCAGACCGGATCCAAGCACCAATGCCACCTTCGGTGTAAAATCAATCTTCGCTTTATAGCACTCATAGCATTTTAATAATTTTTCATATACTGGATTCATGTAATAACCTCTCCTTTTCTTCTCGTCCTATTATTTTATCATACTTCTCTTAGTTTTTCCATATTTTAGACGATATAGTTTAAAAGGAGGATTTTTCTCATGCAGACATTAAATTTAGAGGGAATAAACCGGATACTTCATCCGAACAAAGAACAGAGACCTGTCACTGAACGTATCTTGAAAAATCTTGGGGAATCCAATATCGGTCTACATCGGAACAGTGCTGATTATTCTGACGCTTCGGGTTACGATACGTTTTCCATCACAGAAAATATCTCCGAGCTTCTAAGCCCTGCCTGCGGCATGACGGACGAAGAAAAACAGACCTATCTCGCAAAAATCCGTGCGAAACTAAAAAGCGGTCAGAAACTGACCGGCGAAGAGATGCGTTTCTTACAGGCAGAGGACCCGATACTTTATCAGCAGGCTGCCAGAATACAGAGTATGCGTGAATCATTAGAAGTACGCTTAAAGCACAGTACCTCCAAGCAAAGCGCAGCGACAATCTATTCCGATGCACTCACCATGATTCCAGAGAATGACCCGATGAAAGAATATATTGTCGCCGCATACGATGATGCAATGAAGGAATTTAAACAATCTGATGCATACCAGTCACTTCCGGAAACAGACGAGGACGCTGAGAAAAGGAAGGGAGTCCCCAATCGTTAAATGATGATGCATACCATTCCGCCATTGTTGTCATTGACAATTTTCTGCATGGTATCCTGTAATTTCATCTGACATTCATCATCCATCATCGCTATTTTATTACGAATACCGTCCTCCATCAGTTCTCCGACGGATTTTCCGAAGATATTTGTCTCCCAGGCGCCTTCCTCGCTCTGCTGTCCCTGCCTGATGTAAGAGATGAGATCGTTTGCCTGTTCTTCGCTTCCCACAATCGGCGCGATTTCTGTTTCAATGTTTGCTTTAATCATATGTATGGATGGCGAAATCGCCCGCATCTTTACACCGAATTTATTTCCGTGGCGAATCAATACCGGCTCTTCCATCTTGATATCAGAAAGCCCGGGGCCTACTACACTATAGCCTTTCACCTGTACCGCTTCAAACGCATCTGCCACTTTTTCGTAGGATTCCTTGCGCTCTGCCATCTCCTTGATCAACGCAATCAGCTCATACTCTCCGGAAATCGGCACACCTGCCAATTCGCTCAAATTCTCGTAATAATACTTTTCTGCAACGTCCATGCAGATTTTTACACATCCGCTTGCCAGGTCTAATTCTTCCACCTTAACTCTTGACACATACTGCTCCGGTGCAAAACTCTGTGCGTAAACATCTTTGGTCTTTCGCATACTTCCAAGAATGTCTGCTGCCATTTTTATGATTTCTGCTTTCATCGGATGTGTGGTCTCTAGCATTTCTGCCCACTTCGGGATAAAAAATTCTACCCGCACAACCGGAAATTCATACAAGATACTCTCCAATATGCGATAGACATCATCCTTGCGCATCTGCTCGCAGTTCACCGGAATAACCGCTGTTCCATACTTTTCTTTCAGCTCGTCAACCAGCTTTGTCGTCTCGTCACTGTATGGCTTCTTCGAATTTAACACAATGACATATGGTTTTCCGATTTCGGCCAGCTCCTGTACCGTCTTTTCCTCTGCATCTATGTAGCTGCTTCGCTCCAGTTCACCGATAGAACCATCCGTGGTCACTATAATTCCAATCGTAGCATGACCTCTGATTACTTTTTCTGTTCCAATGGAGGCTGCCTCCACAAATGGAATCTCATAGTCAAACCATGGGGTTTTTACCATACGGCTTGCGTTACCCTCCATGTGTCCGGTGGCTCCGTCTACCATAAAGCCCACACAATCAATCAAGCGTATTTTTACCTTTGTATCATCAGGAAGTACAATTTCTGCGGCATCCTTCGGAATGAATTTGGGTTCTGTCGTCATGATAGTCTTTCCCTGTGCAGACTGCGGCAATTCATCAATCGTCCGCTCTTTTGTATGCTCATCCTCCATAAACGGCAATACCATCAAATCCATAAAGCGCTTGATAAAAGTAGATTTTCCTGTTCGGACGGGACCGACAATTCCCAGATATACTTCACCGTTGGTGCGGTTCTGAATGTCCTTGTATAAATCAAATTCTTTTTTTTGATTGATATCCATGAAAATACCCCTTCCATACTTACTAAAATGTATGAAAGGGGCTTTTTATTTATTCCTTGATTCTTAGATTAATATACGCAATCTTCCCGGCAAGCAGACAAATGTCGCATCTGTCACATCGCCGCAATATTCTCCGTCAGCATGGAGAACCATCGAATCGCTGATATGTATTCTGCACTCCTTGCAGTCATTCAATTCGAAACCCGGAATCCACAGATGTTTCCCTGCAACCAAAAATGGAAGTGAGAAAAATGCACGCAGCTTTGAAATTCGATAAATACTGCAGGCTGACAGCTTTCCGTCCTTGGCATCGGCCTTTGGTGCAAACGGAACTCCGCCTCCCTCAGCTTTAAAATTCATCACTGCAAGTGCAATATTCTTCTTATAATTCCGCTGTCCTTTCTCATCAAAATGCACCGCTGCATCTGCCGTCTTCATTGTAAACAAGGACTGTATGGTCAAGACAACATAGGTGAGCTTACCCAGATGAATCTTATTCAAAAAATCTTTTACCTTGGACTTTAAAGCTTTTTTGCATACCAACGCATCCAATCCCAATCCTGCACTGATAGCAAAAAGCCTCGGCTCCTTGCCGCCGTTCCAGCTTACCTGTCCCAAATCCATCGTATCGCACTTCTCTCTGTCCTCTTCTATGCAAGCGAGGATTTTCTCCAAGCATTCAATCGGTGTTCCATTGATTCCAAGACCTCTTGCCAGATCATTTCCTGAACCTGTCGGAATCGTACCAAAACGAACCTTATCAAAATGTGTCATCCCGTTAATGACCTCATTGGCTGTTCCGTCACCGCCTAAAACTACCAGACAGATGCCCTCATCCGGCTGTTCGCAGATTTCTCTTGCAAGCTCCGTCGCATGTCCCTCATATTCCGTAATCCATGCCTTATAGTGAACCTGTTTTTCCTCCAGTGCTGTCTGTACTTCTTGCCAGACATCCGCACCTTTTCCGCTTCTCGACTTCTTATTGACAATAAAATACAGCATTTTCCCGCTCCTATGTATAAAATATTCTGTATTTATTTTACCATGACGCGTATAAAAACTCAATTTCTAAATGCAACATCTCTTTTCTGTCAAAAAATAGGACAGGATGTTTTTTCATCCTGTCCTATTTTGCATTATTTCTTTCTTTCATTTGACTTTTCTGTCGCTTTTTTGTCACTTTTTTTCGGCTTTTCCTTCGTATCTGCCACTTCCTTTTCCGGCAATCTTCCATACATCTCCATATAACTATAGATACGTTTTGCCAATTTGCCGGTAATCTGGTCTGCAGTCGCACGCCACTGCCAGTTTCCGCCTAAGGTAGACGGGGTATTCATACGTGCCTTGGAATCAAGACCGATAATGTCCTGCATCGGAACGATGGCAAGCTCACCAACCGAGGACCATGCCCCACGCATCATCCCCCAGTTATAGCCCTCTTCCTCGGTAAGATTTAAGTACTCCTTCGCAAATTTCACGCTCTGCTTTGGAGCAGTTTTCATCCATCCAAGCAAGGTATCATTGTCGTGTGTTCCGGTATAAACCACACAGTGTTCTGTATATGTGTGAGGCAGATAGTTGCTGCCCTCTCTCGAATCAAACGCAAACTGGATAACTTTCATGCCAGGGAATCCGGAATCTGCCACCAGTTTTAAAACGGATGGTGTCAAAAATCCCAAATCTTCCACGATAATATTTAACTTGCCCAGTTTCTTTTCAAGCGCGCGGAATAAATCCATGCCCGGACCCTTGCGCCACTCACCGTTCTTAGCCGTCTTGTCTTTGGCCGGAATCGCATAGTAAGAATCAAATCCGCGGAAATGATCAATACGCACGATATCATAAAGCTTTGACATTGCTGCGATTCGTCTGGTCCACCAGGAATATCCATCCTTTTTCATGACATCCCAACGGAATAACGGATTACCCCAAAGCTGTCCATCCGCCGAAAAAGCATCCGGCGGGCAACCTGCCACGTCAATCGGATTCAAATCTTTATCTAAGTAAAACTGTGTCGGGTTCGCCCACACATCTGCGCTGTCTCCGGCTACATAGATTGGCACATCCCCGATAATCTCAATACCTTTTTTATTGACATATGCCTTCAAATCCCACCACTGTTTGAAGAACAGATACTGTAACATCTGGTAGAAACGAATGTCTTCGGCATATTCTTTTCTTGCTGCTTCCAATGCTTCTGGTTTTCTCGTCTTTAAATCCTTATCCCATTCAAACCAAGCAACACCGCCGTTGGCATCCTTTAACGCCATAAACAACGCATAGTCCGAAAGCCACTCTGACTCTTTCTCGCAAAATGCCTTAAAATCTTCCGGCTCTTTCTTGTTAAAGCGCGCATATGCAAGCTTTAATAATTTATAGCGGGATTCATACATAATCCCATAATCCACGTACATCGGATTCTTGCCCCACGGGAACGAATCACACTCTTTTTTTGTCAATAACTTCTCTTTACAAAGATATTCCAAATCGATAAAATATGGATTCCCTGCAAAGCTTGAGAATGACTGATAGGGAGAATCTCCATAGCTTGTCGGACAGATTGGAAGAATCTGCCAATATTTTTGTCCCGACTTTTCCAAAAAATCCGCAAACTTTCTGGCTTCTTTTCCCATCGTACCGATTCCATACGGTGATGGCAAAGAAGAAATATGCATCAACACACCACTGCTTCTCATAACTAACTGCCTCCATAATTACCACTTACGTGGTTCTATTTTATTACCTGAATACTCTCCCCGCTTACAAATTCAAATGGAACAATCTCATGAATGGCATCCTTTTTCAGTTCAATCTGACCAAACAATATCTCGACACTTCTGGTAGCAAGTGTCTGATATTGCTGTTTTACTGTTGCAAGTTTCGGATTATAATATTCTGCCAATGTTGTACCGTCAAATCCGATAACGGAAATATCCTCCGGCACGCGATAACCCTTATCTCGCAAAGCACGAATGGCACCGATTGCCATCACATCCGACATTGCAAACACAGCCGTCACATCCGGGAATTTCTCAACCAAGCGATTCATACCTCGATACGCACTGTCAAAAGAGAAATGTACCTTTTCATAGCAATGTTCCATATCCAGTTTCTCTCCGTGTGCTGCAAAGCTCTCATTGCAACCGCAGAAACGCTGATGACTGGTATAAGATTTCTCAATATTACCACCCAGAATTCCGATTTTTTTATGCCCCGCTTCAAACAGCGCATCCACAGCGCAGCGCGCTGCTGCGATATCATCTGTCGCCACACTGGACAGATTATCAAATCCCATTTGATTTGCACGGTTGGATACCAACACACACGGTACATCCACATCCGAAAATTCTTTTTTAAAATATTCCGGATTACCACCGAGGAACAAAAGTCCCAGGGGCTTCCGCTCACGACAAAGCAATATTGCCTGTTCCACCTCGTCCGCATCCTCATCGAGATAAGATACTACGAGCGTATACTCTGTCTTCTCAATCATCTTCTGAATTTCCTCGACAATGCTGGCAAAAAGCATATTCGAAATACCCTTGACTAAAACACCGATTGTCTTGGAATTGCTCTGCTTTAAATGTTTCGCATTGTTGTTTGGTACAAAGTTAAACTCTGCCACCACTTCTTCAATTTTTTTCTTTGCGTCCGGACTGACATCGTTTCTGTGATTCAACACACGGGAAACGGTGCTGATAGAATAGCCTGACTCTCTTGCAATATCTTTTATCGTAACCATATTTTTTCCTACCCATCTCATGTTCTTTGCAAGCGCCAAAGTGAAACCTCTTTCACTTTACTTACCGCAATATATGATAGCAAAGTCATACACTTTTCTGCAAGCACTTTCCAATTTCTGTCTCATCTAGCCTTTCACCGCACCTGCAAGAACACCTTCGATGATATATTTCTGGCATGCCATATAGAATGCTACAATCGGGATAATGGCCAGTACTAATACCGCCATCATTGCACCCCAATCCAACTGTCCATGGCTCTGTTTTAAGTACTGAATTGCTATTGGAAGCGTCTTATACTTATTGATATTCAAAACCAGGCTCGGAAGCAAATAGTCATTCCAAATCCACATTGCCTGCAAAATTGCCACGGTAACCGTGGTTGGTTTCAAGATTGGAAATACAACCCAGAAAAATGTCTGAAGCGGATTACATCCATCAATCATAGCTGCCTCTTCAATTTCTAAGGATATTCCCTTGACAAATCCGGTAAACATAAATACTGCTAATCCTGCGCCAAATCCCAGATATACAACGACAATACCTACCGGATTACTCAGTTTCAACATGTTTGCAAACTTTGATAATGTAAACATTACCATCTGGAACGGTACAATCATGGAAAACAGGCACAACATATAAATGCCTTTTGTCACCTTGTTATGTACTCTGGTAATATACCATGCACACATGGATGTGCAGACAATAATCACAATTACGGAAACAACCGTAATAAACAGGGAGGTTCCAAATGCATCAAAGAAGTTTGTCAGTTTAATTGCATTTGCATAGTTAGTCCAGCCATGAAACGCTCTTTCAATTCCCTCTACAAATGCATCCCATCCATCAGATAAGGGATTGGCACTTATCGAAAATGGATTGCGAAAAATGAAAGCCTTCTTTTTAAAGGAGTTCATTAGAACCAAAAACAGCGGTGAAATCCAAATAATACTGATAACTGTAAAAAGTGCGGTGAGCAAGCCGCCATGTCTTGCTCTTCGTACTGCACTTACCTCTTCGCTCTGTTTTGCCATTAGCTCTGCACCTCCTTACTGGTTGTCAGCTTATTCTGTGCAAGTGAAATAAGAGCCACAAGAATAAAGAAGATAACTGCTTTCGCCTGACCAACACCCTGCCAGCCTGTCGTTCCGTACATAGTGTCATAGATGTTCAATGCCAAAAGCTGTGACATCTTACCCGGGTTACCACCCGTTAACGCTAAGTTCTGGTCGAATAATTTAAAGCCGTTTGTTAATGTCAAGAATGTACAAACAGTAATTGTCGGCATCAGCATTGGAATTGTGACGTTCTTTAATACCTGAAGCGCGTTGGCACCATCAATTTTGGCTGCCTCAATCAGTTCTCCCGGGATATTTTGGATACCCGCGACATAAATAATCATCATATATCCTATCTGCTGCCAGCACACTACAATAATGAGTCCCCAGAATGCGTACCATTCAGTTGATACGATGGTCTTAGAGAAGTTTGCAAGTACACTGTTAAATAACATTAACCAGATATAACTTAATACAATACCACCAATTAAGTTCGGCATGAAGAATACGGTACGGAAAACATTGGTGCCCTTAATGCCTTTGGTCAATGCCATTGCAATTGCAAAGGATACAAGATTAATAATGATTACCGATACAATCGTAAACAATGCGGTATACCACAAAGAATGAATAAATGTCGTATCTAACTCGCCATTTACAAAAAAGATTTTCAAATAATTGCTAAATCCAACCCACTTCCAATCAACTACCGTGGTGAATTTACAAAATGATAAAAAGATACCATATACAAACGGAACAATGAATCCGATTGTAAATGCAATCAATGTTGGAAGTACAAATATTGGAAAATATTTTTTTATCGCCTTTTCCATAATGCCCTCTTTCTTCTAAAAAAGGAGCAAGCAAATCAATCACTCACTCCTTTTTAGACAAATCAATCAATTACCACTTATGTGCTACTTCTTATTTTGCCTCTTCAGCAAGAGTCCACTGTGTAGCCCATCCGTTAACAAATGCATCTACAACTTCATCCCATTCGCCGGTTCCGTTTGTATAAGCTGTTAATGGAGCAACTACGCCAGCTCTCCAGTCATCAACGTTTGGAGTTGCGTTAAAGCTCCAAGCTACTGCAGTCTTTCCTGCTGCCATGTAAGCGTTGTTATCTTTTACGAATGCGTTTGCAGACTCAAAGTCACCTGTAAAGGTATCAAATGGAGCAGAAAGTCCCATCTGGTTTGTGATTGCATCACGTCCCTCGTCAGAAGTGATAACCCACTCTAAGAATGCTAATGTAGCATCAATGTCTTCCTGAGAAGCCTGAGAGTTCACTGCCCAGTAGTTCTCTGTACCAACGCAGAGACCCTGATTTGCATCGTCAACACCGAAGTAAATTGGCATCATACCAAGATCTTCGTCTGTTACTTCATAACCATTGTCCGGGTTGGTAAGTCCTGAGTACTCCCAGTTACCATTCTGGAAGAATACTGCTTCACCCATACCGAATTCCATCTCAGCATTGTAAGTACCGCCCTCAAGTGTCTTAGGATCTGCAGAGGATGTTCCTACATACATATCCCAAACACGTTTGAAGTTATCAAGGTATGTTCCTTTAATTTCACCTTCACCTGCGATTAAGTCACATCCGTCATCCAAGAACTCATAATAAAGTTCTACACCTGCAAGATGTCCGGAGAATCTCCAAGAAGATCCGCTGTCAAGACCTGCGGAAGCAAATGCACCTGTAAGGTGTGTTCCCAATGCATCGTTAATCTCATCAACACGGTTGTTGATATCTTCTGCGACTGCCTCTAACGTATCTAAGTTGTTAATCTCATCTACGGAAGAGATAACTGCTCCGTCTAACGTACAGTAATCCTTTAAAATTGTCTTGTTATAGATGATACCGTAGCACTCGTAGCAGTTTGCCACAGCGGCTACCTTACCGTCATAGTTGATAACAAGAGACTTATCTGCCAAATGATCATATAATGCAGAATCGGAAAGATCCAATGTGTAATCGTTCCATGTCTGTGCTGCTGTTACATTACCGATATTGAAGATTGTAGGAGCCTCATCCTTAGCCATCTCTGACTGTAATGTTGTGCTGTAGGTTCCCTCTGCTGCTGTTAAAACGTTTACCTCTACACCGGTCTGCTCTGTGTAAATTGCTGCGAGGTCTTTCCACTGCTGGTCAATCTCCGGTTTAAAGTTCAGCATGTAAACAGAACCTGTACCTGCCGGAGCCTCTGCTGTGTCGCCACTCTGCTCGGTTGTTGCTGCTGCATCACCTGTGCTTGCCGGTTCTTCTGTCTTGTCACCACAGCCAGCAAACAAGGTTGCTGTCATAGTTGCTGCGAGCATTACAGATAACACTTTTCTTTTCATAAAATACACCCTCCTAAAAATAGTTGTTTCAACATTTTTGTAACGTTACCGGTATCATTACCGGAAACGTTTTCAGTTGATACTTGAATTATAGTTTCACATCGCCTAAATTGCAATACCCCATTTACAATTTCCACATTATCGCCAAGTTACGTTTCCTGTTTTTGGTATATATGCACAAAAAACGTGCAAAAAACGTCTTCGCAACGCAATTTGCACGTTTTGTATTAGTCTCTCTCAAAAATCATTGTTCCGCACTTATACGGATGATCAATATACAAAACCTCTCTACACTCACTGTGATAACGAAGCAGTTTTAATACAATCGTCATATCTCCGCCACCGCCAATTATCATCAAACATCCCAGAATGAGCAACATCCACGAACCGTTAGCTATCGCAATCAGGCATGGCAAAATGCCAAGCAATACCGTCGGAGCTAATGCTCCGATTATATAAGGACTCTTGGAAAGTGTCTCCATGCAGCAACAATACGGTGTCACATACTCCGCAATATAGCCAAACTGAATGGACTTAAAATGCCCTTTTGCAAAAATTGCCCAGACGGTTCCGTGAATCAACTCATGTACAACAGTACCTGCTATAAACAATATCCAAAACCATACAAAATTCGTATTTGTCAAGTCATCTAAAGTCGCCGGACTAAATTTTATAAACAAAATAATAAACGGAAGAATAATTGGCAAGCCTATCACGATCGCCATCACATTGGCATATACAATGCCGATTGTCATATCCCGCTCTCTATAACCCTGTGCCAAAAGCTGCTCTCTCATCGTCTCATACTTCTCTTTGCGAAGTTCTTCTGCTTTTGTCAGCTTTCGATTATCCTCACCACTCTGCTTTTTTTGCTTCTTATTCATTTGCTTTTCCTCTGTGAACAATTTTTACTTTTAAATTTGTCTTTAAAAATGCGTCTTTATCATAGTTCATATTTCTAACGCACCGATTTCTGCATATTAAGAACGCTTAGAAAGGCGTATGCATTCTGCATTATACCGGATAACAAGGACCAGCCAGATGGCAACAACCATAATCATCGGAATAATTCCAAAGTCCCACGACATCATTCCAATAATGCATACTATTAATAATCCAATACAAGTATAACTTCCGGTCTGCATCGCAGCAAATCCTGCCTGATAGGTCTGCAGTTTTTCTGACTCATCACAGCTTTCCATCCAGATTTTCTGAAATCTGAGGTCATAGACACTTCCCTGTTTCTCCGGATTAATCTCTTTTGTAAAGTTTACCAAATTTTTCTGGAGAATCGTATTGATAATCAGCGAATAAAAAAATCCGACGAATATTATTGCAAGATTAATCAATGCCGCCTGCTGTCTTAACTGCGTAAAGTCCAGCGTATATATGCCAAGTCCAAAAAAGAAAAAGCCGATAATCATATTAACAGAAGTCAGGCAAATTCCATAGCTCAGTTTCAACTCAGCCTGCTCAATGACATCCTCATCCTCTCCATCCCACGCTGCATACACCCTACGGCTTTGTCTCATCCAACCCGCGCAGGCAATCCATGTAATTGTTCCAAAAAACAGATTACCAAATGGTGCCACCACACAAACACCTGATTTTAACACTTCCGCAAACTGTGCAAATCCGTCTTCTGTACCCGCTGCAAACATCCCCGAAAAAAATCCCACTATTCCACAGATTACTGTAAAAAGAATCATTTTCTTAAAGGCCTTTTTATCTTCTCTGTCATTCTCCGCAGCTTTCGTATTCTGCATCTCTCCTTGCAACTCCGTATTGTTTGTCATCTCTTCCCTATTCATCTGTCGCTTCCTCCTCATATTCAAATATATCCTCCACCGAGACTCCAAATACCTTTGCAATCTTAAGTGCCAAGGTTACGGACGGTGAATAATCGCCCCGCTCAATCTGGCTGATGGTCTGTCTGGAAACCCCCACCAGTTTGCCCATCTCCTGCTGATTGACATCAATCTTTGCACGATATTCTTTTAAATGGTTATATAATGGCATGGTTTTTCTCCTATTCTTTCATTGCATGACAACTTTTCTTGTCATTCTCATTATATGTGTGACAACTTTCTTTGTCAAGGATTTTTGACAACTTTTCTTGTCATCTTCATTAGGAGAACTCTTGCAGAAGTGCTAAGGAAATGTTAAACTTTTGTATATATGAATGAATTCGTCATATGCATCCATGCTATTTGCAAATGACAGAAAGGTAAGACTTTTCACCTCATGAAAGAAATCATAAAAAACAAATTCAAGCATATGCTTGATGAAATGACAGCCTCCCTCAAATGGGTTGTCTTTTCTATATTATCCGGCGCAGTCGTCGGTTCTGTAGGCACACTCTTTTACTTTGGTATGTCAGTCGTGACTTTGGTGCGCACAAAGAATCCTTGGATTATCTGGCTGCTTCCAATCGGCGGACTTCTCATCGTAGGTGCCTATCGCTTGCTTCGTGACGAGAGGGATTCCGGTACGAACCTGGTGCTCTCTGCCATCCATTCCGGCGACGAGCTGCCGTTTCGCATGGCACCGCTTATCTTTTTCTCCACATTGATTACACACCTATTCGGTGGTTCTGCCGGCAGAGAAGGTGCCGCATTACAATTAGGCGGCAGCATCGGCAACGGGCTCGGACGTCTCTTCCACTTTGACGAAAAGGACAAGCACATTATGATTATGTGTGGCATGAGTGCTGCTTTCTCCGCATTGTTCGGCACTCCGATGGCTGCCGCCATCTTTTCTATGGAAGTGGTAAGTGTCGGAATCATGCATTACTCTGCACTTGTTCCGTGTGTTATCGCAGCTCTGGTTGCACACGGCATCGCATCTTCGTTTGGTGTAACTGCGGAAAGCTTCCCGCTTGGCAAAATCCCTGCCTTTACGGTTAAAAATGCCATGAAAATAACACTGCTAGCAATTCTTTGTGCATTGGTCAGTGTCTTGTTCTGCATTCTGCTTCATCAGGCAGAATATCTTTATAAAAAGTTTTTTAAAAATGCCTATGTACGCATTTTTGTCGGAGGCTGTCTGGTCATTATCCTGACACTCCTTGTCGGCGACCAGACCTACAACGGTGCCGGCATGCCGGTCATTGAAGCATGCATGAAAAACGGCACCGTCGCGTGGCAGACATTTCTCTTGAAAATGATATTTACTGCTGTCACACTCGGTGCCGGATATAAAGGCGGTGAAATCGTCCCGACCTTCTTTATTGGTGCTTCTTTTGGCTGCTTGTTTGGAAATTTGCTTGGTTTCTCTCCTGTCCTGTGTACTGCAGTCGGTATGTCAGCCGTATTCTGCGGTGTCACAAACTGCCCGATTACTTCGCTGCTCATCAGCTTTGAGTTGTTCGGGTATGAGGGTATGCCCTATTTCCTGCTTGCGATTGCTTTCAGCTACATGCTCTCCGGGTATTACGGCTTATATCACAGCCAGAAGATTGTTTACTCTAAGTATAAGACAAATTATATCAATCGGAAGACGCATTGATGCAGGCATCCAGTTGTGCAATCAAATCCTCATATCTGCACAGCCCCTGCTTACGCCAGTCACATTTTCCGCAATTTTCCATAAAAACTTCTTCGGTCATATGGGAGCGTGCGTGTCTGCACATCTCCCGATAGGAATACACCGTGTTTTTCTGAAGTTCCAACCGCCGCATCACGCGGCGGTCTTTTTCTACGACTCGATTATCGTTGTGAGAACACTTTCCGTCCTCTGTCCGGTTTGGACAATTCCGGCAAATCATATCCGGCTCTGCCACAAGTATCAGCCTTTCATCCGGATTACTTCTAAGACGATTCACAATCGCTGTCATATTCTCGCAAAAGGCACCACTGTATCCCTTCCCCTCATACAGCGAGGTACAGATAATATGATGTGCACGAAATTTTTCAATCATTTGTGTTCTCCTCTGATTTTTCACCAAACGTTTCTTATTTTCTAAAACTTATCAGCTACAGATTATGCGGCAGCGCGCACTTCTTCCGTCAGAATATTGCCTGCAAACAGCGCTTTGCGGATTGGAAGTGCTACCAGATAGGCACCTACAACAGAAATGACATCTTTTAAAATATATGGCACGGACACGGTTACAAAAGATGCCGGAAAGGATGTCGATGCTACGATAGCAAACTGAATCACACCCAGCAAATGGCAAATTGCCAGTCCTGCGATTCCAAGCACCACCCGTACTGCCACATTCTTCTGTTTCATGCCGATTCCACAGAGTAATGTCATAAAAATAAATCCCCAGATAAATCCTCCTGTGTAGCCTACCAGCCAGGATGGTCCTCCTGTCATGCCAGCAAATACCGGGACACCTATCGTTCCCAGCAATATGTAAAGTAAAGTGGATGCAGTTCCCTTTTTCGCTCCTAATACATAGCCACAGAGTGCCATCGCAAATGTCTGTAACGTTACCGGCACACCGCTTGGCATCGGAATGGTCAAAATAGACAGCACACTTAAAACTGCTGTAAACATACCAACGGTTGCAATTGTCTTTGTTGAAATCTTCATAGTCTCCTCTTTTCTGCCTACTCTTCCATCGTAAGGCGTTCATTTTTCACAAGGACAATCTTATTCCATTTGCTTTGGATTGTCAACCACTTTTTCTCAATGGTTAACCTTTCTGTGTTCATCTCCATATAGTGCAATGCGCTACATACTTTCCAAGATTCCACGAATTCCATCTTCTTTGAATATTCCCTTATAATATCCAAGCTCGCTCTGAATCAGTTCATCAATGACCTGCATTCCTAACAGTTCTACCGGTGCCTTGTCATCCGTCAACAGGTAATTGCCTTTCTCATAGCACTGCATATGATCTGCCACCTGCTGTATCATCCCTTTTAGCTCGACATTGTTAAGACTTTTCGTTTCATCTTCCAGTCCTTCTATGATACCTTCCTGTACAGATGCAAACAGCTCCCGGTTCGTCGTTCCTGCCACATCTACGGTATAAACCTCGGGAAACACTTTCGCAATCGTATCAGAGAGATATTGATTGATATTTCCCTCTTTTTCCGTATGCATATTCATGTTTACCACCATAATCCCGTCCTCGGTCAGATGCTCTTTTACCATGGTAAAGAATTCTTCCGTAGACATCTGAAACGGAATGGTAATATCCTGATACGCATCTACCATAATCACATCATACTTTTTATCCACTGCGTTAAGATACGCTCTTCCGTCATATGCAACGACCGGAATGTCTTCCGGCAGTTCAAAATACTCATACGACAAACCTATAATTTTCTCATCAATTTCCACGCCTTCTATCACTACGTCGTCAAAGTAATTTCTACATTGTCTGGCAAAGGTTCCGGTTCCCATTCCAAGAATCAACACCTCCAGATTTTCCTTCTCACCAATTCCCGCCATTACAGGTGCCGCCAATGCATAGTCATAATACATTCCGGTCAGCCCCTCCTCCTTTTTCAAGATGGACTGCACGCCAAACAACACATTGGTGGAAAGTATCACATCCGCCTCGTCTTCTTTCACTTGGAGATAGTTGTATACAGACTCCCCCTCATACACCAAGTCATTTTCCCAGAAAGCAAAGCTCCCGGAATGTCCGAAGATACTGCAAATCAAAAACGCCGCAGCGCCTACGATACATGGTACTTTTTTCGTTTTGGTATTGATAAAATAAATCAGCGCCAAAACTAACAGAATTCCGGAAAAAATCAAAAAAGTAACGGCTGTTCCTACCACCGGAATCGTAACAAAAGTCGGAAGGAAGGTGCCGATAATACTTCCGATGGTATTAAAAGCGCCTAGCGTTCCTACTGTTTTCCCGCTGTCAGAAAGGCTGTCCACCGTGTATTTCACCAGCGATGGTGTCACTGTCCCCAATAAAAACAGCGGAAATACAAATATTACCATACATGCCAGAAAAGCTGCCCAAATCAAAAAGTTCGTGTTTACCGTCAGCACCAGAATTCCTGATATTCCGAGGACAATATATTTTCCCAAGAGTGGAATCGCTGCAATCCACACAGCCGCTACAATCAGCCTCAGATACAGCTTATCCGGGTTTGGGTCTTTATCCGCACGTCTGCCGCCCCACACATTTCCGAGTGCCATCGCAATCATAATCGTTCCAATAATGATCGTCCATACAATCTGGGAGGAACTGAAATACGGCGCAAGTAAACGGCTTGCCCCCAATTCCACCGCCATCACAGACATTCCCGCAAAAAATTCTGTCATATAAAGGTAATATTTGTTCTTTAAGATATCATGCTGCATTTATTTTTTATCCCTTCTTTATGAAATCTTCAATCTCCTGATTTACCTGCTTGGCATTGTCTCCGTTTGAAAAATGTGCTGCGTTTTTTATGATATGTAACGGATAGCCGGTCTGCTTTGCCCACTCCCGGCAATACTGACTTACTTTTCCGGTCTTATCCTTATCGCCGAGCAGAATAAGCACCGGACACTGCAATGTCATATCCTGATTTTCCTCTGCAAACTTGCCATACGCAATATCCATCTGTTCAATCATCTGCGCCTTAGACAGTGGTGCAAGCATCTCCATCATTTTCTGATAGGAATAATCGGTAACAGACACAGACTTTGCCATACTTTTCCGAAGCATGCCATCTCCAAACCATTTTGCCATCGGAGCCACCTGCTTTAACCACCACAGGTCTGACTTGGAATAATACTGATACCCAAACGGTGTGGTATCTATTGCCACAAATCCCAACATACGCTCCGGATACATATAAGCGAACATCTGAGAAGGATATCCTCCCATAGACATGCCGGCGAGATACACCTTATCAATCTGCTCAGTGTCCAATATCGCACACAAATCCTTTGCTGTATTTTCATAGGAAAAGTCTTTATATCGTGTTGAGAGTCCATGCAACGGTACATCCCACGTAATAACCGTATACTTATCCTTAAAATATTCCACCTGCTTCTCATACATGGTGTGATCTGCCGTCAATCCATGTGTAAATACCAAGGTTGCAGCGTCTGTATTTTCTCCCCTTGAAATCCAATAATGCACGGTTCCACGCTCGTTTTTGATTGTCTTATGTTCCATATTGCTGCCCTCTCTATTGTTGTGCCTTTCCTTTGCGCCGCTCTCGTATTTCCTCTCGCTTCTTTTTCTCCTGCGAATCCAGTCCGGCTCCGATACAAATTCCCATGGCCATACCAAGACACATTCCCATTGCGAGGTTATCAAACAGAGAAAGTCCAAAACACATCCCTACACTAAGCCCCAGACACATATAGGTTGCCATATATCCGCCTGCCGGTCGTTCCTTCTCATAGCGCGGTCTCTCTTCGCCAAGCACTCCTGTTTCCACAAAACCGGCTTTTTTCAAAAGTTCCTGCGATGCAGTATTCTCCGGAGCTGTCTCTGCCATGACAAAATAAACATTTTCATCGGAAAAAGCCCATTCCAGCATCGCATTGACTGCCTCCTTACCATATCCCTGTCTGCGATATGGTTCATCAATGCCGTAACCGATTTCTACCTCTGCCTTCTCATCCGGCGCTCCTTTAAATCCCAGCCCACCGATGGCTATTTTCTCTTTTCTGAGTGAAATTGTCCAATCGGTATACCAAAGCCATTCCTCCGGGTGCGCTTCCATCCCATCAATCATATCCTGATATGCCTTTTTCAATTCAGGATCTTTCTCCCTCATCTTAATATTCCGAAGCTCTTCAAGTGTCTTTGGTTCCATGCACAACCGTTTTGTCTTAAGTTGTATCTTTTTATTCTTCATGTGCTCTCTCCCCCCCTTAAAAATCTCACCTAACAAAATGATAATCTATTTACAATCGAAACACCAGACAAAAATTCATTCCGTCATCACACCGTTCCGCAAAAATATCTCCCTCCATCTTCTGCATAATCTGCCTGCTGATGTAAAGTCCAAGACCATTGCCCTGCTTACTTCCCACATTGCTGCCCCGATAAAAGCTGTCAAACAGATGCGGCAGCTCTGTGGAAGCAACCGGCTTTCCTGAGTTAAACACCCGGATAACTTGACAGTAATCCTCCTCATAAAAATCAATGACGATCCGTACACCGTCTCCATATTTAAAGGCATTCTCAAGCAAGTTCTCCATCACCTCAAACGCCCGCTCCATATCTCCCCTAAGCAGCCGGTTCTCGAATGTTCCAATCGAAAATTCCGTCATGCGAATCCTGCATTTCGGCGCATAAGCTTCCCTCACCTTTTCCATATAATCCTTTAAATAAAACTCACTGTTCTCCACTTCAATCGAGACAACATCCTCACTCGAAGCATTGATAATTTCTTTCACAAAATTTTCTATCTCCTGTGCATGAGTCTCAATCTGCTCCGCCGCATGCGACTGCTCCTCCTTCGTGTCATAAATATTCTCCCGCAGTGCCTTTGCATAGAGCTTGATGGCAGAAAGCGGTATCTTAATATCATGGGATAGAGACAACAGCAAAAGCTTCTTATCCCGAACAAGCGCCAGTTCCTTCGCCTTGGCGTCATTCAAGGTATCCCGAAGCATGGAAATTCCCCATAGGAATCTGCCAAAATAGCGGTTCTTATTCTCCTCAAGCTCCCCTGTAAGGTGCCCTTTCGCCAGCTCATAAGGCATCTCTTCAAGCGTATGGAACGGTTTTAAAATCCTCATCCGGATATAGACAAGCAGACCGATGATAAGCACGAACAGCGCAAAAAGCATTCCCTCGACTGCTAAAAGAATGCTCTGGTTCTTCGTTTCCACCATATAATCAAATCGCACAAGCCCACTTATCTCCTGATTCAGGATAAGCGGCTGCACGCTGCTGTGGGCACCATTCTGATTCTGATAAAATGCAGCTACGCTCTCCGGGTCTGTCGTTTCATCCTGCGGCAAAAAGGTTACCTGTTTTATATATGCGAACTCAGACATATCCATTGCAAAAAAATCCCCCTTATCGGCGAATTCCTGCATCACCTGATTCATCTCCGCTTTATACCTTTGGTCTTTTACGTCCTGCTGCTGATAAAACCACACATAAAATGCTATTGCAAAGCAGAGGTAGCTCATCACTACCCCTGCTAGCATCCGGTTATACTTCCTCATACCGATACCCTACTCCCCACACAGTCTGTATCCTTCTTGGCTTTTTCGGTTCCTCTTCGATTTTATCTCGAAGCATCTTGATATGCACCGTGAGTGTCTGATTTTCACTAAAGCTGTCAATCCCCCATATCTGCTGAAACAGGAAATCCTTGTGCAGGGTCTTTCCCGGATGTTCCACCAGAAGTAAAAGAAGCTCATATTCCTTTACCGTCAGCGAAAGTTCCCTGTTATCCAGGAAAACCTTCTTTGCCTCTTTGTCAATCGACAAGGCTCCGGAATGAATCACGGTATTCTTCTGTTTTAAGTCATAATTTCTCCGCATCAGAGCAGTGACTTTCGCCTGTAGGATATCCATATCCACCGGTTTTTCCACATAGTCATCTGCACCTAAAAGAAAACCGTTCATCTTGTCCTCTTTATCGACCCGCGCACTTAAGAAAAGAATCGGTATGCTGTTTTCCTCACGTATGGCAGCGCAGGTGGCAAAGCCGTCCATGCCCGGCAACATAACATCCAATATCACAAGCTTCACCTGCTCCTTTTCTAAAAATACAAGTGCCTCCTCACCGGAGCAGACCCCCTGCACCTGATAGCCCGCTTTCCTTAAAAATGCACACATGAGTGTATTTAACTCCGCGTGATCCTCCACTAAGAGTATATCTGTCATATTCTATCCTCCAATCAGAAGCCCATCTCCATCAGCCACGCAGAAATCTGACGTTCCCTCTCTTTTGTCTCTGACTCGGATGTAAACTTTCCAAAAGTGTATTCGCCCTTGATGTTGCCATCTTCAATATACAATACCCGGTCGGTCTTGGCCGCCACTTTCATGTCATGTGTTACCAGCATAACCGTAGTCCCCTCTGCATTAATACGGTTTAGTTCCCGCATAACCTCTCTTGAGTTCTGTTGATTCAGGGCACCGGTTGGCTCATCTGCAAATATCATCTTCGGGTTATTGATGAGACTTCTACAGATACATGCCCTCTGCAGTTGTCCCCCGGACACTTCATTGATGTCATTTTCCGCAATCTCACTGATGCCAAGCTTTTGCATCAATTCTGTTGCCCGACGATTAATCTCGGCACGGCGTTCTCTTCCCTTGCCATGTTTCGACTGATATGCCGGTAAAATTATATTATCATAAATGCTTAAATTTTTTAACATATACATCTGTTGAAAAATAAATCCCATCTCATCTAAACGCACATCGCTCATCTCGGAGGCACTTAAACTACTGATATCTCTGCCAAAAAAACTTACTTTTCCTGCTGTTGGTACATCCATTCCACTTACTGCATAGAGAAGTGTGGACTTACCGGAACCGCTCGGTCCCATAACGGCTACCATCTCCCCCTCTTTGATTTCCAAATTGACATTGCGCAGAACATTGTTCTGGCGCTTATTAATCACATAGGTCTTGCACAAATCCTTTACTACCAATGAACTCATTTTTTTCTGTTCCTTTCTGTTATTCCACATTTACTTCTTTTACGTCTACGTTTTTCACGCCACCTGCACAAAAAAATGCTGACAATCCGGTTACTGCTAACAACAATAACGGATAAATAAGATATGCCTCCAACGGCTTTACGCAAAGTTTGACCTGTGTTGCTCCCATCATGTCAAAAACCTGTCCGACTGTGACCGGTCCAAACAGCTTCGATAACAAGGTTCCAAGTACGATAGCTGCCACAAGAAGCATCAGAATACGTGACATCTGCCAACTTCTAAGAGCACGATTTGGGAATCCGATGCTCTTTAACAGCGCGATATCTCCCCGTTCCTTAGCCATCATTGTCTTCATCATCAAGACGGTAATAAGACTGTTGATGACAAGTACAATTCCTGTAATTACATAAATCAGCATATCCATCTGGTCTGTGATATCGCCAATCATACCATCTACGCACTCTCCGGCATTCATAATCTTATAATCCGGGAACAGCTCTTTGATTTGCTCATACGCCTCCTCGCTCTCCATATCGTCGACCTCTGCCTGCAACACAAAAACTCCGGACATATATTCTTCTCTTAGCTTTGCAGCCCGACTCACGCGATATCCGTTTCCCATATTCATCATGGACTGGTATGTGCCTGTAATCACGTACTCTTTTGCCCCGTTTGGATATTGGAAATAGACCGAGTCTCCGATGGATACTCCCATTTCTTCCGCAGTGCGCTCCGTAATCATAAGTTCATTTGCAAAATATGGCTCCCGCCCATCCAGCAAATCATATGCTCTTTCCCAAGAGCCTATTTCCTGCAACGTCATATAATTATAGAGTTCTTCCGGGTCATCCGAGTAACATGGAATCATATACCCTACATCAGCCCCGGTCTCTGCCTCTATTCCGTGCTCTCTCATAATCTCTTCCAGTTCATCCAAATCTGCCTGGATTACTTCCACTTTTTTCTCTGCAACATAATCATCCCCATGTCCCGTCTCAATGTACACATCGGAAGGAGCCATACCAAACAAGTTAATAATCCCATCACTTTTAAGCGTATGTAGTGCACTAAGTGGCAGTAAAATCAACATTGTGCCGATACAGAATGTAATCAGCAACACAGCAAAGCGTTTCGGTGCGCTCAAGATATCATTGCATGCCATATACAACCGCGGATTCATCCGCTTTCTCTTCCAAAGCTTCAGAGGATTTTTTACCTGATACCGCTCTCCGGTAGAACCGTTTCGTATTGCATCAATGGCAGAAAACCGTCTGAGTTTTCGGGTGCTCGAATAGCAGAATGCCAACACAATCCCGACAATTCCGGCAGCGCAAATGATATGCACCGGATAGTTTTCTCTCGCATCCTCCACCACAAGATTTACTATCGCCTGTCCGAGAAGCAGTTCACCAAACGGAAAACTAAGTATCAATCCTACCATGGCACCCAATATGGAAAGACCGAAATATTTTACCATGTAAATGCTACGAATTCCTACCTCCTTCATACCGATTGCTTTCATGATTCCGATTTCCTTGTAGTCTTCCTGCAACGTAAACACAATCGTAAATCGCAATACAAGAAATGCGATTAAAATCAAACAGATACTGACTATAATGAGGATACCTGCCATCAGCATATCCATCACATAACACATCGACACCAGTTTTTTTTCAACATTAGTAATCAGATTAAAATCCTGCTGTTTCCAATCTGTCTGAAAGGCTTCTTCATCGGCATAATTCACACAATAAATATTCGTATGTGTTACATTCTCCTGCTTGGCAAACCTTTGATAATCCGCCTCTGTAATAAAAAGGCGCTTATATCCCAACATCGGACTGCCAAACACCACATCTTTCGTAATCGCTGCAATCGTAAACTCCTGTTCGACCTCGCCGATACGGATGCTTACTGTGTCTCCGATACCCAGATGGTTCGCATCAGCTTCCACCTTTGGAAATGCAATTTCTCCGTTTTTCAGCTTAATCGGATTGTCCTCTCTATCGAATACCTTCATGAAATTCTCCGGCACCGCCTGTACAGCCATTGTATTTGTGCGTTCGTACTTATCCGCCTCCTCATCCGCTGCCTCTGAAATAGTGATACGGTCATTTGTCACATTGAACGTATCCACCACCTCATACTCCGCAACATCACTGCTGTCTCTAAGATAATCTGCGATGGCATCCTCGGTTCCGTCTGTCAGTGCTAACGTAAAGTAATCCGGCACCTTCGATATTTCCATAAAATAATCGACCGCACCTGTTACCGCCATCAGGTTGCTGACACTGCTGGCAAGAAACATTGTGGCTAAAATGATGAACAGAAATAAGATAAAATTCATCGTCCGCTTTCTCTTCAAATCCTTTTTTAATATACGAAAAAACATTTTCTTTTTACTCCTTATTTTCTTTTTGCATTCGCTAGCTTGCTTGGAGTATAACAAGACAATTATTAAATAATCCTTAAGTCTTGAAAAAAATATGCATTCTATTTTTAGATTTTATTGCAAAAAATGTCAAAATGTCAGATACTATTACTATTAAAGACTAAAACATAGGAGGATTTGGGTAATGACTAAAAGCTTAATCTACACCAACGAGAAATGTGTAGGCTGTAATCGATGCATTTCCGTCTGCCCTGTAATTACCGCCAACATCTCTACAACCCGGAATGGCATACAGCATATTGATGTAAATCCGGCGCAATGTATCGGCTGTGGCTCCTGCTTCGATGCCTGCGAACACGATGCCCGTTCTTATGAAGACGATACCGAACGCTTTTTCGCAGATCTGCAGCGCGGTGAACAGATATCTATCTTGATTGCTCCTGCTTTTGGCGCAAATTATCCAAAAGAATATGGAAATGTACTCGGTGGCCTGAAACAACTTGGTGCAAACCGGCTCATCAATGTTGCCGCCGGCGCAGACATTACCACATGGGCCTATATCCAGTATATTACAAAATACCACTTTGAAGGCGGTATCTCCCAGCCCTGTCCTGCGGTGGTAGGCTACATAGAAAAATACATTCCCGAACTGATTCCAAAGCTTTTTCCGGTGCACAGCCCGATGATGTGTTCAGCCATCTATGCAAAAAAATATATGCATATCTCTGATAAGCTTGCCTTTATCAGTCCTTGCATCGCCAAGAAGAACGAGATAGAAGATCCAAATACCAACGGATATGTCCATTACAACGTGACTTTCCGACACCTGATGGACTATATGCAGAAAAATCATCTATTCGGACCGGATGCCTCCGATGAGGTGGAGTATGGAATGGGCGCCATCTACCCTATGCCGGGTGGTTTAAAAGAGAATGTGTACTGGTTCTGTGGCGAACATTTATTCATTCGTCAAATCGAAGGAGAAAAGCATGTATATGAATTTTTAGAGCAGTACAAAAAGCGCGTAAGCGAACACAAAGAGCTGCCATTTATGGTGGATGCCTTAAACTGCGCCCAGGGCTGCTTATATGGCACAGCGGTAAGCCCTTCAAAATCCGAGTCTGATGATACTTATTTTGAGGCAAACCATGTGCGCGCCAATCTGCATAAAAGAAGTTCCGGTTCCCCCAAACGGCGCATGCGCCGCTTAAATCGCAGATTTTCCAAATTAAAATTAGATGATTTTATCCGCACATATACTGACAGGTCGAAAGAGACCGCAATCCGCGTGCCTTCCAATCAGGAGTTTGCACAGATTTTTCTCTCAATGAATAAACAAACGCCTGCGGAACAAAACATTAACTGTGGTGCCTGTGGCTATCAGAATTGTAAAGATATGGCGATTGCCATCTACAATGGATGCAATACGCCGGAGAACTGTATCCAATATGAAAAGAAAAAGGTAGAAGCCGAAAGTCAGAAAATTCTCGCACTTTCGGAGCTTGCAAAGCAGAAAAATGAACAGCTTGCCGCTTTTATTGCCAACGACTTTGATAAGCTCGATGTTTCCATCACGGAAGTCGCACAAGGCAACGGACAGACCGCGGAGGAAACCTGTCTCATTCAGAGTACCATGGAAGATATACGTGATTTTTGCAACCAGATGGCAGATTCCTTTACCAATATTGACCACCTTCTTGAAGAATTGGGAACCAACAATCAAAACATCACCAAGATTTCCAAACAGACCAGTCTGCTCTCTTTGAACGCTTCCGTGGAAGCTGCCAGAGCAGGTGATGCAGGTCATGGGTTCTCAGTCGTTGCATCTGAAATGAAAGCCCTATCAACCTCCTGTGAGGAAGCCGCCGCAGACAGCCTCTCAAACAAAGAAGAAATCTCTATAGCCATTTCAGACTTATTAAGGCGTGCTGTACAGCTAAAAGAGCTCGTAAATTCTGTAAGTGACAATATGAGCGACCTTGCCGCACGTACGGAAGAAATTAATGCTGCCGCAGATACCGTAAATGAGATTTCAAAAAGTGTGAGAGCCACTATGGAGAGTCTGACCGAAAAAGAATATTTATAGATTCTTTTCCTAAAATTCTTTTGACTCTTCTACTGTTCGTTATCGTATTATGCCAAAAATCTGCAACAGCGCAGGATTTTCAAAAAATCCTGCGCTGTTTTTTACACGCATTTATGATTTTTATTTTCCTTGTGCCTTCTCTTGCTTCCGCAACTTAATGTATTCTTCCAATGCATGCATCGCTTCCCCTGACATCGGAAGAATCGCAATCATATTAAACACCGTCATCAACCCGATTCCGATATCTCCAAGGTCCCACACAAACGTGTATGTTGCCAATCCGCCGATAAACAACATCGAAAGCGCCAGCAGCTTATACACCGTCTGAGACTTCCAGTTATCGCCAAACAAATATGCAACATTTGAACGCGCATAAAATAGAATGCCAATAAATGTCGAAAAACTAAACAGCCATAATGTAATCGCCGTAAATACAACACCAACCTCACCAAAATGATAATGCATCGCTGTCTGCAAAAGCTTCATGCCCGAAAGTCCCTCCAAAAGTTCTTCCGGTGCCAAAAGCATAATCATCGCCGTGCAGGTGCAGATAACAATCGTATCAATCAACACACCAAACGCCTGAAACAGTCCTGCCTTCGCCGGATGACTGACATCTGCCGCTGCCGCTGCGCAGGGCGCTGAACCGGAACCTGCTTCATTCGAAAACAGTCCCCGTTTCACACCATTCATCAGTGCAGCACCAAAACCGCCTGACACAACCTGGCGAACTCCAAATGCCTCCTCAAAAATACGCTCCATGACAGCCGGCATCAGTCCGATATTTTTTATAATAATAAACAATGCAATTACAAAATAAAACGCGGCCATAACCGGTACAATCACATCAAGTACCTTTATCGTCGCATCTTTGCGTAACACAATAATTGCCGCTAACGCCACCAAGATTACCGTCGATACAATCGGCGGTACTTCAAATGCATTATAAAATGCCTCCGACACAGAATTGCTGATAACCTGACTAACACCACACCAGCAGAGCAGCCCGGACAATGCAAACAACACTGCAATCACACTGTGGCGCTTTTTCTTTCCTTTTGCGAAAAAGTCATGAATATAATATGCGGGGCCACCACGATAACCGCCGTACAACGGATCTCTCTCCTTATGCAGTTGTGCGAGCGTCGCCTCCACAAACGCGGTAGACGAACCAATCAGCGCCGTAAGCCACATCCAGAATACCGCACCTGCACCGCCCGCCGAAACAGCGGCTACAACACCGACCATGTTTCCCATACCAACACGAGTTGCCGTTGACACGATGAGTGCCTGCAAACCGGAGATTGCACCTTTGTGCTTGCCGCGCCGCTCCACTGAAATACGAAGCATCTCCGGAAAAAAACGTATCGGAAGCACCCTTGTTCGGACCGTAAAATAGATTCCGGCAGGAATCAAAATCAGTACCAGAAAGGAGATACCGACGACATTACCTCCCGGCAATGAAATCGTGAGTAAATCACCCCACAAAAGATTATATATCTCTGTAATCAGATTCATTCTATTATAACCCACCCTATTCATTCACATCTGCGATTCTTGCCAAAAATCACATCATAATTAATATTCCGATAAAAAATTTCCTCGGCATCCACCTGCGTGATGTCAAAGTTGCCAAGCATCCACATCACCTTTGCAATGACGGATTCCAATGTCATATCATAGGACTCTAAAAAACGGCAATACGCTTTCATGTCATGTCCTACTTCATAAACGGTCATATCGCTGCCCTCATGTGCCACCTGCGTCGCCATGACAACCAGCTTCATCGGGTATTCCTGACACAGCGCATAGAACTCATCGGCAATCGACTTCGGAATTCCACCCACACCGAAACTCTCCACAATGATACAATCATAATTCTCAAAAATGCTGCGCAACACTCTCGGCTTAATTCCGGGAATCAGCTTCATCAAAAATACATTTTCATCCAATTCCTCATAAAACTGTACCTCGCTCTCATAAGGAAGCATTGGGATGTAGCGCATGATGTTCATATCCTGGATTACCGCAAGACACGGATAATCAATACTGGAAAAAGCATTGTAGCTTTTCGAACGCACCTTTTTCGCTCTGGTTCCGGCAATCACCTTGCCGTCAAACACAATCTGTACCCCCTGGGACTTCTCATCCGCTGCATATAAAAAGCTGTCAATCAGATTTGATTTTGCATCCGTAATCTCAAGGTCAATCGGTTTTTGCGCACCTGTAATAACAACCGGCTTAGTCGTATTCTGAATCATATAAGATAGTGCCGCAGCCGTATACGCCATTGTATCCGTGCCATGTGCAATCACGAATCCATCAAACGCCTCATAATGTTCCTTAATCGTATGTACCATCAGTTTCCAGTGCTCCGGCTCCATATTCGAGCTGTCGAGATTTAAAAGCTGTATGGCCTCTATCTCGCAGATATCCGCAACCTGTGGAATATATGACAGCAGTTCTTCCGGTGCAATCTGTGGTTTTAACCCATTGTCCGATTTTTTGGATGCTATCGTGCCTCCGGTAGCAATCAATAAAATTCTTTTTTTCTGAGTCATATGTGTCTCTATCTCCGTTCTATGCCAACAGTCTTCTGATATCTGCTATCAGAGCTTCCACATGTTCCTCTTTTGTCGCCCAGCAGGTACAAAACCGCACTGCACTGTGTTCCTCATCAATGCGCTTCTGATATTCATAGACATACTTTTTCTCAAGCTCTAAAAGCACAGCATCCGGCAAAATCGGGAACTGCTGATTCGTTGGGGAATCCACCAAAAATGTCACCCCCATCGCTGCAAGTTCTTTCTGTAAATGCTCAGCCAGTCGTGCCGCATGTGCAGAAATCTCCATATAACGATTTTCTTCAAACAAAGTCAAAAACTGGATTCCCAGTAATCTTCCCTTTGCAAGCATACCGCCACGCTGCTTGATATTATAGCGAAAATCAACTTTCAGCTCAGCGTTCGTGATGACTACTGCCTCACCGAACAATGCGCCCACCTTCGTACCTCCGATATAAAATACATCGGTAAGCCGTGCAATATCGGAAAACGTCAGGTCATTCTCCTTGCATGCCAGACCGTAACCCAGACGTGCTC
>JALEKJ010000057.1 GCA_022771695.1 Roseburia sp. | reverse complement strand
CGAAACCCGGAAGAAAATCTATGATTTTCTTCTTGGCGAACTTTGTTCGCCGTAGAATCTTTCAAGGTTTATTCACTGTTCAGTTATCAAGGTACTTGTTGTCATCCGTTCTCGGCGACAGCTTATTAACTATATCACCATTGAACTTATTTGTCAACAACTTTTTTCTTTTTCAAATCACTTTTTAAGAAGTGATTCGACCGACTGTCTCGGTGCATCCCGCTGTTCTTGCGGTCAGCTTGTTTATATTAGCATCAATATTTTGGAATGTCAACACCTATTTTTGACCAATTTTCCCCAACTTTTTTTCATTAAATAGATATAGGGGCATGAATTCATCCATGCCCCTATATCTATCATTTTTAACCATAAATTTTTTTAAAAATATTTTAGTATCAATGTCAGCACTAAGTTATTTTCATATAAAAATGTCAGGAACGGGCTTTCATATATATAAGAAACGATTACCCTGCCCATCTCCCCCGCGCTTGCCAGTACCGTAATATAAAATCCAAGCCAAACCAAAAGCAGACCATATATCGCTCCCGCAAACAATCCCAAAAAGCGATTTACACCTTTTACAATCGGAATATGGGATGCAATTCCAATGAGCTGTGAAATAATATGAACCAAAAGCCAAGCGGATACCAATGCAATCAGGAACGAAATTCCCTCCACTACAAAATTCGCCAGCCCTTCCGCAAGTTTTGTATACACACCACTCTCTTCCAAAAAAGCTTCCGTGACACCGGTGGTCTTTTCCAAAATCCCCTCTATCACAGAATCCGGAACGCTCATCCCCAGCTCCGCAAGCTGCGGTTCTGTTTCTAGCCGCTCTGTCAATTTCTCTTCATTTTCGCCCTGCGCTGTTTCTACCTGTTCGTTTGCCGACTGGCGCACCACCTCTTCGCAATGCGCTTCTACCTTCTCATAAATAGACGTGTTTTCTAATAGGTAAAGATTGATGTGCGGTGTCGCCCACATAACAAATACCAACACAATCACCCATGCGACCAGCGAGTATATAATCCGAAGCAATCCCTTATAATAACCAAATATAGCGCCTGCCGCCAATATCGACAACACGATTATCAATACCCAATTCATCTGTGTTTTTTATTTCAACCTTACCCTTTCTGTTGCATCGCTTAGCACAAAAGTGTAATTCAGGCTTGTACCACCCGGTATAATCTGATAAAGATCTCTGTCAAACTCATAATGAAACTTATAAACGCCTCGCAATGTGTAAATATCGCATTCAGTCTCGTTACGAATGCAGATTTCATTGTTGGATAGAAATTCGATACTGTTATACTCCATAGCAAAATCTTTTTCCATCACAAGATCTCCACTCGTCCTATATATTGACAGATGATGTGTCACCGCCTCGTCATCATTGCTGCTTACAATGCCAATATAATCTCCATTGTGAAATATGCTCTGCGCTTGTTTTTCCAGCGCAACCTCTGTTGTCAACTGTGGTTTTTGCGTTCCCTCAAAAACAAGTATCTTGGAATCACCAAACGCCACCATACGATCATTGGAGGTAAACTCGAGCTCCGGAATAACAGTGTCCTCATACGTGGTTACGCCTACACAGTTATCTATTTCGTTTTGTCCGACCGAGCCATAATTGTAAAATGCTATTGTACTCTTTACTTTCCCATCGCTGATATCAAGCATGGATACTCCCAGCTTAATGGCATCCTGGGAAAGCGCTATTGCGACCGGATAGCCTCCCTTTCCTCCGTGAATCTCTCCCTGTGCCAGATTCTTACCTTCTTTATCATAAAGTTGCAAATACGCCGTGTCATCCTTGCGCATAAGCACGGCGATGGTTCCCTGCGATGCCACACACACCTGATCAATCGGCATCGTCGTTTCTATACTTCCCTGCAGTTTTGACGCTGTAAGGATGTAAATCTTTGTTCCCTTCTTATCATAAATCACAAGATACTCTTGGCAGATGTCAATCTGTGGATCTGACATCTCATACGTTTGATTCCAGATAAGTTCGTTTTCAGCATCAATGTAAAAAGCGCCGTCATTGCTATATTTTAATATATTCCCCTGAAACTCTGCAAAGCGCGTCGCCTGTGTATCTGAGCGCTCCACAGAGCTTCGGATATCGTAATCGGTATACTGGCGAAACGCCATGTAAAGTCCAAACACCGCCACAATCAAAAGAAGCACCACTGCAAAAACCGTGCCCCGTTTTAAAACCGCCAAACGATGTTCTCGAATTTTTTGTCTATATTCTTCCATATCCGCATCTTTTACTGTGCGAAACCCCTGTTTATTTTTATCTGCCATAATTCCTCTCTTTTGTATCCCACGTCCGCTTCGCGTCCATGGCATTCGCCTTGGGTGACCCATGCCACTCCGATTTCGCTTCGGGCGGTATAATGTCTTATGACATTATACCATACCGTTGCCTCTATTTCATTAACTTTAATTTGGCAGTATCAGTTTTTGTCCTGCATAAATTGCGTCCGCATTCTCGATTCCATTCACTTCGCAGAGTTTGTCCATCATTGCAGTGGTTTGATAAATCTTTTTGCAGATTCCAACCAGACTATCGCCTTTTTGCACAATGTAATACCCCTGACTCAGATAGGTCTGGGCTTCCGTTATTGTCGAGACCACTTCAGCGGACTCGGAGGATGTTTCCCCCACACCTTCCTGTTCATTCTGTACAGGAGTCTCAGGATTCGGCGCCTCGGTCTCCTGCGTCGCTGCATCTACCCCCTGCATCGCATTATTCTTAATCTGCGCTGTTTCTCCGTCTGTCTCTACACCTTGCATTACCGCATCCGCAGTCGGTTGCACTGCTTCTGTAGCCTCCTCCTGTTTCTGCACGTTTCCCGCCACATTTTCTACCGCCACCTTAGGTTCTTCTGCCTCCGTCTCGATTACCTGTGTCAAGTTCATCTGTGCCAGTGTTTCTTCCATTGACCTCATTTTTTCGTTATTGAGATATGCCGTAACTCCCAACGCACACACGACGGTTGCGAGAAAAAGTGTCGAAGCATACGAAGGTAACAAGCGACGATCTTTTTGTTCTTCCGCCTGCTGGCGATAACTTCCTCGCCGCTGCTTCGTTTTTCCCTGGTAGTCTGCTATCTCATCTGCCTCTCTTACATACTCGCCCCACACGCTCTTTTCCTCATGCCTCTGGCTTTCCGCGCGCCAATCCCATGGATTTTCCGGCTCCTGTCCCATTTTTTCAGTCACATATGCAATCTGCACATCGTCTTCCGCACGGCATTCTCCGTGCACCTCACTCGCAGCATATGCCCCCGCCTTCTTGTCATAATAGATATAAAAGCCCTCTCGTCGATACAGATGTCCGTTTTTGTTTCCATAGAACGCCTCTTCCCGTTCCAGGCTATCCATCAAAAACAAAACTTGATGCGCTCCTCCGAAATTGCTTTGATGAAGTTGTTCTACCCGCGTTGTCATGTTGGGCAGTTGCCCCTTGATATCCATCGCCCACCCTACGATGACCATACTGTCATATTCACGCCGCAGTTGTTTATATATGTATGCCCATGTTTGATCGTTCCATAGTGGCAAATCTCCGTCAAAGGATATTTCCTCTAAAAGAATTGCCGCTTCCACAAACACGCACTCCCGTCCGGCGAAATTCTCAAATCTTCCAAGCAACACATACGCGCTCTTTTCTTCTACGTTACTGTACGGATGCAAAAACTGATATACCTCATTCTCCACATAAATCCGGTCGCCGATATCCGGTTTCCCCATTTGTTTGATGTCCTTAGGCAAACCACGCCTTTCTGTCGTACCGCCATTCTCTTCTTCTCGAATGATTTCTATCATGCCGTCTCGTTCTCCTCTCCTGGCACCGCAAAATATGCGGGGTTACTTTTGGGGAAAATATTAGCACAGCCTGCTCAAATTTTTTGGTGGATTATGGTGAGGTTTCAAAAAACTTTTCGACAAAAAAGAGATGCACTTTACATGAAAATGCATCTCTCTCCTAATTACATATTAATTCTGCTTTACAAAAGCTTTTACTTTTTCATAAATGCCCCTTGCATCCAGACCATATTTCTCGATTAATTCCAATGCCGGACCGGACTCTCCGAAGACATCGTTGATTCCAATCTTCATCACCTTTGTCGGCGCTTTCTCGGAAAGTACATCACATACCGCACTTCCAAGTCCACCGATAACGGAGTGTTCCTCAACAGTCACTACCTTGCCCGTCTTCGCTGCGGAAGCAAGCACAAGCTCCTCATCCAGTGGCTTGATGGTATGAATATTGATAATCTCTGCATCAATTCCATCTGCTGCCAAAAGCTTCTCTGCCTCTCTCGCCTCGTTTACGCACAAACCGGTTGCAAAGATAGAAACGTCTTTTCCTTCCTTCAAGACAATTCCCTTACCGATTTCAAACTTATAAGTAGCCTCATCATTAAATACCGGCACAGCAAGTCTTCCAAAACGGAGATAAACCGGTCCCACATGATTATAAGCAGCTTTCACTGCCGCGCGTGCTTCTACATCGTCTGCCGGATTAATCACTACCATTCCCGGAATCACACGCATCAGCGCAATATCCTCTAAGCACTGATGGGTTGCTCCGTCTTCACCGACGGAAATACCCGCATGGGTTGCTCCAATCTTTACATTCAGGTGCGGATAACCGATGGAATTGCGCACCTGCTCAAAGTTTCTTCCTGCTGCAAACATCGCAAAGGAACTGATAAACGGCACCTTGCCACAGGTAGCAAGACCTGCTGCGATTCCCGTCATATTTGCCTCGGCTATCCCAATATCCCAGTGACGCTCCGGGAAAGCTTTCTTGAAAATACCGGTCTTGGTAGCGCCTGCCAAGTCAGCATCCAATACGATTAAATCGTCGTGTTCTTTTCCTAATTCCACCAGTGCATTGCCGTAGCTGTCTCTGGTTGCAACTTTTGGAGCAACCACGTTTGCTCTTATTTCTGACATAATGCTGCACCTACCTTTTCCAAATCTTCCATTGCAATCGCATACTGCTCATCATTCGGCGCTTTTCCGTGCCAATCGACCGCATTCTCCATAAAGGATACACCTTTTCCCTTTAATGTCTTCGCAATAATTGCCGTCGGCATTCCCTTTGTCTCTCTCGCCTCTTTAAACGCAGCACGAATCTGGTCAAAATCATTGCCGTCGATGTTAATCGTATGGAAATTGAACGCCTCAAACTTTTTATCAATCGGATACGGCGAGCATACTTCATCCACAGAACCGTCAATCTGTAAGTTGTTGTTATCTACGATGACAACCAGATTATCCAGTTTCCGGAAGCCTGCCCACATAGCCGCTTCCCAAATCTGTCCCTCTTGAATCTCTCCGTCTCCGCACAATGCATATACGCGATAGTCTTTTTTATCAAACTTACCGGCGGCTGCCATTCCGGCTGCCACGGAAAGTCCCTGTCCCAAAGAACCGCTGGACATATCCACCCCGGGGATATGCTTCATATCCGGATGTCCCTGTAAGTATGAACCTGTATGGCGCAACGTCACCAAATCTTCTTTCGGGAAGAATCCACGCTCGGCGAGCGCCGCATAAAGTCCCGGTGCCGTATGCCCCTTAGACAATACAAAGCGGTCACGGTCTGCCATCTTCGGATTTTTCGGGTCAATGTTCATCTCCTCAAAATACAGATAGGTAAAAATGTCTGCTGCGGAAAGAGATCCGCCCGGATGTCCCGCCTTTGCACTGTGAACCGCCGTTACAATGCTCTTGCGAATTTCGTTTGCTGTTCTCTGAAGCTCCAGATTCGTCATGTTCTTTTTGGTCCTTTCTTTGATTCATCATTTATCTAACCGGCAGTCTCTGCCATTCCTAGCAACCTCTACAGCTCTGTTCGTCCCTCCAACGCGCGGAGCAGCGTTACTTCATCAATATATTCCAAATCGCCGCCTACCGGCACACCGCTGGCGATTCGCGTCACCTTGATGCCCGTCGGTTTTATCAGCTTACTGATATACATCGCTGTTGTCTCTCCCTCGAGGCTGGAGTTTGTTGCGATAATAACCTCATCCACATCCTGCTGCAATCTCTGCATCAGTTCTTTCAGTCGAATATCACCCGGACCGATTCCAAGCATCGGCGAAATCGCACCGTGTAGCACATGATACACACCATCATATTTCTGTGTCTTCTCATAAGCAGCTAAATCTCTGCTATTCTCCACAACCATAATAACTTTATGGTTTCTTGCTTTATCCCGGCAGATTGGGCAAAGCTCCTCATCTGTCAAAGTAAAGCATTCCTTACAATAGCGGACATTCTTCTTTGCATCCACAATCGCCGATGCAAGTCCTTCTACCTGTTCCGTCGGCATATTTAGGATGTGAAATGCCAAGCGCTGTGCGGATTTGCTTCCAATTCCCGGAAGTGCTGACAACTCCTGTATTAACTTGCTGATTTGTCTGCTGTAATAGTCCATATATTCCCTCTGATCTTTATTGTGGCACCATGACACCACAAATCCATTACTTATATTACTTGATAAGTGCTGATTTTACAAGGTAGTTTGTCCTTTTTGTACATTCTTACCCTCTCAGCAAGAAAATTGCTCCCAGAAACCGACAAACATGCTATACTTGAAAGTAATAACTGACGTCACTCGGACGTCAGCGCACGGAAAGGACAAAACCTATGAAAGAAAATATTGCAACAATTCCCTTGATGGACGCATTCTCTGCAAACGACGAGTGCCCGTTTTGCTTCTTAGAGCGACAGGCAGAGCAGCATGCCATCTCCTTTATTCTTGGTTCCGCTTATATGGAAGATGACATCCGTGAAAAAACCGATGTCACCGGTTTCTGTCGGCATCATTTTAAAATGATGTACGATTACGGCAACCGCCTCGGAAGTGCGCTCATCCTAAGCACACACCTTCGGAAATTAAATCAGGAGCTCGGCGAGGAATTAAAGTCCTTCTCTCCAAGTAAGTCTAATCTCTTTAAGCGCATAAAGCATACTGATGCAGGAGTTGCAGAAGCCAAAACACCACTCGGTGCATGGATTAAAAAGAAGGAATGTTCCTGCTATGTCTGCAATCATTTCAATGATATCTACAATCGTTATCTGGATACATTCTTTGATTTATATCGAAAAAACGCTGAATTTCGCTCTCTCTTTACGGAAAGCAAAGGATTTTGCCTTCCGCATTTCGGCGACTTGATAGAAGCCGCCGAGGATAAACTCTCCGATGAGCAAAAGAAACAATTTTATCCGGAAGTCTTTTCATTAATGCAGGAGAATATTGACCGTGTGCAAAAGGAAGTTTCCTGGTTTGTCGAAAAAAATGATTACCGCAACAAAGACAAGAGCTGGGGCAACTCTGCAGACAGCATCCAACGCGGTATGCAAAAATGCGCCGGAGGCTATCCCGCCGACCCGGTCTTTGAGGCTAAGCGTTAATCACTCGTTTTCGGAAGACGCGAGGTTCTCTCGCGTTTCCCGAAGCCTGCCTCTGGCTGTCTCAATATCTAAATCTTCCAATTCCCGGCAAATCATCTCCAGTTTCTGTCTCGTCTGTTCATCCATCGGAAACTGTAACATTTCCCGCAAAATTTCCTCTGCTTTTGCAAAATCAAACTCGGCAATCCGATGCTCCACGCCCTCTAACAACTGTGAAAGCTCTGCCGAAGAAAGCATCTTCGCCTCATTCTCGTTTTCCGTCGGATTTTCGTCCTTCATGGGCGAGTCCATATCCAAGCTATTTTCTTCCCGCAAAATTCCTTCATTCCTAAGCAGCCCGATTTCGGCAAGAACCGTAACATACAGATACAATAAGCTTCGGCTATTCTGGCGCACAATGTCATATTGCTTTGCCTTCCCTGCCATCTCCTGGTTGTAGGCAAGTTTTGACAACTGCATCGCTCCAATGTTGGCCGCCGTGCTTTTTAGTGCGTGAACATCTATCGTATAGTTTTCAAAATCCTCGTTCTGAATCATATTCTCCAGTTTTTCCACACGTTTACTGCCATGTCTGGATACGACTTCAAGCACCTCAAGATAATCCTCCTGTGAGCCGCCACAGTTCCGAACTCCCGCCTCAACATCCAAATCCTTCAAAATTTCCTTCATACGTTCCATTCTGTCTGTAGCAGGCTCCTCCTCTCCGGATGAAGTTTTTACAATCAGCCGTTCCGGTAAAACTCGAAGCAATACACGCTCTAATGTTTCCATATCGATTGGCTTAGCAAGATAATCTGTAAAGCCCTCACTAATCATCTGTTCCCGCACACCTGAAATCGCATTTGCCGTCAATGCAACCATTGGAATATTTTGATATTTTCCGCTTTCCATCTCCTTGATACGGTGCATCGCCTCGACGCCATCCATTCCGGGCATCATATGGTCCATGAATATAATGTCATACGTGTTTTGCCGAACCATTTCAATCGCACTTTCACCTGAGTTTGCACAGTCTGCGCAGATTCCGTATTTTTCCAGAAATGCCGTGGAAACTTTTAAATTAATTTCATTGTCATCCACTACCAGCACGCTGGCCGTAGTGCGGAAGCTTCTGGTATCTTTCTTTTCCTCTTCCAGTAAGTCCAAACGAATTTCTCCAATTGGGCGCTCGTCGATAACCTCCTGTATGAGCCAAACCGCAATTTTCGTTCCCTCACCGTACACGCTCTCAACCTGTATCTCTCCGCCCATCTGCTCCACAAGACCTTTTACGATATACATGCCAAGACCGGTGCCTTCGACATCGCGGTTGACTTTCGTGTCAAACTGCGAAAACTTTTCAAACATCTTCTCGGTATCCTCATCTTTCATGCCGATACCAGTGTCTTCTATCACAAATTCCAGTTTAAGCTCACTGCCGCTGCGTTCAAGGCACCGCACGCGCAGCGTCACCGAGCCTTCTTTTGTATACTTGACCGCATTGTTTAAGATATTGGTCAATACCTCCCGAATGTGCCCAACCGGCCCCTTTAGCCGGTAAGGAATTGATTTATCAATATCCGTCCGGTATGCAATGCCCTTCTTCTCCGCCAACCCACCAATCAGAAGACTGACATCCTCCAACAAGGACTGTGTATAATATATCTCCTTCGTCATTTCAACTTTTCCCGCTTCAATCTTGGAAATGTCTAAAACCTCATTGATAATATGAAGCAGACTCTGCGCCGAGCGCTTGATGTCATATGCGTATTCTTGAATACGAGGCAGGGTCTTTTCGCTTAAAATCAGCTCTGTAAATCCTAATATTGCATTCATTGGCGTTCGGATTTCATGCGACATATTCGCTAAAAAGGCTGTTTTGGCACGATTCGCTTTCTCCGCTTCGTCCTTCAACAAAAGTATCTCGTTGGTATATTCATTGATAAAGGTCATGTCAAAAATCCATGCCATATATCCGCGCAACACTCTTCCCTCATACAGCTTGGAGATTCGTATTTCGCAATAAATACCGTCTGTCTGGTAGACTCCCTCTTCACTTTCAAATATTTTTCGTAAGGCACTCCTTGCCGTCTCCGTTCTAAGATTATAAATATCAGGATATGTCTTTAACACTTCTGGGTTGGCATATAACACATTGTAATCCGTATCTACAACAACTAACCCTTCCTTCGTGTTATCGATAATCGTATCCTTGGCAATGCTGACGGTATCGAGCAGTCCATATTTTCGCACCAGAATAAAAAGCAGCATACCGGAAATGCCAAATCCGATATTCACAAAATCTATCTTACCTTCCAGGAAAAAGATTTTCATGAAAAATCCAGAGACCGGTATCATACCCACCAAAACCAGATAAAACAACCGTCTCCGCTCTATTCCCTTGCTCCCCCGCCACCGTATGAAGATAATAATGTCACAGACGAAAGCGAGTAGTCCCAATCCATAGATAACAAAGAAAAACAGTATCCGCGGTTTCATCACCAGATATGGTACGCTAAAATCATGGCCAATTTCTACCGCATCATATACGAGATGGTGGGCGCGGTTTGAAGCAAGAATCCCCGTTATAAGCGTGGTGAACGTCAAGAATGCCAGATTCACTCGCTTACTTACGTGAATATTGCAATAACTGGACAAGAATTTAAAAAAACAGCTAAGCACCAATGCCTTTACAATAAATCCCGTCGTGTGTACGCTCATCATAGCTGCCGGTTCCACACAGACAAGCTCCACATAATAAAGAACCTCGCAAAAAAAGCTGCATACTAAAGTTAGCAGCAGCCATTTTTGATTCTCTGACGGTTTCTTGGTTGCCATATATATTGTTGTAGACCCTAATAAAATCATGCACAACATTACAACTTGTCTCAAAACCATAGTTATACCTCTATTTTTTTTCCAAAACAGAACTTACTTTTTCAAGTAAAGCATCCTTGCCCGCAGACTTTAACACCACTCCCTGCGGCATCAAGGCAGCGCATTCTACCAGAACCTCTTTTTCCGCCGTACCCGTCAGAAAAATAATCGGCACATTTTCCTGGCGCTCCATCTTCCGAATCATCTGATATACCGCCCGCCCATTGTAAAGCGGCATCTGATAGTCCAAAATAATCAAATCCGGCACAAATTTCTGCAAATACTCCACCGCCATCTTACCGGAATTTAGCGCAGTAACATTATATTTCTCCTGCAATATGTTTTTATACAAAAGCAGGCTTTCCAATTCGTCATCGACAATCAGAACTTTTTTCTTGTTCTTTTTTTCCGCCTCTGTGCGCAAAATCTCACGGACACGTTCTAACATCAGATTCTTCTCCACCGGCTTCATCAGATAGCCGACACCGCCTTTACCGATAAAGCTAAGTGCAGTTGCCCGATCTCGCTGTCCGGTTACACCAACCACCGGAATCTGCGCACACTCTTTTCGCTCACGCAGCCACTCTAGCACCTGAAATCCATTCATAAACGGCATCTCAATATCCAGCAATATAATATCCGGTTTAATTTTCATAATCTGATCCAATGCTTCGGCACCGGATTGAAACGTGTAAACCGTGTGCTCTGCCTTAAGATAGGCTTTATGTATCTCTAATGTCTCCAGTTCGTCATCAATAATCAGGACCTTTGCCACGATAGCCCTCCTTTATCTCTATTCCTAGAACGGAAGGCCTCCCAATCCTCCCATTCCTCCGGTAATCTTCGACATAGAGTTTGCCGAGAACTCATCTAACTGGCGGAACGCCTCGTTGGTCGCCGCCATAATCAAATCCTCTAACATCTCCACATCATCCGGGTCTACCACTTCCGGCGAAAGCTTTACTTTCGTCACTTCATGCTTACCGGATACCGTAACCTCCACCGCACCACCGCCGGCAGTTGCTGTTACCTCTTTCTCCTCGAGTTCCTTCTGTGCCTCTTCCATCTGACGCTGCATTTTCTGCGCCTGTTTCATCAAATTATTCATGTTTCCAGGCATTCCACCCGGAAATCCACCTCTTTTTGCCATATATCTTCCTCCTCTGATATCTCACACATCTGTGCTTCTCATCATAATATAAATTTAACTTTTCGTCCAGTTTTCTTTAGGCGTCATTCGCATGCTATTCTTCTTTAAAACTCCTCTTCCTCAATGTCAAACTGAATTAGTTGTCCTAAATCCGGATAGATTTCGTCCCCCGGCTGTCCGCTGTCATTGAGCTTAATCTGGATGTCAATTTCCTTTCCAATCCGCTCTGCCACAGCTTCTTTTAGCAAGTCCTGACAATCCGAACGGTTCTCCTCCAGATACGCATATGCGTTTGGATCATCAAACACCAGAAGCAGCGTTCCATTCGGTCCTAAGGAACGAATCGCCTTTTTTAAATAGGTCTTTGTAATACCGGTTAGCTGTGAAATGATACCATTCCAGCTTCCGATTACCTGCTTGATATCCTCCGGTATCGCTTTGGGCAGCTCGACCTTCGGCGTCGATGAGGCTCCTGCAAAGGCTCCCACCGTATTGCTGTCGCTTATGCCCTGCCTGGCATTCCCCGGCGCCATCACGACGCCTTTTTCCACCTTTTTTTCCAGGCTGTCGATGCGGTCTACCAGGGAAGTGTAGTCTTTTTCCATTTCCGGTTTACATAATTTAATCACTGCAATTTCTATTAAGATACGCTTCTGTGCTGCATACTTCATCTGGCTTCCCAATTCGGAAAAGATTCGAATATAACGCATCAGTATATCCGTATCTACCATCTCTGCCTCTTCTTTCAAAAGCGCGAGATTCTCTGTCGAGATATCAAGAACATCCTCCATATCGTCTGAGCTCTGTACCAACATAAGATTTCTCAGATACCATGTAAAATCAGTCACGAACTGCCCCAGCTCTCTTCCCTCGATTACCATCTCTTCTATGGTACCGATTGCACCGGTGATATTTTTATCGAGAATCTGACGCAACAGCCGGCTGAACACTTCCGTATCCACCGCTCCCAAGGTCTCTAACACCTTATCGTAGGTAAGTTCCTGCCCCAGATAAAAGGCAATACATTGGTCCAAGAGGCTTAATGCATCTCGCATGGAGCCATCTCCGGCTTTTGCGATATAACGGATTGCCTTTTCCTCCACCTGCACATGTTCTTCTTCCATCAGCTCGGTAAGACGGGCTGCTATCGTATCAATCGAGATGCGCCTGAAATCATATCTCTGACATCTTGATAAAATCGTAATCGGTATCTTATGTGCTTCCGTTGTCGCCAATATGAAAATAACATAGGATGGCGGCTCCTCTAACGTCTTTAACAGAGCATTAAATGCCCCTATAGAAAGCATATGAACCTCGTCGATAATATAGACTTTGTATTTGCCCTCCGTCGGACGGTATTCTACTTCCTCGCGAATCTGCCGAATATTATCCACACCATTATTAGATGCCGCGTCGATTTCTATCACGTTCATGGAATTGCCTGCGGCTATCGCCTTGCAGGCCGGGCACTCCCCGCATGGACTTCCGTCTATTGGGTGCTCACAGTTGACTGCTTTTGCAAAAATCTTTGCAATTGTGGTTTTTCCAGTTCCCCTCGTTCCGCAAAATAGATAAGCATGTCCGATTCTATCTGCCTTTATCTGATTTTTAAGTGTTGTAACAATATGGTCCTGGCCCTTTACGTCCGAAAACTCCTGTGGTCGGAACTTCCGGTATAATGCCTGATATGACATGCTCTCACCTCATAAATAATTATCCGGGAAGAATGCTGTTTTTGCATTCTTCAAGGCAAAACTTAGAAGTTCTAAAAGGCATTGCGTCCAATGGCGCAATGCCTTTTAGAACTTCTTTTGCCCTTTAGTCTCCAAAGCTGATTCCTGTGCGCTTCGCTTCTTTTATCATCTGGCTGTCCGGGTCTACTGTTTTCAGCTTACCCGCCACCTCGCCTAACGGTACGCGCTTTGTCTTGCCATTTACCATGGCAATCATATTTCCGTAATCCTCATCCATAATTGCCTTCGCTGCCGCCGAACCAAGTCTGGTACAGAGCACTCTGTCATATGGACATGGACTTCCTCCTCGCTGTGTATGTCCCGGAACCGTCACGCGGACTTCCGTCCCGATTTCTTCTGCAATTCGGTCTGCAATCTCGTAGGATACGGAAGGATATTTGCGCTTTGCCACCTTCTCTTTGTACTCTTTTTTGGAAAGTGCCGCATCCTCCTTGGAAATCGCGCCTTCCGCTACCGCAAGGATGGTAAATCCCTTCCCCGCATGCGTACGCTTATTGATTGCTTCGACAACCTTCTTAATATCATATGGAATCTCAGGGAGCAGTATTATGTCTGCGCCGCCTGCAATTCCTGCATACAGCGTAAGCCACCCAACCTTATGTCCCATTACTTCCACAATAAATACACGATTATGGGAGGCCGCGGTTGTGTGAATGCAATCAATCGCATCCGTGGCAATATTGATAGCACTCTGAAAGCCAAATGTCACATCTGTCCCATAGATATCATTGTCAATCGTCTTCGGAAGATGAATGATATTCAAGCCTTCTTCTCGAAGGAGGTTTGCCGTTTTCTGCGTGCCGTTACCGCCAAGGATAACCAGGCAATCCAGTTTTAATTTATAGTAAGTCTGCTTCATTGCCTCTACCTTATCGAGACCATTCGCATCCGGTACGCGCATCTGTTTAAACGGTTGTCTTGATGAACCCAGAATGGTGCCACCTTTCGTCAGGATTCCCGAAAAATCCGTGGAAGTAAGCAATCGATAATCACCGTAAATAAGTCCTTTATAACCGTTCAGAAATCCATAGACTTCAAGCTCGTCCATATTCTCACTCAGTCCTTTTACAACACCGCGCATTGCCGCATTTAATGCCTGGCAGTCTCCGCCACTCGTCAACAATCCGATTCTCTTCATCTGCATAGCCTCCTTCGTTCACAGTCCTATTATCAAAATATTACTATTTCCCCGGCTGTTTTTCAACTGATGTTACCAAATTCACTTGGTATGCAACCGCTCTATTTAAAGTATAGTATGTTTTTCTTTGAATCACAATATGTTTTATAGGTGAGATATCTTGCAAATTAATAAAAATATGCTATACTATTTTGGTATTTTGACATAATGGAGACGTATCGAAGCGGTCATAACGGGGCGCACTCGAAATGCGTTAGCCCTCCGGGGCCCGCGGGTTCGAATCCCGCCGTCTCCGCTCACAAGAACCCCCGGCAAAATCAGAATTTCCTGGTTTTGCCGGGGGTTCACTTTTCATCGGAGTAACAGGATTTGAACCTGCGACCTCACGGCCCCCAGCCGTGCGCGCTACCAAACTACGCCATACTCCGCTGCACTTTGTACCAATGCATTTTTTATTTTACTACAATTCATTGATAATTCCAAGTCATGTTCTCAAAATTATCTTTTGCAATCTGTTCATATATTGCCTGTGCCACGACAGAATAGCCTTCTTTATTGGGATGTAATCCATCCGCAAAATACTCCGGATGGTCCTCCGTTACTGCATACAGGTCAATCACATTTACACCCGTTTCCGTTGCAACCTCTCGTACAATTCGTCCAACTTCATCATGAATAATATCATTACTGATTCCATAAATAATCTCACCATCCTCCCACGGGAACGCCTCCGGCGGCGTCATAATATAAATCTTCGGATGGCTTTCGATTGCCTGCAGTTCTTCCACCAGCGAAATGTACTCCTCTTTGTACGCCAGTGCATCCCAGCGTTCCGCCCGTGAATCGTTCGAACCAAGCATCACGATTATGATATCCGGCTGCTGCATCTTCACAATATCCACATACCCTGTGCCTCGATAGCTTTTTTCCGGAATATTAAGGAGTGTTCTTCCGCTGACACCGTAATTTATCACCTCATAATGTGCACCCAAAAGCTGCTCCAATACGGCAGGATAGCAACAAGTATCCCGTTCCTCCTCTGATAATCCGCTTCCATAGGTAATGCTGTCTCCCATACAGTATACTTGGTAGATTCGTGTATTTTCCTGCTGCATGACTGTCTCCGGTTCCCGGAAAAGCATCAGCAGAAATACAAGCATCACAAACACAACTTTCCATTTTTTATGTCGTTTTTTGCTCTTTGCCAGTTGTCTCTCCATCGCTCTTCTCCAAGCGTTTTCTCTGCTTATCATATCACCTTTTGTGATACTTCATCCACAATTTTTTATGATTGCATAATTTTTATATATTTGCACATTCTTTTTTTATATTCTAAAAAGGAGGGACTCCTATGGCATCCTATGTATCTCCGGAAATCCGAGATAAATTTGAAACATTGTCCGTAGATTTAAAAAACTGTATCTTGGAGCGCAACGTGCAGCTTCGAAACATCCATGATCTCATCCGTGTATTAGAGGACATTGTAAAAGAAGGGGAAGCTGAATAATCAGCTCCCCCTTCTTGTTTCAAGAAAACGTCTCTTATATTTCAGCGCTGCATAATCGCTGATTTTCTTTTGATATACCATATCTGAAAATCCGCCGATGACGCCGACCACCGGAATCCCCTGCACAAATTTCAGATATAAAAGCTCCTTAGACAGCGCATCCGAGGTGCGTCTAATCTGTCCGCTCCATTCTGCCTCGATATCAGGTTCCTCCCTCTGCACCCACAAATTCAGTTCCATATTTTTCTCTGCCAGTTCTTTGTCATGAGAAAGCGCCGTCTCAATCACTTTTAAGATAAATATCTGCTCTTTTTTTGTATCGTAAGAAAAACCGTAGCTCAATGCTATCTCATAAATGCTCTTCAGCAGCACACCTAGGAATAGGGGAATATCCGGAAGTCCCATTCCCAAAAGCCCCATTCCGACACCTTCCACCGTAGACACTGCCATGTTTAAATTCTTGCTGGCGGCAGCCTCTCTGCCAAATGCCCGCATGGATCTCCGCGTATTACGCACATCCGCGATATATGAATTGATTTTATAGTTCTGCTCTTTTTTCTCTTTCTGATAAGTCTTCTCGATAATGCCCGTTCCCTTATCAAAAATAAGCTCGAATGCTTTGCAAAAGGCAGAATTCAATGCACCCTCCAGCTTCTTTGGCACAAACTTTGCAATCTTCTCCTGCCAGCCAATACTCCTTGCCGGCATATTCTTTCTCAAAAATGTCTGCTCTTCGCGTATCAGCTTCTGCCATTCTTTTTCTATATGCTTTTTCTGCATATCCCCAGCCTTTCCGAATCAGTGATGACTCATTTTGTCTTGAAACGCTTACCAATACAAGAGACTCATTCCTTACGGTTCAATCATACGGTTCATAATTTCCATCTTCTCTTCCGCTTCGTAAATAAGGCGACTGCACTCTTTCAATTCATCAGAAAAGTCTGTAACCACGCCCTGATAAAGGGATTTATATTTGATGTCATGCTCTAAACTTGCCCATAAATCCATTGCAAGCGTACGAATCTGCAGCTCGACCGGAACCATCTGTTTCTTGTTCATAAAATACACCGGCACACGAATAATCATATGAAGGCTACGATAACCATTCTCCTTCGGCTCCGCAATATAATCCTTGATATCCATGATAAACAAATCGTCCTGCGCCATCAGGCGGTCACGAATCAAATAGACATCCTTAATATAGGAGCAGACGACACGAATCCCTGCAATATCATAAATATTATTGCACGCCGCCGAAAGTGTAAGATCTAAATCCTTTTTCTCCAACTTTCCGAGAATGCTCTCCGCCGACTTCAAGCGGGTATCAATATGGTGAATCGGGCAGCGAAGCTTACGGTATTTGAACTCATCTTCAATAATCTCCAAGCGCGCTGTCGTCGCACTCATCGCCGCATTGTACATCCGCAGAATCGGGTCAATCGTTCGTGAAAACTGGTCTGTCATATCTGCGATATGCTCCATGTCGTCGTCCCCCGCGCGGCGCATCGGGACCAACTCGTGCACTGCGATAACGCTCTCTTCGCTGTATACCTCCTCGTCATATACTCCGTCCTGGTATACTTCTTCAATTTCTACTTCGGTATCCATCTCTTGTTCCATAAATATGTAAAAACCTCATTTCTATACTTGTTTGGAAATATCTCCCCTTTATTTATTGGTATTATATCAGATAATCGTGAATCACCGGTAAAATGCAGATAAAATATTTATTAATTTTTAAAAAACGTGTGGCACGGATTTCCCATACCACACGTCTGTTTATCATTCCATATTACAATTCGATACCGCAGCCTTTCATAAGCTCTCTCGCAGAGTCCAAAGAATCTACTCCATGCAGGTTCTTAATCGGTGCAAACTCTCTCTCTCGGTCTACCTCATAAGGGAGACAGTCATTCATCATGTGCACCATATCAAGCACAAGTGTCTCGAATTTATATCCGTTTATTGTCTCCGGCTTCACGTAGTTTCCATCCATATCCATGTACGGAACCTTCTTCTCTACCACGTGAATCGGCATATGCGCATCTGCAATTTCCTCCAGTTTCTTCTCGGAGAACAGGTAATTTAAAATAACGCCAAAGCCATACAGCAAGTCGCCGTTTGCTTTTCTGGCAGTTGCCATCTCCTCTGTCATCTCATAATACTCTGCAATAGACGGTTTTCCATCCTCGGTACAGAGCACACCCACCTTCTCATCCGGCGCTGCCTTGCGGACAACCTTCGCACCGCTCTCACGCCCATACGCAATAGTCGCCCCGATAAACAACGGGTCTGCAATACGCTGCAGGCAATTATCCACCGCAAATACATTGAGCCATTCCACGCCTCTTGCATGAATATCATCCAGCAATCCCGCTTTCACCATAGAGCCAAACCATCCGCCGTTACCATTTGGAGACATCGCAACTTCCGTCAAGGATTCCATATAAACTCTTCCCTCATGGTCACAGGCAGGTACCATTTCCTGAACAAAGAATATCACAAAATCCTTTGGATAACCAAAATAGGCATGCTCCTCAAAAAAGCTTTTTGTATCATTATAATTGATATTGCTTGTCATGATATACAGCGGTACATATGCGTCCGCCTCATTCGTCACATCCATAAGATTGTGCATCAGTTGCTCAAACAAATACAGTTCCCGGTTAATACCAATATTTAATGTTCCCTTCGGCTTGTCCAAGCCAAGACGCGTTCCCTGTCCGCCTGCCAAGAGCACCGCTCCTACTTTTCCATCCTTAATTGTCTGAATTCCAATCTCGCGGAACTCTGCCTCGCGAGCTCGAATCTCGTCAATCTCAACTGCCTCAAGCGGTGCAAACACGCCACGCTCATTGATGGTTTCTTTACGCTCAATGTGCTCTAACAACGACCAGTCGATTGCATCCAAGCGCTTCTTTAACGCTTCTTTTTCTTCCGGCGTATTTTTTTCTATCGCAGCCCGGATATAACACTGCTTTTCATCTTCCCAAATCTTCATAAAAACCCTTTCCTTTATCCCCTTGTGTTTCTGATTTTGCTTACCTAGTATAGCATATGTCTTCCATCAAAGGAAGTTTTTGTTATATTCCACCATTTTTCACGCACAAACAATTTATTTCCGTTCCAGCGAAACACCCTGGAGAATTTCGCCTTCACCCACTTCATACTGAATCGTTACTTTATCCTCAATGTTCAAAATCGTTGCCACCGGATATTCTCTGCCATTAATCAGATAATATACCGTCTGGTCCGCCAAACGGATAAAGTAGTAGGTATCTCCACCCATAACCGCGGAACGCAACTCTGCAACTCTGCCGGTCACTTCCGCTGTCTCTGCAGAAGGTGCCACTTCATTCTCTGCTATTCCGCTCTTGATAAGCTGTGCTACATAGTTCTCCTGACACTCCTCCACCGTAGTGCCGGTCGCTACAATCTGATATTGGCTGACATTGACCATCGCATACATCTTTACAAGCTGTGAAGCATCCTTTAATGCCATAAAATAGGTCGGTTCATCTCCAATGTTAAGCAGAATCGGAAATGTCGCCTGATAGCTGTACTGCTGCACCGCTCCCTGCGCCGAATTCATACCTGCCCGCTCATTCGCGCCGGCGCACGCATAATATCTCGCCTCTTTTGTCCGTTGATTCACCAAAATGAATCCCAGATTGCTCTCATCCCCGCCGACAGAGGTAACACCGGTGTAGACCCACACATCGTCGTCCATTGCAATATAGTTATAGCCGGACGTAGACTTGGTACATCCCGTCTGTCCCAGCACAGAGTTCCAAAAGCCTTCCTGATATAATCCGTAGTAATCATACTGCTCCATAATCAGGTTCGCACTGCATACGCGGTCCACCCAAGATGGGACCTCTCCGATTTCATAGAACCGGGATTCTCCGGTTATCGCATTTACCAGAACCGCACCCGTTACATCCGTACCTCCAAAAAGACCGATCGTATTCGTAACCGTCGTAGCGCACCAATATGGCGTACCGTCATCATCCACTTCAAAGTTGACACCGTAAAACATTTTTGTCGGATAGCGGAACCGCAAATAACGGTCAATGTTGCGGTTCAACGGCTCCGACGGAGAATATTTCATGCCTTCCTCTAAACGCTGTACACTAACCTCCTGTGTCACCATGTCAATAAGCAGATAAGCCGGAATACCCTCGCTCCGATTATTCCACCATTTGATAAGTCCACCATAGTTCAAATAGGTTGCACGCACCGGTCTGTCCTGATAATTTATCTGCGCAGAAGATGCGTCCACTTCAAACTGAGAAACCAGGTCTGACAGTTCTCCCATCTTTTTGTTGGCGAGTGTGTTTGCAGAATCTCCGTCTAGCATCGGTATCTGGTTCCATTGAAGTTCCTCTACCTCCGCCGAAAAGTCGCCTGCGTCTATCGGCAATAGCTCGGCATATGTCTTTGCACGAAAAATTACGCTTCCTGTTAATCCACCGATTGCACTTATGACTCCAAAAGCCACCACAACTGCCACCGGAATCGTACACTTTTTCAAAAGATGTTTAAAATATTCCTTCGTACTGGATGCCCGAAATCCCGTGACAAAAATATTGCATCCGCAGTATACGATGCACAACAAGTACACAAACAGATAAAACTCCGGTGTATGCATGTTAATTGCCGGAAGCTTCACATAAAAATAAATAAGTCCAAAGACTGCAGTAACCAATAAACTAATCAGCATATTTACTCTCCTCGTTGTCACGCTTAATTAAATCCTCGGAATCCTTTTCCGATGATTTCGCTGCTGTTCGTAATCGCGATAAATGCCGTCGGCTGATTCTCGCGGATATAGTTTCTCAACTCAACCGCCTGACTTCGCTTCATAATCGTAATAATAACACTTTTCTGATTATGCTCATAAGCCCCCTCTGCTTTATATACCGTCGCGCTTCGCTTCAATTCTTTCGTGATAAAGTCGCATATCGGCTGCGGGTTGTTGCAGATAATCGTAAAGTATTTGCACATATTGATGCTCTCTATCACGTTATCTACCACCAAAGACTTTGCAAGCAGACCGCAGAGTGAAAACAGTCCCGTCTGCGCATCAAATACAATGCATGCGGCGATGACAATTCCCAAATCCACAAAAAACAACGCAGCTCCAATATTAAGTCTCGTGTATTTTTTCAAAATCATCGCAATAATGTCTGTACCACCGCCGGATGCACCAACGTTAAACAAAATTGCCGAGCTGAATGCCGGAAGCACAACTGCGTAGACAAGCTCCAGCACCGGCTGTGACGTAAGTGCCTGCTTCATCGGAAACCACACCTCAGCCAAGCTAAGCCCCGCCGACATCAACAGGCTAACATAAACGGTACGAATCCCAAAGCTCCGTCCCAAAAAAATAAACCCAATGATTAGCAATGCCACATTGATGAAAAGTGTAAGGTTTCCCGGTGTCGTCGGCATCAATGCACTAAGCACAATCGCAGCACCCGTAACTCCACCAAACGAAAAATTGTTGGGGAATTTGAACACATGCACTCCTACCACTAATATCAAAGTTGCCACGGTGAGCACAACATATTCTTCAAATACTCTTTTTATTTTTCCTCTGTTCTTTAACATCTTCCTCTAAAATCCCTATGGTACTATTTTATTTCCTCTGGTATTCTACACCATTCTGTAAGAAAATGAAACCATTATATAAAGAACTTATTCCGGCATCCGTTGCGCGATGAGCCCACGTATTTTTTCCTCGTCCATTTCATCCATCCACCGGCTGAGCTTCTCAATATCTTCCCGATACGCTTCCGGAACTGCATTTTCTTTCTCCTGTCTTACCAGCTTTGCCGCACCTGCAAAATCGAACTCATCCATATATCTGATAATATTTTCAAAAAAATGCTTGATATCCGTTTCTGTGACGACTTTTTCCTGCCTTGTCCGCTGTTTCTCATCGAGCATCTGATAATGCTCTAAAACGGTCTGTATCTGTGAAAGCAGTCTACGGTATTCCCTCGCGAAATCCTCTATATGCATATCTATAAATGCGTAATCTCCTGATTTCCCGGCTAATTCCTGCTCTTTTGCCATATCCGAGACAGACTTTGCGCCGATGCTCAAGGACGTACTTTTCAGACCATGTATCTTGATGGTATAGTTTTCATAATCTGCCTTTTTCTGCAACTCATCCAGTTCCTTTAACGTCTTCTCTCCATTGCGATATGTCACTCGAAGAACTGCCAGATAATCGGTCAATCTGCCTCCGCAGAATGTGATTCCCTGCGAAACATCCGCTTGCGGTATCATCTCACCGAGCTCGCGAAGCTCCTTTTTCTCCTCCGACTCCTCCTGCTGCTCCGCGGCACAAATTCTAATTTTCTTTTCCGGGAGGAAGCGGACAAACAGGCGCTCCAACTGCTTAAAGTTCATCGGCTTGCCAAGATATTCATCAAAGCCTTCTTCCAGCAGTTGCTGTCTGACTCCTGCAACTGCATTTGCCGTCAGAACAATAATTTTCGCCGCTCCGCCAACCGCATAATACGGGCTGATTTTTCGAATCTCTTTCATTGCCTCGATGCCATCCATCTGTGGCATCATCTGGTCCATAAACACCATCTGGTACTCATGCATTTTACATAAGTCTATCGCTTCTCTTCCACTCGCTGCCACATCCACGTCCAGACCGTAATAGCCGAGCGTACTGCCCGCAACTTTTAAATTAATCTGATTGTCATCTACAACAAGGACCCGCGTTCCAAATATTTTGATATTTCCCAGACGGAAATCTTCGGTTGACTCCGACTCCTGAGTCAAAAACGCATCCATCGGTCTCGCGTCTATAATTTTCTGCTCAATCGTCGCTATAAATACAGAGCCGACGCCATACTCGCTCTCAACAGTAACATCTCCGTTCATTAAGGTTACATACCCCTTTACGATGGCAAGCCCCAATCCGGTTCCTTCTACTCCGTAGTGTACCTTGCGGTCCACCTGCGAGAAGCTCTCAAAGAGTCTGTCCTGCTCCTCCTTTCGGATACCAACGCCCGTATCTGCAACTTTAAACTGCAGACGCACATTTTCTCCCTCTGCCTCTAATACGGTAGCCTCAAAAGTTACCGAACCTTCTTTTGTATACTTCACTGCATTATTGAGCAGATTGATGAGCACGCCCCGGATTCTTATCTTATCTCCATAGAATCTGCTTGGCATATCCGGCGCAATCGTCATCTTAAACATCAAGCCTTTACGCTTTGCCTGCGCGTTAATGATAAGAAATACATCCTTAAACAAACTGCTGGTATAATATTCAGAGCATACCAGTTCCATCTTACCCGACTCTATCTTAGAGATATCCAACAGATCGTTGATAATAGCCAGAAGATTCTCAGAAGAATCCTTGATATCCTGTACATACTCCCGTACCTGCTGCGATATATCCATTTTTAAAACCAGCTCCGAGAAGCCGAGAATTACGTTCATTGGCGTACGAATCTCATGTGACATATTGGCAAGGAACGTGCTCTTTGCCTGATTCGCCGCATCCGCTGTCTTGATGGCTTCCTCTAACCTCTGCATTGTCTTGACGCGCTCGGATAAGTCTGTCACGATAATGATATATCCGATTGCATCTCCATAATGATCATGTATCTTATTTATCGCAAGGCTGCAATGCGCCCTATTCTTCCTGCACACTACATCCACATCTTTGCGCATTCCGTAAAATTCGAAGGCTTCATCATCCTCGACTTCAAACATTTCGCTGATGCAGATATTTTTGTTTGTCATCTCCCTTTTTTCTATACCAAAAAAAGAAGTTGCCGCATCGTTCACCATCTGAATCCGTCTATTCATATCAAAAATCAACACCGGTACCGACAACGAATAGTACATAAATTCTGACAGGTTCTCTATGTTGATTCTGGAACGGTTGCTCTCGTGCACCGCTGCACGCACCACAACCATACCGAAAAACTGCATCAAGGTGCTTCCCGGTATCGCCGGTATGCCAAACAGTGGTACTACCGTATCAAGTATCATTCCAAAAAAGATAAATAACTCGACAAAAAGCATCTTTTTGCCGAACACACGGATTCTCTCTCCCTTATCCGCGTATACCATATAGAGCATAACACAGAGAAGGTCCAACGCCACAATCACGCAATAGACCGTATAAATCGTATTTCCGATTCCAGGTTTGAAAGAGTACGTCATGCCGCGTGTTGGCGAAAGTTTGTATACAATCTGGTCTTTTTGAATGGTAAAAAAGTAAATAATAACACCCGCGTAGGAAATGCCGTTGAAGATATTTCGCCAAACCTTGGGAATCTCAGATACATAACACACCAACACCTGGGCAATAATCAGATACATAAATGTACCAATCATGCCAATAACACGGCACATATAAGCTGCGTCTGCATTCGTCTGCATAATCTGCACACCGAATCCAAAACTCCATAGCCCACTCGCAAAACAGAGCAATGCCAGCAAACGATTTTCCACATATTCTTTTTCTTTTACCCAGACATACTGAAGTGTAAAATAAAAACCTAAAACCGCAAACGTAAATAAACATATGGCGAAAAAGTATTTCATAAAATATATCTCCCAAACGGCTGCAGATTTCGTTCTTATAGCCCTATGGAAAGAATAACATCCAATTCGCTAGTTTACAAGCCTTTTCAAGGCTAATTGTGCAACAATTTTGCACGGCATACGGTTATTCACAGCAATTTATTCACATTTTCCACATATTTATCCACAAAACATCAGTACTATAATCCTATACCACACGTTTTTCCAACCATCTTCTGCTTTGATAACGCACAACGAAAAGCATCGACCGGAAGCCCCAGTCTACATACATGCCAATCCAGACGCCAAGCACGCCAAATCCCAATGTGCCGGCAAAGAAATAGCTGCTCGCCACGCGAAACACCCACATGGAGAATACACTAACCCCCATCGTGTATCTGGCATCACCGGCTGCTCGCAGGGCATTCGGCAATGTGAAGCTGAGCGGCCAGATTGCAATCGCACAAATGGAAAAGCTGACCAAAAGCTGAACTGCGATGGCATCCGCTTCTGGGGACAGCGCAAAACACGACACAAGTGGATGCACGATCGCAAACAGCGTAATATTGGTCAATGCCATCCCCATATATGCAAGTCCTAAAAGCTTTCTGCTGTAATATTTTGCCTGCTTTTTCTCCCCCGCACCAATGCATCGTCCAATGACCGTAACCATCGCAAGCCCGATTGCACTTCCCGGAACATTCGCAAATCCTGCAACACTGTTTGCCACGGCATTCGCCGCGATTGCCGCCGTGCCAAAGGTTGCCGTAAGGCTGGATACCATTAGCTTTCCAATCTGAAACATGCCATTCTCAACGCCGCTTGGAATTCCAATTTTTAAAATTTTCCCAATGACATCCCGCTGTGGTTTCATGCAGCCCGGTGTCGCAATACAAAGGGGATTGTCTTTTTTCATAAGAAGTGCCACCATGACCAGCGCCGAAATCACACGCGCCACCAAAGTCGCAATCCCCGCTCCAAAAACCCCGAGGCCGAACCCCAAAATAAGCAGTGCGTTTCCGCCAATATTGACAACATTCATCACAAGGCTAGTGTACATACTAATCTTGCTATTACCGATTGCACGGAAAAGCGCTGCCCCGGCATTATATACCCCCAGAAACGGATAAGATATGGCAGAGATAATAAAGTAGATTTCCGCATTCGCCATGACATCCGCTTCAATCTGCCCGAAAATGGCGCGAAGCAGAAATCGATGTGAGCAGAGAACAATCATCATAACCGCACCGGATGTTACAAGCATGATAAAAATCAACTGCCCCGCCGAAAGTCTTGCACGCTCCGGCATCTGCTTCCCTATGTACTGGCTACAGACAACCGCACCGCCGGTTGCAAGCGCCGACAAAATCTGTATCAGAAGTACACTGATGCTATCTACAAGCGAAACGCCGGACACTGCCGCCTCTCCACAGGAAGATACCATAAGCGTGTCGAACAACCCGATACTGATTGCAAGCGTCTGTTCAATCACCAGCGGTATGATTAATCTTTTTAAGTCCTCTCTGCTAAATAGTTTCTGCTCCATCTTATTTCTATATCTCCTCATCAAAAAGTGGCATAGCGCTATGCTATGCCACCCATATGCCCTGCAAATACTGTTCTAAAATCCTGTGGATTATGCAAGTGCTGCTGTAATAATTGCCATGGAGTATACCTCAGAAGCATTACATCCACGGGACAAGTCGTTAATCGGTGCATTCAGACCAAGCAAGATTGGTCCATATGCCTCAAAGTTACCAAGACGCTGTGCAATCTTGTAACCGATGTTACCTGCGTTGATATCCGGGAAGATGAAAGTATTGGCATGACCTGCCACCTCGTTACCCGGGCACTTTGTGCGTGCAACACGAGGAGATACGGCAGCATCAAACTGCAGTTCACCCTCGACCGGAAGGCTTGGATATTTTTCCTTTGCCTTAGTAGCTGCATTACGCATCTTATCTACATCCTCTCCCTTACCGGAGCCAAGTGTAGAGTAGCTTAAAAATGCAACCTTCGGATCGATGCCGAAAATCTTCGCGCACTCTGCTGTCTCACCGGCAATCTCAACTAATTCATCCTCGGTCGGCTTAATGTTGATTGCACAATCGCCCATTGCAAGAACCTCATTCTCACCTGTTGCGGAAGGACGAACCAGAATAAAGCAGGAAGATACGATAGAGTTACCCGGCTTTGTCTTAATCAACTGTAATGCCGGACGTACGGTATCTGCAGTAGAATAAGTAGCTCCGCCAAGAAGAGCATCTGCAACTCCCATCTTAACCAGCATGGTTCCGAAATAGTTTGCCTGAGAAAGGACTTTCTTAGCCTCCTCCGGTGTCACACCTTTGCTCTTTCTAAGCTCGCAGAACAATTCTACCATCTCGTCAAATCTATCATAGTTCAGAGGATCAATAATCTCTGCACCACGGATATTAAATCCGCTCTCTTCTGCAACTGCTGCAATTTCTTTTGGATCACCAACTAAGATTGGGTGTAAAAACGTACCGGCAAGAAGACGAGAAGCCGCCTCTAAGATACGAGGATCATTTCCTTCTGTAAATACAATCTTCTTCGGGTTCTTTTTTAAGATGTCAATTAACTGACCAAATCCAAACATGTGAATTCTCTCCTTTTTAAATGAATAAATAATGTAAGCGCTTACTCCCTGTATCCATAAGGTCTGCGCTCTTGCTAATTGCTATTATATAGCAGATTTTGGGAATTTCAATGCTTGTACTCAAATAAATGCACGCCGCCGGAAATCTTGTGCAATTTTACTTTTTTACGTTCTCACCCGCCTGCATTTGCATTTCTTCCTCGTGTGCATGTTCAATCATCTCTTCTTCCGCTTTAATGACGGCTTCGCGAAATTCAGGTGACTGAGCCGTCTTGATGGCGCCAAAGATATTTGGTACATGCTTGGCTTTATCCGGTTTTGTCATAAGCATGAATCGACGGAACAGGAACAATACACCGATGCTCAATACAGAAAGCAAATCTTCTGCCGGCGTCGTACTCGTAACAATCATATGACGGGCAATCAGGAAAATCAGCACCTCAATGATATTTGCCGAGCTCGGCTTGCATAGCATCTTCATAAATTCGATTCCGATTACTACATTAAATACGGCATCTAAGTACGATAGAAATGCCCCTTCATCCATTCTGTGATTCCAGTACTCTTGTAACTCCGGTCCCAGCGTCAACGCTGCAACCACGATTCCGCACACAACCGCTGCCGCCATAAACAGTTCCAAAACATCACAAGCTTCATATAATGCTTTTCTTACTTTGTCCCACATAGTACCTCCTTATTCCCCCACGTATAAAAAGTTTCCGAAATACAAAATCCGAGCGCCTCCCTTCGAATCAAAACGACAGACGTTACCACCACAGTTAACTCAGCCCAGGCACCCTCGCATCACCCGGGAGCTTCTACTTAGGGCTGCTCCATTCCTGACCTGACCCGGTTCGTAGATTCCCGCCGTGCAAGACCCAAGCGTCAACGCCACTTATGATGGGCGGCTCTACCGCTTAGCGATCCTCCGTTCGGCATCACCCCAACTATAGCGGATTGTTGGTACAGGGCACCGCTACCACCCCGGCTGCTCGGAGATTTAAGTATATCCTATCATTCTGCTAATTGTCAATGCCTTACGGCAGATTTGCCACATCCTTTGCCTGTTTCTTTTTATCCCGAAGCTCTCGAAAAAAAACTGACAGCATGGAAGAGCATTCTTCCTCCAATACACCTCGCTCGATTTCTACCTGATGGTTAAACTCTGCCATCTGTAGCAGATTCAGCACAGAGCCGGCACATCCGGCTTTCGGATTCATGCTTCCAATGACTACTTTTTTCATGCGGCTCTGAACAATCGCACCGGCACACATCTGGCAAGGCTCTAATGTCACGTACATCGTGCAGTCCTCTAACCGCCAATCTCCGGTCTTTTTACTCGCTTTCTTAATCGCGGTCAGTTCTGCGTGTGCAAGGGTGTTCCCCTCCGTGTTTCTTCTGTTATATCCGCGCGCTATAATCCTATCATTCTGAACAATCACGCAGCCAATCGGCACCTCTTCGAGTGCATATGCCTTTTTTGCCTCGCGGATGGCTGCTTTCATATATTTTTCTTCCCGGGATATCGCTCTTGTCATAGACAGTTTCTCCAAAATATTATACTATTAAAGTCAGATTTATTGTAACGGATAATGACGGATTTGTCGACAGCCGCTTACTATTAGGAGGAACACTAGATGAACATGTCCTATGAAACCGAACGTCTCAAACTGGAAATACTGACTCCCTCTTCCATGCGTCAGGTTTTAGAATTCCAGCTTCGCAACAAGGAACTGTTTGAACGCTATGAGCCTACCCGCCCGGAAAATTTCTACACGCTAAACCATCAGCAATCGCTTTTAAAATGCGAGTTGAAGCTTGCCATGAAGCTGTCGACGATTCGCTTTTATGTTTTTAAGAAAGAAGCCCCTTCCCAGATTATAGGAACCGTATGCCTGCATGATGTTCTGCGAATGCCCTATTGTTGTTGCGAAATTGGTTACAAGTTCGACCACGCTTATCACCATCAGGGTTATGCGAGGGAAGCTGTCGTAAAAGCGCTCGATATCGCATTTTTAGAGCTTGGTCTTCACCGCGTTTTTGCTAGGGTTGTCCCGGAAAATGCACCATCTGTCCGGCTTTTAGAGTCACTCGGCTTTGTGCAGGAAGGATTGGAACACGGGTGCACGCAGATTCAGGGTGTGTGGACAGACCACCTCCGCTATGGGCTGCTGTCACCGTATGAAGTGCGCAGTTAAAAGGGAATATCGCAAAAAGAATGTTTGTAGATACGCATAAATTTCATTAAAACTTCTTTTTGCGATATTCCCTTTTCCTATTCTTCTATATAACGGCACCAGCAGCCAAAGCGGTTGAGCGGTTCGCCGTTCTCCTCTCCGTTTTTCTCCTCCTGCGCCATTGCGAGGAACTCCGGAAATCCGAAGATTGCCGCCATGACACGTTCCTGCCTCTGGTAAATTCCCGGCACTCCGAGAAACCATCGGTCTTCCCCGGTTCTTCCCACCACAAGATAGTGATAATTAAAAAATCCATGCAATAAAAAGCTATTGTTCCCCAGATACCAATAACATTTCGGGAGTTCTCGCAAATGTTTCAGCTCAATTTGAATGCACTCTGCCGCTCTGTCATCAAACGGATGATACATCGTATGATTTGGGATAAGGCTTTCCCATATGCTCTGCCAATCATATTCCGGGAAAACATTGCGCATCGGAACTTCTGTCGCCTGCACATCTTGTTCCTCTGCATCCTGCACTATTTCCTCCGGCTTAGAACTTACGGTATCCTGTACTTTTTCCTCTAATTCTGCGCTTGCGGTATCCTGCCCCATTTCCTCCAGCTCCACGCTCTCTTCTGCCACCTTCTCCTGTCTCGGCTGCCATACATGAAAGCTTTCTCTGCACACCACAAGCGGATTTCCTTCTTTCCATCTGCTCATGAAAATGCGATCATCCTCCGTAAATAAAAAGATTCCCTCCATATTACCAATACTAAACGGGCTTTCTCCGATATGCCCTGCCTTTATAATTCCGCTGAAGTCTCCATTTCCATTTACAAGCTGCAGTTCTCCGACTGGGATACCCTCTATCGCCCCTGCCGCTTCCCGAAACAGGTAAACTCTACAGGTTGACTGTCTTGCGTATACTCCGCGGAGATGTATTTCAATTCTGCAATCCTCTCCGCGAATCTCTATCTTAGCAAATCCAATATTATTTCCCTTCTTTTTATCTTCGTATGCGTATATATATGTAACAAACCGTTTCATTCCTGCCATGGGCACTCCATGTTTTTACTCTCCTTATCTCTATTTATATGCCGCTCTCCCCTGCTTATGAATCTTTTTCCACGAATATTACTAAAAAATCCGGAAATCTTTTTATTTTATGATTGACAAAATGCTTTTTCTCGAATATTATAATATTAGGAACTATTCCTGTTTTATGAAAGGATGGTACTTATGTTAAAGTACAGCAGACAACGAGAATCGATTAAGAATTTTCTCGCCACCCGGTATGACCATCCTACTGCTGAGACAGTCTATCTGAGTATCAAGGAGGAATTCCCCAATATCAGTCTCGGTACCGTATACCGCAACCTGAATTTACTGGCGGAAATCGGCGAGATTCAGAAGCTTTCCACCGGAATCGGTCCGGATCGTTTTGACGGGAACCCCCTTCCTCACTACCATTTCATCTGCAGTCACTGTGGATGTGTGCTGGACTTATCAGTAAGTGGACTTGAACACATCAATATTCTGGCTGGTCAGAATTTTGACGGCGAAATCGAGGGTCATATCACCTACTTTTTCGGCAAATGTCCGGCGTGTGCAGGAAAAATTATTTCTTCATCGTAATTCTCAAAAAACTTCAAAAAAAGTATTGACAAAGAAGTTTTTATCACTTAAAATCAGTAATAGTTACTGATATCAAAACAACAAATTTATATAAGAAAAGGAGATTGAAATTATGGCAAAGTTTGTATGTACAGTATGTGGTTACGTTCATGAAGGGGATTCTGCTCCGGAGGCATGTCCGGTATGTAAGGCTCCGGCTGAGAAGTTTAAGCTGCAGGAAGGCGAGAAAGTATGGGCTTCCGAGCATGTTGTCGGTGTAGCTCAGGGCGTAAGCGAGGATATCCTTAAGGATCTTAGAATGAACTTCGAAGGTGAGTGCTCTGAGGTTGGTATGTATCTTGCAATGGCACGTGTTGCTCATCGTGAAGGTTATCCGGAAATCGGTTTATACTATGAGAAAGCTGCTTGGGAAGAAGCAGAGCATGCTGCGAAATTTGCAGAGTTGCTTGGTGAAGTAGTAACTGACAGCACCAAGAAGAATCTTGAGATGCGTGTAGATGCAGAGAACGGTGCTACCGCCGGCAAGACTGACCTTGCTAAGAGAGCAAAGGCTGCTAACCTTGACGCAATCCATGATACTGTTCATGAGATGGCTAGAGATGAGGCTAGACACGGCAAAGCGTTTGAGGGACTTTTGAAGAGATACTTTAACTAATTAGAAATCCTTGTATTTATCAGTATTTTTCGGATTCTAGGTGTGACAGTAAATCATCTGTCACACCTATTTTTATATAATATTGCTATGTATTATACTGTGCATTATTCGACACAAGTTGTCTGTTTTTTATACAACACAGTTCTTTTACACAGTTTTCTTTATTGTAACAAACACCTTTTGACAGAAATGTTGTAAATAAATTGGGAGTTGTCTCTCCGACAAACCGGAAGCTGTAGTGATGATAAATCGGAAGTTAATTGCATATCAATTTTCAATATTCGGCATAATCCCGAATTTTCTCTATAACTCCCAAAAAGTCGTGAGCAGTACCGCTGAATTGTTCGGGGTTAATTGGGTGATGAATATTATAAAGGATTCCTGTTTTACCCGTTCTTCCCAAATCACTTTCATCAAGATGACGTTCATCAATATGCATATTGACAATTTCAAGGCATATTAAAACATAATCATCTCCCTCGGCAATTTCCTTTTCCCACTTAAACCTGCATTCAAGATTAATAAAGCATTCCTCTATCATTGGCGCATTTACCATATCAGCTTTTACAGCGGTTAAATCAGCCGCCGCAATCTCATCATCACTAAACTGATTATTCCGTATGGTCGCCATACATTTATCGTAAATATCAGCAGACATAAAGTTAATAACTGCTTCTTTCGTTTCGTGAAGTGTCTGATATAAATGACCATATTTACTAACCGCCGAAACAATCGCATAAAAGCCGTTCTTACCGCCTGTAAACGTAGTCCAAGATTGCATACAGGCATTTGGTAGTCCATTGTTTTTGTATGAGGTTATTATATAAAGTGGAGAAGGAATCTGCGCCACAAATTCCATCCAATGAAATCCATACATTTCCATTTTACTCATAGATTCAGGCAATGCACAATACTTTCTTTTCACGTTTATTACCTCCGTAAATTCTAATTCACAAAATAAATTATACCACATTTTCTATTTATTCACTTAAAACGGAATAATCTTATATCATTACAAAACGCTATATATCAATGCTATCTCCGCTCACTGGAGCAGATAACCATCTGTCCATTCACCGTAAGCACTCCAAGTATTTTCTTTATTGCCGTAGATGCCGGAGGAATGAATATAGCGGAGTCAATTGTATTGTTTTCAAGCTTTCCGAGATTCGTAATGGAATGCCCACCGCCTAATCCAAAGCCGAACATACCGCCTCCGACAAATGTTCCCGCTTTGCTTTGAAAACCACCAAGCGCAGATATTGCGGCTGCGTCAAGAAGTCCCGGATTCATTTGGGCGTAACAGACAAGTACTGTCATGGCAGCCTGCACATTGTTTGCAGTCTTTTGGACAATCTAAGGAGGAATCAAGCGAACTCATGAACACTACAGAAAATCCTATCGCAATACGATCCAAAAATATGCTTTCCGATGCTTTACTGACCTTGATGATGCAAAAAAACTATTCCGAAATCAGCATTGGCGAATTAACAAAAAAGCTGATTTGTCAAGACGAACCTTCTACCGACTTTTTGATTCAAAGGACGAACTTCTCCTATATCACCTCCAAAGCCTCTGGGAAAAAGAGGCTCCCATGCTGTATTCAAACCCCGACAGAAGTTATCAATATACCAGTTTCTTTCATTTATCCTTTTGGTACAAGAATAGAGAACTGGCTTTCTTATTGTACCGAAACAATTTGATAGGAATTCTATTCTCATTTATTGAAATGATTTCGCCCAAAATATACCAAAACAGAAAACCGAAATCCAACTTAATCCACCATCCCGATGCTTTCAATTATGCATTAGCCTACAGCACCGGAGGAGCACTCAGCGTTATTTGGAAATGGATTGGACTGGGAATGAAAGAATCGCCTGCCGAATTAATGCATTTATTTGGTTATGCGTTTGACATAAACCCCTAAATATGTAGGATAATTCTGGCGATATTTCCCATTTATATCCATTTTGTAAATCTATCCTATTTTTATTTCTTTTCAAGCATTACAATGCCTGTACTCGCAAGCCCGATGCCCAGCATAGTAATCGCAGTCTTAACCTCAAGCCCTCCCATGCAGGACAACGCCACAACAGCAACTCCCATTGCAAGGGTCAGGCTTTTAAAAACGACTGATATTATCTCACGAATTGATTTCTTTTCCATTTTGCTTCTCCTTCCATTCCTTTCATCCGTTATCTTTCTTTTTCCCGGTTCAAAACCTACTTCCACTATATCCCTTTTTCTCTCGGATGATAAGTGAATAGAGTCATCTCTCAAGTGACAATTGTCATAAGCATGATAGAATAATCCGTATATTTGTTGTATAATCTGACTAGGTGAATTTATTATCCGGTTCAATTATTTGTTGACAGGAAAGATACAGGAGGATTTTTTATGCGAAACATTATCTTTCTGGGACTTATCAGTTTTTTTATGGATATCAGCTCTGAAATGGTATATCCCATTATTCCGTTATATTTAACTTCCGCTTTTGGTGCAACACCTGCAATCGTAGGAATCATTGAGGGAATAGCAGAAAGTACCGCAAGTCTGTTAAAAGTGTTTAGCGGTTATATAACTGACAAATACAAGAAAAAGAAGCCGATTGCATTTATTGGCTATGCGACGGGATTCTTTTATAAAGTAACACTTCTTTTCGCTTCCGGTTGGGCCGGCATCCTCACTGCAAGAGTTGTAGATCGCTTGGGAAAAGGGATTCGTACTGCTCCAAGAGATGTCATGGTAAGCGAAAGCGCGGATAAAAATGCAATGGGGAAAGCCTTTGGCGTTCATAAAGCATTGGATATGGCCGGTTCTGCCATAGGTATCTTACTTTCTTTTCTATTATTAAAACAGATTGGAAACAATCAGGCTGACTATAAAATGATTTTTGCTGTTTCAATCGTCCCCACGGTACTGGCTTTAATCATGTTTGCCTTTGTAAAGGAGAAAAAAGAGCAAAGGGAACTCAAGAAGAGAGAAAAGTTTTGGAACAACGTATCCGCTTTGGACGGAAGGTTGAAGTTGTATTTGGTTGTCGTTTTTATTTTTACACTCGGAAATTCATCGAATAGTTTTTTGTTACTTCGTGCAAAAAGTGCCGGATTTGATGATACCAGTGTCATATTGCTTTACTTCTTGTACAATCTGACCGTTTCTGTGCTGTCTGTCCCGTTTGGCAAATTGTCGGATAGAGTAGGCAGAAAGCAGATATTGGCTTGCGGATATTCGTTGTTCTCTATTGTTTACCTGGGATTTGCTTTTGCGACAAAATCAATCTCTTTCGTCATTATCTTTTTTGTATATGGTATATTTACAGCTATGACCGCAGGTGTGGAAAGAGCATTAATCGCAGAAATATCGCCTGTAGAGTTAAAAGGAACCATGCTTGGTCTTCATTCTACCATTGCAGGGATTGCCCTGCTTCCTGCGAGTGTGATTTGTGGATTATTGTGGAATCGTTTCGGCAGTGCAGTTCCTTTTGTATTCGGCGCTACGATGTCTGCTGTTGCTGCATTGTTACTCGTCGTATTTTTTAAAACACCGCAAAAGGAGTAGGAATGTGAACAGATGATAAAAGTGTATAGTTTCTAAGAAATAATATCGTCTGTTCTATCAGAAGCTATATCACTTAGCATTTTAATCTTCTCCTCAAACATCTCGGCAGGAACAAGTGCAATTCCTTCGTTATCATCACTCACGACAATGAATCTTTGCCCCGCGCCAAATGCAAAGTGTTCTCTCGCCGCTTTTGGGATGACAAGCTGCCCTCTTTCATTCATCGTTACGGAACCCCATATATTCTTCCCCTTAGGCGCAGGGGGAAGCGTTCTTACTCCATCGACCTTCTCTGTTTTTACCAATCCGTCAATTGTAACGCCATACACCTCGGCAAGTTTCATGCATTTTTCAATATCCGGTATCGTGGCGCCGCTTTCCCATTTTGCATATGCCTGACGTGATATACCTATTTTCTCTGCAATCTCTTCCTGGGAATACCCGTTCACACTTCGCAACATGATCAGATTCTCTCTTAACATGATTTTCCTCATTTCCGAAGCGAATTTAACGCTTCAATATATAAATCACTGTGAACCGTGTGTATCACATGGTCACTTGTATCCGTTTCAATCAACGAACAGTTGCCGCCGATATAGGAAACCGCACGCTCCGCTTGTTCTCTGGAAGCTGCGCAAAGATATGTACCATTTTCATGCACACTTTCCTTCGCATGAATATATACGCAAGGGACATCAATATCTGACAGTATCTGCTCGTGCGTATAGCCGTTATTCCAACTAAGATCATAAAAATGCTCCCCATATGCAAAATCATACTCCTTTGCATACGCAAATACCGACCAGATAGACGCCGGAAGAAATCCAATCTTTACTGCTTCATCCGGGTGTTTATCATGATATTTCTGCGCATAGTTTGCGATACCTGCCATCCCATCTTTCATGAACAGTTGTCCCCAATAACAGTGACGAAGATAATAAGCTTCCCAGCATTCCGATGGATTGGTTTCGTCAAAATCATGAAGGTTCTTATAGGTATCAAGGTATGCAAAGCTTTCTTCCCAGTTTTCTCCCTGTGTTGAGAACACCGGTGGATCTTCCAGAACAGCCCCCGCAATATTCTCTCCGCCGTATGCGGCAATATAGGCTGCCGTAAGTGCACCGTTTGAATGTCCTGCCACTACGGTAGGTTCCCCTATCACATGATTGATAAACCAAATCAGATCATCACCATTTTTGTCAATATAGTACAGACTCTCGTCATGCGTTGACTCCCCGTGTCCATATACATCGACTGCATATATATGCCAGTCTTCACTGAGCTTCGGAAGAACCAACGCATAATCCTCCCAGATACTCATCTGACCATGGATGAGAAGCAACGCCGGCTTATCATTCGCCACTTCCCCATAATTGATGATGTTCCCGGATGGAAGTATCACCTGTTTTTCTTCCGCTTTCACCTTTTTTAATGCGTTTTCATACTTGTCGTACCAGTGAATATTTCGATACCAATAGATACCGAATGCCAGTACCGCAATAAATACCGCCAAACCAACTACAATCAAAACAATCTTCATAACCTTCTTCAAAGGAATGCCCCCTTTGCTCGATTTCTATGAATATTGTAATACCCGGTTGCGGTACGTTCTACCAACATCACTTGTCAAAATAATAAAAATTTTGTTATCTATGGTTGCGTATCACTTTCCTCCGGCAAGATAACAGGTATATAACCATGCTTTACCGCCTGCAGAAATTTACCAAAAACATCCTCGGTCTTAATGCGCAAACTTGATGTGTTCACACATGGATGACAGCCGAAATATTCCGAATTTAACACATCCTCATCCACTAGAAGCTGTACTTGTATATCCTTATCATTCATAAGCCCCATTACACTCACAGAACCAGGTGTAATATCAAGATATTCCTGCATTTTTTCTGCCGGCGCAAAAGAAAGCCTTGCGCTATTGATTTGCTTTGATATATCTTTTGTCTTGAACTTTTTGTCTTCTCTTATCATCAGCAGATAAAACTTTGTCTGCTGTGAATTGCACAAAAACAAATTTTTGCATATAACAGCAGGTGAAAGGATTTCGTCTATCTCCTTGCAGGCTGCCATCGTATTTGCAGGCTCATGATCTACTCTTTCGTAAGCAATCGACAGCTTATCTAGCAAATCATATACGCGAACTTCTTTTTCCAATCTGCCGGATGTGTCCTCCGGTCTTCCGCTACATAATTCCATCGTCTAATTTATCTCACCTTTCGTTACGAAATCCATATGAAAACGACATGCATTCTCTCCGCCGAACATGTCGTTCCTTCCGAGCGCGATATGAAACGTTCCCAGCGCATTTTCATCGATTGTTGCGTCTCCTTCATTGCCGGTGACATTCGGATATACTCCAACGCCTTCCACGGCAAAGTTCTCAAAAAATATCGTTCCGTTTATCTGATTCTCAACAGGAGCGACGTATACCTCTCCACATGGGAAAGCCCCATCCCCTGCATCAACATACCATTTTCTTCCTGTCGTGTCCATGGCCAATTCGCAATCAACACCGGTTTTTATCCTTCGTCTGCTTCCCCGGAAGCCTTCAATTTTTTCCTCGCACACAGCCTTTAACTGCTCATAATCAATGTCAAGTGCGCGAACCACGCGAGCCTCATAATCTTCAAATGGCATATCTGCCATCTGTGCATTTGCCTTTAAGTTCATGGCTTTCACCATTTTGGTAATAATTCTTTTTTCCAAGATAGGATTCCTCTGCTTTTCAAAGCGTTTTTCATTTTTATATTCATCTAATCAGTTTTTTTCGGATGAAAGCCACAAAAAAACTATAGGTATCGTATTTGATCCTACAGTTTCTTCCCCATCCATATCAGCATCTCATGATTCTCGGGGCCTTCGTTTGAATATGCGTATTGGTCAAATCCAATTACCTTAAATCCCATCTTCTTATAAAATGCAATTGCATTTGTGTTACAGCTTTGCGTCTCCAAAAATACCATTCTTGCGCCACATTTATGAGCATCTTCAACAATCTTTAAAAACAGTTTTGTTCCTATACCCGCATTACGCTGATTCTTATCAAAAATGACAATATTACTGATTCGGAAACGATTATTCCAAGTTTCTAAATACCCCTCGACATATCCAACCAATTTATTGTCTTCAAAAGCACCGTATGCAACCGGATTTTCCAACCATTCTGCTAATATCTCATCTTGCAGAACATGTTCTTCCGGCTTATAGGTCTCATAAAATTTAAATTCAAACGAATCCTTTTGTTCCTGAATATTATAATACCCCATTGACTCATATTTCACAGAATATTTCTTTCCCGAATATTCTTCCGCATTTAATCTTATAATTTCCATACACATGAACCTTTCAAATTTGCTTGTACCGCTTATCCCCTTTTGCCTCTTTGATTTCTAATGTACATCCATTATCTAAACAATCCTTTTTGCTGATAATCTGTATAGACAAACAATCGGTCAAGATAACCTTTGCGGTCTATATCTCCAAATCCAGTTCTAAAAAATTGAAATTGTCGGCATGTAGATACTAATTTTGCCTTCTTACGGTTAGGACTTATCCTTTTTAATTTGCATCCGTAGTGTTACGCGAATCATTACGGTTGTGAAATGATATTATCCATTTGTAACCGTATAATTCGCTTCTAATTTACGGGTATAATGTGGATTCCGAAATCCATAACCGTAGAAACCGTTGCTGGCATACGGTTACAATGTTGCTTTTTTAATTTATAACCGTCATTCCCACTTCAACTCTACGGTTAATATTCTATTTTATTGAAAAATAACCTATCGGTTAATTTGACCGTACGGCTATTAGTTGCTTTTTGGTTTTTTAACCGTACGTTACATTCTCATTCTAAAGAGCGGTAATGCTTCACATAGTGATTCGGCGGACTCAAAGAATCCATATTATTAACTCAAACTTCCAGCACCAATGAGGTGTGTTGAGCCTTGAAAATTCAATGTTTCAGCCAATAAAAAGGCATCCTACAAAGATTGTATGTGTCAAGAACAAGGCGAATCTCACAGATTGGCTTGCTTTTATCTGCACAAATCCAAGTCTTCCGAAAATTTTGAAACTTAGCGAAGCACATTACTTTGAAATCGCTCAATCAGCTTCTGTGGAATATTCAGCCCATTACGCAGAAAAGCGTCTGCATTTTCATATTGTGCATCTATGGCTGAAAAAGCCGCGTCCAAATATTCCTCTTTTGCAAGAAAAATGTCCCGTATCGCTTCAGCTTCTGTTTCGGTTTTGCCAGCCGAGAGTACCATCTGATAGTATTTTTCAGATTTGGCTGTGTTCACGCAGTTTGTCAGCAGATAGTCTTCCATGATCGTGCTGCGCTTCACCCCAAGAGCCAAAAGCAGCACCGCCGAAAGCAGTCCGCAACGATCTTTCCCCTCAGTGCAATGCCACAAAACACTGCCCTTTGAAAAATCATGTTCCATTACACATCTTGCCGCCTTACCAAGGTTTTCCCGACAGGGCGGATCGGTCACCATTTTGCAATATAGCTGTCCCATCTTTGGAATAACCGCAAGAAGCTGTTCGTTGCTACTCTTCTTTTCGTGCGAGATTCCTGCGACGCTTTCATCAAAAATCGGAATTGGCAAGTAGTCCACAGTTACCATAGACACATCGGGCATTTCATCTCGCTCAATTTCTGTCCGCAGATCGATGATTTTTGAAAGACGGTATTTTTCCCGCAGAACATTTCTATCTGCTTCCGTTGCATCCGTCAGATTTGCGGAGCGAATCAGAAGTCCTGAAGAAATGATGCGCCCCTGCGCCGTGCGCAATCCGCCCATATCCCGGGCATTGGATATTTTCTCAAAAATAATGCTTCTATCGTCATTTCAATTTCCCTTCTAATTTTGATTTGTTAAATTCATCAAACATAAATCTGACGATATCCAGCTAATTTAATTCTATCCATGAAACAGTTGTTCATTGCTCAACAGTCCAATCGCATCCTCGATCGAAATGCAATCTGCAAATCTTTCCGGCCACATCATATCATTATAATATTTGTACGTCGTCTCCTTATCCATATAGTCATTATCGAAAGTAGAATTCGTTCCTTTCGGAACGATTACCTTGTACCCTCTTTCAAAAGCTGACTTAATCGATGCATCGATGCAAAAGTTCGTCTGCAATCCGACAATCATCAATGTATTTTCCTTCCGTTCTTCCAGATAACGGACAAGTTCCTTATTTCCGAAGCAACTATTTATTTCTTTGACAAAAATTTTCTCACCTTCTCTTGGCATCACCTGCGGGGCAATTTCAAATGCCTCATCTCCCACGGAAAAGCCCGTTCTCGGTCCGTCATCATGCTGGACATAAATCACTTCAACATTATTGTTTCTGGCTGCCTCAATGATTCTCACTGTATTTTTCATAAATCCGGAGAAATCATACAGTCTTTCATCCGTTATTCCTTTTTGGATATCGATTACTAATACTACCAACCGGCATCACCTCCAAATTGAATTTTATCTTTCACCTAAAAATCGGGGCTTCATCAAACAGTAATTTATCAATCGTAAGACGCGGTCTCCACCAATTTCTTGCCTGTTCAAACTCAGGATACGAAGTATACCACTCCTATCTTCCAGATACTTTAAACCTTCTCTTATAATATCATCATACAGCGACGTTCGATTTCCATTACAAATCAAAAAGTTGCCAAAGATATCGTACGATTAGATCCATGAATTCCATCTCCGTCCTTTTCCCACCCTATTGCATGTGGATAGTCCATGTTACTGTCAATTGTAAACAGCCAAATCAATCGGGCGTGTATTTTGTATAATAAATTGTTGTGCGGTATTTCTATTCATCGCTTATCCACTCCATAAATCTTGGTGATTCTCTTTATTCATGCTTCTTAAGTATAGAATACATACGTCTGTTATCGCAAGTGTTAATAACTAGCCAAACGGATGCGAATTTTTTTCTTTTCCACTTTGTTGTTCGTACAAAAGAACTACGATACAATCTGTCACTCGAAAGAAATCATTTCCCAAAAGGTTACCAGCATTTGCGAAAATGAAAAGCAACTGAGACAGGCATTAAAAACCGCGGAAGCGGCGAAGCGGAAATCCCCCGTCTGATTCAGGACGCCGTACTATTCCTAAAAGAAATCTGAATTTAGGAGGCAAATATGGGCTATAAAAGAGCAGAAGAAATTCTGCCAATAGAACTTATCGAATTAATACAGCAGTATGTGGACGGAACCAATATTTACATTCCAAGAAAACAGGAACATAAACAGGCGTGGGGAGCAGGCACTTCCTACAGGCAGGAATTGCAACACAGGAATCAACTGATCTATCGCGCACATCTGTCCGGTACGGCGGTACCTAATGGTATCGGCTCATTCTTTTTTCTATAAATTTGTGAGGTAGTATCTGCACATTCACTGCTGTTAAAATACAAGAAGAAACAAAAAGGAGGACGCTTTTCTATGATGACACCTGTTTACTTTGCATAGCGCGGCTATTGCAAATAAAATCAAATATGTAATAGCTTGCGCATCACCCTGCAAAGAAAAAGGAGATGCAAATGAGCTATTTAGGAAAAATAGAATATGAACTTGTCCCGACAGAATCATTTTCAGTGCTTCGTAATTGTTCCGGCTACGGTACGAAAACGCAGACCACTACTAGAGTGGATTAGGGACTTTCACCCATTAGAGACGTGCGCCGCAAGGCGCACCAAAAAAGAGGGGATGTTAGACGTTTCTAACATCCCCTGTCCGTTTTTCTTTTATTCTTTTGACAACAGCAGAACCGCTACATCGTTTACGTTCGTGCCGGTGGCACCGGTGATAATCAGTCCACCGCTCTCCTGTAACGCATAATAGGCGTTATTCTCCTGCAATGTCTCATAGATGGAAATCCCCTTTTCCGTAAGAATTGCTTTGGTGTTGCTGTCTGCATAACCGCCTGCCGCATCGGTTGGACCGTCCGTTCCGTCACTTCCCACACTAAACACTGCCGTTCCCGAAAGTCCTGCGATTCCCTCCGCCGCTGCGAGTGCAATCTCCTGGTTGCGTCCACCCTTTCCTTTTCCGGTCAAGTGCACCACGGTCTCTCCGCCTGCAATATATGCCAGATTCTCCTCGACCGGCTGATGCGTCTTTGCGATTGCTGCAAGAAACGCGCCCGCTTCTCTCGCTTCGCAATTTAACTGATCCGTCAGCAGAATCGGTCGATATCCCAATTTTCTGCAACTCTCCGCTGCTGCCGCGCAGAGATTTTTTACACTTCCCGTAATATTGGTCTCTACATTGTGCAACTCCTTGGGTGTCTCCTCCGCTAACAGCGTCCACGCCCGTTCAGAAAGTTTCAAATTATATTTCCGGGCTATCGCAACCGCCTGCTCACTGGTGGAAGAATCCGGATAAGCCGGTCCCGATGCAATCATATCAAGCGGGTCCCCAAGAATATCGCTTAAGACAATGCTATAAACCTTTGCCGGTTCACAGATTTTCGCGAACCTTCCGCCTTTTACTGCGGAAAGACGTTTGCGTATGGTGTTCATCTCAATGATATCTGCTCCGCACGCCAGCAACTGTCCGGTAATATCCGAAAGCTCTTCTCCCGTTATCAACGGTTCTTCAAATAACGCCGATCCCCCGCCGGAAAGCAGGAACAATACCGTGTCTTCGGCAGTCAGATTACTCACCGCTTCCATCGCTGCTCTTGTTCCGCGAAAAGAGTTTTCATCCGGTACCGGATGGCCTGCTTCAAAGCAGGTCACCCCCGGTATCTCGCCTTTTACATGGTCATATTTCGTTACTACGACTCCGCCGTCCAATCTGCTCCCCAATATTGCAGCAGCGGCATGTGCCATCTGCCATGCGGCTTTGCCCGCCGCAACCATACGCACTCGTCCGTTGCCGAAATCTTTGCCATCCAGTGCTGCACTTACCGCCTCATCCGGCAGTACAGCCTGAATCGAAACACGAATGATCTCATCCGCATCCTGCCTCAGTGACATAATCCATCACCCTTCCCCGATGTGATTTAATGTAAGAACAGGGAAATCACAAAGATACCTGCCATGGAACATACACCTTCTACCAATGTTCCAAGTGTCTGTGTCTTATATCCCTGATCCGGTGTCATCTCACCAAAGTTTGTTACAACCCAGAAATAAGAATCATTTGCATGGGATACTGTCATAGCTCCGGCTCCGATTGCCATAACGCAAAGTGCGCTCATCGCAACAGAATCCATACCAAGTGCTCCCATTAACGGTGCCATAATACCGGCAGTCGTCGTAATGGCAACTGTGGAAGAACCCTGTGCAGATTTCAAAATTGCTGCCAGTAAGAACGGGAAGAAAATTCCGATTACCTGTAAGGATTCTGCGTTTTCTGTAATAAAGCTTACCAGGCTGGTTGCAGAGATAACTTTTCCAAGCACACCACCTGCTGCTGTCACAAACAGAATCGGTCCAACTGTCTTTAATGTATCGTTTGTCAAATCATACAGCTTCTCTCCTGACTTTGTCTGGATAAGAAGAATAATACCCAATACTACGCCGACTGCCAATGCGATGATTGGTGTTCCAAGAAATGAAAATGCTGTCCGTGCTGCACCGCTCCAGCCAAGGATGGATGCCACATTTGACATTGCCATAAGGATAATCGGAACAATAATCGGAGCAAGGCTCATAAGTCCGCTCGGAAGCTTGCCATAGGAAGCAACCAGTTCCTCATAACTCTTTACAACACCCACGCTGTCCACTTCATCTTTTGCCTTAACCTTTTTGCCGATGTATTTTGCATAAAAATAGGAGCCAACCAATGCCGGAATGGAAACAAGAACACCAAGCCCCATAACCAAAAGCAGATGATCTCCGACATTTAACGTATTTGCTGCTGCGATTGGTCCCGGTGTCGGCGGAATAAATACATGAGATGCATAAAGTCCGGCTGACAGACACACCGTCATCGCTACGGAAGAAGTCCCTGTCTTCTTCACCAATGCTTTACGAATCGGATTCAATACTACGAATCCGGAATCGCAGAATACCGGAATGGAAACAACCCATCCCATCAATTCGATTGCAAGCTCCGGATGCTTCGGTCCTACCAGTTTTACGACCATGTCGGCCAACTTTAACGCTGCACCTGTCGCCTCAAGAAATGTACCAATCATCGCACCGAAGATAATTACGATACCGATGCTGGTAAACGTGGATGAAAATCCGCTTCCGATTACGGTTGCGATACCATTCACTACTGTTCCGTCATCGTTTGTCACATTTACTAACGGAACTCCTCCCAAGAGTCCGAGTACAAGAGACACCAACATAATGGATAAAAACGGGTGAATCTTGAATTTGCTTATCAGGACAATCATCGCCACGATAGCCAGGACAAACACGATTACAAATGGAATACCTGTCATAAAAAACCCCTCCTGCCTTTTATTGTGTATTTTGCACAAAACTTCTGACTTTTTCTTTCTTGTTCTGTGCTTTACGTACAAAGAATAGCATATCGGGGTTTTGATTGTAAATGTTATGCAAAACATATATTTCTACGGATTTTTGTTTTTGGTAACAGTTCCCTATTCCATACGAAAGGACAACGGTTCCCCATTAAACTTTCTGTAACAATATAACGCCATCATATATACTGCCGCTTCACTCGGGAGTCTGATGTCCTTTCCCGTGGTTTCTTTTAGCTTTTTTAAGCGGTACTGCAAGGTGTTCTTATGAACAAACATCCGCTCCGCAGCGCGGGTCACAGAGCCCTCGCTACGAAAATACTCCTCAATCAGCTCCATGTCCTCTTTCAGTTCTTCCATCGTCGCTGTCGGAAACAGTTTATATAAAAATTCTTCCATCGTCTGATCCGTGATATCATTCATGAGAATTTCCACATTCAAATCATCATAAAAGAGCCGTGTCTCATCCGGATAGTTACAGCACTCCAGTGCCCGTTTTGCCTCACGACAGATTTTTCCCGCATCATCCGAGCCTTTGACCTGACCATCCATTCCAAACAGCAATACCTCGTCATATTTTTGTTCAATCACCTCGGCGATTTTGTCAGACAGTTCCCGCAGCTTTTGATCCGAGCATGCCTCAACCAGACAAATCTGCCGCTCCGGTTCTCGCAAGTAAAGAGCCTCCGGGAGCGTGGAAATCAGGTGCCGCACGGTCGATTCGATTCCCTCAAGCTTGCGCTGACCTTCCATGGAAAAAGACAGTTCATGATAGCGCTCCACTTCTATCATCATTGCGCGTCTGGGGCGTGTGATATCAATTCCGAGACGTCGGCCCCGCTCGATAAAGTTCTGATTGTATAATCCTCGCGGCATCTCAATCCATTCCTCGATATAACGGTAGCGCACGCGTCTGTCATAACGGCGCTCATCTTTTGAGAGGCTGTCTTCCAACATAATCTCCGTCATTCTCCGGACAATGTTCCCGTAGCCCATGACCTGTTCTTTTTCGCCCGTAATACCAATTACGCCGACAATCTCGTGGTTGATGCGAATCGGCAGGTTCAGACCTTTTCTGGTACTGGATGTTTCCATTTCCGCAGTAATATACAGTTCATCCAATTTTTCCCGAATAATGCGCTTTGCGCCTTCATGGACATTTCCGATTCTCTCTTCATCCGTACTTGCAATAATATATCCGCGGTCATCAATAAAATTAATATTTTCATGAATCTCCCGCCCGATTTCCTCCACAATGGTCTGTGCCGTCTCCTGCGCAATGTACATGCCGCTCCTCCTGTCACGTTACAATCACTTCCTTCACTATAACATACCGCAATTTTTACGACAACCTCCCCATGTTTTTCTAAATGCAAAACAAGCTTTACATTTTTTGCAAAATGAGCTTGACATATTTTGCAAAGTGTACTATACTAAATTTGCAAAGCAAACATTGCAAAAAGGAGGGACCTATTGAAAACTAAGATTAAAGAATTAAGAAAACAGCACAAGTTATCTCAGGCGGAACTTGCAGATGCCGTCGGAACGACGCGCCAGACGATTACCTCGATTGAGGTGGGCAAATACACTGCCTCGCTGGTGCTGGCTTATAAAATCGCACATTATTTTAATTTAACGATTGAAGAAGTATTTGACTTTCACGAGATTGACGAGGAGGAAACGTTATGAATCACAAACTGTTAAAAATGAAAACCCAGCTAGAAGCTCGCACAAAACGTCTTCTTGGATTGACTGCCTGTACATTGATTTTTCTTTGTGCCTCTGTGAGTGGTGCGATTCCGGTCCACACAGGAAATGAAAATACAGCAGATTTTATTTCCGGATTTCAGATGGGGCTCTTATGTGCGCTACTGATTGTATTTACCTATAAACTGATGACCTACCGCAAAGCTTTAACAGATGAAAAACTCCTAAAGCAGTTATATTATAAAGAGAATGACGAGCGCGAATGCTATATCAGCCAGCAGGTCGGGAAATCTTCGATGTCCATCACCGTTATCGTGATGCTCATTCTCACCGTTATTGCAGGTTACTTTCATGAGGTTGTGTTCTTCACCATGCTTGCCGCGACCGTACTGCAGGCACTGATTCAGCTAGTACTGAAATTTTATTATACAAACCGCTTGTCCGGGAAAGAGACAGAGGAAGCATTATAGATTTCTATAATGCCTCCTCTCAGACTGTAGACAAAATCAAAAAATAATACAGCTATGTATATTCACAAATAAATATGCATAGCTATATTATTTTAACCTTCAACTTTAAATGTCAATTTTCCTGTCTATCGTCATATCGAAAAACTGGAATTTAGATCCTAATTTTACCTCCTTACGGTTAGGACTTATCTCTTTTAATTTGTATCCGTAGTGTTACACTAATCATTACGGTTGTGAAATGGCACTATAGATTTGTAACCGTATGATTTGCTTCTAATTTACGGTTATAATATGAATTCCGAAGTCCATAACCGTAGAAACCGTTGTTGGCATACGGTTACAATGTTGCTTTTTTCGTTTATAACCGTCACTCCCCCTTCATCTCTACGGTTAATATTCTATTTTCTTGAAAAATAACCGCATCGATTAATTGGACCGTACGGTTATTAGTTGCCTTTTTAGCTTTTTAACCGTGTGCTACATTCTCATTTTCCAAAGAGCGCGGTCAATACCGATTAGTTCTAAAAACTGGAAGTTATTGTTTTCTAATTTTCACTATATTTTTGAAAATATTTATTAAAACGCCATTTATTAAAGATAATAATTTTATAACATTCGCCATTTTTCATATGAAATGTTGCAACAGGAAATACTATCCACTTCCATGAAATTCCTTTTATTTCATTCAGAGGTAATATTAGATTCTTGTATTTTTCACTGACTGTAAGTTTTTGTGTTCTATAAGTTACAGCTTGATTATCAAGGTATAATCCGCCACCCAATATGCCATTGTGACACAAACTACACATAAAAACTTTCCTCATTTCGTAACCTCCATAAATACCGATTTGTCAAATTCATAAAATATAAATTTTTCTTTACCGTCAATGATAACATAAAAATAAGCTGATGCATATTTTTTCATTAATATACATCAACTCATTTAATAGACATACTTTGTCTACACTCTGAGAGGAAGCATTATAGATATCTATAATGCTTCCTCTGATTACTGCTCCCGATTTTTGTACTCCGACACACTCATTCCCGTCCATATATGAAACGCACGCAAAAACGAATTCAGCTCCTGATATCCAAGCAAGTATGCGATATCATTGCTTGTCATTTCGGTATTTTTTATATAATGAAGCGCCAAAAGCATTCTTGTATGATTGAGCTGTTTTTGAAAATTGGTGTTTTCTTCCCGGAGCTTTCTTTGCAATGTTCTCCGACTAAGTCCTAACTTTTCGGCAACATCGTCAATTCCGCTACACCCACCCGGCAACAGTTCAGTGAGCGCGCTTCTTACGCGCGTGGCAAAGGAATCATCCACTTCCAGTTCTGCCAGCCTGCGCTTTAGTTCCGGTTCAAAGTACTCCCACATCGCATCGTTCCGACTGATAAACGGAATCTCCAAGTCCTCTCTTGAAAATATCAGCGCATCCCGCTCACCGGGTACAATCTCGCACTTTAAGTATTCGGAAAACTCTTTTGCCTCCGCCGGCTTTCTCATTTGTACCTGAATCGGACGAACCGGCTCTTTTGTCGCTTTTCTGATAATGTTAATCAAGAATACGATTTCTGTCTGCGCGAGAAATTGAGGAATGATGTCTTTCTCATTCTCAGACACAATCGCAACCGTCACGGTGGACTCTGTTTCCGTCACACAGTAACGCAACGGTCCGATCAGGCTCTTATACCTGCCCAGTCTTTCTATACACATTCTCGCATTTTTACTGCAATAGGCCGCAAATATAGGCGGAGAAAAACTTTCTATGTTGTCTGCCGTGGCAATCTGCATCGCTATCGCCGGATTGTCTGCCAATGCTCCCAGCGCATCCATAAAACGATAGTATTCTGCAGCAGACATGGTCGGTGTCTTATGGCTGAAGATATCCTCTGCCACACCGGCTTTCTTTAACGCTTCCTCCACTTTTATTCCAAAAGAAGCAAGAAATTTTCCATACTGACCATCCACCGCAAATCGATCCATAGCTTTTCATCTCCTTACCTTTTTTCTTTCTGCATTTCATAAATCATCTTCATCACCGGTTTCTTCGGAAACATCGGCATCAATGACATAAATGGTTTCTGCCAGCCCGGAAGCCCCGCAAATACGTTCAGCTTTCCTTTCAGCATTCCATCATATCCCGCTTTTGCAACGCCCACAGGGCTTACTGCATTTGCAAACAGCGGTGTCTTGCTCATATCAGATGCCTCGGCGAATCCGGTCTTCATCGCCCCCGGCATCAGTGCCGTAACCGTTACGCCGCTTCCCTTTACTTCCTGCCAAATGGCATTGGAAAGAGACGTAACATACGCTTTTGTTGCATAGTATTCTGCCTGCAGAGGGCCGGGTGTCAATGCCGCCGTTGAGGAAACATTTAATATTTTCCCCTCTCCGCGACGAATAAAATCGGGAAGAAACAGTTTTAAAAGCTTTGTTACCGTAACCACATTTACAGACAGCATCGACAAATCCTGCTCCATCGTACGCACCGCAAATTCTCCGCGCCCGCCAAAAGCGGCATTGTTAATCAGATAATCAATCTGTATTTCTTGCTCTTTCGTAAACGCATAGATTCTATCAGCCGCATCCGGCTCGGATAAATCTACCGCAAATAAACGCACTTTTCCTGTGTACTTTTCTTCAAGTTCTTTTTTCATTGCGTCGAGCTTCTCTTGATTTCTCCCCACCAAAAGCAAGTCGCCGCCCTTTGCCGCATGAATGTTTGCAAATTCTGTCCCCAAACCACCGGTTGCTCCGGTAATTAATGCCGTCTTATTTCTCATAATTGTATCCTCCAACGTTTCTTGATGATACAATCATAGAAAAAAACTGTGCGCTTCGGAACATCATAGCGTGTCATCCTTCTATCAATTTGCGCCAACAACCCTGCATTTCAACATTTTTGTACATTTCAATGCCTTCGATTTTAAATATTCTGCTTCAGGCACATCTTTATATCATCTTCTGCATTACTGATTAATCGTAAGCCGAACGTGTCTACCAGGTATTGCAGCACATTCGGGCTCAAAAAAGCAGGCAACGTTGGACCAAGATAAATATTTTTGATTCCAAGACTTAACAATGCCAGCAAATCCGCAACTGCCTTTTGCTCGTACCACGACACAATGAGTGACAGCGGCAGTCCATTTACATCCGTATCAAATGCATCTGCCAATCCTGTTGCAATACAAATTGCAGAATACACATCATTGCACTGACCAACATCCAGCAATCTTGGCAAACCTGCCACCTCACCAAAGTCCAATTTATTGAATCTGTATTTTCCACATGCCAATGTCAAAATGACACAATCCTGTGGCACCATTTTGGCAAACTCTGTATAGTAATTGCGTCCGGGTCTTGCCCCATCGCAACCACCAATTAAGAAGAAATGTCGTATCTGTCCACTCTTTACTGCCTCCACAATCTGATCTGCACAGCTTAATGTTGCATGATGTCCAAATCCAACCAATATCTCGTGAGGCTCATCATCCTCGGGATAGCCACCAAGTTCAATCGCCTGCTGAATGATTTCACTGAAATCCTTTTCTCCATTCTCCTTCTTACCGACATGCTTTACGCCTTCCCAGCCCACCACATTCGTGCTGTAAATCCGGTCTTTATAATTGTCTCTCGGACGCATCAGACAGTTGGTGGTCATTAGAATACAGCCCGGAAGGTTATCAAACTGCTTTTGCTGGTCCTGCCATGCCCCGCCAAAATTTCCGACCAGATGGGGATATTTCTTCAATCCCTCATAGCCATGACACGGAAGCATCTCACCATGTGTATAAACATTCACACCCATCCCTTTCGACTGTTCTAACAGCATTTCCAAATCCTTTAAATCATGACCTGAAACAACAATAAAAGGACCTTTCTTCATGTGAACGTTTACCTTATGCGGGCCCGGATTGCCATAAACGGCAGTATTCGCTTCATCCAGCTTTTTCATAACTTCGATTGCCATTTCGCCGGTGCGCATCGTCATACGAATTAATTCCTCAACCGTCAGATTGTCGTCCGTCGTAGCTTCTAACGCCAACATATAAAAATCATCTACCTGATCACTGTAGTATCCCAGTTCTCTCGCCTGATGCCCATAGGCACTGATACCCTTTAATCCGTACAAAATCGTCTGCCTAAGCGAACGAATATCCGGATCTAACGATTTGTCAAACATGATTCCCGCAAGCGGTGCATCCTTTAACATCTCCGTTTTTGTCTCCGGAAGATTGTAGAAGGCGTGATCCGTATGATTCTTTAACTCCCCGACCGTATCCCTCAGACGCTCTTTTATCTGCTGAGACTCTCTCAATAATGCAACATGCACGTCTGCATCGAAATTGACATTGGTAAGCGTGGTAAAAAGAACATTTTCAATAAAACTTACCACCGTTTTGTCCATATGCTCTCCGGCTTCCACCAACACTTTTCCGTAACAGCTAATCCCTTTTATCTGAAAAATCAACAAATCCTGTAAATTTGCGATTTCCGGAGTCTTTCCACAGACTCCCATCTTCGTGCATCCCTTTCCGTTTGCAGTCTGCTCACATTGATAGCAGAACATCTCGTAGCCCAAATCCATATTGTTGCTCATGCAATTACCTCCTGATTCATTTGGTAATAGCATTTGCAAAAATCTGGAAAACATGCATTTATATTATCACTGCAACACCAACGTTACCGTAAGCGTGCCACCCTCGGCATACGCCTGTATCAAAAGAGGCTGTGAAAAGGTGTTCGTAAACTTAAGGTCCATGTAATTTCCCGCAATTGTCGCATCAAGTCCTGCCGGGAGGTAATCTACAGGCAGCGAATGCGCGTGACGCTCCGTTGCAGGAAGTCCTGCATTTACCATTGCGGCATATAAGGTCGAAGAAACCTGACAGATTCCTCCTCCGGTTCCCACGCCCGTCTTCCCACTGACATAAATCGGCGCTTGTACATAACCGTTTGCAGCAGTACGTGGCAAAATCGTCGCACTAAAAGAGAAGTTCCCGCCCGGCTGTACTACGACACCATTGATGCGCCGTGCCGCAAGTTCCACATTGGTGACACGCGGTACATCATCCTCATAAGAAGTTGTGTAGCTGGCGATGACATTGCCGGATACGTTCTGCCCGGTCGTTTGGGTTGCCTGCGTACTACTCTGTGCGTCAGTAGCAACAAATGCCTGACCGTCCGCGCTTCCGTTTCTGCCTTCCTGTTTTCCATAATTCACATAATGTCTGCAATACGCTGCCATATCATTTCCGAACGCCTGCTGCAAATCTGCGTAACGCGCTCTGTAAGCCTGTGGGTTAAATGCTGCGCTTGCGCTTCTTCCCTCGCCTACGCCAAATGTTACAAAATGGTTCAATAATGCCTCCCCGTTGTTGCCTATGGTTGCTGCCACATCCGGGTAGGTATTATAGTAGTAATCTGCATCAAATACAGCGCGGTATGCGTTCCTCTCCGCTTTTGTCGCCGCCTTTATTTCCGTCGGCTGCAGTAAAACCATTGCTGCACAAAGCAACATTCCGATCAGCCCGAATACCCACTGTTTTTTCTTCATAACTCGTTCCTCCATTTTTTCACATATTAACTATGCTATGCATTTCTCTGCATTGGTATACAGTTCTTTTTTCATCAATGGTACTTTCTCTTCATTCTATCACGCACAATTTACTGAAATCAATATGTTGTTGGAATAATATGATTTTTTATATGTAATAAAAAGCGGAATTTTCAGAAAACGCATAAATTTCCATAAAAATTCCGCTCCAAATCGCTCTAATATGTATTTTTTACTCTTCTCGATTCACTGCTTCCTCCGTCGTTTGCGCCAACGGGAACCGTAATACCACCTTAAAAAGATCACCGTCCACATAGAGTTCAAACGTCCCTCCCATGAGTTCCATCAAACTCTTTGCAATTGAAAGTCCGAGTCCGCTCCCTTCTGTATTTCTGGAACTGTCGCCCCGCACGAAGCGCTCCATCAGTTCTTCACTGCTGATGTTGAGCGGGTATTTGGAAGTGTTCCGGAACGTAAGAACCGCCGCGTCCCCGTCTCTTTCCAGATTGACATACACACGCGTGCCCGGCTGTGCATATTTGCAGATATTGTTCATCAGGTTATCGACAACACGCCAGAAGTGTCTGCTATCCGCCAGTATATGAATCGGTTTCTCCGGCTTGTCAATCAAGAGCGTCAACTCGTTTGCTTTCAGCTTTTCCTCAAATTCACCTACAATCTGTACCACGGATACGCCCGCCTCTAACTGTTCTAAGTGAACCGCAAGGTTTCCGGTGGATGCTTTCGACGCCTCCATCAGGTCCTCAATCAGTTTTTTTAGGCGCGCGGACTGCCGTTCCAGTACCTCTAAGTACTCCTCGGCTTTCTCATTCTTTAAGTCTTCTTTTTCCAGGAGGTCCACATAGTTGATAATCGAAGTAAGGGGCGTCTTAATGTCATGTGACACATTCGTGATGAGCTCCGTCTTAAAGCGCTCACTCTTCATGCGTTCGTCCACTGCCCGCGACATGCCGGTGCTGATGCTGTTTAGGTTCTCCCCATGCCATCGGAATTCCCAAAACATCCGTTGCGTATCAATGTGATGCTCCAAATCACCCTCCGCCATCCGCTCTGCTCCGGACTTTAACTTCTGCATCTGCACAATCGCCAGCAAAAACAAGGGCACCAGAATTATTTTTTCAAAAAACCAGAACATCGTGATTCTACCGATACCATCCCAGGAAACCACCAGAAATTCCACCAGAGACAGCGCGCCTATCACGAGAATCGCCTTCCACAACAGCGCCAGATTGGTAAGAATCGTTTGCAGAACGTGATAGATTCCATGCAGTATCCAAAAGCATACCGTGTTTTTCCACCACTTTCCACACTTTATGCGCACGGCAAAAGTGAGAAAACTAAGGAGCAGAACCCAGCCCGCTGCCACAAAGAGTGTCACAAACATAACGATGGTCGGCAAATCACTTCCATAATAGCTAAACTGTATCATGCAAAAGAATAGTGCAAGCAGCGCCAACCCGGCAAATCCAAGATAGACATCAAATGGCATACGATCAATCCAGGTTGTCACGATTTCATCCGTATCCCGGCGGTGCCCCGCCGCATTTAACAGAAATACAAAAAAGAAAATGCCAAGCGCCAATGCCGCAAACAGTATCACGTAGATAACATAGCGCAGCCCATAAGCGAATGTCACAAATGTATTTGCCTGAACAAACAGGTCACTGCTATACCCCAGTTCAACATCCATTGGCTTTTCTACGACAACCCAGTAAGTCTGCTTGTCAGAGTCATCTCCATGATGTGTCACACAAAGAATGTCATTTGCGCCGACTTCGTAATCCGTCTCCTCCGCAATCACACGGTCTTCCAGATATCCCTCGTCCACGATCCAGATGGAATCCCCATCACACAGATACGGCTTACCGTCAAGGAGCAACTCTCCCCACTCCTCCTTCGGCCATCCTGCGTCTTCTAACGCGCCAAACATCAGATATTCGGACTGCAGGACATCATCTAGCACCTTTGAATCAATCAAATACGACGAGTCGAGTGATACATCATATACCATTGAGGCAGTCTCCTCAATCATTTCATCGGCAGTTTCCTGCACATTTTCCTCGGCCATCGCGGTTGTCGTCTCATCGACTGCTACCGCCCTTGCATTTCGGTACATCTTTTTCTTAAAATCATACACAAATGTATACTTTTTTGTGCCCTCGGCATAAGGGCAAGTCAACACGACCACTTGCACCGGATAGAATGCTCCGCTGGTTTCATAATAAAAAATACCGTCGGACATATTATAAACAACCTGATAAATCGGCTCGTTTGACACGTATTCCTGCACCCCCGAGCCCACCGATGCGCCTCCGAGCACGGTTCCCGAGTAGGAAAACCAGGTGGCATCTCCGATTTCATAGCACAACTTGTAGAATCTCTCCGGATCTTCGTCTACCTCTCCCTTAAAGTTGCTCGCCACATAGATATCCTTATTATTCAGGTCAATATCGTCTATATTCTCCGCTTTTATAATTCCGTAGTGGAAATTTTTTGCATCCGGAAAATTGAAATCTTCACCTGATTCCATATAGTCCAGCGCCCGTACAGCATATTGACTCGCTACATTCTCATAGAACTCCTCCCGACATGCGTCCGCGGATGCATATTGGTACATACCTGCTTCCCAGATGGCAATCGCACCAATGGCACTTGCCAAAAACAGCAATGCACTGACCGTAATCCCAACCCATGCCGCAAATTTGGCTCCCATAGAGCCTCTCCACTTCTTCATTCTGGATATACACCTCACTTCTCCGTCTCGTCGTGAAGAATATCTTTGATATTCTTCCGCGTAAGGTCAGAAAGACTTGGGCAGCGTATCCATTGATACGGTGTCTTAGTCTTTCTCCTTACGCTTCTATCTTATATCCGCGTCCCCACACGACCTTCAGATAGCGCGGCTCTGCCGGGTTATACTCCACCTTCTCCCGCAGGTGTCTGATATGTACCGCCACCGTGTTCTCCGTACCGTATGGGTTGTCCTTCCAAACCAATTCATAAATCTGATTCGGAGAAAAGACTTTTCCCGGGTTTTCCATTAAAAGCTTTAGGATATCGTATTCCGTGCGCGTGAGCGCCACCGCTTCACCGTCGAGCGTCACCGTCTTCGTACGGTCACACAGCTCAATGCCGCCGATGCAAAGTACGTCTTTTGGCTCTTTTACCGCGCCGCCGCCAAGCTGCATATAGCGTCTTAACTGGGACTTCACGCGCGCCTGCAGCTCCACCGGATTGAACGGCTTCGTCACATAGTCGTCCGCACCTACCGTAAGCCCTAAAACTTTGTCCGTATCCTCGCTCTTTGCCGTCAGCAGAATAACCGGCACATTGCTCATCTCGCGGATTTTTACCATGGCAGAGATTCCGTTCATCTCCGGCATCATGATATCCATGAGCACCAGATGGATGTCCTCTTTTTGCAATAATTCTATCGCCTCTTTGCCGTTATACGCTTCAAACACCTGATAGCCATCTGCCGTCAGGTAGATATTTAACGCGGATACGATATCTTTTTCATCATCACATACCAGTATGTTGTACATTTTCTGCCTCTTTCCGCACTGTATCGCGGCAGATATTGCATCTGCCGTCAAATACGGTCTTATTTATGATCATGAATTTATTGTAACGGAATATTTATGAAGTTAAAAGAAGTGAAAAGATTAAGATTTGATGAAGTTAATGATATGCGATTGTCGCTTGCCATTCCTCTAGATATTGGCGAATCAGCTTTTCATTTTCCTCCCGGTTGGTATTGTCGGTTGATAAAAACTTTAAAACTTCGTCAAATCCATAATGATTCACAATATAAGCGACATAATCTTCACATTCCATATAAGTCATATCTGCAAATTCCTCGATACGGCCTATATCAAGACCCACAACAGCATAAGCATCTCTAATACTTTGTCCTGACTGCGCTCTGTCTTTTTCCCCATTATAAAAGGACTTCGCCCACAGATGATAGAATAACTCCATATCAAAGTCCTCTTCGTCTATCGGTTTTACATTTTCATAAGCATTTCTTTCTTTTTCAAAATAGTCCCAGCCATTTAAATAATATCCACATGACAGCCTTTTTCGACATCCATTAAACTTCACCGTTCCTAAATACTCTGCGATTCCCTCTTCAATTCCCGGATATCCGTGCTCTCCAATTATGGATAAATACGCATGCACGACTTCATGCGGAAGAGAATCCCATGTTACTAATTGAATTTCCCGTATTCCTTTGTTTGTCCAACTTACCATACTTGTACTTTCATTTTTATAACAAATCACTTTTTTATTGCAATCAACCAGCTCGCCAAGTATATCATTGCTCTCAACAAATGAATTTAAATCCAATATATCCTGTTGCGTATAGCTAAAGTATTCATCCATTTCTGATATATCACTCACACAGGCAGGATTATACGGACTCCCGTCTATATGAATCACAATGTTCGCAAGCGCAACATAGAGCAGTTCATCCTCCATTGCGTAAAATGTAAGATTATCTTCCGTAAGCTCCGGGTTCACCTCAAATCCACCCGGTACTCCCAATGATGTAAGCCATGAATTTATGTATTCTTCCTTATTGCATTCTATATCGTTTACGATATCTTTCGTAATTTTCTCCCCGGAGCTACAAATTTTCTGTATTACGGAAACCGCTGTATTTTTCTCGATTCTGCATTGTTCCGCGTCCTGAAATGTCTCAAAAAAGTGATTTCCATATAATTGTAGTTGAATCCAGTTATCTGAATTGCCGTAGTACTGACTCAGTTCTTCCGTGTCAACCTCATCATTTCTATGAGAAAATCCGTAACTAATCCAATACTCGCAATCATAATATCTGTAGAGAAGCCCCTGCACAATATATGCGGTATCGCCAGCCATTACATCCTCACAGTCTGCAAAAATAATGTTCTCGCCTACCGCGTTTACTGTTAATGCCGGTACAGAGCTCATCACATAGATTGTCTGCTTCTCATCTTCCTCCGGCTCAAATTCGATATTTTTTACTGCGCTGTCTATATTTTTCACAATGTCCCGTGCCAGTGCTTCGTCTGTCGTTTCCACACAGACCGTTCCATACTCCTTTTCACAGCGAATCATATCAAACTGCCTTGACACAATGTCGTCCCTTTTGTGCGTATCCAATATGTATTCATCACTTCCGCATCCCTGTGAAATAAATACAAACATAAATAAACAAAGTACAATTTCTTTTTTTCTTTTCATTTGTACTCCTTTATTACAACTCGGTATAAGCTACTGTATTAATGACGATTATAGCGTTCATTCTTACTCATTCTTTTCACCCTGCTCTTAAATCTTAACCGTTCTCCCTCATCCTGTCCCAATTTTGAATAATATATTTCTCTGGTCATTTTAACATAACTGTTATATCTATCCTCCGGCAAATCACCCATTTTGACCGCCTGCTTCACTGCACATTCACTTTCGTTTATATGCTTACAATTACGATATTTGCATACCCTCCCCAAAAGATATATATCTTCAAATTCTGATAGATTCTCATCATTTATCCACAGCCCGATTTCCCTGATACCGGGTGTATCAATTATGTATGAACCATTCTCCAGTTCAAATAACTCCCGGTGTGTCGTAGTATGGCGACCTTTGTCATCCCCCCTGATATGGGAAGTCTTCATAAAATTCTGACCTGATAATTTATTGACCAACGTTGACTTTCCCACACCTGAAGTCCCGACGAATACTGCACTGATACCTTTCTCCATCTTGTTATATATAAAATCAATCCCTACATTATTAAAGGTGCTGACAAGTTCAACTTCAACTTTCGGATAATAATAACTTACCTTTCTGACATATCCGTATGGGTCGTCACAAATATCTGCTTTTGTTAGCAAAATCACCGGGGTAATATGGTTCGTCTCAGCCAATATGATGTAGCGTCCCAATTTGTTAATATTAAACTCTTTGTTCAATGAAGTTACAATAAACATGATATCAATATTGGCTGCAATAATCTGCTCCTCATAACGTCTGCCCGCAGATTTTCTGGACAACTGATTCACTCTATCTGCAACACCTTCAATCAGTCCCCCTTCATTCAGATATACCCAATCTCCAACAGCCGGAAAATCACTTTTTCTTAAAGCATTATTGATAAAACTTCCTGTTACTTTTGTAAGCATTGCGTTTCCATTCCGAACAACCCTATATGCTTCTTTGTATACTGCGACTACTTTCCACCTATTATTTTCCATCTCCACCTCAACCTATTATTGCACGTTTACGATTATGATTCGCCCATATTTTATATTGCAGCTTTCATCAACCTCCCTGCGCTTCATACCTGCGTATTCCCAAGCTCCATACGATACCGGTTACAATACCCAGAACAATTATACATAAAATTTGGCTTACAATTACAGCACAGATATTCACCATGGAATAATTACCAAAAAGTATGCAAATGGGTTCGTATATCATGTACCTAAATGGCAGAAACAGACTGATTTTTTGTAAAAAAACCGGCAGGAATGTCAAAGGAATAATTCCCCCAGAAAAAATTGCCCCGAGATGCAGTATGAAATCCCTATATCCAAAAACAGATTCTGTCCAAAATGTAAGAAATCCGATTAGAATGTGCACATAAAAAGTCACCGCAGCTCCCAAAAGAACCGAAATAATGAACAATAAGACATGCACTACATAATCTAAACCATGATAATAATATAATGATGTTATAATCGTAAGCGGAATACAAATCAGCATACTGTAGTAAGTATATCCCAGTCCATAGAAAAAATGGTACTTAATATAAGAGACAGGTCTGCATATAAACTTTGACATTTCTCCTCTTGTAATTTCATTCCATACCGTATAGGGAAGCTGCCGATAATACGTTGTGATATGCATAATCGCAGCATATACAAAGTAATACAAAATCATTCCCCATAAAGAATACCCATTTATCTCATCTGTCTCTATTACTCTATATATCGCATACCAGATAATGCAAAGAATCAGGAAACGAATAGGCAATACAACCAGCTCGTTAAAGTAGTTAGGAATAAAAACTTTTTTATTAATCTTAGCAATTTTCATAAATGAAATATGCTTTTTTATGTCAACCACCCGTTGCTTCATATTTTTTTATCCCCTTCTTCCAGATTAAATGTAACGCCAACGCCAATATTATCATTGCAATAACTTCAAACAATAAATACATATAGGGTTTCTCTATTATATGCATATAAAACATGGCAGGAAAATACGATACAAAACCAACCGGAATGATTGAAAGCAATACAAGCTTCGTGGTTTTATTAAAAATATCCAGCGGATAATGTTCTAATCCAAAATCTTCCATATGCACAAGGAAATTAAGACCTTCTGTATTCTCAAACCAGAATGCACTGCAAGAATACAGGCATCTCACAATTGCAACTATTATGACCCCAATAACCAGACTGACAATTGTATATATGACATCTGCCGGATTTACTGCTATGTCAAATTTTATCCCATGCCATATAAGTAAAATAAGCAGCGAAAGAATCCCCTTTATCATCTCTTCTACCTGCATATCCTCTAATACGCAAGAAAACAAAGTGTTTACCGGTCGGCACATATATTTATCCAGACGTCCCTCCGTTATCTTTCCGGAAAGCGCCCACGCCCCTGCAAAAATCTCTCCTATCGCCCACGATGCGTTGCCAAAAATGCCAATCAGGATTAATCCCGCCATAGACCAGGTTCCAAGTTTCTCATAATCCACCAGAAGAAACCGCCAGAATATAATTGTGGAAGCTATTGTTACTATAAAATCCACGCATAAAACAGCAAAGTCATTCATATATTCAATACTGTTCTTCCAACTAATTTTAAAAAAAGCAATTGCAACTTTTATATGTTTGACCAGATAATTCAAAGCTTGATTTTTCCTCCATATACATTCAATAACACGTCTTCTATATCCATTCCCATCACGGTAATATCACTTCCTGGTACGACTCTGTCTACAATACACGCGATAGCATCTGAATCATTCCCATCACATTTAAATACATACTGATTCCCCTCCTTCTTTTCCAGATATCTCTTAATCGCATTGTCTAATCGCACTTCACCTGCAACAACTATTTTTTTTGTCTGATTATATCTGCACAAGCCATCCCGGTCGCCATCATATATGATTTTTCCGGCATCCATAAGGACAACACGGTCACATAGGTTTTCAACATCATCAACATTATGGGTAGTGATAATAATTGTAGTCCCTTTTTCCCTGTTTACCGTATTCAAAAAAGAATACATCTGTTGTTTTGCCAGTATATCCAGTCCAATTGTAGGTTCATCCAAAAACAAAAGATCCGGCTCATGCAATAGGGCTGCTATCAATTCAAATTTCATTCTTTCGCCCAGCGACAGTTTCCTTACCGGTGTATCCAGTAAATCTTTTACATCAAACACCCCGGCAAAAAATCCCAAACGCTTTTCATAGTCGTTTATATTGATATCATATATGCTTCTATATAAATTTAAGGAGTCTTTTGCCGGAATATTATGCCATAACAATGATTTTTGTCCCAAGACCACCCCTATGTGATAACTATATTTGTATCTGTCCTTATATGGGTTAAATCCGGCTGCAACAATACTCCCACTGGTAGGCGTTACAATTCCAGTCAGCATTTTAATCAAGGATGTCTTTCCCGCACCATTTTTTCCAAGAAGCGCAACCATACTTCCTTTTGCTATCGCAAGGTCAATATCGTCTACCGCACAAATGCTTTTTTTCTCTTTGTTAAATAAGCGCTTCCATAAATTGTCGTATTCCGTATTGATTTCATATCGTTTTGTAAGCGATTCTATCTCAATAATGTTTTCCATATTTTCCTTCCTTTTAATTTTTAATAAGCAATACCATAATGTCCTGAACAGAAACAAATAATTTCTTATCGTGACAAGTATGAATCGGCATGACATCAAAATTTTTACTTCTGTTCAACATCAAACATAGGTCTGTATCGTCGTTAAAATCTGCTATTTTCTTCCAATATGCATTATTATAATAACACTTATATCTATTTTGGTCCGCAAAAGATGATTTAATTTGTTTTTCAAATTCAATTCCATCCGTATCGCTGCGTGAAAGAGGCTCTATTATTACTATGTTATCAGAAAATCTTTTCGCTAATCTTACAAATTGCTCATGAAATTCTGGTACATTTTCATGCAGAACAAAGCTGAAAATTATAAAATTAAACTTTTCACTTTCACGAAATTCAAAATCCCCAAAATCCATTATTCTGTATTGCACATTCAAATATGGAGTCATTATTTTCGGTTCACGGTCAATTGCAACTACATTAGAACTATTCCTAGCAACTATAGGCAGCAATATATCATCCTTTTCATACCCAACATACAATACATTATCTTTAGGGCATAAAATTTTTTCAAAAAATTCTGTATAATACAAGCTTAACTCTTGCATCGTATATATTTCTACTGATTTAAGCATATTTGCACCGGATATACTGCATTACAACAGATTCATAGTAACGTTTTTTACAATAACAAGAAAAACAGCTTCCAGATTTCATATAAGCCTGTGCCCTACAGCCACCAGCACACATCGGAAGATATGGACACCTTTTACAATTTTCCCACACATTTGTTTGCATCATCCGTTCAAAAACCGAATTATATCCTGCGTCAAGATTTCCTAAGCACGCTTCCTCAATACCACATAGACCAGGGCATATATAAAATTCACCCGATGCAGAAATCGTTACATTGGATTTTGATAAATTCCCACATAAACCCTCAATTACGTTCTTCCCGTGAAGAGGGATACCTCTCTTCTTTTGTTCTTCCCATAAATACGTGATTGATGCCATTTCTCCTATTGATGTAAAGACATTATTAGAACAATATTCATTCATACTGTGCGTTGAACTTATCAAATCTAAATAAAAATACACTTTATTCTGGAGATGGTTCTCTACAATTATATCCATTAACTCCGGAATGTGGTCATAATTATTCTTATCCACATTTGCTCTAACAGTAAAATGAATTTTATCATTATATTTTTTGATATTATCCAATATAATTTTAAATGTACCTCTTCCATCTAAAAATGGCTTACGAAAGTCATGAATATCCTCAGGACCATCTAACGTAACCTGCAGGTCGATGACATGCGCATTGACCAGTCTATCTACCATTGAATCATTAAGCAAAGTTGCATTAGTAGACATAGAAAAATTATACTTGAAATCATATTCATTGCTCAGCGACTGCACATGTTTAGCAATTGCTTCAATGGCATGCATATTAAGCGTTGGCTCGCCTCCATAGAAATAAATAGTCACTTTTTTATATTGTCCTGTTCTTACTTGAGAAGTGATCCATGTGTTGATTTTATTAATCTGAGACTCTGTTAAGAACGCCTGACTCAGAAAGCCATTTTCATGACAATACCTACATCCTAAATTGCAGTCCATATTGGTTAATACTGTTATAACCAAACTATCATTCTTATATTTCATGTTAAGGAGCTTATTCGTTACCTTATCTACTTCCTCGTCATGCGAATCAACAATAAAGCCTTGTTGAATCAATAGTTCTTTTTCTTCTTCCGCTATATCTTCTATCCTGCCTTCTGCTATATTCTTATGTATTTTATCAGGCACACTAATTACCGTTCCTGAAAAAATATTGAACAGAAGCCACTCATTATTATCACACTTGATATCATCATAATAATATGTAAATTCCATATTTGCCTTCTCTGGGGTTACGCCCTCTCCCTTCTACCAAATTTTTAATTATTATGCACTGCGAGATGATATTTGCTTTTTATAAATTCTGGATATATTGCAGATATAAAATCTTTCCTACAATATGTTTTTCCAAATTCATGTTGTGTAACGTATGCACACATTTTACATCCACCCTGGCACACTGGTGCATATTCACATTCCAGGCAATTTTTCCACACATCTTTATCAATTAAAGAATTGTACTTTTCATTATCGTAATCGTCATCCATAATATTACCTACAATAAAATCATCAATTCCTATAAATCCAGGGCACATATACATATCGCCATTAGATGAGAATGTATAGGAATTCTCAATCTGATTCTCACAAGCACTATCTATAGGCATAACTGATTTAATTGGGAAGCCATATTCAACCTGCATCTTCCATAATCCCGCAAGTGCCTTCATTTCATCTTCTCCATTAAATGTATAATTTATACAATGCGACGTTGGATTCATAATAGGACTTACGATTTCAATATTAATTTGAAGTCCTCTATATTCATTAAGACCTCTGCTTCTCATTTCTTTGAATAAATCTTCAACATATACGATGTTCTGCTTATCAATATTTACGCGAACAACAACGTGCAAATGTTCTTTTAGGGCTGCCACTACGTTTTCTAATATGCGGTCATATGTTCCAGCTCCATTAATGAGCGGTCGTCTTACATCATGAATTTCCTTGGGCCCGTCAATACTGATCTGCGCATTATCAAGATTCCATCTCTTAAGTCGCAAAATATTTTTTTGATTCAGTAAAGTTCCGTTAGTCGTGACGTAAGAGGTAAAGATCGCACCTACACTCTGTGCTGCCTGCATTATTTCTGGCATTATTTTTTCCAAAACGTCCAAATTAATTAAAGGCTCGCCACCATAAAAGTGAAATATCACCTCCTTAGGCTTATTTTCTTTAATCTTGTTTATAGTCCATATCTTAATCTTTTCAGCAACTTCGGAAGTCATATTAAGAGACCTGTCAACAAGCCCCTGCTGATAACAATAAACACATGATAAATTGCACGCCAATGTGGTCATAATCGTCACTGTTAGTCTATCTTTCCTGTGTTTATTAAATAAAAGTTTCTGTTCTAATGCCTCAACATCTTCATTTGCATAACAACAATATTTTTCTTTTATAAATTCCGAACCCGATTCAAAAATATCTGACAGCTTTCTTGGTTCAAATTCTCCTTGAAGGCTATAATACGCTCGTTTGGGGATTACACTTAATGCTCCCGAAAAAGTATTGAATAAAGCACCTTCATTTTCGCCTAATTCCAAAAATAATGTATAATGAGATAAATGCATATATCTACTCTCCTCGTCTTTTATGTTCAATATTACTTGCCACCAAACTGCAATCTATAGTTTTTCAAATACCCCTACTATCAAAAGTCCATCGTCTTATAAACTCATCTCAAGCAAATTACAAGCTTTTAATATTTCATAAATATTTAATTCTGAAATAATTAGTAAGTATCTGAGAGATGTACGTTTTCCTGCATGCATCCTCCTTCTGACCAATACTTCTAATTATATCACAGCCACCCATACACACTGGATATAGAGCGCACGTTTTGCAATCTTCCTTTTTTATTTGTGACTTTTTTTCTTTCGATTTAAAATTATATAAATCGTCGATATAAAATCTTGATATACCACACGTGCTTGGACATAAATATATTTTCCCGTCGTAATTTATTGTATATCCGTTCGGATTTTTTGCTATACAATTTCCAACAATTGATGGTATTTTTTGAATAAATCTAAATCCCATACTTTTTTGAAGCATCCATACTTTAATATATTTATCAATTGCCTCTGCGTCAGACAACGCATATTCATTATCCTCCGCCGAGTCTGAATCACCCAGATAATTATCTTCTATTGCAGAAAAATAAATATTTTCAATCCCCTTCGCCTTTAAGTCCTTTAATAGGTCATATATGGCAATTACATCAGTTTTCTTGTTTATGTTAATCCGAACTATAATCGGTATGATTGCATTACAGGCACATATATTACTTATTATCTTGTCATATGTTCCATTTACACCGTGACAATTTCTTATTCTATTATGTTCTTCACGATTACCATCGAGAGTAATCTGAATACATCTTATCCCGGCTGAAAATAGTACTCTTGCAAGATGCGGTGAAAGAAAATAACCATTCGTAGTTACTTCTCCAAAGTAACGCATAGAAGAATTTTCAACAAGCTTTTGCATATTCCTTGAAATATGTATAAGCTTTTCCGATTCTATCAACGGCTCTCCGCCAAGATAATTTATAAATATGTCTTTCTGCTTTGGCATAACATATACTTTAACCCATTTAAGGAATTCGTCTGCATCGACTGCCATGGCTTCCTTTTCCTTATTATTAGCCCTAAAATAACAATAATGACAGCTAAAATTGCAGATATTGGTAATATTCATATTGATTGCAGTATATTTTCCATAGGGAAAATTTAGTTCATCATCTTCGTTTTGTACTAAAAACTGTTTTTGAACTAGCACATCCCATACTTCTTGGTCAATCCCTTCTCTGTATCCATTTATCAGATTAACATAGTTTTGATTCGATATAATAACTGCTATCCCATTTATCAAATTAATTAGTAAGTGTTCCTCACCATTTCTAACATCAAAAACATATTTACATAATTTCATAAGCAAAACCTTTATCAGCCCTTCTGAAATACCAATCCTCATTTTCAAAATCCATATTTTTAACCCATGAAACAAATTTTTGTGAAATATTTTCTTCGCCTGTAATCTTTTCTATTACAAATTCTGTTTTTTCCATTCCAGCGTTCTGCGCATCCTTACATATTTCCTTTATCATATATAACCCATATTTTTGGAATAAAAAACGAAAAAAAAGTCCTCCTACACCATACTTCTGCTGATTTAAATCATCCCAATCAAAATAGATATCTTCAAAAGAGCGTATTTGATATATATAATTTTCAGGTATAATTATAGGTCGCTTAAACGCCTCCGCAATGCCTTCGTTGCAAAACAAATTTGTGTATATACCCCATTGATTCACTAAAGCATGGGTTATTTCATGCGTTGCATGAATGTCTAATTTGTCAATATATATCTTAGACTTTAAAGGGTCAAAAAAACCTGTAACAGTATCATCTCCAAATAAATTTGTTAGTATCTTTTCGTTCACAATATAAATATCTATTTTCGCAGGATTGCTAAGCATCAGCAGATTTGAGACATTGGCAATGTAATTTTCAATGAAATTTAGGTATCCTACACCCTCTTTAGAAATTCTGCTTTCATAGTATAAGTTAAAATGACCATATTGTTCTTTTTTACAATTCTCTGTCTCTTTGTGAAGATACCATGAACTCTCTGTAAAGTACTCCGGCCTGCCTTGTTCTATATGTCTATATATTTTTTTGTTTTTAGAAAAGATATACTGCTCAGTTTCACAATCAATTCGGATTTTTTTAGACGGATTTTTTATATCTATTGCGCCGTATAACTTATCTAATAAATTGACCAAGTATTCCAAATTATCACAATTCCAATTTTCTTTATATTGTTTTTCTAATAAAACTGATTTCAAGTATTCTCCCCTTCTTTTGATGCACAGAGAGGCCATAAAGATATGCCTCTCTGCCTTCAATGACTACAATTAATCCTACCAAATCGTAATTGATGTCTTGTTGCCGCATCTGCACAGGAATTGTTCAATGTCATATCCTTCACTGTCAATGACTTTGATTTCATTCTCTTTCTCTGTAAGGCTAACAACTTTTTCTTCCGTGAAATCTTTTTTTTCATTATGCTTACACTGTGACATAAAATCGACCTCCCTTCCTTTTTTATTGAACTGCGTAAATAAAATTGGCACTTATCCTTGATATCCCCGGAGTTACAATCAAGATCGCAAGGAGTTGCGCAACACAGTACAAAAAATAAAAGCGACTGCAATTTACAAAAATAAGGCATAAGGCTTGTTATAGGCATCCGCAAGTTAAAATGGTACGGAACTTCCTCTTTTACATATCACTATACACTGTTCTAAAAAAAGTACCATGTCAAAAGTGGAAAAATTTTCCACTTTTGACATGGTACTTTTACCAAATTATCACTATAATGATACAAAACAAGGAGGTTCACACAAATGAGAAAACTTTTTAACACATTAAAAAAAATCACTGCTACATTCTTAATCATGTTCATTCTTTTGTCCGGTACAAACCTATCAGAGACTTTCACTTTTTTAAACTCCGCTTCTACTCCATCCGTTCATTCACTTTTCGATGAAAGAAATGACTTCTAACATTCTTCTATTTCTTCTCCGAATTTTTCATAATAATAATTTTTCGTTATTCTGACAACCTTGTTATCATTTCTTGCAGCAGCGACATAGTATGCCTGCTGCAAAAGATGTTTCACATCTTCTAATTCTTCCTGTCCCCTTTCTCCTTCCTCTATTTCCTGCATCATATTCCATGCAATATCGCCCCAAAGTATCGGCAATATGCTCTCGTAATGCTGCCTTACGGCTAGTTGAATGCACTCCTGTATCATCTCGGTCGATTCTTTATAACGCCCCAGTTCCCCTAAATCCATTTCGTAATTCCTGAGTATCGCTATTTTCATTACTTCACTTCGATTTTTTTCTATGTATCCGGAATCGATGTTTTTTAGCAGCATTTGAAAAATCTCAATTGCCTTCTCCTGCTGCTCTAATCGTCCATAAGCGTTTGCGAGATTCATAAAGCACAGAATTTCCTGCTCAGTATATGGATAAATCCGATCTGTATAAGACTCATAAAGAGGCAATGTCAATCTTATCGCCTCTTTCATCCGCTCTGCCCACGTAACCGCGTCAATTTTTCCGTTATAAAAATCCAATACCGCTCCCATGCGCATGATGTATTGCCTGTTAACGACATTGTCAAGCGCCTTTTCCCGCACTGTATCTAAATAGTTTCCTGCTGCCTCATATTCAAATTTTACCAATGCATTCTCCAGGAGGAAACGCTCCTCCAAAAGCTCCACATTTCTCCCCATGCACAGTGCATAGTTTTTTTCCGGAATCCGCTCCAGCTTCGCCATCAGGGAATAATAGGTGTCTGGCTTTACTTTATGATGACCGTTTTCTATCCGGGAAAGCGTCTCCACGGAGCATATCCCATCACATAATTCTTCCTGCGATATTTCCAATGCACTGCGTGTTAAACGAATAATATCTCCTGCTCTGTAATTTGCCATTCCAATGTCTCCTTACAATAACGCAAAACCTTATCTGTCAGCTCATCATCCTTCCCCATACGGGCAGCAAAGTATGCCAGCTTGCATTCCCGTTTGCAGACTTCATCCCATTCAGCCGCTTTCCCATACTTTTTTCTTACCGCCATTGCTTTCCTATAATGAAGCTCCGCCACATGCTCCATACTTCGACTTTCCGAAAGAAACAGCAGCGCTTTATCCACATACTTTATGGCATCTCCGCAGCTTTCATTTCTCTCATTCTGTCGGATGAGTTCCAACAATATTTCAATGCTCAGCTTTTCTCGTTTTTGCCCGGTATAATAGGTTTCTACATAGGATAGCAGTACCTCCAGCCTATCTATCGGCTGCTCAGCAGCTTTAAAATTGCCATTCTGTATCAATATTAGAATCAGTTCCACCTCAAACGGCGTATATAGCTGTCTTTCCCTGTTACTGATATCAAACTGTGGTTTTGTCCGCTTCAATGCCTCATAAGCCAGCGCACAAATCTTTTCCTCCTTTTCCTGAAGTGCGATTGCAATCTTTACCTCGTAATACTCGCAAAATTGATGATGAAGTTTCTGGTCTGCGGTCAATTGTGTCCGATATTGCCAAATTCTCTGTTTTGCATTTTCATAATCCTTTTTTTGTACCGCTTTACAGATTTCTTCCCGCAGAATCCACATACCATAATCATCTTCATTCAGCATTAACTCGAATTGTGTTATCTCTTTTCCAATCCGTCCTAGCAGCAGTTCTCCTGTCAGGGAATCAATCTCTCGTTCCCCTGCCTCCACTCTTGACAACGTTGCCACGGAACATATTCCCCGACAGATTTCCGCCTGTGAAAAATCGTACTTTTCTCTGTAATAGTGCAATACAATACCTAATGTCGTCCACATCATTTCTGATTTGCCGGCTCCATACTTATCGCGCGCCCCTTGATTTTCGCATTCTTCATGCCCTCAAGCACCTCTCTTCCGTACTCGCGCGGAACCTCCACAAACGTGTACTTGTCATACATGTCAATCGCACCCACGAGCTTGCCCGGCATACCGGATTCTCCTGCGATTGCACCAAGGATGTCTCCCGGCTTTACGCGGTCGCGCTTGCCGATATTGATGAACAGACGTACCATGCCTTCCTCGGCGCCGGTATTGTCAAAATCAAAGTCATCGTCTTTTTCCAAGTTCACCTGACCGAGCGCCTGCTTCAAAAATGCCGCGGCAATATCCATAGCGGTGTAATCCGATGCATTAATCTGATGCTCAATAATGTCGATTACGTCCTTCAAATTCTCCTCATCAATGATACGTCCAATCTCCTCCAAGACCTTCTCTGCCTTAATCTGCGCGACATCGTCCGTGGATGGAATCGGCATCGCCACGATTTTCGTCTTGCAGTAGCGCATGATATCTTTTAATTTGTAGACTTCTTTTCCTTTTACAAAAGTAAAAGCGCGTCCGGTGCGTCCTGCACGTCCGGTACGTCCGATGCGGTGCACATAATATTCGTCATCCTGCGGAATGTCGTAGTTGAACACTGCCTCGACATCATCCACATCGATACCTCGCGCTGCGACATCCGTCGCAATCAAAATCTCTGTCTTGCCGCTGCGGAAGCCCTTCATGACACGGTCACGCTGTGTCTGCTTCATATCGCCGTGCAGCCCTTCCGCAAAATACCCACGCCCTTTTAATTCTTCCGTCAGTTCATCCACCATGCGCTTCGTGTTGCAGAATACCAGCGAAAGCTTTGGATTGTAGTAGTCGAGCAGGCGGGTAAGCACCTCCACCTTATCATTTCTCTTTACATCGTAATAGTACTGTTCAATGCTCGGAACCGTCAGTTCCTTCTTCACGACCTTGATTGTCACTGCATCGTGCTGATATTTTTTCGTAATATCAAGAATCGGCTTTGGCATCGTCGCCGAGAAAAGTACGGTCTGACGCCCCTCTGTCGGAATATACTCCAAAATTGTCTCGATATCGTCGCGGAATCCCATGTTCAGCATCTCGTCCGCCTCATCAAGTACAATCGTGTTCACCGCCTCACAGCGGATTGTCTTTCTGCGCAAGTGATCCATCACGCGTCCCGGCGTGCCGATGATAATCTGTGCCCCGCCCTTTAATGCCTTAATCTGACGGGTAATTTCCTGGCCGCCGTAAACCGGAAGCACTTTCACTCCGTGCATATATTTCGCCAGCTTGCGAATCTCATCTGCCACCTGAATGGCAAGCTCTCTCGTCGGTGAGAGAATGATTACCTGTGTCTTACGGTTGTTCGGATCCACCTTGTGAAGCACCGGAATTCCGAACGATGCCGTCTTTCCGGTTCCTGTCTGTGCCTGTCCAATCACATCCACGCCGGACATCACAACCGGGATTGCCTGACTCTGAATCGGTGTCGCCTCCTCGAATCCCATCTCCGCAATCGCCCGAAGCACCTGCGGATATAAATCTAATTCATCAAATCTTACTGTTTCCATTTCTTTTTCCTTCCTGTTTATGACTTAAAAAAAGGGCGCTATGATGCGCCCCTCACACATTGTTCCTTATCGTTGCCGCGCCATGTCCTACGACTCCCCATTGTGGCACGCGCAGTACGTTAAACGATAACATGCCCTCCCAGATTTGTCAAGAATATTCTCCCTTTCTTATGTAACCCTAACCCTCATCAGGTTAAGGCTTTACTCATATAAAAAGCAATCGACAGAAAGGTATCTTATTCATACAGCAAAGCAATTTATCTACTTTCTTTCGTAAAAATGTATAGGTTCGATTGCGGGTTTTCTCTCCTGCTATATATTCTATGCCCGCACTGATAAATGTTTCCTCTGATATCAATAACCCATTCTTATCTCTGACTCTTCCAATCTTCCGAGTGCAATATTGTTACGGCTCTGCTTTTTTACCTGATAAAGCATATTATCCGCCGCATGCAAAAAGTCCCAGCTTCGCGTCTCCTCTGCCGGAATATCAACGCAGATTCCCTGCGAAATCGTGACAATCGGCAATGCCTTGGAATATGCATGCTCCAGCTTGCGTGCTAAAATACGCTCCCTTAGATTCTCCGCCTCCGCAAAGACCTCTTTTTCCGTCATTCCCTCATAAATAATAACAAACTCGTCTCCGCCATACCGTGCGCAGAAAATGCGGCCATCCTGCATCTTTTTCAGTTCATCCGCAATCATGACAATGCACTCGTCTCCCGCCTGATGTCCATAGTTGTCATTATATTCCTTGAAGTAATCAATGTCTAAAATCTCCACGGCAAACGGTTTTCCTCCGCAAAGTGCCCGTTCAAACGCCTGCTCCGAATAGGAATTCAGACGGAAACGGTTGGCAAGATGTGTCAGCGGGTCCGTCTCCGACTTCTCCTGAAGCGTCGCATTCACCTGCTCTATCTCCCGTCTTTTTTCATTGGATTGTTCCAACGAACTGCGCACCGCGAGCATGTTCGCAATCATATACTGATTCTCCCGCTCCATAACCTCCGTCAGCTCATAGTAAAGACCCGTCGCCTGCAGATAGCCGGCGCTATCATGATGTCTGCGATAATATTTGATTTTTAATGATATAATTCTCCGCTGTAAGTTAATAATCTTGGCATTTTTTGTTAATTCCTCCAAGATATTCAAAATATCCCAAAACGCATCCTCATTACCTATTTCCAGCAACAGTTGGCATAGTTCGTAGAAATCATCGAACACATCCATAACCGCCATATCCACATCTACCTGCTCATGTATCTTCGCAATACACTCATCGCGCATGGAAATGCGTCCGACCGCATGGTAAAAATGTGTCTTAAAGCAAAGCACATCAAGTTGCTCAGGCTTCTGTAGCTGCGCCCAGCACTCTCTGTCAATATAATCAACGTACTCCTGCGCACGCTCCGACCGTTCGCCAAGCAGATAACATTTTCCAAGATTCACCGAAATGCAGCTCATCAGACTATAGTAGTCCTCAGATTCCTTTTCTTCTTTTACATATCTTTGCACTCGCTCAAAATACTTCTGTGCCTCACTATACTGCCCGTTTGACAGATACAGATTCCCCAGATTCAGATGTATCATATTTTCTTCCTGATACAAATGATATTTCTTGCAGTAACTCAAACCCGTCAGGTAATAGTCCATTGCAATCGGTGCGTTCCCGCGGTTCAGCGAAGTAATCGCCATCACATTGTATGCCCTTGCAACCATCTCCCACTGCTCCGACTGATCCAGATACGTGATTGCTCTCGTAATATAGCGAAACAAATTCGCAACATCATTGAGCACGTAGTAGGTCTCCCCACTATAGTAGCACGCAAACCCCAGCAGCTTTGCATCATCAAGCTTGGTTCCATATTGTTCGATATCTGCGCAGTACTTGAGTGTAAGTTCTGCATTCACGCCACGGTTTCGAAGCACCTCGTTCATCCATGCTCTGACCACCTCATTGTATTCGCTAAAATCCATCCCGGCTTCCTCCCATCTCGTCTATTCCTCATTATAAAGAAGAAACCGGTCGGATTCAAGGAAAGAACGCTTCCTGCTATTCAAAAAATTCTACCGGGTCCACCGGAACGCCATCTTTTTGCAATTCAAAGTAGAGATTACTTCCTTCCACGGAAAAATATTTTGTCGGTTCTGCCACAAATCCTAAGACGTGTCCGGACTCCACATAATCCCCCACTGCAAAATTTGGCTCTTTTAGCTGTCCGTAAATTGCCTCATAACCGTCTCCCAAATCGACCGTCATGGTGCAACCTGTTACCTCATTGGTGGAAATATCCATAACCTTTCCTCTTGCAACGGAATATACCTTGTCATTGACCTCTCCCGCAATAATCACTGCCGGATTGTATTTGTACTGCTCTAATGTTGCAAAGTAGACTGTGGAATCCATACTGTAATTCAGAATAACATTTCCCTTCATCGGCCAAATCATGCCATCCTCCGGGGAAAAATGCAATGTCTTACCGACAGACGCAGTCCGTGCCGTCTTTTCCTCTGAAGTCTCTGTCGCTTCCGTTTCTTTGGCAAAATCTTCCAACTCTGCCCCTGTACCCTGTGACTGTGCAATATCTGCACCTTCTTTTATCGGCGTAGTCGGTGGAATTACGGTCGAAACCGCCTGCGCGGATTCTGTCTCCTCCTCCGCTGCTGCAAGCTGCTCCTGTTTCTCATTCATCTCCTCGGCAAGCTCAGCCTCCATCTGCTGACGTTCCTTTTCCTGATGATCGCTATAGAGCATCGTCGTACCCACTGCTGCAATCGCTACGATTGCACCTGCAATCACATATTGTTTCCGCCGTAGAAACGCGGCTATTCCTTGTTTTTTCATAGTATATCACCATCCATTGTTTATTTTTAACATTAGTGTTTCCTTCTTTGGATGGTTTATGCAATGTTTTCTTATTTTCCGTCCGAGACATTACAAAGCTCTGTTCCGGGGAAAAAATATGTAAGAATTTCTCTGTAGCTGCCCCCCTCTTCTGCCATTTTATTTGCGGTATGCTGACTCAGACCAAACCCATGCCCCAGACCTTTTGTCACGATGCGCACCCGCTCATCTATCTCTGATATCGCAAAACAGGCTGAATTCAACCCGAAGCCTTCCCGGAATGCCTCTCCGTCACAGGTAACCGCTCCCACTTTCATTGCCGTCACGTAGCCTGCCGTATCACGCGTTTCTATTACCACATCCTCTGTATTTTTGACTCCGCTCCCAGCAAACAGACGGTTGCACGCCTCTGCAAACTCTTCTTTTTCCAGATAGGAAACCGACAGATACCCCTCCGCAACCACATCCGCTTCACATACCTGCGCCTTTAAATATGGCATTTTCGCCTCACTGTAAAGCTCCGCCATATCTCTTGTGCTTCCGGCACTGATGGCATGATACGCTGCATAAGCATAACTTCCATTCCACATCAGGACCTCGCCTTCCGTATGTTCCACACACAGCTTAAGGCGCTCGTAACATTCCTCGAACTGCTCGCCCCAGAGTGCCCGCATCTCTTCCACATTAAGCGCCTCCGGCTCCGCAGACTTCCTTGTTTTTGCGTCATACAGGTTGGTCCGCGCAATCACGCACTGGGCAAAAAGCGCCTCCTCATGCGCATCCGCACTGATTTCTTTTGCCACAATGCCGACAAGCTGCTGTTCTATCTCTGCCGCATCAATCCCTGCCTCCACACTGCTGTTCCCTGCACCGTCTCCTTCTGTGCTGCGCTCCGTCACCGTTTCATCTATCACTTGCTGTGCATCCCCGTATATAAGCTCCTCTAGCTGCATACGTTGACCTATTATTGTGACAAAAAGCGGCAATAATATAACAATAATAACCAAAGACAGCAACATATCTATTTTTTTCTGTATTTTTCCCCGCATAAAAAATCTCCTTGTCCATCTATTATATGAAACAAGGAGATTTCTCATTCTTATTACATCATGGAGTTCATAATGCTAAATGACATATTGAACGAATAGTAGAATGTAACAATCATATTTACAACCATCAATACAGAATATACCGCGGTGTAGATAATCGGCACGGTCTTTTTCCGACCCAGCACATAGGCTCTCCAGATATAGTATCCCGGATTTAAAAAGATGGCAAATAATACCAGTCCCGTAATTTTATATTTCGCTTTGCTCACTCCAACGATATCCAAAATTACAAATACGATATACGCAATGAACAGCAGGTTACTGAATATTGACAGCACCGTGTAAGCACCGCCGAGTGCGCTCGCATAAGAACCGTTCATAAGACTCTTATAATCACTTATCGCAGAGAAGGTTGCGATGTTTATAATCAGCGAAATAATAATGCGCAATGGCATGATTACAAGCAGAATGTTGCAGAAAATATCCTTTACCTCTCCGTGTGGCTGCATGTAACCGTTATTCATGTATGGCGGCTGTCCGTACGGGTTCTGCTGATTAGGCTGTCCGTATGGGTTTTGCTGATTCGGCTGTCCGTACGGGTTCTGCTGATTCGGCTGTCCGTATGGGTTCTGCTGATTCGGCTGTCCGTATGGGTTTTGCTGATTTTGTGGATTGTTGTCATACATTCCGTTTTGATTTGAATCCATTTGTAACTCCTCCTTTTTCTTCTAATTCCTCTTTATCTTGCTACCAATAATATTAGAAAACGCTGCAAATTGTTCCAAGGTCAGCGCCTCACCTCGAATGGTAATGGGCACGCCCAATTCCTCGATACTCTCCTGAATAATCTCTTTGGAGAGGTGTATCTCCGGGGAGTTGTTAAGACCGTTTGCCAACGTCTTTCTACGTTGATTAAATGATGCCCGGATAATCCGAAACATCAGCTTTTCGTCGTCTACCTGCACCGGAACCTCTGCGTGTCTGGTCAGACGAATCACCGCGCTTCCCACATTCGGGCGCGGCATAAAACAGTTCGGCGGCACATTCGCAATAATCTCCGGCTTTGCATAATACTGCACTGCCAGCGAAAGCGCGCCGTAGTCTTTTGTTCCCGGTCCTACCTGCATACGGTCCGCCACTTCCTTCTGCACCATAATCGTAATGCTGTCAATCGGAACATGGCTCTCGAAAAGCCCCATGATAATCGGTGTTGTAATATAATACGGAAGATTTGCCACAACTTTCATTGGTCTGCCGCCGTTCTTCTCCTCAGCGAGACGATTGATATCAACCTTCAAGATATCCTCATTGATGACAGTCACATTATCATATTCGCTCAGCGTATCACTTAGAATCGGAATCAGATTCTTGTCGATTTCCACTGCCACAACTTCTCTGGCATTCTCACAGAGATATTGTGTCATCGTTCCGATACCCGGCCCGATTTCAAGCACAAAATCCTCCTTTGTGATACCGGATGCCTCAATAATTTTCTCTAAGACATGCGTATCTATCAGAAAGTTCTGGCCAAACTTTTTCTGAAAATTAAAATTGTACTTCTGCAAAACCGCAATCGTATTCTGCGGGATACCAAGTGTTGCCATATCATTTCCTTTCTATCACTGCGCGAGCACCTCATCAAACAGCCTGTCCAAAAATTCCGCATACAATCCGCGAAACGTCTCATGAAAAATCTGCGCGACACTCGCATCCCCCTGTCCGGACATCTGCGCCTCCTCATAAAGTGCAAACGCTGTCTCATAGAGCTCGGGATTCTTATCATAAAAAACTTCTGTCAAGCCATCCTCAAAGGTAAACTGTGCCTCCTGTGAGAGGTTCTCCTTAAAGTCAGCTTTTGAAATACAGCCCTTCTCCTCATAATCCGAGAGATAAATATGTCCGTTTGCAGATTTTACAAAATCCTCAAACACCTCCCTCACATCCTCATAGGTCAGCGGCACATAGTTCTCATTCCAATATCGATCAAATGTCTCCCTATCCGGAAACTGCTCGAAAATATCCATATGTAAAAATTCCTCTCTTTATTGGTATCTTCGTAATATTATATACAAAATTAGGTCGCATGGCAATCCATTCTATTTCCCGAACAAATATTCGATTTTTCTGTTGTAAATTCCAAACATATGTGCTAGTATATTCTCAGAACATTTGTTCGCATTCAAATGGGAGGTGTTTCCATGAACATTCAACAGAATATGTCCATTATGGAAAAACTCGCAATTCTTACCGATGCCGCGAAATACGATGTTGCCTGCACCTCCAGCGGTGTGGACCGCAAGGGCGACGGCAAGCATATGGGGAACTGTCTCGCTGCAGGTGTATGTCACTCTTTTGCCGCAGACGGACGCTGTGTATCTCTTCTTAAGATTCTTTTTACAAACGAGTGCATCTTCAACTGTGCTTATTGCCAGAACAACTGTAATTCCGATGTTCCGCGTGCTTCCTTTACACCGGATGAGGTCTGTGAGCTCACGATGGAGTTCTACCGTAGGAATTATATCGAGGGTCTTTTTCTTAGCTCCGGCATCCTCATCAGCCCAAATTACACGATGGATCTGATTTATCAGACGCTCTACAAGCTTCGGAATGAACACCATTTTAACGGCTATATCCATGTCAAGGCGATTCCGGGGGCAGACCCGGCACTGATTGAAAAAGCCGGCTTCCTCGCCGACCGTATGAGCATCAATTTGGAGCTTCCGACCTCGGACGGTTTGAAAAAGCTCGCCCCCTACAAGTCAAGGAACACCATTTTAAAACCGATGCGTCAGATACAGAATGGTATCGCAGAGAATAAGAATGAACTGATGGTCTACCGTAAGGCACCAAAATTCGTTCCTGCCGGTCAGAGTACACAGATGATTATCGGTGCTACACCGGAAAGCGACTACCAGATTATGCGTGTTTCCGAAGCTCTTTATCAGAACTTCAACTTAAAGCGCGTCTTCTACTCTGCCTTTATCAATGTGAATCAGGACTCGAATTTGCCTGTTCTTCCGGGTGGACCGCCTCTTCTGCGCGAGCACCGTCTCTATCAGGCAGACTGGCTGCTGCGCTATTATGATTTTACCGTAGATGAGCTGTTATCTGAGGACCGACCTGACTTCAATATCTACCTTGACCCGAAATGCGATTGGGCGCTGCGTCATCTGGAGTGCTTCCCTGTAGAGATTAACCGTGCAAGCTACCATACACTGCTTCGCGTGCCGGGCATCGGCTACAAATCTGCCGAACGGATTGTGAAAGCCAGACGCACCGCCACACTTGATTTCGCAGATTTAAAAAAGATTGGCGTCGTACTAAAGCGTGCACTTTACTTCATCACCTGTTCTGGCAGGATGATGTACAACACGAAGTTGGAGGAGAATTATATCTGTGCGAACCTGATGGCAGACCGCACACAGATTCCGCGAGACATACGAGAAAGCGGCTACAAACAGCTCTCTCTGTTTGATTCCGGGATGTTAGATTGCACGCCTGTTCCGCAATCCCAGCTCATTGCAGGTGAGCTCGCCGCCGTGCAATAGTTTCAGCCGATTGCAGAACGCGTTCAGACAGCCATTCATACAGTTTTATTTTATAGAAAGAGGTATTGCCATGTATGTATTTGTATGTGAAGACAGTTTAGAAGGAATCTTTAGCGGTGTCTATGATGCCTGCGCAAGTAAGCTCGGGCACCGGAACATCCGTCTTGCTACCGGAGAGCCTGAGAATTACGAACTCTTCTCCGAGTATATCCCGGTCGCTCCTTCTGCCGAGAAGACAAAGAAAGTTATAAATACCATCGTTTCCCGTTTTGGCATGCAGTTTTATGAATCCATTTATCAAGCTGCCATGTCGGGCGAACCAAATAACGGAAAGAAAATGGATAAGGCGGATGCCATCTACGAAACCATCTTGCTCGCCCTAGCCTGTGGGGACGGCCAGAAAGTGCTGCTCTCTCTCGGAGAGCCTTGCGTCTACCGCATCTTTGAGCTCTGTCGTGCCACCAACCGCGAGGCTTGCCACCATCTGGAATTTCTGCGTTTCTCCGAATTGGAAAACGGTGTGCTCTTCGCCACCATTCATCCGAAGGACAATGTCCTGCCCTATCTCGCAGAACACTTTACCGACCGCCTTCCGATGGAAAATTTTATGATTTACGATGAGACACATCAGACAGTGGCAGTCCACAAAGCATCCAAGAAGTATCTTCTCACAGATGCCGCAGATCTGGATTTAGACAAAATAAAACGGTACTCCGATAACGAATCGGAATACCGCAAATTGTGGTTGACCTTCTTTGATCATATTGCGATTGAATCGCGCAAGAATCCGCACCTGCAGATGCAGATGATTCCAAAGCGCTATTGGGCAGATACGCCGGAGCTTGTGCGCTTTGCATAAACCTCATAAGAAGTCCCACTTGCGGGAATACTTATTCCCGTCCTCTTCCTTTAGAGAAGAGCGTCATCGCGTTCTCCCACGTGACGTGTTCCACCTCTTCTGCCGTCACGTGCTTTAATTCTGCTATCTTTTCTATGACATACGGGATGTAAGAGGATTCGTTCCTCTTCCCCCGGTGTGGCTCCGGTGCCATATATGGGCAGTCCGTCTCCAACAGAATCCGTTCCAATGGAATCTGTTCGACAGTCTCTTTCAGCTTTTTTGCATTCTTAAATGTCACGACACCGCCGACTCCGATATAATATCCCATTTTTACAAATTCGCGCGCCATTTCCGGCGAGTAAGAAAAGCAGTGAATGACACCACACACTTCATCGTCTGACATATCGCAAATATCCCACCTGCCAACTTCCTTTAATATGTTCATGGTGTCCTCCGCCGCATCCCTTGAATGAATGATAACAGGCAGTCTGCTTTCTTTTGCCAATGTCAACTGGCGCATAAACCATTCGCGCTGACGTGCCTGCACTTCCGGTTCTTTATCCCAGTAATAGTCCAGTCCGATTTCTCCCACTGCTACGGTCTTTGGATGGGTGGTCTGTTCACGCAGCCACGCAAATGTCTCCTCGTTTAAGTCCGCAACATCGCTTGGATGTACACCGACCGCAGCATACATATTCTCATACTGTTCCGCCAGATTTAATGTGGTTTTTGTAGATGCTATGGAAGCCCCAACGTTGATGATTCTTCCTACTTTCCCAAGGAACAGAGAGGAAACCAGTTCCTCCCTGTCCTTCGCAAACGCATCGTCGTCGTAATGTGCGTGCGTCTCAAATATCATGTATCTTACCTCTGTGCTTTCTTCTTTTTTCTCCGCCAAAGGAATAAGCCTGCTACCAGAACAACTGCTGCAACTCCGCCAACAATGATCCACGGGTTTAATCCCTCCGGCTGAATGACAACCGCCACATCCGCGCCATACGGAAGCGTAACAACCAGATAGCTTCCGTCTTCCTCTGCAAAAACTTCACTCCACCGGTCATTTTCTCTCACCCATACCTGCACAGCATCTTCGGTTTCCGGTTTTATCAGATGCGCTTCTATTGTCTCATAGCTCTTTTCTCTATCACCGGACAGATTCCACGAATAAGCATATGCTAAAACAGCATCCTTATCCAACTGATCCGGTCCATCGATTGCCTCCAGTGCCAGCTTTGTGTTCTCATAAAACTCTGCCACTGCCAAGAATATCGGCTTGCCGCTTTCCGTTTCCTCTTTACTTGCTACGCTCTCTAACCATGGTACATACTCTGCGGTAACCGTGAGATTCTTGCGGATGTCTGTAAGCTTGTTCTCATTTGGCCACTTAACATAATAGCCATCCTTTTCCTCCACCTTCGGGAAATCGGATTCGGTAATGCTTCCACCGTATGGAATTTCCTTTTCTGTCAGAACCTCATCTTCTGTCTCAAATGTGATGGTAACACGATTGAATCCGTTCGGAATCCCCTCGATTGCCATAATATCCTCATAGGAAACTTTATCTGCTGTACCCGCATAGCTGATATTATCGATACCATGGAGTTCATCACTGACAAAACGGTTACCTGCTGCCGTTCCCTCTTCCTCTAAATAGCCGGCAACACTTCCGATTCGTTCGCCATCACTTTCAATATCACAGACACTGATACTTTCTTTTACCGTGTATCCTTTTCCACAAATACCTCCAACATAATCAGTACCTGTTACATTGCAGAGACTATAGCTTTTCTCAACTGTAGCCGCACTGTTCCCGACAATTCCTCCGAGATAATTGCCGGCATCCGAACTGACCGTACCGTAGCCCTCACAGTCATAAACAAATCCAAGTTCCTGCAGACCTATGGTTCCGCCGGCGCAATTCTTTTTGGCAATTACTTCACCGTAATTAATACAATGAATTACAACATCATTCACAGTTGAGCGCAATGTCACGTTCAGAGACTCCGAAAAATCAAAATCAAATTCCGGATCGCCGTCGTACTCAACATTCATGGTTCCGGCAATCCCGCCAACATTTAAATCTCCATGAATCTTTCCATAATTCTTACAACCGGATATGACGCCATCCATATCCGCAGCCGTCTCAACGGAGGAGATATCTGTTATGATTTGCTCATCGGATGTGATTGCTGCAATGTCGTTGCTCACGGATGTAGCAATATTATTTAACTGATTTATTGCGCTCTCCATATTCCTTGTGATTGACTGCACACCCCGATCCACCGTATTTGCAATATCCTTGATTTCTTCATCTCTTCCGCTGCTGTGCAACTGATTGGAAAGCGAATCCGTAAGCTCTTCCGCAGTGGTTCCTGTGTTATTGTAGGTTCCCTGCAAGCTTCCAAGGTTATTATTAATGGTATCTAAATTGTTCTGTATCTCCTGCACCTGTTCATCGGTCAGGTTTTCACCGGATGACTGTATCGACTCAATATTGTTCCACGCGGCGTTAATGTTATCCACATAGCCCTGAGCTTCCGGATTATCATCACCTACCGCATTGGAAAGCTCATCGATACTTCCCGACATATCCTTTACCGAGCCGTCATACTGCTCGTTCAGGTTATCTGCAAAATCCTTTACCTCCGCAGAAGTTGAACTCATGGTAGATGTAATGTTATTCAAAGTACGGTTTAAACGGTTGATATCGTTCTTTGTCTGGTCGACTTTATCCTCCAAATACTCGGACTCCACATAAGGCTCCGCCTGCCCGGCAATTCCGCCCACGTCTTTTCTGCCATAAATCTCTCCCTTATTGGTACAATTAAGCACGATTCCACATTGACTGCCGACAATTCCGCCCACATTATATCCGGTATGTTTGTAGCCTATCGTTCCCTTATTGATACAATCCGTAATCAGACCACTCGAGTATCCTACGATTCCTCCCATATCGTTACGGTTGACCACATTCTGTGTTACATTAAAAGAACTTACATCCATTCCTGCAAGGTCTAACGTCGGTTCTAGTTCCTCGATATTAACACTACTTTCACTTGTACATGCAGATACTATACCCTCATTGGTTCCTGCAATTCCTCCGGTATAGTTGGTTGCAAGCACAAGTGCATTGCTGCTGCAAGAGATGATATTTCCGGTTCCTCTATTAATTCCAGCAACTGCTCCAACCGAATTGATGCCATGCACTTCTCCGGCAAAGGAACAATTTGTAATCGTTCCGTAGTTAACGCCTGCAATTCCTCCGATATTTTCCTGACTGCCTGACGGTTCTATCACTCCCGATATCGCCAGCCCTTTGACCATACCGCTCTCACCGATATAACGGAAAAAGCCATAATCGGAGCCTTTTGGGGTCAAATTCAAATTCGTGATGGTGTGTCCATTCCCCTCGAAAGAACCATTAAAATATGCCACTCCATCAAAGTCCACGCCGATTAAGTCTAAATCTGTTACAAGACTCACTGTTTTTCCAATACTCCAGCTATCATATTTACAATTCTCCACAAAAGCAAGGAAATCTTCCACATTCTGTATTTCTACCTCGGCAAGCGCTTCCTCTTCCGCACTTACAGGTTCCGCATAACAAACTGGTGAAAAAGCGGATGTCACAAGCATTACACTAAGACACATCGCAATGAGACAACGTTTCAAGAATTCTTTTCTTTTCATGCCTGTGCACCTCCTTCCTCTTCAATGTCAATCATATCATTTTCTTCTAATTGTGAAATCTGTCCCTGCCGTCCCGGAAGTACGGTATCTACAGACACCTTCATCTGTCCCTGGAACGCTCCCTGTATGTCTGCATCAATCTCACCCTGTACATAACCGCGCACATGCCCGCTGATGCGCACACGTCCGGCAACATCTCTCTGCGAACGTGCAATGTTCATCGTGAGTGCTGTCTTCTCGATGATGCGGTCTCCGGCCAGCAAAATCTGCGGAAGTACAAACAATACCAGTGCAATCGATGTCAATGTACCTCGTCCCAACGTGACTCCCATAGAAGACACTGTAACATCTGTCGATATATTTCCTATCAAAAATCCGGAACAGGTCATGATGGAACCCGATGTAAATATCGTTGGGAATGCCTGGTTTAACGTTTCAATAATCGCTTTTTCAATCGGCATCTCTGCCTTAAGCTGCGTGTAGCGGCTGGTAATTACAATCGCATAGTCAATGGTTGCACCCATCTGAATTGCAGATACAATCAGATAAGCGATAAAGTATACCGACTGCCCCTGAATGGTCGGAATCGTAAAGTTAATCCAGATACTTCCCTGAATCGTGAGTACCAGAAGTACCGGAAGTCCCGCTGACTGGAAGGTAAAGAAGAGGATAATCATAACAAACAGTGCCGTCAGCACACTGATGATGATATTATCCGTTGCAAAGGATGTCTCTAAGTCTCTCGCACTGGTCGAGTTTCCCGCCAAAATCACGGTTCCCTTTCCATAGTACTGCTCCGCCACATTCCGAATTTCTTCCATTGCATCATAGGTTTCCTGTCCCTCAATCGGCTTGTCAATACTTAGGACAAATCGTGTATAATTCTCGCCCTGTAACTGAAGCTGTGCATCGTGCAACGTATCATAAAGCTCGTTTAACATCTCATCGGTATCCGCGTCCAATGTTACGTAGCCCTCCTGATATTGATCATACAGAAAGACAATCATATCCACCAAAGGTACACCGTACTCGTCAATTCCGGTCACCATCGGTCCGTATTGCTCTTCATTATAAGCATATGCAGAATACAATACCTGCACAACCTCTGCATCCAAATCGGTCAGTTCTGCAAACTGCCGCGGTGTCAGCTTATCCGTCAGCACATAATCATCATTGATTTCCTGGTTGGCAAGCCCAAGCGCTGATTTTACAAAGGATAGCTTTTCAAATTGGTTCAATACCCGCTTTTCTTTCTCATAGTCGCCCGACGGAACCATGACAACAAGCTGATTGCTCTTTCCGAATACACTCTCAATCTTTTCGGACGCAATTTTTGCATCACTTTTCTTACTTCCCTCTGCTGAATTTGTATCAAATACATATTTACAGTTGCTAGAGCCAAAGAATGCCACTACGACGATTACCAAAAAAATCGGTGGGATGATGTATTTTGTCTTTTCCGCAAATTTTCCGGCAAACGTAATGTTTGGCACATAACATTTATGATGCGTCTTATCTATACCTTTTGCAAAAATAAGAAGTATTCCCGGCATAAGGAAGAACACGGAAATCAAACTGAACACAATTGCCTTGACCAATACGATACCCATATCAAAGCCCAACCGAAACTGCATAAGCATTAACGCCACCAGACCGGAAATCGTAGTTAACGACGAAGAACTGATCTCCGGTATCGCCTTGGAAAGCGCAAGCTTGACCGCTTCCTCCGACTCCATTGTCTCATGTTCCTCCATAAACCGGTCGCAGAGGATGATTGCGTAATCGATTGCCAGTGCTAACTGAAGTACAACCGCAATGGAATTTGTAACAAACGAAATCTCTCCGAACCAGTAGTTTGTTCCCATATTAAGGATTGCCGCCACGCCAAATGTAAGAAGCAATACCGGTATTTCCAAATACGCTTTTGTGGAAAGCAAAAGTACCGCTATGATAACAACAACCGCAAGCACAAGGATGACGCTCATCTCTTTATTCAGCATCTCCGCACTGTCTGCCACTTGACCAACCGTCGTCGAGATATAGATGTCATAATCCGAAAGTTCTTCACGGATGCCCTTGATTGCCGCAATACTTTCCGGGTCCTCATCCTCTCCATTCACCGTGACATCAAACAGCGCGTTACTGCCGATATAGTGATCCCCTGTATCGTCAAATGCCACCGTCTTAACTCCCTCAATCTGTTCGATTCTCTCTGCCAAAGCGTCCGCATCCCGGTATGTAACGTTTGCCACCATAACTCTCGCTGAGCCATAGGTGACAAATTCTTCATCCATGACATTGAGTCCTCGTTTTGTCTCCGTTTCATCGGAAAGATACGAAGTGATATCCTGATTTACCTGTACCTTACTTACAGATAAAACACTGTAAATAATTGCAAAGACAAACAGGACCATAATTGCCTTCCGCTTATTCACAATGAATGTTGCCACTGCAAGCCAGAAATTTCCTTTTTTCTTTTCCTCTTTCGGTTCCATCTGCATCCCTCTCTTGTTTCTTAACATCGTGTTGATTTATTTTCTTGTAATTATTATATTATAATAAAAGAACTTTTTTTCTCAATCATCAACTATGTTATCTCTGTCTATTAATGAACGTTTTTGTTGTTTTTGTACATTATTTTATAAATTTTTCAGATATAGACAGGTATAAAGTACTAATTTCATTATAGAAAGGAATTTCTATCATGGCAACTGCTTCTTTGCAACAAATAAAGAAAACCGAACAAAAAACAGACCGGCGCGTGCGACGCACCAAAGCGCTTCTTTCGGAGGCACTTTTCTCCTTACTCGAAAGCAAAAATTATCAGGACATCTCTGTAAAAGAGCTTTGTGAGGCAGCCGATGTGAACCGCGGAACCTTTTATCTTCACTACAAGGATATCTATGATATGGTGGAACAGATTGAACAGGATATCTTGTCGCAATTCGAAGAACTGATTTCCAAACATGCACCTGTCAGCCTCAACGCGAATCCCAATCCTCTAATTTATGATATCTTTCAGTTTGCCATGGACAATCGTACTCTTTATACCTCTTTGCTCGGGCCAAACGGCGATATTTCTTTTTTACTGAAAATCAAAAAGCTCTTCCGGGAACGTCTCATGGAGCTATATGCTTCCACTTTTCCGCAAGAAGAGCTTACCCGCTTTGAATATTTCTATCATTTTGCCGCCTCCGGCTGTATTGGACTCATAGAACACTGGCTTCAATCAGAGACACCAAAATCTCCGGAAGAGATGGCTGCGCTCGCGAATGACATCATCACAATCGGCATCCGTTCACTGACCTAATTCAAACTGTTCTTATAATAAAATACGGCAAGCTGTGTGCGGTCCCGAAGCCCCAACTTTTCCAGAATCGTACTGATATAGTTGCGGACCGTTCCCTCACTTAAGTACAATCTTCCGGCAATCTCACGGTTAGACAGCCCTTCCGCTACCAACTCGATGATTGCCTGTTCTTTTTCGCTGATGTCGTATTTCGCATAGTCCACCTCTCCCTTACTCTGCATGAGCACCGGAATCTTTCCGACGATATCACCACCGAACACGCTCTGTCCGCCATAAACTGCTTTGATTGCAGGAACGATTCCCTCGAAATCCTGTTTGAGCAGATATCCTTTTGCTCCCAGATTCAGTGCACGCACAATATACTCATCATCCGAGAACGTAGTTAAAAACAGAATTTTTGCCGCTTCATCTTCTTTCAAAATGCATTCTGCTGCATCTAAACCGGTCATGCCATTCATGCGGATATCCATCAAAAGCACATCCGGCTTCTGCTCCCGGTATAAGCAGACCGCATCTTCCCCGCTTTTTCCAATACCGATTACCGCAACTTCGGGATCTGCCTCCAGAATTGTCTTTAATGAAATTGCTACCAAATTATCATCATCTACTACTAAAACTCTCATTTTTTCTGCTCCTTCGGAATCGAAATAAAAATTTGGAATCCCTTTTCACAGTGAACCCGGAAAGTTCCCCGCAAAGCCTCAACGCGCTCTCTCATATTCGCAAGCCCGATTCCACCGCCAAATACTTCTTCGCCCTGTATGGTTTCCCACCGGACTCTGCCGCCCTGCGCGGTCGTGCCGTTATCCTCCACCGTCAACTGGTAAAATCCGGGATGCTCCCGCAAAATCACCAGAATCTTATCGGCATTAGAATGTTTTACAATGTTGGACATCGCTTCCTTCACCGTCGCGATAAAACAGTATTTGACGTTCCTTGGCACCTTCGCCGACATATCATAATCAATCGTCAACTCGTATTCCTTTGCCATCTCGCGCGTCGCTTCAAGGATTGCCTGGCGCAAGTCGATGGCCTCATCATGAAGGTCATGTACGCTCTCTCGTATACTGTTCATCGCCTGACCAAGCGTATCGTTGACGCTCGTAAGCTGCTCATGCAACGGTTCTTCCTTATGGATTGTGGTCAGCGCTCCAATCTGTAAAATACTTCTCGAAAGCATATGTCCGACATTATCATGAATCTCTCTGGCAATCCGGTTTCTCTCGCGCAGTGTCGCCAGATATATCTCATAATCCTGCTTCTCAAGCAGATTCTTATTTTTCTCCCGCAATACCAGATTCAATTCCGTGCTACTGTCCCTAAGACTTATCATCTCCCGCTCTAAGCGCTCGTTATTTCCGGTTCGGTATCCGAGCACTGCCGAGACAGCGAGAAACGTAAGCCACAGCACTTCTTTTTGCAATGATATTCCCAGTCCTCTGTCATATAGAAAAAATACCGGTGCTGCCAAATAAATCAACCATGCGTACCGCTCCATAGCACAGTCATAGAATATGACCGGCAGAAAACAGCGCAGTTCCGGGATAAAAAAGCAGCCCGCCACAAAAAGTGCCATATATGCCGCGCGGTAGCGCAAGTCCGTGACACAGCTACCGAGCGCTGCCGCAATCACTCCTAGCAGCATCGAAGTCACCGCCATAATCGCCGACTCCGATGTAGCGACCATCACAATTCCCATCACGATAAAAAGTGCCTTATCCACAAACCTCGTCATAATTTCCTCCACATATCTACACTAACCATACCATTTTCCCTGCGCTCTGACTAGCAGTTTTTCTGCGAACGAATATTTCGTGACATTTGTCACACAAAGAACTGACACCGTTCACTTACACCCGCGCATCGGATTGTCTATACTGGTCACTGTAAGGAAAAAATGCCTTTGGCAATCAAACATAAAAATGAGGAGGAGTTATCATGACAACACCGGTTGTAAAAGTAGAAAATCTTGTTAAACGCTATCAGGAACTTGTGGCACTCGACCATTTTAATCTGGAAATTCACGAAGGTGAAATTTTCGGTCTCTTAGGTCCGAACGGTTCCGGCAAAACCACAACCATCAACTGCATCTTATCTCTGCTCGCCTTTGACAAGGGCAGCATCGAAGTCTTTGGAAAGGAGATGCGCCCGGACAGCTACGACCTCAAACGCCAAATTGGTGTCGTCATGCAAAATGTTGCCGTGTTCGACGCATTGACCGTCTATGAGAACATCGACTATTTTTGCGGTCTTTATATTACCGACAAAGCACTTCGGAAACAATATGTTGAGGAGGCAATCGATTTTGTAGGATTGAACGATTTCCGCAAATTCTATCCCAAGAAACTCTCCGGCGGTCTTTTACGACGTTTAAATATCGCCTGCGGCATTGCGCACAAGCCAAAACTTATCATCTTAGATGAGCCGACCGTTGCCGTAGACCCACAGAGTCGCAACAAAATCTTAGAGGGCATTATGGAGTTGAACCGCCAGGGTGCAACCATTATCTATACCTCACACTATATGGAGGAAGTGGAGCAGATTTGTACCCGCATCGCCATTATGGACAAAGGCAAAAATCTTGCCATCGGAACCACCGAGGAATTAAAGCGGATGATTAAAAAAAGTGAGATTATCTCCATCGACATCTTAGACCTGCTGCCGGAACAGATTGCAGCAATCCGTGAGCTAAAGCACGTCTATGAGGTGACATTTGAAAATCACTGCCTGAAGGTGCTTTGCAGCGGCGGCAAACACAATCTGCCACGTATCTTAAATTATCTGCAGTCCGAGGACATCTCCTTCGGAAGAGTCTATTCTGAACTGCCGACCCTAAATGATGTCTTTCTGGAAATCACCGGAAAAGAACTTCGCGACTAGGAGGTGCCGATATGTTTCTACATTCTATGAAATATACGTTTCTATCCCTGATTCGGGATAAAAGTCAAGTATTTTGGTGCTTCGCCTTCCCACTTCTCCTCGGAACAATGTTCTCGTTCGCCTTTGGCGGTCTGGGGGAAGACGAAAGCTTTTCCGCCATCCCGGTTGCCGTCGTGATGGAAGAATCCGCGGACTCCGATGCCACCCTCCCGATTTCCGACGGAATCCGAAGTCTCTTTGACGGCTTGTCGGAACCCGGAGAGAATCAATTTCTAGAGGTCACTTATGCGACAGAAGAAGAAGCGCGCAACCTCTTATCCGAGAAAGAAATCTACGGCATAATCCATGTCACGGTACCGGATATCGCAGACTATATCAATGCAAAGAGTAAAGATGACCTGCCGGATGCTCCGCTTTGCCTCACAATTTCCGCCGAGATGAATTCAGATCCACTATTTCAGAGTATTCTAGGCGCGTTTGTTGAGAAGTTCAACATGGAATATCATGCGATTGCGGATATCGCCATGACACATCCCGAGCAGCTTCCCACGGTTCTTGCACATATGTCGGAGCAAGTCGACTATATCGTGGAAGAGTCCCTCGGAGCAGAGACGTTAGATCAGTCTTTGACCTACTTTTTCAACCTGATTGCCATGACTTGCCTGTACGCAGCCATGTCCGGAAGCAATATCGCCATCGACAACCAAGCCAACCTTTCGCCACTCGGTGCACGCCGCAGCATCTCACCTGCCCACAAACTTGTGACAACTCTCGGCGACCTTACTGCACTTTTACTTTTTGAATTTATCACCGTGATTGTCGCTTTATTCTATTTCTCCGGCGTACTCGGGGTAGATTTCGGAACACGTTTCGGGTATATCGCGCTGACCGCACTCTGTGGCTGTCTCGCCGGCATCAGCCTTGGCTTTTTTGTCGGCAGCATCGGTCGGTTCAACAAGGATACCAAATTCGGCATTCTGATGGCAGTCGTTATGATCAGCTGCTTCTTAAGCGGTCTTATGATGGGAAATATGCGCATGATTGTGGAAAATATTTGTCCGCTTGTCAACCGGATTAACCCGTCTGCGCTGATTTCCGACGCGCTCTATGCGCTGGTAATCTATCCGTCACAGGAACGATTCTTTATAAACATCGCAAGCCTGCTGGCAATTTCGGCAGTATTCTGTCTTGGCGGCATTGCCTTGGTAAGGAGGAAAAAATATGCAAGTGTTTAAAGCATTTTTCAAAATTGCACAGAAGCGTTTGTCCGCAGCATTGATTTACTTTGCCATTTACGCTGCTATCACGATTGTTTTGTCTGCAACCACCAAAGATTTCTATGCAGACCAGTTTAAAGCAACATCCCTGACAATATCGGTTACAGACAATGACGCTTCCACTGCAAGCAAGGCTCTGGTTCACTACCTTAGCTCCCTGCACAATGTATCTGATTTGGGGGATGACAAAGATGCAATCCTAGACCGGATGTATTACCGCACCTTAGATTACGCGCTGACAATTCCTGCCGGATTTGAAGAAAAGCTGCTGTCCGGTGACACAGAGGAACTGCTTACTTCCGCGGTTATCCCGGGAAGCAATAATTCTTATTATGTCGATCAACAGATTTCGCAGTATCTGGCAACGTTAAAATTATATCTTGCAGGCGGCTATGACATCGATGCTTCCATTGCCGCTACAGACGAGGCGGCAGCTTCTGTACCTGACGTAAAAACCGTTTCCTTTCACGATGAAAGCAAAACTATGAACAGCAGTGTGTTTTACTATTTCCAGTACATGCCGTATGTCTTTATCGTAATCCTGTTTTCCGGTCTGGCACCGATACTGGTAATCTTAAACGGAAAAGAGTTAAAGGCGCGCACGGTCTGTTCTTCCCTCACTCCGCGCAAGCGCATCGGGGAAATGTCCGCGGGCTGTGTCCTCTACAGTCTTGGCATCTGGGCTCTCTTTATGCTTCTTTGCCTCCTGCTTTACGGCCCCGCACTCTGGACAGAAAGTGCCTTACTTTTAGCAGTCCTCAACAGTTTTGTGTTCCTGCTGATTTCCACAGCACTCACATTATTCATCAGCTGCTTTGGATTTGATGACAATATTTTAAATATGGTATCCAACATGCTTGGTCTCTCCATGGCATTCCTCTGCGGCGTGTTTGTACCGCAGTCGATGCTTCCGGCATCCGTGCTTAGCGCCGCAAAGTTCCTGCCCGCTTATTGGTACATCCGTGCCAACAATATGCTTGCCGGTTTTGGCAAGGAAATTTTTGATATGGACTTCTACCTACAGTGCATTGGTATCCAGCTCCTGTATGCAGTCGCAATCTTCATCATCACGTTTGTGATCGCCAGACAGGTACGCCGCCGGTAAAGTGCGCACTGCACCACTGTAAAGAAAAATTGTAGATTTTTTAAATTTTTGTTTCCTTTTTAACAAAAATCATATATACTTGTATCACAAGAAAAGACTGTCAATACTGACAGTCTTTTTTCCTGCATGTTATTTGCAACTACTGATTATGATTATTAAGGAGTCACTATGAATTTTGTCGGAACTATTTGGGCATTACTTCCGCCAATCATTGCGATTGTGCTTGCCCTGCTTACAAAGGAAGTGTATTTGTCACTGTTCATCGGAATTTTAGCCGGTTCTCTGCTGTATACAAACTTTAACCCAATTTCCACCGTAGAGACCATTTTCTCCGTAATGATGGAAAAGCTGGGAGACCCCTGGAATATCGGTATTCTGATTTTCCTTGTATTCTTAGGAATCATTGTTGCACTGATGACGCGTGCGGGCGGCTCCGCTGCCTACGGGAAATGGGCAAATTCCAAGATTAAGACCAAGTCCGGCGCTCTGCTTTCTACCTTCGGACTGGGTGCTTTAATTTTCGTTGACGACTATTTTAACTGTCTGACTGTCGGAAGCGTCATGCGCCCGGTAACAGACCGTCAAAAGATTTCCAGAGCGAAGCTCGCCTATATCATCGATGCAACTGCTGCACCAATCTGCATCATCGCGCCGATTTCCAGTTGGGCTGCTGCCGTTACCGGTTATACGGAGGGCGATGGATTTTCTCTGTTTTTGCAGACGATTCCATTCAACCTGTACGCATGGCTTACGATTCTTATGGTCATTTACATGGGAGTCACGGGATTTGATTACGGTCCGATGAAAAAGTTTGAAGAAAATGCCCAAAACGGCGATTTATTCAGCGGCAAAAATGAGTACGAAAATGTGCGCCAGAATATTATTTCTCCCAAAGGAACGGTTTTGGATCTGGTGCTTCCGGTTATCTTTCTGATTGCAAGCTGCATCACCTGTATGGTATATACCGGTGGCTTCTTCGACGGCGAACCTTTTATCAGCGCATTCGCAAACTGTGATGCATCCATGGGATTGGTGTTAGGCTCCTTCTTTACGCTGGTTTTTGTATTTATCCTGTATCTGCCGAGGAAGGTCATTTCCTTTAACGATTTTGCGGAGTGTATTCCGCAGGGCTTTAAAATGATGGTCTCAGCCATCCTAATCCTGATTTTGGCATGGACACTCAGCGGTTTCTGCAGCGACAAGCTGGCAGCAGGAACCTTTGTATACAATGCGTTGGAGGGAAGCACCGTTGCAGGTGCCATCTTCCCGGCAGTGTTGTTCTTAATCGGTGTGGGACTCGCCTTCTCCACCGGTACCTCCTGGGGAACCTTCGGTATTCTGATACCAATCGTTACGGCTGTTTTCCCTGCGGATTCTAGGATTTTGGTCATCTCGATTGCCGCTATCCTCGCCGGCTCCGTATGCGGAGATCACATTTCTCCGATTTCAGACACGACGATTATGGCATCCGCAGGCGCACAGTGCAATCATGTCAACCATGTTGCCACACAGCTTCCATATGCACTGACGGTGGCGTGCTGCTGCTTTATCGCCTACATCGTTGCCGGTATCACAGAAAATGTGTATATCACCGTGATTACCGGAGTGGTACTGCTGCTTGGTGTGCTAACGTTTATTCGTTCCTATGAGAAAAAGCACGCATCTCGAAAAAAATAGAGCATTCAAACAGCCGAACTTAAACCGATACATCTACCGCACCGCCGACCTCTGCTTTGGATGCTCCCGCATCCAAACTTCCGGCGGATGAAGTGCTGTTTCCGACTGCTGCACCGACATCCCCCATCGCTATTTCTGCCGCCACCTCTGCCTCCACTTCGGCTTCTATCTCTTGCTGAGCCTGCGCTAACATCTGTACTTCTGCCATTGCCGCCGCTTCCATGCTGAGGTCAAGTACTGCACAACCGGAAGATGGATAGCTGCCCGCATCCCGGTTATTCTCCATCTGTCCTTTGATATATTTCATATCCGCCTCGTTGATGCGGCTTTGCTCCTGATTGCGGTGCATACGGCGTTTCTGCACCATCTCATTGCGCTTACGCTTCTCTCTTGCGGCTTCCTGCATCTCCTCGATGGTGACTTTGCTCTTTATCTCACGCTCTTTCTGTGCCACTCTACGCTTTACTTCATTTTGTTTTTGCTGCTCATGTGCACCGTTTTCCCGCTTATGTGCCTTTTGCTCCTGTTCCTCTTCCCGCAGATTGCGCACCTTAAGCTGTGCACAACGCACCATCCGTCTGGCATGCGCCAGCGCGTTTGCGATTTCTTTGGTATCGTACTGACCGGTTCCCGCCTGACGCTGTAACGTTGCAAGCTTACTTTTTGCCCGCGTCAGCACATTTGCCGCATTCTGCGCTTTTTTCGCCCGCAGTAACTGTCCCGAAATCTCTTTATGATTATAGTTGAGCTGCTTTTTCGTCTTTGTCTTGCTGTCCGTTCTGCAAAGTGCCGACATCCGCGCCTGCGGATTGTTCGTATTCTTAATGGTGAGTGTGCCCACCATTGCAGACTGCGTGTTCATGCTTCTCGCAGCCCCGTTTATCGTGGTTTCCATAACTCATTCCTCCCTGAATGCAGCGCGATAGGAATCCGTTCCTATCCCATATATTTTGCATATGTCATCGCTTGGGTGACCTACTCGCTCTTTGGCATATATCTTGTCACTACTATATACATCGGACAAAAGATGCTTATTTGTTAGTTTTTTATAAAACAAAAGCAGCGTGCACCGCACGCTGCTTTCATTCTCTCTTAACTCATAATATTAGCAGATTTCTGCTCCGGACGGCATCGCCTTCTCCGGTGTCATTAATGCAAGATTGCCTTCTGCATCCTCTGCGCAAAGCAGCATACCTTCAGAGAGCACGCCGGCTAACTTCGCAGGTTTTAAGTTCACAAGAACCATTACCTTCTTGCCGACCATCTCCTCCGGTGTGTAGTACTTGCGGATACCGGACACAATCTGTTTTACCTGACTTCCGATTTTTACCTGAGAACAGAGAAGCTTTTTCGATTTCTCCACTGCCTCACAGGCAATAATCTCGCCAACCTGGAACTGCATCTTCATAAAATCATCATATTCAATCTCTGCCTTCGGCTCGATATCAATCACTGCCGCATCTCCTTCTGCTGCACCTTCTGTTACGTCAGGCAGCTCTCCGAGTGCGCGCTGCTCTGCCTCGAACTCCTTTTTCTGTGCTTCTTTAATCGCCTCAACCTTTGGCAAAATCTCCTTCGGGTCTAAGCGCGCAAATAAGATTTCCGGCTTCTCCACAACTTTCTTGCCGCTCTCGTACAGACCGAATTTATCTAAATCATCGAAGCTGCGCAGGCTTGTGTTAAGCTGTGCTGCGATTTTCTCTGCGGTCTCCGGCAAGAAGCTCTCCAAAAGTGATGCTCCGATTGTGATGGATTCCACCAGATTATATAATACCTCACTCAGGCGGTCCTTTTTCGCCTCATCCTTTGCAAGTACCCAAGGCGCTGTCTCGTCAATATACTTATTGCAGCGGCGGAACACTGCGAATACCTCTGAGATGGCATCTGCGACATGCAAATCTTCCATCTTCTTTGCAACTTTATCTCGTGCACCTGTCACAACTGCCTTTAAGTCAGCGTCCACTTCGTCTGTCACGCCGGTGCTTGCCACTACGCCGTCAAAATATTTATTGCTCATGGAAACAGTACGGTTTACCAAATTTCCGAGAATGTTTGCAAGGTCGGAATTGAACCGCTCAATGACAAGGTCCCAGGTGATGATACCGTCATTCTCGAACGGCATCTCATGAAGCACGAAATAACGTGTCGCATCCACACCGAACAGGTCTACCATATCGTCTGCGTAGATAACGTTTCCTTTGGACTTGCTCATCTTATCGCCGCCCTGCAAGAGCCACGGGTGTCCGAACACCTGCTTTGGCAGAGGCAAATCCAGTGCCATGAGGAAAATCGGCCAGTAAATCGTATGGAAGCGGACAATATCCTTTCCTATCAAGTGAAGGTCTGCCGGCCAGTTCTTTTTGAACAGTTCCGTGCTGTCACCGTCTGCATCATATCCAATCTTTGTGATATAGTTTGTCAGCGCGTCAAGCCATACATAAACGACATGCTTCGGGTCGAAGTCTACCGGAATGCCCCAAGAAAAAGAGGTTCTCGACACGCAAAGGTCCTGTAAACCTGGAAGCAGGAAATTGTTCATCATCTCATTTTTTCTTGATACCGGCTGAATGAACTCCGGATGCGTATTAATGTGCTCAATCAGACGGTCTGCATATTTGCTCATCTTAAAGAAGTATGCTTCTTCTTTTGCCGGCTGTACCTCACGGCCACAGTCCGGACATTTGCCATCCACGAGCTGGGATTCTGTCCAGAAGGATTCGCAAGGTGTACAGTAAAGTCCCTCGTAAGCACCTTTATAGATATCGCCCTTATCGTACAGCTTCTTGAAAATTTTCTGCACCTGCTTCTCGTGGTCCTCATCTGTGGTACGAACAAAGTTATCATAGGAGGTGTTCATCAAATCCCAGATACGCTTTACTTCTCCGGCTACATTGTCCACATACTGCTTCGGCGTAATACCGGCTTTCTCGGCTTTCTCCTGAATCTTCTGACCATGCTCGTCCGTTCCCGTCTGGAAATAGACGTCATAACCCTCTGCTCTCTTGTAACGTGCGATTGCATCTGCAAGCACGATTTCGTAAGTGTTTCCGATATGCGGTTTGCCGGAGGTGTAGGCAATCGCTGTCGTCATATAAAACTTTCCTTTATTGCTCATAATAAGCTCCTTTCTTTATAAAAAAAGTCCCGTCTTCTTTTTCGAGAAGACGAGACATATTATCCCGTGGTACCACTTCCATTCGCCCGAACCTCACAGTCCGAACCTCTGTGAACATCTCCGCAGTCCGCATCCTGTGCGCAAGCCTTCGCCGACGCTTTGCACTGCTTTAATATCCTCCGCTGTAACAGGCGGTCCCGTCAGGGCTTATTCATCCCTGCCACTCCAAAGCCATCTTCCAATTATCTTTCCTCATTCCCTCTCAGCAAACGGAAATCTCTCTGTAAAGTTCCGATAAATGTACTCTCTTTTTCTTCGTGTTTGTTTTTTAACTTTCCTAAGATTAGCACGGAAATGGCGGAAAGTCAAGGAATTGCCTCAAAACATGTATGAATACTTCCTCGCTTGGTAACGTAGCACGCTTTGTACACGCTTGGTCTCCTCATCCGTGTACCAGCTTTCCTCCTGTCCGCCTCTGTACTTCTCTTCTATCTCCTCCACTACCCGATCAATCCGATTTGCTGCCATTTCAAACTTAAGATAGCATCCGTACAGTTCATTCGCCGCATCGAGCTGCTCATCAAAATCTCTATGAAAAGGCTTCGCTGTAATTTTCTTACAGCACTCCTCGTAATCAAGCGCTAATGGATATGTCTCTCTGGTATCCGAAAACAGCGACAATCCCATATCAAAAAACGGACAGAATCGATACTCTCTGATCTGCGTGTCATACAGTAGCGCAATGTTGTTCGTATGACGGTCCTCGTTCAAGAAAAATGCGTCAATCTCCAACATCTTCGTCAGATACACTCCGAAATCCTCAAGTCCCGTGACATTGCGCACTAGCTCTTTGGCATAACCGATGCGCTCCCTGACCTCTGACATATGCGCCAACTGTCTTGCCAGCCCAAAGCCTGTATAGCTTCTTGCCAAGCGCTCTAACGGAATAAGTTCTTCTTTTTCCCTGCGAAAGTTCCGGCTACGGCAACCGCGATATTCCGTGCCTTTATAGCGAATCAACACCGGTTCATACGCTACCGTCTCTGTGAGATTCGATTTCTGTAAAAGGTGCGACACCACGACCTCGGCAAGGCTCTCGTAGCCGAAAGCATCTGCCTTGTACCACCAGCCGCCCTGCTCCCACTTAAGCTGGTTCCCCTTTGACGAATGTGCTTCTCCGGTCTGAATCTGCTCTGTGTAAATTTCTATCGTCTGCATCACATACCCCCTGTAAACACTTTCCTGCCTTGTAATCGTTGCTATACTACGGCTGCTACCGTGCCGTGGGCGCCAGATAAGTAATCTTAATCCACTGCAAATCCTCCGCCATGCGTCCCTTCGTCTTCTCCACAATGGCAAGCGGGTCATAGCTGTCCACACCCACATCCTCAAGCACCAGACGCAGATGGTCTCTCGTCCGCGGAAAACATCGGCTCTCCAGAAATTCCATGAAATCCTCCCACGTCGGCTTCGCCTTGATGCCGAATGCCCGATGAATGATATCATCTGTCTCATTCTGCACCACAATCCGCTCATTCCGAAAATCCACGAGAATTACGGTACAGCATTCGTCTTCGCACATATAATCCATCCGCATGGTATAATCTGCCGCATTGATACCGCGAAAGCGGCGGTTTAATTTCATCCACTTCTTAATCGTCGCACAAATCTGCTCTGTGTCCGGATTCTTGGGATTCAGGTATGCCGAAAGCGTCTGTCTGGATACGCCATATTCCTGTGCCAAAGCTGTAAGTGTCTCTCCCCCGGCATGGCGCTCCTTAATCCGGGCAATCTCTTCCTCTTTCAATACCGGCTTCCTTCCGGCACCGCGCTCATTGATTCTTCCCATATTTCGACGCCTCCCCTCTTCATCATTGTGCTCTTCTTGCAATTATCATATACGCATACTTTTTGTTTGTCAATGTATTAATTTCTTTACGCCCCCGATAATAAAACGTGCATTCTGCGCATCTATGCACGCAGTGCTTTTATGCAATAGGAAGGAATTTCCTGTTGCACAAAAAACCCTGTCCGCTATACGGACAGGGTAATAAAAAATATGTTTACCAGACACATCAGCCCGAGCACCGAGAGCACCAGTTTCCCGCTCGTCTGCCGGATACTCTTAGCCACAGTCTCTCGCTGTTTATATACTGCAAATAGTGTCACGAGAAGCAAAATTGCATACAGCGGCGCATATACACGCTCACCGGAAACATAAATCGTCGCCATGAAGCCAAGCACCATGCCTGCGCCAAATCCGCAGCCAAGCAGAATCAGCACACAGATGTACGCATAAAGATTTTCCCCGAAAAGCTGATACAGCGCGTATATCATCGCGGCAACCGCAAGTGCCAGATACACCATCGGTATCCAGGTCGAAAGTTCGCTCCAGCTCCACTCTAAAATCTGCTCCGGTATTACAAACAATCCCGAAAGTCCCGGATATGCCGTCCGCACAACCGTCTGACCAAACAGAATCAAGAGCGGCACGCCGGAAATCAGAGTCTTTTTATAATCGTTCGTCTTAAGATACACAAGCATCGTCCAGATAAGTGTTACCGCCAAAAATACGGCATCCGCATTTGCAATAAAGACACGCTCGATGCTTAGAAGCCCCAGATAAAGCTTATCACCAAAGCCAAAGGTCGCATAAATCGGCAAATCGGCAAGGCTGACCGCATTGCGTCCGGCATTCCCCGGACAAAGCACAATCACAAGCAAGGATACCGCCACAACGAGTACGAGCGCCACAAAAAGCGGCAGACATGCAGGTTTTCTCTTCTGCTGCCACAGATAAACGCCATAGAGTACAAATATCACGGCCATAATGACCGCATACTGCTCATGGCTTCCCGTCATGACACAGACAAATACGCCAAGCACCGCCTCTGCCGGATGGATGTGCTCCTCTGTCGCCATCTTTTTTATGAGAAGTCCCACAAAAAAGATGCCCCAGAGCGGCCAAAAATGTGTGACCGTAGTGGTAATCCATCCCGCCGTTCCCATATCGTGAAACGGAAAAATCAAAACGGCTCCGGCACCACACCAACGCATCAGCTCGCTGTCACCAAACAGCTTCGCAAACATCATCGGGAATGTCGCAAACATCAGGAAGTTAATCACTCTCCATACAATCGGCACTTGAATCACATTCACCAGAATGAACTCAGACACTACACGCGAAGTCCAGTTCAGATAGCGGTGCGACAGGTATTCCCACAGCGACGCATCCTTTGTCGCCTCGGAAAAGAAAATATCGTCTCCCCCCATCGGCTGCATCAGAAGATGGTATAAAAGACCGACAGAGGCAACCAGAAAGAAGGGCGCATATGCTTTTACATATGCGCCTGCACGCGTACTAAAAATCTTATTTTCTCTCAATGTGATGCTCCTTTACTCTTCCTCGTACATGTCGTTCATTTTTGCACCACAGTTGCTACAGAAGGTTGCTCCCTCCGGCATCTTTACGCCACACTTCGGACACTCTGCTGCTCCCTGCAATTTAAGTACCTCCGCTCTCATGCGCTCAATCTCACCAAGAGCCTCTTTAATCAGGAAGAACTGCTCTGCCTCTTCAATTCCTTCTTCGTCTTTATGTTTCTCGAAGTATGCTGCACCAAGTGCTGCATACTGTTTCTGCACATAGTCCTCTTTCGACTTGATATCCAGCTTTAGCTTCGCAATCTCTGACACCTCTTTTGCCTTCTGTGAAACATCTCTGCCCGCGGTTGTCAATGACTCCGTCAACTCATCAAAAAATCCCATGTTTTCTACCTCCTAAAATATACTCCGACATACTGCTAGTATAACCTCTATTTTCTGTTTCGGCAACAATAGAAAATGCTGCCGCACAAAGATTATTTGAAAGTCCCATAATTCTTATTATGAGAGGTTATGTCATACCACATTTCCGGTGAAAACAAAATTTCAAAATCATCTCACAAAATCCGAAATTTTTACGAACCCGCTTCTGAAAGATGTTTTCATCCCTGTCTTTTCGACGCCAGTACACCCCGCGGGAAATGTCCGTCAGCATGAAGACATTTTTCGAGGTTTTTCGTGTCACTCTTACGAGGCGCGCGAGCTAAACGTAGCCGCCGCGAGGACTGTTTGAGATGCGTCCTACAGTGTTTTAAATGTGAGGACGCATCGAGTTCCGCAGCAAGGCTTTATATCGTCTGTGAGCGCGCCTCCTTAGAGTGACTAGAAAGTTCTCGACTTTGTCTTCATCTGCACGGACATTTCCCGCGGGATGTTCTTCCGGCGAAAGAGACACGGAACATAATTTCAGAAGCAGGTTCTAAAATTCTCGGATTTAGCTCGAAAAGATTTTGAAATTTGTTTCACGGAAATGTGGTCTAACAAATGTTCCGATAATAAGAATTATGGGACTTAAAATTATCTTGTACGACAGCATTTCCTTCATTTGTTAGCGGATGCAGATATATACCAGGTATACCGCATACATCAGCAGCATGATGATGCCCTCTTTTTTGTCAAGTTTCTGCTTTGTCCACGCAAATGCCCACACAATCAAGCTCATTCCCGTCAAGATTGCGATATCAATTACGTTCTCCATAATAAATACGATTGGGCTGATGGTTGCCGCAACGCCAAGTACCAACAAGATATTAAAGATATTTGAACCGATGACATTGCCAAGTGCCATATCAAGCTCATTCTTTCTGGCTGCGACGACGGATGTCACAAGCTCCGGAAGGCTGGTTCCGCAGGCCACAATCGTAAGACCGATTAAGTTCTGGCTGAGTCCCATCTTCGCAGCGATGGTAGATGCCCCGTCTACAACGAAGTCTCCGCCGAATTTGATTGCAACGATACCACCAAGAATGAACACAATACATTTCCACACCGGAAGTACTTCATACTCCTCATCAGAAGCCTCTGCTCTTGCTTTTAACGCGGAACGAACCATCCATACCAGGAAGCAGACAAACAAGACCAGAAGAATCAGACCGTCTACTCTTCCCAATTCCATTGCGATATAGCCACAGACCAAAAGCAGTATTGCACAAATCATAGAAAACGGAAACTCTTTTTTCAGTGTACTCTTATCCACAGCCAGCGGGTTAAACAGTGCGCAGAATCCACAGACTACCATCAGATTAAAGATGTTAGAACCAACCGCATTACTGACTGCAAGCGCGTTGTTGTTCGTCATGGATGCCGTGATACTGACCGCGCATTCCGGAAGGCTCGTCCCCATCGCCACGATGGTAAGTCCGATGATGATAGACGGCACTTTTAACATCTTCGCCACCGAGGAACTTCCTTCTACAAAGAAATCTGCTCCCTTAATCAATAAAACAAATCCTATTACCAATAATACCAACGACCATAAAATCTCTGTCATAACTTTTTTCCTTTCTTTTGTGTAATATGGTTTCTATCTATCTTCAAATGCCCTCCGGCATCCAAGCCGCCTCTCCTACCCAAAAATGCCAAGGTGCGACAGCAGAATACGTAATCCTAACAATACGAGAATCAAACCACCTGCAAGCTCTGCTTTTTTCTTATATTTATTACCAAAAAAGTTGCCGACATACACACCACCGATTGAAATGAAGAATGTCACTACTCCGATAATAGTAATTGCCTCTATAATCGGATACTGCAGAAATGCAAATGTGATACCAACCGCCAATGCATCAATGCTTGTCGCAATCGCCAAAACGAACATCTCCTTGATATCCAGCGGCGGGTCCATCTTATCGATCTCGACGTCTTCCTCTTCCGGCTTTAACGCCTCCACAATCATCTTGCCACCGATAAAGCCTAAAAGCACAAATGCAATCCAGTGGTCAACGCTCGTGATATAGCCCTCAAACTGAATTCCAAGCATCCATCCGATAAAAGGCATCAGTGCCTGAAATCCACCGAAAAATAATCCGATCACAACTGCCTGTTTTTTGTTTACCTTGCGCATGGCAAGGCCCTTACAGACAGAGACCGCGAACGCGTCCATCGCAAGTCCGACTCCCATTAACAGCAGCTCAACAAAAATTGCCATAATCTTTTCCTCTTTTCCTTTTTTTGACAAATTATGCGCGCGACACGAAAAAAAAGAGACCGACGTATACTAAAAGCCCAACGCCCCAAAGGGGTTTGGCTGAAAGTATACATGAGTCTCATCCTTTAAGATTTGCCAGGTCATATGCAAAACATTCTCTCTGCGACCGGTCTGTTGACAAATCACGCCTACGCGCGAACTACTCCCTCACGGAATCCTGATATATCGTGGCTTGCGCCAACATTGTTTTTTCAATATATAATATTGTACTTTTTTTGTCAACTGATTTTTTGTAAAATCTTACATTATTCCAGAAGTTCCAAAAGTTCTTCCCTGGTAATGCTTCCGGAATCCATCCCTTCACCCTCAAGTACCTGCTTGGCGAGCTGTTTTTTCTTCTCCTGGATTTCCATAATTTTCTCCTCGATGGTTCCCTCGGATACCAGCCGATAAACAGTCACAACATGCTTCTGCCCAATACGATGCGCACGGTCCGTCGCCTGATTCTGCACTGCGACATTCCACCAAGGGTCATAGTGAATCACGATGTCTGCCGCCGTCAGATTAAGTCCGGTTCCTCCTGCCTTTAACGAAATGCAGAACACCGGTATATCATCCTGCTGAAAGCTTTCTACCATCTGCATCCGTTTCTCCTTGCTGACTGCACCGGTCAACATATAGTAGCGGATACCCTCTTTGGCAAGGCGCTCTGCCAGACGGTCTAACATGGACGTAAATTGTGAGAACAGCAACACTTTATGGCCGCCATTCACCGCATTAAGGAGCAACTCCATGCACATCTCTGTCTTTGCGGATGTTCCGTGATAGCCTTCAAAAAGCAGCGCCGGGTCGCAGCAAATTTGCCGCAGTCTGGTAAGCTCCGAAAGTATCTGTAGCTTCTCAGAGCGAAATTCCTGCTCGGATTTCCCGTCAAGCATCTGTTTCATCCGCTGCACGTGTGCAGCGTAAAGCGCCTGCTGCTCGCCTTCCATCCTTGCATAGACATTCTCCTCCAATTTTTCCGGCAAATCCTGCAGGACCTCACTCTTTAATCGCCGCAGGACAAACGGGCGTATCATGCGTTGCAGACGCTCCATTTTATTTTCATCCCGGTTAACAATAATCGGTATCTCTATCTCCTCACGAAACCGCTGGTAGGTGTACAAGAAGCCCGGCATTAAGTAATCAAAGATGCTCCAAAGCTCACTGAGCCGATTTTCAATCGGTGTGCCGGTCAGAGCAAGCTTGAATGCTGCTGTAATTTTCTTCACACCTTTTGCCGCCTGTGTTCCCGGGTTCTTAATATATTGCGCCTCGTCAATAACCTGTATCGCAAAGACAATATCCTGATAACACTCCACATCCCGTTTCAGCAAATCATAGGAAGTGATTAGAATTTCTCCCTCCTTGCTTCCCCGGATAATCTCTTTGCGTTCATTCGCCAGTCCTGTAACAATGACCGTATGGAGTTCCGGTGCAAACCGTTCCACTTCTTTCTGCCAGTTATACACAAGTGATGCCGGGCACACAATTAATGACCTGCGTCGCTGGCGTTCTCCTGCTTCATAACTCAACTGCTCCGACAGAAGAAGGCTGATGACCTGCAAGGTCTTGCCAAGTCCCATATCGTCCGCGAGAATTCCGCCAAATCCGTTTTCACGGAGAGTCTTTAACCACAAAAAACCACTCTTCTGGTAACTGCGCATCACATTCTTTAAGGATTCCGGCACTTCGTAATCACTATCCTCGATGGTCTTCATGTTGCGGACCATCCCTTTGAATTCTTTATTCTTCTCGATCGAAAGCTTATGATTATTCTTTAATGCCGCGTCTAAATACATTGCGCGGTACTTTGGTACATTTATATGACCCTTTTTCAGATTGGATTCCGTTAAACGCAAATCTTCGCTGACCTCTGCCAACAGTCCAAACCCATCATCCCGAATATCCAAAAAAGCTCCGTTTTTTAGCCGGATATATTTCTTTTTGCGGTCATACTTGGTAAGTAGATATGCCAATTCCTCCGCCGACATCTCATCTGAGTGAATCTGCAATTCCAAAAGGTCACTTTTTAGCGAAACACCTACCGAAACCGCCGGCGATGAGACAACCTTCAACCCGCGAAATTCCTCAGACGTATAGATTGTCATGTATTCGGAGAGACGCTGCAGCCCTCCTGCCAACAACTGATATAAAAGCTCCTCATCATGAGAGAGCACGAACACGGTGTTTCCCATTCCGTATTCATTAAAATATGGCTCCACAAGGCTGCGAATCCGCACTTCTTCGGCAAGCTCACGCACTTCCCCTGTTCCCGGTTTTACGAGCACGTTGTATTTTTCTTCTCCGTAAACTGCCATCAGCTTCGCGCCGATAACCTGATTGTCCTGTTTATCCAGATACAGCTCAAACTCTGGCTTTTTCGGCACATAAAGGCTCTCATCAAAGCCCTCCGAGATAACCACAAAGTTCTCACGCAGAAGCGGCAATAAGTCACGGCAGAACATCGGCAGTTCCTCTGCCGCGAGGTAGCAGTCCCCGCCTGCCTGACGTTCCAGATAATCAAAAAATTCTCCGGTCCTTTCTTTTAGCCCGGCAGGACTCCGATATATGATATCTCCCTCATAAAAGTAATAATATCGGTTGCCCCGGATAATGTGCAAATCCTCCAACTGCAAAAAGATTCCGGATGCCCCTGCACGGATGGTAAGCTTCGGCCGGCGCTCTTCCTCTGCCACATGGCAGGTTATTTCTTCGGAATACCCCAACTCCCCATAGAACGGCTCATTTCCCGCTGCCGCAAAAAATCGGTCAATTCCCACTTCGTCAAGCTCCATCGTCCGCTCATAGCTTCCTGTATATACATAATAAGCATGATACTGTGTCTGGCGCCGCTTGTCCAATTCCTGCTGTCTCAAAAAGTCAATCAGCCTCCACGTGTTTTCTGTAAACGCTTCTTTATTATGATAAAAGTCCAGTTTTTTTCCATATTTTACTTTTTCATTCCGCTCCAAAGCGCGTAAAAAGGCAGAAATATTCTTTAGGACATACTTTTGCTCTGTTCCAATCTTAAATTCAACCGTCGCATAACTGTAATCCATCTTAAAGTGCGGCTCTAACTCTACCTTTCCATAGACGCTCTCCGGTATCAGGTAGGATACCCCGGCACGCATGGAATACTGATTAAGAAGATTCTTAAATGCATTGGGTGTCTTCAACGTCGGTATCTCTCTGGTGTTCTCCTTTTCTTGTGCTTCTTTGTCCGAACCGGTACGAAGCGCCGCTCGTTTCACTTTCAAGATATCCTGCGCCTGCCTGCGATTGGTATACATTAAGAGTGCCGCAACACAATGCTTACACATCCCCTCATAATTATAGAACGCCTCGCAGGTACAGTTGCAGGATGAGACATCTGCAAATTCCTCATCAATCACTGCTGTTACCCGATAAAAATCCTGTTGATGGCCACGCACCTTTGCAGAGATTTCTGCCATCGGCAAGTCGTTCTCCAAGTAGATGTCATAGGAAAAGTCACACACTCCACCTGTCTCATACAAATCCTTTCCTCTACGATAAGTAGCCGGATATGCTTCTTCTCTGATATCAGATACGGAAAACATGACTCTCTCCTCCCAACACTTTCTGCTTTTTTGGTATCTTATTATTATATCAGAATTTTTTCTTTTTCGATATAACAAATGCCGGGAATCTGAAACAAATCAGTTCCCGGCATTTTGAAACACCCTTTTATTTTATTGTTCGTTTTTTCAAAGAAAGCAGTCGGAGCAGCACACATGCTACAAAAAGTCCCAGCATAGCTCCTGCAATGCCCTTATCCCCTGTCTGTGGAGATGTTTCCCCGGCTTCTGTAAGCACCACCGTGCTTGCTGTATCAAATGTATGATTGTCCGACTCAACCGTTCCGCTGACATTCTGATTTGTATCATTGTAAACAAGTGCATAAGTTGAAAATGCATCTGTCTCAAACGTAAAATATCCATCGTCATACGTTCCTTCGATGACTGCTGCCGCACCATTGTGAATTCGAATCATCCGGTAGGCTCTTGTCTTTGAGGAATCATTATTTATCAATTCATCCGGAACCTTGATGCTGATGGCAATCTTTCCGTTTGTCTCGGTAACTCTGCTTGCATCATCATTTCCAATCTGCTTAAACAGTGTAATATCTAAGTAGGCACCTATCGCATAATTACCAAGTGCATTCTCCACCAACGACCGGTCTGCTGCGCTTACAGTATCCTCACAATTTCTTACTTCCAAATAGATGCTCGCACGCTCACCGGCTGCAATTCTTGCAAGATCTTCCGCATTCAACACGGCACTCATCAGTTCCTGCATGTTATTTGCAAGTGTTGTTTCCGGCGCACCGACATCCACCTTGCTCTCACTTGTTATTGTTCCACTCGGCACCTCAGGTTCCTGTGGCGTCTGCGGTTCTTCCGGTATTTCCGGATTCTGTGGTATCTCAGGCTCCTGCGGTGTCTCAGGTTCCTGTGGCGTCTGTGGTTCTTCCGGTGTCTGCGGTTCTTCCGGCTCCTCTGACGGCTCCGGCACATCAGGTGTCTCAGGTTTCTCCGTACCGCTCTCCAAATCCCCGACACGATAAAGGTACACATCATCAATGGTTCCCCAAGTTTCCAACGCCTTTGTTTCTATTGATATCGTTACTGTAGCACTACCGCCTTCCTGCACTTCAATGTCGGTCACCTGTGCCATGTCCCAACACATCCAGCCCAACAGAGACGCCGTATCCGTTCCTGCTTCATTCTCACCGCTTCCTGTGATGGATATCGTGTAACTTCCGGCCTCCCCGGCCCCTTCTACATTCATGTAACATGCATAAATGCCTGCCGGAAGGTTGCTTACGGTCTGAGTCAATGTGATTCCGGAAATGGTCTCGCTCCATGCATCGAATTTTAAAGCACTACTTCCACGCTTAATATCCTTATTATCAACTTTGAGTAAAGAAGCATTGCTGGTTCCGTAGTCGATGGTCCAGCCGTTTCCTTCTCCGATGCCGGATTCAAAGCCTCCGTTGACAAGCAGATTCACCGGCAATATCTCTACATTACAGATTGCGTTAAGTCCGCCGGCAATTCCTGTAATCGTAAAAGAGCCGAAGCCCTGTATCGCTGCTACCTGCGCTGCATCCCAGGTTACGGCAATCTCTTGCTGTGTGCCGTCGTTGTTAACTGCCGTCACTGTTGTCGGAAGAGTCACCGTCTCTCCCGTTTCAAATGTCAAAGAAGAGGTTTTGATGACGTCAACTCTTACGTCAGTGGTCGCACCGGAATTTACATATTTGAAAACATTTAAGGAGTCCAGCGGATTTCCATTATGATCGAACAACGCCTGATTATCCCAGGAACTTCCTCCGTAATATCTGCCCGCATTTTCCGGATCATATTCTGCGGAATAGCTTGCTGCCCATCCGGAACCGTATGCTTCCCATTTTTCCTGATTGGAAGCCAGAACATCTGCCGCATCGACTGCGGAAGCATTATATTCTGATACCGGAATCCATGCCGGCTCCCAGTAGAACATTCCGATACCGTTTGTTGTCTCGCTGACCGTCTTCATGATGCTGCTCACCGCGTCCGCCTGTCCCTGCATGGAAACATTATAATCCAGTGTCAGGCTGTTCGCTTTATCCGCACGGACATTGTTCTCGTGTCCGTCGCCATCCTCAAACGTATATGCGTAAGAGGTCTCTGCCACCATGACCTTCTTGCCATAAGTGGTTGCAATATTGCCCAGAACAGAATTCAAATTCTGCAGGGTTCCATGCCAGAACGGATAATACGAGGTTGCAAATACATCATAGTCTACGCCATTGTCATTCAGGTTCTTCGCGATAGACGCCTGGATTCCCGTATTCGGCTCCGTAAAATGAAGTGCCACCATAACCTCGCTTCCGTCTGCTGTTCCGACACCAAACACGCTCTCCTCGTAGGCGCGTACTGCCGAACTTCCGGCATTGTAAATCTTTGCCACATTGCCCCAGCCGGTCGTGTTGCCCTCTCCGCAGATTCCGTTGTTCGTCTCATTACCAATCTGAACCATGCGGACATCCACACCTGCTGCATGTAATGCGTTTAAGCTCTCTAATGTATAGTTATAAACCGCTTTAGCCTTGTCCTCTACGCCTAAATTCTTCCATTCTTTCGGCGCATCCTGCATTGCCGGATCTGCCCAGAAATCAGAATAATGGAAGTCAATCAAAACTTTCAATCCCGCATCCGTAGCAAGCTTACCCATGGTCTTTGCCTTTTCCAAATCGTTGTTTCCACCGCCGTAGCCGTTGCCGGCTGCATCATACGGGTTGTTCCAGACACGAATACGTACCCAGTTCACACCGGACTGCTTTAATAAATTGAAAAATCCTGCATCATCCAATGTATTTCCGTCAAAATCGCGATAAACAACGCCGCTCTGTTTCTCGGAAATATAGCTGGAAACATCCACGCCCTTGATAAAATCTTCGGATAAGTCAAGTTGATTCACAAATATTTCCGCATTTACGATACTGGCCGGAACCAATGCCTCCTTTGCCGCGGTCAGTGTGCTTATTTGTTCTGTAATGGCCTCTATTGTTGTACTGCTTAAATCTGCATTTGCTGTATCATAAAATGTCGTTGCTTCCGCAACCGCACTCTGCAATGCCAAAAAACCTTCCGCTTTATAATCCTCCTCCGACAATGCATTGCAGGTATCAAGCAATGCTCTCAGTTCCGCTAGTTTTGCAGTCTTCTCAGCAATTAAATCTTCATCGGACACAATGGAAAGTTTGATGTTATCCATTTTGAAGTAACCGCCCGCTGCAAAATCTGCCGAAACGGTAATCGTGACGGACGCATTTTCTGCAACTGTCAGATATCCGGTTGTTGCTGTAGTGTAAGAGTCCCAACCCGCCAATACCATATCCACAGACTGATTGGTTGCTCCGTCCGATATGGAAATCGTTCCGGTTACCGATGCACCTGCTGTCTCAAAAGACGCTTTGTATCTTCCGGCACTTAAATCCGTTATGGTACGGCTGACGGTAACATTCTGTGCAGCTTCTGACCAGAAATTCCACACTTTCGTCGTGTTGTTTCCCGCACCGGTCTCGGTTGCAGAAGTTGCCGAAGCACTGCTCCAGGTAACCTCCCAGCCTGCATCAATGCCATCTTCGATATCATCGAGAAATGCAACGGATGCCGGCCATAAATCGGCTTTCGCTGCCGCTAAGGCTTCCTCCGCCGCAGTAATCTCATCGGTTGTCTTGCTGTCCGCATTGGTCTGTACCTCTTTTGCCGCAGTCAGTGCCATCTGCAACGCTTCCCATGTCACTGCGTTATAATCCGCCTCTGTCAAGGCTTCACACGCAGTAATCAAAGTGCCCAGACTCTCCAGCGCTGCTGCTTTCTGCTCATCTGCCGGGGCATCCTTGGTGAGACTTAAGGTATCAAGACATACCCATGCACCGGACTCACTGGTAATAAGGAAGCCAACCTTGTAATCGGTCTTTGCTTCGTCCAGCGTAAAGGAAAAACTGAATTTCTGAAATTCATTTGTGATAGCCACGCTTTCTCCGCATGTGTTATCTGTTGTTGCGCAATAAGCCTGTATCGTTCCTGTTTTCGCACTGCCGTCCTTCACATACCCGGTAATCGTATAGTCTCCGGCCTCTAAAGAAGAAATCGTCTGTGATATATCTACCGTGCCTGCATTTTCATAAGAAACTCCCAATCCGGAACTTGTACCGTTCGCTGCGTAGGAATTATAAGCAATTCCTCCGCTATAGACAACGTTCCAGGTATCGTCGGAAAAACTCCAGGTTCCTCCCCAAAGGTCATCTCCCTCATCATCTCCAAAATCTCCGTCCACAAAGAGGTTTGTTTCCTCCGCCTTTGCTGTTACCGCAAGTCCGGAAAAATCCATTCCGGTCCATACCAGCGTCGTTGCCAACGCCACTGCGGCAATTCTTCTCCACATTCCCTTCTCCATCTTCTTCCTCCCAGATATCATTCTATTCACGGTCTTTCTCTTCAACATTTTTTGCTCATTGCGCAACCGTTTGTCCTATGTCTATTATATATGCGTGATTTCTTTTTACGCAATTGACATATATTCCAGTATTTTTTATTATTTTTTGTGCACTTTTACATGAGCAGTTGTTTTTGCATGCTCTTTGATTGAATATTTCATAATTTGTGGTTTTTCTGCAGTTGCGCATTTGCGCAAGAAGCGTTTTTGCAGACTGTTCGAAAAAATTTGGATAGCTGTGTATCTTTTATGCTTTTGAAATTTCGATTCACCAGAAACGTAGTATGACATAATTTCTTGATAAATGAAAATATACAATTATATTGAAGCATTGTATTTTCAAAAACAGCAATGGATAGTAACATGATAATTGAAGAAAGATAAGGTTCGACAAATCGGAAGTTATCGAAATCTACTTTTGATGGGTGTTAATTGAATTTGTAATAAGATAGAATAATTATGAAAGGAGCAATATTATGAATCAAGAAAAAGTTGGGAAATTTATTGCTGAATGTCGTAAAAATAAAAACTTAACACAAGTTCAATTAGCTGAACAATTAGGTACTACTGATAAATCTGTTTCAAAATGGGAAAATGGTATATGTCTGCCGGATTCTTCTTTATATGAACCTTTATGTAATATGTTAGATATTTCTATTAACGAATTGTTTGCAGGTCAAAAAATAGAAAACGGAGATTATAAAAGAATAGCAGATGATAATTTATTGAATTTGTTGAAAAAGAATTTATATGAGTCTTCCGATAAAAGTGTAACTTTCAATGAGTTTAGTAATGCTTTAAATAGAATATCTGAAACTATAATATTACTAAATAAATTTAAGACAAAAGATGAAGCAGTTAATTATTTGATGAAAGAAACAAAACTTTCAAAAAAAGAATGTTCAGATGCTTATGATATTTATAAAAAAATGAGTGAAAAATAGAACGGAATTTTTGATATTCCGAGCATTACAACTTCCAGTTTTTAGAATTAATCGGTATTGACCGCACTCTTTAGAAAATGAGAATGTAGCACACGGTTAAAAAACTAAAAAGACAACCAATAACCGTACGGTCCAATTAACTGATTCGGTTATTTTTCAAGAAAATAGAATATTAACCGTAGAGATGAAGGGGGAGTGACGGTTATAAACGAAAAAAACAACATTGTAACCGTATGCCAACAACGGTTTCTACGGTTATGGACTTCGGAATTCATATTATAACCGTAAATTAGAAGCAAATCCTACGGTTACAAATCGATAGTGCCATTTCACAACCGTAATGATTAGCGCAACACTACGGATACAAATTAAAAGAGATAAGTGCTAACCGTAAGGAGGCAAAATTAGGATCTAACTTCCAACAACTTCCAGTTTCGAGATGAGTTTAAAGTGAAAAAAGTATAAAACACTAACTAAATGACATTGCCCCTAAAAGACTACTTTTATTTCTGTCCCAACCCCCTCTTCACTTGTCAGCTCAATCTGTGCATCGTGTTGCGCAACAATATGCTTCACGATTGCAAGACCAAGTCCCGTTCCGCCCGTGGACTTCGAGCGGCTCTTGTCCACACGATAAAAACGCTCAAACACACGGTCCTGCTGATCTTTCGGAATTCCGATTCCCGTATCCTTTACGGCAATCGTTGATCTGCCATCTTCCTCCGCCACCACAATCGTAACCGTTCCGCCTCTTTTATTATAACGCACTGCATTGCTGCACAGATTATAGAGCAATTCTTCTATCAACGTCCTATTCCCGTTGATACTTATCGGTTTCCCCTCCAAGCAAAGTGTGACTTCGTTCTTCTGTGCCTGCAGCTCCATCTGCGAAATGCAATTTCTTCCCATCTCATAGAGATCAATCGGTTCAAATTCCAATTTCAAGTCTTCGTCATCTAACTCCGAAAGCTTGATAATATCGTTAATCAGCGACTGCAACCGCTCTGCACTGTGATGAATCTCATCCGCAAAGTGCTTTGTGTCCTTCTCGTTCGTCATACCACTTGCAATTAACTCCGCATATCCGGATATTGCTGTAAGCGGCGTCTTTAACTCATGCGAGACATTTGCGGTAAATTCCTGTCGCATCTGTGCGTGATTTAGGATATCCATATGCTGCTGCTTAATCGTTGAGATAAACGGCCGCATTTCCTCATAGACCTCTGTCTCATCCACCAACACAATATTGGAAGCCATTTTTTCAATCGGTTCAACAATTCGCAATGTAAGACGCTTTGCAAAAATAACACAGATTACAAAAACCGTGATTCCGACAACCACAATCAGGACTGCCATACGAAAACCAAGGTTGTAAATACTGCTGCTCGCCTTACCCACACGAAGTACCGTCCCATCGGAAAGCTTCATGGCATAATAAAAGGTATGCTTTGCAGAAGTGACAGACTTACGCATCCCCCGTCCTTCCCCTGTCATAAGCGCGCGCTCAATCTCCGGTCTGCCTCTGTGATTCTCCATCTTTTCTTCATTTTCCTCGCTATCGTAGAGAACTTCTCCTGCCTCATTCACCAATGTAATTCGAAGCCCGTCATCGGCAAACTGTTCTTTCACATTCTTCGGCATATCAGAAAGTCCAACCAAAGACACCACATGCGCATTTGCCTTTAAATCATCAAAAATCTGCTCCACTAAGATGCTGTAAAACAGGACGATAGCACATGCGGCAGTCGCCACAATGGCGATTGCCGCAATCAACATAAACTTCGCATTTAATTTCTTTTTCATTCTATCATGTACCCTACATTCCGCACAGTCTTAATACAAGAACCGGATGCGCCTAACTTCTGGCGCAACGTCTTGATATGCATATCTACCGTACGGCTTTCTCCTTCGTACTCGAATCCCCATACCTGATCCATTATCTTATCGCGCGAAAGCACAATGCCTTCATTTACCATCAGATACTTTAACAGTTCAAATTCCTTATATGTCAGCTCACATGGTGTCTCGCCCAAAAATACCGCATGCTTATCATTATCTAACAGAATATCGCCATGCGAAAGCTGCGATTCCTCCTGTTCCACGGTTTGCGTCCGACGTAAAAGCGCTTTTACCCGGGAAATCAATTCCATAATTCCGAAAGGCTTTGTCACATAATCGTCAGCACCCAAATCAAGCCCCTTTACCTTATCTAACTCGCTCGTCTTAGCCGTTACCATGATAATCGGTATCTTTGCTGTCGCCTTGCTTCCGCGAAGCTTCGCAAGGATATCCAGTCCATCCTCATTCGGAAGCATAATGTCCAGCATAATAAGAGACGGCAGCTGTTTTTCTAAACGTGCAAAAAGTTCTGCTCCACACTCAAATTCTTCTACATCATATCCGCTGTTTTTTAACGCGTATCGCTCAATCTCGCGGATATTTGTATCATCTTCTACAATATAGATCGTTGCCATAATCTTCCTCTTTCTACGCATTTCCATCGGTCATGCGCAATACTCCCGGTAGAGAAATCAATCCTTACAGCTCATACTTCTTACCGAATTCTTCGAGGAGACGTGTAAACTCTGCACTCTCCTTTTCGTCCATCTGCTCGGTAAAGCTGTGCTCCTCTAACTGGGAATCCTTCAACTGCATCATATATACGGCAATATTGGAACAATGGTCCGCTACTCGCTCATAGTTCATCGCAAGGTCGGAAAGCAAAAGTCCCATTTCAATCGTACATTTTCCCTTGCGTAAACGCTTCATATGATGCTTCTTAACAACTTTATTTAGTTCGTCAATAACCTCCTCAAGCGGCTCTACGGTATGCGCAAGCGCTTGGTCGTTCGCGATAAATGCCTCTGTCGTACGATTTAAAATATCCGCGATTGCTTTTCCGTAAATCGTAATCTCTTCTTTTCCTTTCTTGGAGAACTCGCCGCCCTCTTTTTGCATCTGCTGCGCACTCTCTATCACGTTAATTGCATGGTCTGAAATACGCTCAAAGTCTGTAATGCAATGAAGAAGAGAGGTTACCTGAAGGCTGTCACTGTAGGACAAATCCTCTCCGTTGAGCCTTGTCAGATATGCTCCGACTTTATCATTATATGCATCCACCTGATTCTCTTTGCGAATCACATCCTCTGCTTTTTCCTGTGAATACTCGGAGAGAACCTCCATCGCCTCTAAAAAGCTGTCTCTTGTCGTCTCTGCCATCTGGCTCACCAGCGTGCGGCACTGCTCGATGGCAAATGCCGGAGAGTTTAAGAAACGTTCATCCAATACAGCAAATACATCGTCTGTTACCTGTACCTCATCCTCTGTCTGCGGAATGGTCAAGTATGCCAGCTTCTCCAATGTCTTCGTAAACGGAAGCAATGCAAGCGTTGTAAAGATATTAAAAATCGTGTGTATCATCGCGATTTCCGCTGCTCCAACCACCTCATCCGCAAACGCAAATCCGACAATTGCATTTCCTCCAAAATACAAAATCAGGAAAAGAATCGTTCCAATTAGGTTAAAGTACAAATGCACAAATGCGGTACGTCTTGCACCCTTATTCGCACCTACCGCAGAAAGCATTGCGGTCACACAGGTACCGATATTCTGTCCCATAACGATTGGAATTACCGAATTAAATGTAAATGCCCCCGTCACAGACAATGCCTGCAAAATACCTACCGATGCGGAAGAGCTCTGAATCACCGCTGTCAAAAGAGCACCGGCAATGACTCCTAAAAGCGGATTATCAAACATCGTGAGAATATTGGTGAACTCCGGAACATCCGCAAGCGGTTTCACTGCACCGCTCATCATATCCATACCGGTCATCAGCACGGTAAATCCCAGCAGGATGCCTCCGAGGTCTTTCTTCTTCTCACTCTTTCCTCCCATGATAAGAACAATACCAAGCATTGCAAGAATTGGTGCAAAAGAGGACGGCTTTAGCATCTGCATGAAAAAGCTTCCGCCTTCAATCCCCGTTAAGCTGAGCAGCCATGCGGTGATTGTCGTACCTACATTGGCACCCATAATGATTCCGATTGCTTGGGAAAGCTTCATAATACCGGAATTTACAAAACCGACTACCATAACGGTTGTTGCGGAAGAAGACTGTATCAATGCCGTTACCCCGGCTCCAAGCAACACGGCTTTTATCGGGCTTGATGTCAGCTTCTCTAAGACACGCTCGAGCTTACCTCCTGACATTTTCTCTAGCCCGGCTCCCATTACGTTCATTCCGTATAGGAACAATGCCAGACCTCCGATAAGGGTCAATATTCCAAAAATATCCATTTTTATCTCCTTTGATTCTCTACAGGGAACCTGTCCCATCGAAATGCATACACTTCATTTATAACGTATTTTTTCGCGTTTTGCAATTATAATCAAGGGAGTATGTAAAAAATATGTAATTTCTGTACCCTAATCCTCATGTTCGCCGGTGATGGAATAGATGACCCACTCCGCAATATTCGTTGCATGATCGCCGATACGCTCGAAGTATTTTGCCACAAGAAGCATATCGGTCGCCTGCTCACCATTTTGCACATTCTCTCCAATTTTTCGGATTAGCTGCTGCTTGAATTCCGCAAACAAGTCATCCACGACATCATCCTGTGCAATGACACTGCGTGCCAGTTCCAAATCCTTATTGACAAAAGCGTCTACACTCTTGATGACCATGTCGGTCGTCTCCTTTGCCATACTCTCAACCAAGTCAATATTGATTTCGCTCCGCACATATGCGGAATCTGCCATCAAAATCGTCATCTCGGAGATATCTGCCGCATGGTCACCGATGCGCTCCATATCTGTAATCATTTTAAGCGCTGCCGAAATCAGGCGAAGATCCTTTGCTACCGGCTGTTGCTGCAAGAGCAGCTTCATGCAAAGCGCTTCCACCGTCTTCTCCTGCTCATCAATTTCGGTGTCAAACGCGATTGCCTTTTTGGCTTTTTCCACATCCTGACGAACCAATCCGGAGATTCCCATCTCGATTGCGCGCTCAATCAAGCTGCCCATCTGAATCAGTTCATTGTTAAGTTCCAGTAACTGTCTGTCAAATCTGTTTCTCATATTTCCTCCCTATAATCTATACTTATGGATGATTCTCGCTCTACCCGAACCGAGCGCCATTCGCATCACCCAAATCTTCCCGTAATATAATCTTCGGTTCTCTTATCCTGCGGAACGGAGAACAATTTTTCCGTTTCGCCGCTCTCGATTACCTCTCCCAACAGGAAAAATACCGTCTTATCCGATACACGAACTGCCTGCTGCATATTATGCGTCACCATAACAATCGTATATTTCTTTTTCAGCTCGATTGCCAAATCCTCAATTTTCGATGTGGAAATCGGATCCAAAGCGGAGGTCGGCTCATCCATCAGGATTACCTCCGGGTCTACCGCTAATGCCCTCGCAATGCAAAGACGCTGCTGCTGTCCGCCGGACATGCCAAGCGCACTCTTTTTCAAACGGTCCTTTACCTCATCCCAGATTGCCGCATCGCGCAGGGATTTTTCCACAATCTCATCTAATTTTGCTTTAGAACGGATTCCGTGCGTCCGCGGTCCGTAAGCGATATTGTCATAAATGCTCATTGGGAACGGATTCGGTTTCTGAAATACCATACCGACGCGTTTCCGAAGCAGGTTGACATCCATACCGTTGTAAATGTCCTCGCCGTCTAAGCGGATGTCTCCGGTAATCTTACAGCCCTCCACGAGGTCATTCATACGGTTTAAGCACTTGATAAAAGTAGATTTTCCGCATCCGGACGGTCCGATGAATGCCGTAATCTCCTTTTCCTGTATACTCATGTTGATATTTTTTAACGCCTGAAAATCTCCATAGTAGAGATCTAGGTTTGATATCTTAAATTTTTCTGCCATTCCTATCCCTTTCTCTTCTCTGATATTCTTCTTTTCCGATATCTGTTTTTTATGCTTTCGTCGCCTCAAATTTCTTTGCCACAAAGGAGGACAATCCGTTAATCATAAGAACGATGATTAGCAATACGACCGCTGTTGCGTTTGCCTCATTTTTATGTAAACCTTCGTTGGAAAGCACATACATATGAATCGCCAACGTACGTCCGGAGTTCATAAGGCCTGCCACACCGGTCATAGTTCCTGCCGTATAGATAAGCGCCGCCGTTTCTCCGACAATACGTCCGATTGAAAGAATGACTCCGGACAAAATTCCCGGCATTGCAGCCGGAAGTACGATTTTAAATATCGTGCGCAGCTTTCCTGCTCCCAATCCAAAGCTGCCCTCCCGATAGGAGGTCGGCACGCAGAGCAGTGCTTCCTCGGTTGTTCGCATAATGGTCGGAAGTACCATAATTGCAAGCGTCGCAGCACCCGCCATCATGGAATAGCTCCAATGCAACTGAATTACAAAGAACAGCATACCGAAAAGTCCATAAATAATAGATGGAATACCGGTAAGTGTCTCTGCAGTAAGACGTATGATGCCAACCAGCTTATTGTCAGACTTTGCATATTCTACAAGGTAGATAGCTGCACCAACTCCGAACGGTACGGAGAGGAGTAATGCCATGAGTACCATCTCAACCGTATTGATAATTGCCGGAAGCATAGATACGTTGTCAGAATTATAGTTAAGGGCAAACAGGCTCGGTTTTAAATAAGGCAGTCCATTAATCAAAATATAGCCAACCAGAAAAAGTAATGTGACAACTGTCAATACTGCCGCGATGCAGACAAGCAGCAAAAGAATGAGTGAACCCGGATGCTTTATGTAAGATTTCAAGCGGTCCTTCATCGAAATTCGGTTTATTGGGACAATATTTTTCTCCATCGCCGCTTACTCCTTTCCGCTTCTCTTAATCAAAGAAAAGCAAAGATTGATAATCAGAATAAATACAAACAGAACAACACCTGTTGCAATCAGTGCTTCTCTGTGTAAATCCGTCGCATATCCCATTTCCATAACGATATTTGTCGTCAGTGTACGAATCCCCTCTAAGACATTGTGCGTCACACGCGGTTGGTTTCCCACTACCATCATGACCGCCATCGTCTCACCCAATGCACGACCCACGCCAAGCACGATTGCTGCAAAAATGCCGGACTTTGCAGCCGGTACGATGACTGTGAACACACTGCGCTCATGAGTTGCTCCAAGCGCCAATGCTCCCTCATAATAGCTCTCATCGACAGCCCGAATCGTCGGCTCAGATGCTCCGATGATGGTCGGCAGAATCATGATTCCAAGAAGAATCGCTGCGCAGAGAATGCTCTGTCCTCGACTGTCAAAATGTTCTCTGATTAGTGGAACCAATACCACAAGTCCAAAGAATCCATATACGATAGACGGGATTCCTGCAAGCAAATCCACAATCGGCTTTAGTACTTTATATAATTTTGCAGGACAGAATCTTGCCAAAAAAATTGACATCAGCACACCAACCGGCACACCGATGATTAGTGCGCCTCCCGTGACATAAATACTTCCGAGTATCATCGGGAAAATTCCGTATTTGTCATTGCCCGGCTTCCATTTCGTGCCGGTTAAGAATTCCGCAAAACCGATTTCCTTCATCGCCGGTATTCCGTTTGCAAAAAGGAATACGCAGATAAGCACAACCGCTACGACAGAAACGATGGCGGTAAGCAGAAACACAAACTCCATTATTTTTTCTTTTACTTTCATTAAAACCTCCGAAAGGACCGAAGGAGCCTAATACTCCCCCGGTCCTTGCACATATATGTTTGTTGTTTGCTTAGTTCAGCTCATTCCAACCTGTAAGCTCACCTGTAAAGATTCCCTTTACTGTTTCGGAAGAAAGGTCTTCTACCGGATTCTCCTGATTTACGATAACTGCGATACCGTCCATGGCAATCTGCGTTCCGGTAAGTCCAGCCTCAACCTCTGTATCCTTTAACTCACGAGATGCCATACCGATGTCTAATGTTCCATCTGCCGCACCGGTCATACCTGTGGTTGAATCACTTGTCTGAAGCTCGATTTCTGCGCCTGCATTCACTGCCTTGTAAGCCTCAATCAATTTCTCCATAACCGGTGATACGGAAGAAGAACCACCAACGACAACCTTACCCTCTGCTCCATTGGACTCGAACGGTGCTGCATCGTCTGAGCCGATATATCCTTTCTCTGTAATCACTGCCTGACCCTCTGCACTCATGATGTAGTTGATGAAGTCCTGTGCAACATCGCTTACCTCTCCACAAGTAGCAATGTTAAACGGTCTTGCGATGGTGTAAGTACCGCTCTTGATGTTCTCTACGGTTGCCTCTGCCCCGTCAATTTTTACAGCCTTAACGGTATCATTTAAGGAGCCAAGAGATACATATCCGATACCGTAAGTATCACTTGCTACAGATGTGAGCATAACATCAGTGCTGTTTGTGATAACTGCCTCTTCTGTTGTATAGTCAACTTTCTCACCATTCTCGTCCTTCTGCTCCACACCGAACAACTCGATGAATGCACCTCTTGTACCGGAACCATCCTCACGGGAATAAACGGAAATAAGTTCGGCTGCATCGAAGTCGCTTTCCTCTGCCGCCGCGTCTGCTTCTGCTCCGTCGGTCTCTGCATCTGCTGCTGCATCTGCCTCTGCTTCCGCTCCATCGTTTGCCGGCACGTCTGTTGCCGCATCGCTATCGCTTCCACATCCAACAAGCATGCTTGCTGCTAATACTCCTGTTAATAACATACACATTACTTTCTTTTTCATTGTTAATCCTCCATGTTTTACACATCTGCGGAATCTTCTTTTTCCGCTTCTATTCTTTTCTGTTAACAGATGCTACTTTAAAGGATGAATGTAAAATGCAAATGCCTGCTTTTGTAAAACTTGTGTAAAATAAATGCTTGGATTGTGCTAAAACTTTTACACACAAAAAAACAGCCCAGTATTCCAAGCTGTTCTTTTACAAATAATGTATTCTCTGTTACCTGCTTAACGGTTTTTTGTCTCCTCAAACCGTTCTACCATCTTCTGTCTGGTCGGATTATCCTTGCCTGCATCAAGCCCCTCCGGCAGATATTCCTTTGGCAGGTACGCTTCGTAGTCTATGTCCATACCGTATCCCGGAAAAATCATCAACACATAAATGATGGTTTCTTTGCCATCCGTAAGCGCATAGACAAAGCCGTAGTCTCCTGCGTCCATGGCAAGTACCTCATACTGCGCAAACCCTGTGGCACCATAATTGCCAATGTATTCCGTGGAAGGATATGCTGTCAAGCGTTTCTCTTCCGCTTCATACTCTGCCTCCTCATACGAAACAGTAAGGTATCCAAGATAATTAGAATCCCACGGACAATAATAAACCAATAAATAGTCCTGTACATCCATATTATTCTTAATTTCTTTCGGCCAAATACACTCACCTGTTTCTCCCCCGTCTGAAAAGAGTTCCAGAACATTGCTTCCGTCCTCCAGGTATGCATATTCCCGAATATCCCGATGTATCTCCCTCGTTGCCTCAGCAGAAAAATGCAGGTATCCGACAAGAGCCGCGTACAAAACAGCTATCAGCAGTACCACCACAACAACTGTGACGCCAATCACTTTTCCGATTTTCCTTACTAATTTTTTTTGCACCCTTTTATAAGAATCCGCTGCCTTTCTTGCCATCTGTTCGTCATAGGCCGCCTCAAGGGTATCCGAGCCGCACATTTGGCTATAATATTCTTTACATGCGTTACATTCATTTAAATGCTCTGTTACCGCTGCTACACTTTCCTCACTTGCCACCCCATCATGATAAAGCGGCAGGATATCTCGAATCAAATTGCATGGATATTTCATTTCAATTCCTCCTTGATTTTCATCTTCGCGCGGTGATAAGTCACCCTTGCCCAGCTTTCACTTTTCTTATGAATGGCAGCAATCTCAGCAAAAGACAACTCTCCGAACGTCCGCATCCAAAAGATTTCGCGATATGGCTCTTCAAATTCCTGCATCGGCTTTCCTCTTTTCTGTGTTTCTAACTATAAGACTCTCGAAATGAATTTTCGATACAAAAAAAATCCATCCACGCCTTTCAATGGATGGATATCGCTCTTTCTAATTAAGCTTAACACACTAACCGCAAAGAAAACAGCATTTCGTGTTACAAATAATCCTCCAATGTTTCCTGTCCCATATTCGCCAAATAACCATACAGTATCCGGTGCCTATCCTCATCAAACGCAACAAATATGACTCTTTCTGACACTGCGGTAAAGTAAAAATCTGTATTTTCTATTCTCTCTTCCGACACAATAAGGTATGTGTCCTCTATCCGTTTTCGCTCTTTTTCAAACTCCTCTTCTTCAAGTGTATATGCCAACGTCATCTTCACTTCGTCATCTAGCGTCTGTCTATAAAAATAGGAATATTCTATATCTAATGCCTGTTCCGGTACCTTGTCCGGGAAAGGATAGTTTCCGCTCTCCACCTGTCTTTTGACCCTCTCATCCAGTTCTCCATAATCAGCGATATCTGTCGTCACAGAGCATATTCCTCCACCCAGCACAAATAATATTACACTTCCGGCTGCACACAGTAGTACCGGCAAACTCACAATCAATCCCAAGATGTCACCCTTATTTGTTGTTTTACAAAGGAACCAGAAAATCATGACAATCGGCGTGATAATTGCTAAAATAATACACAGCCAAAATATCCCACAATTTTCGCTTCCTACTTTAAAAAATTTTACTGATAGTAAGCTCCATATAAACACGAACGCAATTACCAGATATAGTATTATTAAAAGTATCTTTATCCACCTTAAGCCTCTCATTACTATTTAATCCTCCTATTTACCAGTTGAGTAGAGGGAATATGAATTATATTCCCTCTACTCAAAATTAACACAACGCCCACACAGAAGCGTAGAATGCTTTTCTTATTGGTGTATCACCATTATCTTGTAAACATATTCCATCTGCTGCAGAATTATATACCGATTGAGCCGCACTATTATTTTTTATGAATGACGGCAACCGGTGAAAGTTATAATACACGTATGCATGTGCGTATATTTCCTCTGCTGCCTGTTGATACGTCATTCCTTTAAGGGAACCATGGTCAATTACTTTCATTGCCCAATACATGCATACGCTTTTATCCGTAAATGTTTTTAACATTCCGAGCGTAATAGAACCTCCTTCCGTATATGTCATTTCACCTTCATCCATTACTGCATAACTACTCGGCATTGCTAATGCCCTCGCATAACACATTTTCATTGTGTCATCCTCCTTTTTCTGTCCCCGTTTGCAACCAGTTCCAGTATTTATGCAAAAGCTTTTTACATCCGCTTACCAAAACCAATATCTCTTTTTCATTCCAACATATAAAACAAGAAGAATAACAATGGCTGCCCCCGCACCCACTGCCATATAAATGTTCCATTCCGGAGCTGTAATACTTTTCTCCGTAATCAGGTACTTTCCGGCGGTGGTAAGCGTCAGTTCTGACATATTTTCTGTTTCAATAATTTCGTACTTTTCCTTGGACTCGTTATAGAGATACAGATAGCGTCCCTGTACGTTCTCAAGTGAAAGCGTCACCGCACCGCACAAATCTTTTCCCTCATTCAGGATAAAGGTAGTTCCCCCCGCTTCCTCTTGAAACTCAATCTTAGTTATCAACTCATTCGCATAGTTTCGTATCTGATTCCCATCGATTTTTAGCAGGTAACCTGTCCCTTTTATTTGCAGGACTTCTTTTTTCTCATAAAAATATTTGAGCATGTCCTCCGTGACAATAGGGGTATCTGCAACGCTTGTCTGCAACGGATAGACAATACCTCCTGCCTCAACCGTCTCCTCTTTCTCCGTCGCCTGCTCTTTCCCTCCGGTCTGATTGACGATGACAGACACCGCCACACTGGAATCTCCATTTGAGACAATGATGCTTGTACTTCCGCACTTTTTCGCTGTCACGGTTCCCTCCGAAGACACCGTGGCAATCTCCGGCTTGGAAGATTGATACGATACCTGTTGTTCTGCTTCCTGCGGCGTTACAGTTGCTGTTAATGAAAAGCTGTTTCCCGGCCGAAGCACTACGTAGCTGCTGTTCATTTCTATTTTTGTAGTATCCACTTTTACCGTAATCGGCACTTCTTTTGTGACATATTCTGCCGAGCAATAAATAATCACATTTCCTTTGGAAATCCCCTTTACTTCTCCGGTGGATGTAACCGTCGCTATGCTGCTGTCTGAGGAGCGGAAGGACATCTGTGCATTGGTTGCATTCGACGGAACAACCGTCGCCGAGAGATTCATTGTCTTACCGACAACAAGTTCACTTTCATGCTCCGCAATCTCTACGTCAGTTACATGAATCATTTCCTCTGTCTGTTCTTCCTCCACTGTCAACATAAAACTACCTGTCACACTGCCGCACGCTGCCGTAATCGTCGTTGTACCGGCTTTCAAAGCCGTAATGCGTCCTAATCCATTTATCGTTGCCACCGCAGTGTCGCTGGAGGTAAATGTATAAACGCAGCCCGTCACACTTGTCGGAACGGCAGTCACCGTCAAAAGCTGCGTCTCCCCCACTGTCATTCGCGCCTGATATGCTCCCAAATCAAGCTCCGTTACCATCACACTTGACAATCCCTCGCCTGTACCGCCAGACTCAGCCGTGCTTTCTGGCGCCACACCTTCACTTTCTATCAGGCCGCCTGACTGCTGCACTGATATTTCCGTACTCAGTTCTGCTGCATGCACACACATTCCACTGCTTACGAACGTCATATTCATTATTATAAGAAATCCTGCCGCCCACAGAATTTTTACCTTCTTTTTTGCCATTCTCCTGCTTCCCCTGATTTATGTAACTGTCTTACTTTGCTTTGAATCCTAATTTCTCCAGCATATAATTCCAATAAGTTTCCTTGTCATATTGAATTCTTGCCTGTGCTGTCATTCCGTTCGCAAGATCCACCTTATCCCCCGACCGGTTTACAAGATAGGTTACATCCGGCACGATTTTTACCCGAAACACCTGATTGGAATTGCCGTCACTTCCCTCCTGCACGGTCAGATTGCTGTCTATCTGTGTTACGGTTCCTGTAATATTTCCATATATCGATTCGGAAAGTCCGTCAATGGCAATCTGCACAGTATCCCCCTCGTGCATTCTCGCCATATCCGCTGTTGATACATACGCCTCAATGAGCGTTCTTGCATTTTCCGGTGTAATGGTTGCAACAGAAGCCGTCGCCTGTACCACCATTCCCGCCTTGTATTCCGCCAGTAAATGCAAGGTTCCGGAAGCTGTCGCGCGAACGACATATTCTGCCTGTCCGCTGCTTATCGCCATAAGCTGTGCATCTATGCCCTCTATCTGGGTGTTCGCATCCCAAATTGCGCTTTCTGCCGATTGAAGTGCCGAATAATAGATTTCGTCAATTTTGCCTTGATTTCGCTCTAATTCTGACGCTATCTGCTCATCGGTATAGCCATATGCCTTATAGGTATCCGTATTTAATTCATTCTGTGCAATCTGGGATTTATAAGCCTCGAACGTGCTGTAATACAGATTATCCTCCGGATTAGATGCGTCAAAATAATTGGTATCATCCTTGATGGAATCTACCAGTCGTTGATATTGTTCTACTTTTTTTTCATATGTAGCCCTGTTTTCCTCTAACTGCTTCTGTTGAAGATTGTATTCCGTGCTCTTAATTGTAAAAAGAATGTCTCCTTCCTCCACGAGCATCCCTTCTCGCATATTGCACTCTCCGATTTCTCCCGTATAGCCTGACATGACATAGTTTGCATCAGAGCTTGTGACTGTACCGTATGCAGTAATCATGTATATCTTCGGTGTTTTGATACTCCAGATCACCGCTCCCGCCAGAAAAGCTGTTATGATAAGAATCAGAAAATATCCAAACGCCGGTATCTTTTTGTCAAACAGCAGTCGTGAATCCCGCAGTTGTTCCATCGTCTTAATCTGTTTCGCCATCTGCTCTCTCCATAAACACATCCGCCACAAGCGTACCTTCTTCTTCATTCTGATCCACAAATATCGTGTAGCTGTTTCCCCTCAGCGGAATGTTATTTTCAAAGGCAAACAGATTGATTTTGTCGTAAGCAAATTTCAACATTTCTCCCGGTCCGGTATAGCGGCAATAGATGCAATCCGGAACACGAATTACTGAGTCCATCGCATACGGCTGTTCTACCTGATGGATGTAATGATTACATTGGAGCATCAATTCCATATTCATGGAAAGCTCCCCCGCCTCACTCACACTCGCGTGCGCATATTGTATTAACGGACCAATCTGCCTCGCCCCTTTTACCCGAATATAGGACTGCATCTGTTCCACCTGCACCGTAAGTGCTGTACTTTCTTTCTCAAGTTCCATACTACGTTTTAACGTATTGGTTAGTTTTAATGTTTTTCTCTCATTTAATTCTATTTTTCCCATTACCGTCTCCTGACTTTCTACCTCTCCCACTGCCGCATCATGCGGTTTTCTATTGTGCAACACATTTCGATGTCCTTTAAAAATGGAATATAAAATAACAGGTAAAACATCCCCATCTCATCTGCGCTTCTTCCGTAAAAGAATGGAATCCTTATCACATCCTGCCATATTAGGTATACCAAAACATATCCTATGGTCGAGACGGATATCCCCACGATAAGTACGCGCAGATACACGCTCCCGTCTTCTGTTATTTTATAAAACTCCATCAACGGCTTTGCAAACAGACTTACCATCACCGCAATATTCACCCCTGCAAACAATACTGCCGTCATAACATTATAAGCCAGATATCGAAACAGCAGCGTCACTCCTATCATGTACCCGATAAAAGCATAGCCTTTTTTCCTGATTGCATCGCTTTTCTCAAACAATTCTTCCTTCTGCTGCATTTTATAATCCGCAATTAGTGCTCGAATCTCTTGCTCCGGCATTTGCTTGTAATTCTTTATCATCTGCATATGCGTGACCAAAATTATGATTGCCGTAGCCCAAAAAAGAACCCAAAAAGCATTCTGTCTCTTCTCCGACATCACGGGCACTGTCCATAAAACTGCCGGAAATCCCATCAGTAACAGCTCCATCAGAATAATCCCTATATATTTTCCCCTATTTCTTACATTGACCGGATCACAGTAGAGATTTGTGCCTTCACTCTGAAAGACTAAGAGCACCATCTGTGCAATAATCAGCAAAAACAGCAGCAACCCATTAGCCAGTCCTATGTCATTTATCCTTCCAATATAAAATAATCTACTATGAAACAGAAAAATTGCGACTAAGTACAACGCACTTCCTGCAGCTCTCAGTTGCATTTGGAATAATATCGACAAACTCACCGGTGTTCTCCTAAAAAGCATATTGCATTCCTTTCCAATGGGAGAAGTCTTGTCCCTTGGAACGTTATATAAGACTTCCCCCATATCAAACCTTTCTCTATCAGGTTCTTGCTGAGCACTCAATATATGGCGTAAACCAGCTAAATCCGAGAGAAACATCCATTCCTTTCTGGTATACAGCCTCCTTTACCAGTGCAGATGCAATCTGTTCTGCACTTCTGATAATCACAACCCCGCCATAGGCTGCTGCAATCCATCCGACTACCGGAATTCCGGCTAATGCTGCGGCAATTCCACCTGTTCCATATACAGAAATCAAGGTAACAATTGTTCCATAGTTAGAAGCGACAGTTGCGCCGATTGCAAATCGTAACGCATTACAGTCGTCATGAGTCATATAATAACCCCCGTCAACATATGTCATCTCTTCTGTACTCAGCATTGCATAGCTGCTCGGCATTGATAATGCCCCTGCGTAACACATTTCCATTGTGTCATCCTCCTTCTTATTATTTTTCTGTCCCTGTTTGCAACCAGTTTCAGTATTTATGTAAAAGCTTTTTACATCTAATTATGTGATACATATTTAGTGTAACCATCTCTGTTCCCCATAAAAATAAATTGCATAACATATAACTCTTTATTCTTTTCGCACCTTTCTAACCACCATTACAAATACCTGATATACCACTTGTATTATAATTACAACCAAAATGCTGCTTACGTTTATTCCATTCAGGATAAGATACCTCACAGACAAAAAAATACTTACGACAAAGCCAATCCAATAATACATAGGTTTTTTCATTATCTTTCTCCTTTTTACATAGTCTGGTTTCAGGCATTCGTTTTTTCATTTCCCAAAACCAGACTCTTTTTTAGAAACCTTTTACATCACGTCTAAATCGTTAGACTAAAGTTCGGCAAAAAGCTTTTTGTAATTGATACTGTCTTATCACCACCCGTATAAATTTTACTGACTCCTGTTCCAACAATAGAACCTGCTATACCACTGGCAATTCCTGCCGCCGCTCCATGCCAAGCAATCAGAAATGCTCCAACTGCCAATGTCGCTGCCCCAGCCGTACCGAGTTCTATCGCTGTAGCAATTGGAATTGCCAGCGAATCCAATGCGGCATTAATGGCCCATCCTGTTGCTGCACCACTAATAGTTCCAATTACGGCTTGAATAGTGCTCTTTTTTAACGTTACTGAAACCGTTCCGCCTCCTTCCGTATACGTCATTTCCTCTTCATTCATCACCACATAGCTACTTGGCATCGATAATGCCCCTGCGTAACACATTTCCATTGTGTCATCCTCCTTCTTTTTTCTGTCCCTGTTTGCAACCAGTTTCAGCATTTATGTAAAAGCTTTTTACATCCACCTTATGTATAACTTATAACTCCATCCATATCCTCTTCGGCGTTTAAGCTTTCTTCTGTCTCTGGTTTCTCGGATTCCAATGTAAAGTTTCCCTGCTGCATTTCCCATAACCTGTAATATGCCCCCCGTTTTGTCAACAATTCCTCATGTGTACCGCGCTCTATGATTTTTCCCTTATCTAACACCAGTATGATGTCGCAATTTTTTATCGTCGCGAGCCGGTGTGCGATGATAAGCATCGTTTTCCTCTTAAACTTGTTATAAATCATATCGAATATGATATTTTCGGTAGCAAAGTCCAGATTGCTGGTACTCTCGTCCATAATATAAAATTCATTCTTTTTGAGAAAAGCTCTCGCCAACGCAATTCGCTGCTTTTCTCCGCCGCTTAATCCGTTTCCGGCCTCCTCCAGATAAGTCTGATACTGCATCGGAAGGCGCTTGATAAATTCATGTGCATCCGCTGCCTTTGCCGCTTCCCTGACCTCCTCCATCGTGGCGCTCATTCTGCTGACGCGTATATTGTCATAGATACTTTTCGAGAATAATTCGATGTTCTGCGGTACATAAGAGATTGCTTTTCGTAACGATTCATTTCCAAACTCCTGAATATCCATACCGTCAATCGTTATTTCGCCCTCCTCCGGCTCATAATATTTCAGCAGCAGCTTCGCAATCGTGGATTTTCCACTTCCGCTCGCCCCCACTAATGCTACTTTTTTTCCCTTCGGAATCGTAAAACTCACGTCTGAGAGCACCGGCTTGCGATTGCCATAGCGAAAGGTAACATTTCGGAATTCGATATCACCGTTTATCTTTTCCACTTCCTGATAGCATTCCTCTGCGGTTTCCTCCTGCTCTCTCTCGTAATCCAGGATTTCGGACAGTCGCTTCATAGAGATATTTGCTTCCTGAATCGTCAACTGCAAACCAACCAGCCTGCTGACCGGGTCTGTAAAATATCCCGCCAGCGTCATAAATGCCATCATACTTCCCAGGGTAATATCCCCGCGGATTACCTGTATGATTCCGAAATACATCAACACCAGATTCCCGACTTGAGAAATCACGCCGGAAATGGTTCCCTGTACATTCGAGAGCATACTTTCTTTATAGCCAATCCGAAGTGACCGGATATACTCTTTCTCAATGTTGTCCAATTCCACGTCCTCGTTTGCATTTCCCTTGATGGTCTCCACCGCCCTAAGGCCTTCAATAATCTGTGAATTCAGCACAGATGACTGCTGCATCTGCTCTTCGTTGATTTTTTTATATGGCTGCTTAAAAATAAACACCAGAAGAATGCTTACGATTGTCATAAATAAGATAATCACAAATAATTCTGCATTCATCTGAAAGAGTATGATGCCCGTCACAAGGGTCATGCCCACGTCCATAACCAGCGTCAATGCAATATTGGTAAATACATTTTTTATGGTAAACGCATCGGAAAATCGGGTTGTAATATCCCCCGTCTTTCTTGCTGCAAAGAATTTCATCGGTAAATGATAAATATGCTCAAAATACCCTAACATCAACGGAATATCAATCTTTAGCGACAGATGCAGCATCATCCACTCTCGGACGAAGCTGACCGTCACCTGCGTCAATGATACGCCGAGGAATACCAGCATCATCATACGCAGTACATCCTCTTGACGATAAGGCAATATCTCATCGTAGATAATATTGTTAAAAAGTGAAGACAGGATTCCCAGCACCGTTATCAAAAACGATGCCAGAATCCCATAGAAAAATAGTTTCTTCTGGGGAAGTAAAAGCCTAAGATACCTTTCAAAAACCTTTTGACCTCGCACGCGCCCGGTAGCAAACGCCTGATTTGGAATCAGAAGAAGCAATGCCCCGGTAAAATTCTGATAAAATTCATCGATATCTATTCGAATCAAATCCCTTGCGGGGTCTCCCACAACGACATGCTTGTCCGTGATCTTAAAAATCACAACAAAATGCGTGAGCCCTTCCTTTGTAATAACGTTTGCGATGGCAGGCAGCGTAAATTTACTTTTAAATGCCTCACGATCCACCCGCACTGCCTGTGTCGTAAATCCAAGCTGCTCTGCGCATTTACTCAGACCGAGAAGATTGGTTCCTTTTAAATCGGTTCCCATCATGTCACGAAGTCCGGTTATTGTTGTCTCTTTTTTATAGTGCAGGCAAATCATTGCCAGACATGCTGCGGCACAGTCGGTTGCATCATGTTGCTGTACATATGTATATCTCATCTTTTCTCCACCCAATACATTTTGAAATTAATTGCGAAGCAGTCCCCAAATCCATTCCCAAATTTCGCTTGAAGCTGACAATAACATTGTTCCTCACCTCCTTTTTTGTCACCATATCATATATACACTCCTGCCGCATTATTTTCGGAACAAGCGGTCACTTTTTGGAATGAGCGGCAAAAAAAAACACGTATTCGACATTTTTTGCACTTGTCAAATACGTGTTTTCATCTCTTCAATGCTACTCCTCGCGAATGGCCTGATATAGCAAAATCCTTACTTGAAACAATTCGTCTTTTACATGAAATTCTACTTCTCCATCATAACATTTCACTGCCTTTTTGATATTATAAATACCATAACCATGACGCTCTCGTTCTGCTTTCGATGTAAACTCTCCCAGACGCTCTATCGAAACTTCCCATTCCACCGGATTCTCCATCAAAATAACGATGTTATTCTGAAATCTTTTTACCTGTAAAACAATTCTTTTTTCCTTTTCCCGTAATTTTTTACAGGCCTCCACTGCATTGGACAACAGATTGGAAAAGATTGTACACAAATCATAATCCGATAAGTTTAACTCCCGTGGCAGCATTCCCTCGCATACTAAGGTTATATCCTTACCGCAGGAACGCATGCCGTCAATCAGAACTGCATTTACCAGTTCATTCCCAATATTTATCCACACATCATTCTGCGGATTCTGGTGTTCTTTGATTTCCTGAAGATACTCCTTCGCCTGCTCCCATCGCTCTTCTTCGATATAGGACTCCAGAACATTCATATGCGCCCTCAGGTCATGGCGGATGCTCCGAACCTCCCGCAAGTGATTTGCCAATTCATCATAGTGTGCCTTTGACATACGCAGATATTCATCCTTTAAAGCACTTTCTCTCTTGTGCTGCTTCCGCCATAGATTTGTAAAAACGACTGCAACACCTAAACCATACAAAAACAAACATACTACCGTCTGTAAGATTTGTATAAAAATTTGTGTTTTCGCATTTTCAAAAGCACTTATCGTCCTCGTAAATTCTACGATTCCCTCCACCGCAAAAGCGCAGATAATTGCCAAAACATAGTAACCGATAGGAATCGAGCGTACCCAGTCTACCCATCCATCCCGTTTCTTAATTTGAATGGCTATGATTAATAGTATCAAGCTTACCAAAACGCTGATTATCGTATCATCCCCTATAAATGGCGGAATACTTTTCCCATTTAATTCGAGAATGCTTTCTATCACACGAAGCGGCAGATAAAATGCGGAAGTGTAAGAAAGGCTAAACCAATACTGTGCCAGTCGCTTTCCAATTGCACCATCAAAAAGATTTACCGTTGCCAACATGGGGCCTATCAGCCGACCTGCCAAAAATCCTATATTCTCATTTGGGCATAGCTGATAAAGCAGTCCTGCCCCCGCCAAAATAAATATTGCCCATACATAACTGCTCCTTTTTCTCGTAAACTCCATCTGAAGGATTCCCCATAAAAAAAGAATAACCTCAATTTCTCCAATTATATGTATCAGCATCTTTATTTCGCCTTTCTCCAGATGTATCTTCTATAGTTTTCCCGAAACTCCTTTTCCATTCTCCTGCTCACAGGAATGTGCTGATTGTTTGCCAGCATAATATCTTCCTGGATTTGCTTCACATAATAGAAGTTTACAAAATAGCTCCGATGACACATCCCAAAATCATTCGGTCCAAGCTCCTCTTTCCACTCGCTGATACTTTTATCGGAAAAGACATATCCCTCTTCATCCATCAAAAAAACTTTCGTATATTTCCCATCTGCCTGTATGTACAAAATCTGATTCATTGATATTTTCCGAATACTACCTGTACTCTCATATAAAATACATCGGTTCTGCTCCTCCAAGTCCGCTACCACAATATCCAGCTTTTTCTCAAGCTGCCCATAATCCACCGGTTTTTTTAAGAAACCATACACCTGCCTGCCGAATGCCTCCGGAAGTGCTTCCTCGTGGCTTGATATAAAAAGGATTCTGGTATCTGCCCGCTGCCGCCCGAGAAGGTCTTTCACCTGCAATCCATCCATTCCCGCCATCTCAACATCCAACAGAAGGATATCCGCCTCACCATGCTCGAGCAGCACTTCCCCAGACGCATATTCTCTGCAGCAAGCCTTCAGATTCCGCTGTTTACAGTATCTATCGCAGTATTCTGCTATTGTCTTACGGCACTCCTTCTCATCATCACAAATCGCAATCTGTATCATACTCTCCCCCCGTTCTGTCAAAACCTACGTCAGTCATATGATATCATTATATACTATTTCCTGCTATAACACACGATTTGTAATTTAATAACTCACTCCATATCGACATTCTGATATGCCAGCGCATAAAAATACTCCTGCGAGTTCAGTTGCACTTCGGCATTCTGCGGGTGGAAATAGTTTCCGTCTTTCTTTAGTATACGTGCTTTTACATTGTCTCTTAAAATCAACTGGAACATCCCCGTCACGCGCTCTTTGATTTCCTTATCAAGTATCGGAACTGCCACTTCCACGCGCTTAGTTGTATTTCTTGTCATAAAATCTGCCGAAGAAATATAGACCTTACAGTTCGCTTCGTCTGTCTTTCCGAAGATATAGATTCTGGAATGCTCCAAAAATCTTCCCACAACGCTAATCACGCGGACATTGTCAGTATAACCCGGCACTCCCGGTATCAAACAGCAGATTCCTCGGATAATCAAATCAATCTTTACTCCGGCGCGGGAAGCTTCCACCAGCTTATCAATGATGGTGCGATCCGTGAGGGCATTCATCTTCAGTCCGATATAGCCTTCCTTCCCCAACTTTGCTTTCCCGATTTCCTCATTCATCATGAAAAGCACCTTGTCCTGCAGACACTTCGGTGCCACCAGCAGATACTTAGAGTGCTCCACCAACTGTGCCAGGCACAGCGCATGGAACACCTCTGCCGCTTCCTCTCCGATTTTCTCATCGGCAGTCATTAATGATAAATCTGTATACAGCTTTGCTGTTTTTTCATTATAGTTTCCGGTTCCAATCTGCGTAATATGATGAATTCCATCCTCTTTCTTGTAAGTAATCAGACAAAGTTTGGAATGCACCTTGATATGATCTATTCCATATATAATTCTACAACCTGCTTCTTCTAACCGTCTCGACCATTCGATATTGTTCTCCTCATCAAACCTCGCCCGCAGCTCTACAAGCACGACCACTTCCTTGCCGTTTTCCGCCGCATCAATCAATGCCTCCACAATTTGTGAATTTTTTGCCACGCGATAAAGAGTCATGCGGATTGAAACTACATTTTCATTGTTTCCGGCTTCTTTTAGCAACCGCAAAAACGGCTTCATGCTCTCATAAGGATAACTTAAAAGTTGGTCTTTTTCTTCTATCTGCTCCATCACAGAGCGATTCTCAAGGAATGTTCCCGGCATCTGTGGCACTCGACGTTCATAAAAAAATTCCCTGTGTTCACGAAGCATATCCTGTACCTGAAACAAAAAAGACATCTCTAACGGCGCCTCCGAATAAAATACCTGTTCCGGAAACAGTCCCAGCTCTTTTCTGAGCTTTTCGATTACGGTATCGTCAAGCACCCTTGAATGCTCTAAACGCACCGGACACAGCCTTTTTCTGACGCGAATCAACCTTTCCATGGAATCCCGATAGTCCAAATCTTCATCATAAAATGCCTCATCCACATCGATATCCGCATTGCGGATAATACGAATCAAAGATTTGCTTTTCACCGTGTAGCGCTCAAATACCCGCGGAAGGTAATGCAAAATCAGCTCCTCCACAAGGATAAAACGGTTTGGTGCAGACGGCACCGCCACCACGCGGTCAAACACATGGTTACTGCACGGGATAATACCCAGCTTGTCGCTGTTTTTCGTACCGAGCACCACAACTGCGTAAATTTCCTTATTCGTCAGAAACGGAAACGGCTGTTTCTTACCGATTACCTGTGGCGATAGAAGCGGCAACAGCGCTTCCATAAAATAGTTTTCCAGATATGCCTTATCCTCCGGAAGAATGTTTGCAAAGCTTACAAGCTCTACGCCTGCCGCTTCCTTTAGCTGCCGTAAACATTCTCGGTAAATAATATCCTTGCGCTGCAACAAAATTCTGCTTGCATCAAAAATTGCTTCTAACTGCTCCCTGCTGGTCATACCGGTCTTATTGTCTTTCGCTGTTCTATCAACAAGCATCTGGTCATATAATGACCCAACCCGCACCATAAAAAACTCATCCAAATTGCTCTGAAATATCGATAAAAAGGAAAGTCGCTCGCACAGCGGTACTGATTTATCCGCTGCCTCCTCCAACACCCGTTCGTTGAATTTGAGCCAGGAAAGCTCCCGATTTGCGAAATACGGTTTTCTTTTTTCTGCTTTTGTATTCATATTACATTCCTCCACGTATCTATAACCGATGTACGGCATCTGCTGCCAACTTTGATCGCTCGCTTTCATCCGCAGTCAGTGTAATCTGATAACAGAGCGGACTTCCCTTCATATATTCCGCTGCATAACTTAACCCGTTTGTCCGTTCATCCAAAAAGGGATTGTCAATCTGTTTTGGGTCACCCAAAATAATAATTTTGGTTCCTTTTCCCGCACGAGTGATAATTCCCTTCATCTGATTCGGTGTCATGTTCTGCGCCTCGTCTACAATCAGATAGGTATTGACAAAGGAACGTCCGCGAATATAATTCATCGCCTCCGTCTGTATGATTCCTCTGGCAAAAATCTCTTCAATCTTGCCGTGCAGTGCCATCTCATCCTGATAGCGCTCCTCCTCGTTGGAATCGATAAGTTGCTCTAAATTATCAATAATCGGACGCATAAGCGGGGATATCTTCTCCTGTTCGTCACCCGGCAAAAATCCAATATCGCTGTCAAACTGCGCATTCGGCCTCGTAATGAGAATCTTGCGATACTCTCCCGTCGGATTATTCCACAAGCGCTCCATGCCAACTGCAATCGAGTAGAAAGTCTTTGCCGTACCTGCCATTCCCCGGACAATGACAAGCGGTGCCTTTTCTGCCGGCTGCATGAGCGCTTCCTGCAAAAAATACTGCCCTGCATTGCGCGGTGTGACGCCGTAAGGCTTACATTTCCGATAGGCAAGCGGCACAATACGGTCTCCCTCCACTCTTCCGAGATGTGTCTTTTTCAGGGACTGGTCTGCCTTAAGCACAACAAACTGATTTTCTACAAGCTGTGGTTGATATGCGGTCTGCTCTTCATCAATCAGATAAACATATTTTGTCTCAATTCCTTTTTTCTTAAAATCCTTAAAGCGTTCCTCCGACACATAACACTCAATACGCCCCGTATACTGCTCCGACGGCACCTGCTCTGTTGTAAAGTCCTCTGCTGCAATACCGAGCACATCCGCTTTTATCCGCAGGACAATATCCTTTGTAACCAGCACGACATTCTCTCCTTTATCTGCATGGCCTTTGCAGACCTGTAAGATACGATTATCCATCTTGGACTCCGGGAGCGAATCCGGCAATTCAACATTTCGGCAGTTTGCCTCTACCATAAGCACACCGCCATTTTCCATTTTAACGCCCTCCAACAAATCCCCCTGCCTGCGATACCCTTCCAAATTACGAATCGCCTTTCTTGCATTCGCGCCCTTGTCGCCCTCCGCTTTCTTAAGACCGTCTAACTCCTCTAACACTACCAAGGGTATCAGCACGTTGTTATCCACAAAGCAGTTCATGGCATAAGGTGCCTGAATCAAAACATTGGTATCAATCACATAGGTTTTTGTCATATGCGTTCCTCCTATTTACATTTTCTCGATGCGTCGTCGCAGTTCAAGCATCTTGTTGTCTACCTTCGCAATCACATCCGAATAATCTTTCGTCTCCCGTTCCACATTCAGTATCTGTCCCGCATCCTTCTTGTAACACATCTGTGTATCAAGTTCTGCCCAATAGTCCATGGCAAAGGAGCGTATCTGAACTTCTACCCGTACCTCTTCCTTTTCTTCGTTATATGTAACAGGAACACCCACAATCAGATGAATGCTCTGATAGCCGCTTTTTTTCGGATTACTGACATAATCCTTTTCTTTTATAATCCGAAAATCGCATTGCCTTCGCAGCGCCGTCGCAATCTGATAGATATCATCGCAAAAATAGCACACCACACGGATACCCGCGATGTCGTTGAGCGTCGCAACTGCATTTTCAAATGTCACCTCACGCTCTTTTTTTACCAGCTTTTTACAAATACTCTCTGTGCTCTTGATGCGCGAACTCATACTGCGGATAATCTGCCTGTGATTTTGCTCGGTCAAATCAGCATTGACAAGCTTAAGCCGCGCCTGAATCACATCTATGGCATACGCATAACGAAGCTGCATCATCGGATCTTCTATCTGTTCCTTCAACAGATTTTCTGCCTGCAATTTACCCGCTCCAATTTGGTTTTCTTCTATTTCTATTCGTTTTTTTATCTTTTTAGAAGCCTTCCTCGGCAAGACTTACACCTTCCTCCTGTCCTACTTTTGCGTCATCAACATGACACTGTAGCCGGAAAAAGAAAAATCCGACCACAAACATGAACGCAATCACGATAACTCCCGCCTTTGAGGTGTCAAACAGCTGTGTAGAAATTCCCATTAACATCGTTCCCATAAAGGAAGCACCTTTTCCGAAAATATCAAAAATACCGAAATACTCGGAAGCCTTTTCCTTCGGTATGATTTTTGCAAAATACGAGCGCGACAACGCCTGAATTGCCCCCTGAAACACCCCTACAAAGGTTGCCATCATCCAGAATTTCCAGGCACGGTCCAACCATATCGCATAAACTGCCACTGCAAAGTATGCCACAATGCAAACAGAAATCAGTTTTCCTGTCTGAAAACGCTTTGCCAGCTTACCGAAAATGATGGCACACGGAAAGGCCACTATCTGTGTTAACAGCAGTGCCACCAGCAGGTTTGTGTCGCTGATTCCAACATCCTTGCCATAGGATGTTGCCATCTCAATAATGGTATAAACCCCATCGATATAGAAGAAAAACGCGACTAAAAACAACAGTACCTTTTTGTTCTCCTTCACCTCTGCGAGAACATGTGCCAACCTGCCAAAGACTTCTTTTACACTCTCCTGCTCAATTTCTACATAATATTTTTGCTCATAGTTCTTTAATAAAGGAATTGTCACACCAAGCCACCACACTGCGTTGATACCAAATGCAAGTATCATCGCCATCGCACCGGAGATTCCAATCGCATCTGAGCCTAATACCAGTACCAGACTGATGATAAACGGCACACAGCTTCCGATATATCCCCACGCGAAACCTTGCGAAGAAACTTCATCCATCCGCTCATCCGTCGTGACATCTACCAGCATGGAATCATAGAAAATCAAGCTGCCGGAGAAACCTACCTTTGCAATGATAAAAATTGCAAGAAACCAAATCCAGCTTTTCGGAATCGCAAGACCGGCACATCCTATGACCCCCATCATCATAAAAAATGTAAACAACGGTTTTTTATGATTTTTACGGTCTGCGACGGTTCCCAAAAACGGTCCTAATAATGCCACAATCAGTGTGGATAATGAAATGGCATAGCTTAAATAAGCTGTGGAATCCGCCGCGCTTACCCCTGCCGCCGTTGCAATATTTTTGTAATAGATTGGAATTATGGTGGATACCAGAAGCGTGAATGCAGAATTACCCACATCGTACAATACCCAGTATTTTTCTAATTTACTCATTTTTGTCCTCATAGCTTTCTCTATTCGTCTCTCCTATTCTTTGTATCTGTTGTGATATTTGTATCTCCCACATCATGCGCTTTCCGCAAAAACGCAAAAACCTCTTCGTAGTAGGCTCTGCGGCTTTCTCTGTCCGCATTGAAAATCTCATGCTTGGCGTTTTGCACCATCACCAGCTGTGTCTGCTTTGTGTGCTTGGCAAACTCTTCGATTTTAACGTTATCCACCATATGCTCATTCCCCGCCATAAAAAGCAGTATCGGAATGCTGATTTTTTCCAGATTCTTTTTCTTCATCAACTGTCGCCCTGCCTTTATTCCCGCATGCACCCACGCATAGCTGCCGCCATAGGTACGATATTGCGGACATTCCAGCCTTTTTTGAAAAATATATTGATAACGCGCCTCCGACACACAACTGCTTCCCGCAAAATCCGGCATCTCCCGAAAGCCGCTCTGCCCTATCGCATAGCTTTTTCCTTTGCCCAGCCGGCAGCACATCCATGCCACCAAATCCGCCAGACGGTTTGAAAATCGCCCCGTCTTCATCCCACACATCGGAGAAGAAAGCACCGCCGCGCGAAAAAGCGTGGGATACTGCTCTAAAGTAAGAATTGCGATTGCACCGCCCATGGAATGCCCGAGCAGATAGCGCTCCTTCTCCCTGGGTACAACCACGGTCTTTACAAAAGTCACAAAATCTCTGACATAGTCCTCATAAGCTTCGACGTGTACCATCTCCGCATCCGGCGTACTCCGGTCCGAATATCCGTGCCCGCGATGCTCCGGAATGTAAACGGAATACCCTGCATGCATCAGATAATAAATCATTTCGTTATATTTTTCCGCGAACTCACAAAATCCGTGGGAAATTACTACGCATTTTTTTGCACCTGTCAGCTGAAACCGGTGATAGTGAATGGCAACGCCTCCACTGCCGAGAAAACATCCCTGCTCACCATGCTGTCTTAAGTAGGGTTCTACCTCCTGCCGCATCCAGTCCGCGAAACCTTCCTCCGCAAAATATGCCATCATTTCTGTTCCTCTTTCATACGAAGCGCTCGCACAAGCTCCGGCTCCAGCGTACCGCAATGATATTCTGCCGCAACTTTTTTGCCGAGATCCGGATAGTTTGTAATCATCGCGTCTACCTGCAGCTCGCAGACGCCTCGCATATCCGCTTCCTTATTCACAGTCCAGACATGCACTTTTCTTCCATGCTTCTTGCAATCTTTTAAGACTCCCGGATATTGCAGGTTATATAGTGCCGGGTGAAGTGCATCGGCACCTACCACATACTTTGCATAGCTGACGGGATTGATGATGCCGTCACAATAGAGCATTCCGGTCTTCGCCTCGGGATTCAACTCTTTGATTCGCTGCACCGTATAGTGATTGAAGGAAGAGTAAATTACACGCTCCTCCATTCCCATACGTGCCGTCAAATCAAGCACGCGGTCCTCAAGCTCCGGATAAAATACCTCTCCGGTCTTTATTTCCACATTGACCGTCAGACCGGTCGGCTGTAATAGCGCATAGACTTCCTCTAACGTAGGAATGCGGACATGTCCGTATTCCGGCTGTTTCTGATTATAGTTGTATCTGGAAAGCTTGGCGTAAGTCATGTCCCGCACCCAGCCGCTCCCATCACTGGTACGGTCAATCGTTTCATCGTGCAAAATCACCAATTCGCCATCTTTTGTCAGCTGTACATCCAGTTCGATGCCGTCTGCTCCCATCTCGATTGCCTTTTCAAACGCCGGCATCGTATTTTCCGGCGCATATCCGCTGGCACCGCGATGTGCCCAGACCAATGTTTGTTCCATATATGCCTCTTTTCTGCGGCGTCCCAAAGCCGCCCTTTCACTGCGAACGCAGCGATGCTATTTTACCTATTCTTCGTCACATCTATACTAATGAGGAAATGTAAAATGTCTCTGCATCGTTTTGTAAAATCTATGTAAGGAACGGCATGTATTATTTTTCTACATTTTTATGCAATAGGAAAAAATTTCCTATTGCATAAAAAAACAGCCCGGAAAAGCACATCGTCTTTTCCGGGCCGTCGTCATTTAGCCTTCAATCGCTATATAATGTTTGTCTTCCACCGCTGCCTTTGCTTCCCTCTTCGGAATGGACAGTTTTAGGATACCATGCTTAAAGGATGCCTTGATATCTTCCTCTGCGATATCCTCGCCCACATAAAAGCTTCGCTGACAGGCACCTGCGTAACGCTCCCTACGAATATACCTGCCGTTGTCTTTCTCCTGCTCATCCTTATCAAGACCTTTCGCAGCCGAAACCGTCAGATAACCGTCCTTAAGCTGTGCGGTAACCTCATCCTTCTTAAATCCCGGCAGGTCCATCGTCAGCTCGTAACTGTCCGCTTTCTCCCGCACATCCGTCTTCATCAGATTCTTGCCTCTGCGCCCATACAGTTGTTTCTCCATCTTCTTCATATCTTTATCATCGAAAAACGGAAAGTCAAAAAAGTCATCAAACATATCTCTTCCAAATACACTAGGCATTAACATAAGTCATTCCTCCTTTTCACACAATCCCAAATTATCCTTCAATCGCAATGTACTTCTGCTGTTCTACCGCAGCTTTTGCTTCCTTCTTCGGAATCAGTATCTTAAGGGTACCATCCTCAAATCTTGCCCGGATATCTTCCTCGGTCACATCTTCGCCTACATAAAAGCTTCTGCTCGAAGAACCGACATAACGCTCTCTGCGGATATATCTGCCATCGTCATCCTTTTCCTCCCTCTCGGAATTCGAGGATGCCTGAATGGTCAGATAACCATCCTTAAGCTGTGCAGTTACATCTTCCTTCTTCACACCAGGCATATCCATCGTGAGTTCATAGCCCGTATCGGTATCTTTAATATCGGTATGCATCAGGCTACTTGCATCATAACCTGTCGTAAACGGTGAATCAAAAAAGTCGTCCAAAAAGCTCTCTCCAAAAATACTAGGCATTAACATAAGTCATCGCTCCTTTCAAAACTTTTATGTTTGTTTACCTTGTTTCCTTGGTTGTGACTATGTTATACACCCTGTTGTTAGCACTGTCAATAGGCGAGTGCTAATTTTATAAATTGTTTATATTCTTTATTTCTTTTTCAAAAAATTAGGCGGAGTACAATTAATTGCATTCCACCTTTTTCTATTTCTTTTTTATTTTCGCAACATTTTCAATGATTCGTGCCGCCGCTTGCAGTTGCTCTTTTTCATCTCTCCGTCTTCATCGCCTGTAATACATTGTAGGTTGTCGATGCCCCGACAACCAGAACCGCCCCGACGATTCCCAACGCACCAATTGTCTCTCCGCAAAACGCCGCCACCAAAAGAGGATTCAATATCGGCTCAATGGCAGATGTCAGTGATGCAGTAACCGGAGACACATAATCTAAACCTTTTGACAAGAATACATAGGAAAATCCAAACTGAAACACACCAAGTAAAATCATGAATCCCCATATTTCCACGGAGTAGTCCGTTTCTTTTAGTAAAGCCGGAATACCGATTATCATGCTTATAGCGTTTGAAATCAAAAGCGATGACTCGAAATCAGATCCCTTAAATCCTTTCATCAACATTACCAACGCATAGGTCAAGCCGGAAAAGATAGCAAGCATGTTGCCCACCATTCCGCCGGCGCTTAACGATTCAAAGAAAAAGCAAAGGATTCCGGAAAACACGACCACACAGGCAAGCAGCGCATCTTTGCCCGGTTTCTTTTTATAAAGAACCCATAACAGCAAAATCACAAAAATCGGTTCTGTAAACTGAAGCACAATCGCGTTCGCAGCAGTCGTCATCTTCGTCGCTGCCACAAACGTAAACGCCATTACCGTGTTAAATACCGCCCCCAAAAGCACGGTCTTATTTACGACAAAGCGCTGATGCCGCATCAGCATAAAACTGCCGATGACAAGTGATGAAAAGATGCTACGAATACCCTGAATCGTCACGGACGACCACGGAATCGACTTGATCAGTACACCGCCCAGACTAAAGCAGATGGCAGAAAGCAATACAAAAATCGTTCCCTTTATACTGGTTTTATTTAATTCTCTCTTTTCCATATCTCAATTCCTGACTTTCCATTTCTCTTATCGCAGACCATTTCCATTTACCCGATATTATGTGTCATACCGATTGCTGTAATCAGCAAGATTGCCAAAAACAACAGATTCGCCACCGTGAACCATAGAAGATAGATACCTTTGGTGCGATTATAATGCTGCGCATATATCTTGTAGGAGATAAGGCTTGCCATGGAGGCAATCAAGGTTCCCAATCCTCCGATATTCACACCCAACAGTAATGTGCGGTAATCCTCCGTAAATCCTGACAGCAAAAGCGCCGCCGGCACATTGCTGATAATCTGGCTTGTCAGAATACCTATGCCAAGCTCTCTTCCCACCACAAGACTCTGCAGCGTGTCACGGATTGCCGGAAGATTTCCCATATTTCCGGTAAAAATAAAAAAGCTGATAAATGTAAGCAATAGACAATAATCCACCCTTACAAACACTTCGCGGTCCATCATAAATACCACGACAAGCACTGCTGCCAGCACCAGATAATATGGAAGAAGACGCAAAACAACCAAAATACAGAATACAAAAAGCACCAGATAGACCACATTTTTCCGACGGCTTTCCGACTCATCTGCTCTCTGATGCGCATCCACAGATTTTTCCTGCAATACACACGCGTCCATCGAAATCTTTTGCTTTCTCGCACTCAGCACAAAAATGACGATTAGAAGCAGTACGCCCGCTACCGCCGTATAGGGCAACATCAGCAAAAGAAACTCGCCCATCTTCATGCCCGAAAGATTATACAGATACAGATTCTGCGGGTTGCCGATTGGTGTGAGCATGCTACCCAAGTTCGCCGCAATCGTCTGCAAGATAAGCACCAGCACCATGAGGCGTTCCTGGCGGCACTTCTGCAATGTCAACACCGCAAACGGCACAAACGTCAGCAGCGCCACATCGTTGGTAATGAGCATGCCTGAAAAAAAGCATAAGAATACCAACACGCCCACAAGCTGCGCTGTATTCTTCGTATGCTCCAGAAGCCTTCTTCCGATGGTATCAAACAGCCCGTTCTTCTGGAATCCTGCCATCACAATCATCAGGGAAAGCAATATTCCAAGCACACGCCAGTCAATATAAGAAAAATATGTGCTGCTTGGCGGTACCCAGTATACAGATAAGATTGCCAGCACTGTGGCAATGATTAGTATCGTTTCTTTTTTTATAAATTCTATTATCTTATGCATTACACATTCACTCGTCTTTTCATATGAAATTTCCGTTTCTTATTCTACTTATTTTTTCTCTGCTTGTACAGGAATTTTTTTGAGAAAGATGCACATACTAGCAAAAGATTATGCCAAAACAGGAGGTTTCTTATGAGTGAAAAAACTATACTGCCTGTTACAAATGAACACGGCTATTTTGAGATACGTTTAGAAAGCATTGGCGGTCTTGGTGCGAATCTCTGCGGAAAGATGCTGGGTGAGCTGGGGGCTCTCTCCCTGTCCTTAAATTCCTTAAGCTTCTCCAGCTATGGCTCGGAGAAGCGCGGTTCCCCCGTCAAAGCATATATCCGCTGGTGCGATAATGAAAAACCGCTTCGCATCAACAGTCCCGTCACCCACCCGCACCTTCTTGCAATCTTCCATGAAGGACTAATCGGCACATATCCGGTGTTAGACGGCGTATCCGTCGATACGAAAATCATCTTAAACACCCCGCTCTCCCCGGATGATGCTGCGGAAAAGTACCATATTTCCATGGGAGAACTATACTGCCTGGATGCTCTTTCCATCGCAATGGAATGCAAGTCCCGCATCAATATGGTGATGCTCGGCGCAATCGCAAAGGCTTCCGGCTTTATTCCTTTAGAGGATGTAGAACGACTCTGCCGTGACACCATCGGAAAGAAATATCCTGCCCTGATTGATGCCAACCTAAAGGGTGTCAGAGAAGGATATTCCCTTTTGAAAAAGGCTTCCGATGAGCGGAATGTCGAGCCGCTTCCCACAGGCGGAAAGGAGCAGTTTGCATGGGGATATGACAACGCCCCCATCGGCGGCATCAATCCACGTATCGGAAGCACGGTATCCAATAATCTCTCTCCTTCCAGAGAAGGCTATATTCCTCTTTTCATACCGGAAAAGTGTATCAACTGTGGGCTCTGCGATTCGACCTGCCCGGATATGGTCTTCCAATTTGCGCCGGGCATCTATAACGGGAAGGAATGTATGGTAAATCAAGGCGTTGATTACTACCACTGCAAGGGCTGCCTGCGCTGCGTCGAGGTCTGCCCGACAAACGCACTTGTTACCGCTTTAGAAAAAGATTACCCGAAGAAACCACATTTCATGCCGAATCAGCATCTGTTGCCGGATGTCATCACCTATCAGGAGGTCGGCGCGAATTCCTGGATTAACAGTGATTCCTATCTGGATGAAAAGAGAGTCGACGGAGGTGTTGTGTAATGGAAGAACAGAAAATCATGTATGACAGCGGCAATGAGCTTGCTGCTTATGCCGCAAAGCAGATTAATTATCATGTGATGGGATACTACCCGATTACCCCGTCCACACAGATTGCAGAAAATTTGGATATCATGCGTGCCGAGGGGCAACACGACATTATGCTGATTGCCGCAGAAGGCGAGCACAGCGCTGCCGGCATCTGCTATGGGGCTTCTGCCGCCGGGGGAAGAGTTTTTAACGCAACCAGTGCCAACGGTCTTTTATATGCCCTCGAACAGTTTCCGGTACAGTCCGGCACAAGAATGCCTATGGTGATGAATGTCGCCTGCCGCACGATTTCCGGTCCGCTCTGCATCAAAGGCGACCACAGCGACATCATGTATATGTTAAATACCGGTTGGATTATCCTCTTTGCCGACGAACCGCAGAAGGTCTACGATTTTAACCTTCTTGGCTTAAAGCTGGCAGAACAGGTGCGCCTACCTGTCGTCGTAGCTTTTGACGGCTTTTTTACCAGTCATCAGAAACGCAAATGCTTTGTTTTCTCCGATGACGAGGTGGTACGCCGCTATGTCGGACCGAAACTTTCCAGCGACAGTCCGAACACCTCTGCGTTTGCGAAGGACTGCTCCACCGGAGAAAATTGCTTTTCCAGCGTACTGGATTTCGAGCACCCGGTATCCATTGGTTCTTATATGAATGAACCGGATGTCATCAACAACCGGTATCAGCTCCATCTTGCTATGGAGGAAGCACGTAAAAAGCTTCCGGATTTATTCACGGAATACAAAGCGCTGTCCGGCAGAAACTTATCTTTCTGCGGAAACTATCAGACCGAGGATGCCGATATTCTTCTTTTTGTGCTTGGCTCTTCCTTCTACACGGCAATGGAAGCTGTTGATATTCTCCGCGCAGACGGCGTAAAAGCGGGTGTTATTACCATCTATGTCCTGCGTCCTTTTCCTGCGGAGGAATTGCGCACATTATGCCGGAATGCCAAAACCATTATCGTAGCCGACCGTCAGGACAGCTACGGTGCAGGCGGAGGAAATATGTCGCTCGAGATTCGCGCTGCGTTACAGGGACATTCCGGGATGGCAGAAGCAGGAACTGCCTTTGGCATCGGCACAGCGCCGCGTGTCATCTCACGTATTTACGGTCTCGGCGGCAAAGACTTTTTCGTGGAGGATGCGCTCGCGCTGTTTCGCGAAGGTTTATCGGCAGACGCGCCGGAGTTTGACTACTATGGTATTACAGAGGGAACCTCCGATTCCGATCAGGCACAGCCACAATACTTTAAACCGATTACGGAGGAAGAATCCCAAAAAGGTATCACCACCTGTATTTTCGACGAAGCTACGGGAAAAATGGTGGTAAAAGGCGGTGCCTTAAAGGACACCACCGGCATGCCGATGCGTATCGCTCCGGGGCACGGTGCATGTCCGGGCTGCGGCATTCCGGTCAATTTAAACCTGCTACTAAAGGGAATCGAGGGCAATGTCGTCATCCTTTTCCAGACCGGCTGCGGCATGGTTGTGACAACCGGATATCCGAAGACTGCTTTTCGTATTCCGTATCTGCACAATCTGTTTCAGAACGGTGCTGCGACCTTAAGTGGTGTCGTCGAGGTGTTCCATCAAAAGCAGAAGCGCGGCGAATACCCCAAAGGGCAGATAACTTTCCTGATGGTGAGCGGAGACGGAGGTATGGATATCGGTATGGGTTCCGCGCTCGGCACGGCGCTGCGCGGACACCGACTGATTATGTTCGAGTACGATAACGGTGGCTACATGAACACCGGCTATCAGCTTTCCTACTCGACACCGATGGGCGCAAGAAGCTCCACCTCCCACGTGGGAAAAGATCAGTACGGAAAATCCTTCTTCCATAAGGACACCCCGGAGCTGATGGCCGCAACCCACATCCCATATATCGCGACGGTCGCGGAGTCAAACCCGGCGGATTTTATCCGAAAGGCTGCCAAAGCCGCCGCTTATTCAAGGGAATTCGGAACCGCCTATATCAAAGCGCTCTCTGCCTGTCCGCTGAACTGGAACGACAAGCCGAACTTAGAGCGCAGCGTGATTGCTGCCGCCGTAGATTGCTGCTATTTCCCTCTGTATGAGATAGAGCGCGGCATAACAGCACTAAATTATAACCCGATTGCACAAAAAAAGCAGATTCCGGTCACAGAATGGCTTGGCATGATGGGGCGCACCAAACATTTGTTAAAGGAGGAATACCGCCCTGTCACGGATGAGATTCAGGCGGAAATCGACCGCAGATTTGCAAGGCTGTGTGCACGCGCAGAGCATCCGCTGTTGTAACCGGTAGCATGCTCTGCTACCTCAAACTGTATTGTAAAATGCCAAAAAGAAGGAGAATTTATGTCTGTTGAATTTAAGAACAGTGTTACCAAAGAAAATCTGATGCGGGCATTCGCCGGCGAAAGTCAGGCAAGAAACCGCTACACCATCGCTGCCGGAGTCGCAAAGAAGCAGAATCTTCCTGTTATTGAGGCAGTCTTTGCGTTTACCGCAAATCAGGAAAAAGAACACGCCGAAATTTTTTACAACCATCTGGCAGAGCTTTCCGGCGAAAATATCCAAATAGATGGTGCTTATCCTGTTGACATCAGTCAGGATGTCGCGAAGCTGTTGCGCTTTGCACAGCACAATGAGTACGAGGAGCATGATGACGTATATCTTCATTTTGCCGAGAAAGCAAAGGAGGAGGGCTTCCAGAAAGCAGCCGCCTCCTTCCAGATGATAGCACAGATTGAGAAGACGCACGGTGACCGCTTCGGTCTCTTTGCCGACCTGTTAGAACAGAACAAACTGTTTGTCTCCGATGTGGAGACTGCATGGATGTGCCTAGAATGCGGACACATCTACCGCGGCAAATCCGTTCCCGAAGAGTGCCCGGTATGCCACAATAGTCGCGGCTACTTCGTGAGACTCGAACTTGCTCCCTATACCACTATATAACAAGAACGATATCCCGGATGCAGATAATTTTTATTATGAGAGGTTATGTCATATCACATTTCCGGTGAAAACAAAATTTCAAAATCATCTCACAAAAATCCGGAATTTTTACAAACCCGCTTCTGAAAGATGTTTTTATCCATGTCTTTTCGGACGCAACCCTCAACCCTCCGGTTGAGGCGTACACCCCGCGGGATGTTCTTTCGGCGAAAGAGACACGGAACATAATTTCAGAAGCGGGTTCTAAAATTCTCGGATTTCGTTCTTATTCATATTGGTAATAGGATACTTCATTGCTGCACTGCTCAATTTTATTGAGGACACCGTCCTGGTTATAACGGCTTACCTCTATCTGAATCTCATAGGAGCTCTCATACTCTTCCCCAAGCGTTGGCTGTCCATCTTTATCATAGACAACTTCCGGTGACACCAATGTCATCGAGCAGTTTAAGCTTCGCATGACTCCCGCTGAGTCAATGCGGTAGACGACAGAGGTGTTCTCCTCTCTCGTATGCCGATACTGTGCGACTGCCAGTTCTACTCTCTCTGCACCTTCGTTTGACGTCTGCATCACCTGATAGTTTGCATAGTATTCTTCTAATGTTTCCTGTCGTTTGCGATTCTGCCCATCCACATATTCCGGTGTAAACTCATAAGAAAGCTCCTGTACATCTACCTTTTGTCGCAGTCTGATATTCATAATATCATCACTGTCATATGGCAGGTCGATGACTCGGGCAAGATATGGAATATCCGTACTTTCTGATTCCGCCAGTTCCCATTCTCCGGTCCACTCAACATACTGATATACATGCAAGCCATCACAGAACTGCTTTAAGTAAAGTCTTGTTCCGTCCTCGTCTGTCGTGTAATGTTCGCTCACCCAGCGTCCGGTCAGTTGGTCTGCCCAGACAACAATTTTTTCACTCTTTGCAACGCCCGCACTGGCAATCGTATTCTCATAGGAAAATTCCAGATTGTCCGTACGCCGCAATTCCCGCATGGCGTCCTGAAGCAGTGCAAGTTCCGCGCATTGGGTACTTCCTCCGAGCATCGCCGAAGTGATAAGCGCCACAGCAAAGGTCATCGTAACCAATGCACGGAATTTTCTTTTTTCCATGGCACCATCCTCCATTCTCATATCAGATTCAGTCGCACAAATGCTTTGTAAAGTCCGTCTTCTCCGATGTCATCCGTCACCATATCCGCGCGCTCTTTCACATCGTCTCTTGCATTACCCATCGCGACACTAATTCCCGCATACTCCATCATCTGAAGATCGTTTGGTCCGTCGCCAATGGCAATGCAGTCCTCTCGCCGAATCCCGACATGCTTTAGATAGATTTCCATACCGGTCGCCTTATTGATACCATTGATGCCAATCTCTCCGGCATATTCATCCATGCCGTCTAAACTGATGGCAACCGCATCAAAATACGGCTCCATATCGGCATGTACACGCTCTACCGGAAAAGGAGCATTGTAATAGATAATTTTCTCATTACGCTCATTCTTCCAAGGCTCTTCGGTCAGGTGCATTTTCCCAATCAAACGGTTTAGGCGGCTCTCGCTCATGCCCATATCCCGGTAAATTTTAATCATTCCCTCACAGCTCCGCTGATTTAGCACAACGCCGTCGTCTGCCTGATAACAATAGAAAAAACCATTCTTCTCCAGATATTCATAGCTGCTTTTTCTGTGCTCCTCATCAATATAGGCATGATAGATTTCCTCTCCCTCGGAGATTACAAATGCGCCTGCTGCCCCGACAATTCCGGAGAATCCAAGTTCTAACAACTCATCATAGATCTGAAAACGGCTTCTGCCGCTGCAGACCACCATCTTGTGTCCATTTGCCTTTGCCTGTTTTATCGCCTCCTTGGTCGATGCCGGAATCTGTCCGTTTGCATCCACCATGGTTCCGTCTATGTCCAAAAATACTGCTTTCTGATTCATACTTCTAAATTCTTTCTGACTTCTTACTCATGATTCCATATTACTGCGTTTCCTACCAATTATAACATCGTTTCAAAAAAAAGAAAACGGTGCTTGGCAAATTGCTAAACACCGCTATCCTTCTCCTATCTCTCCAATTCCCGGTATGCTTTCCGATGAAAATACAGTGCAAAACCTCCCAGTGCTACAAACGACAAGACTTTTGTGGCAAGCGCAGGTATTGGCAGCTCCACACCGGACAGACTCTGGCATATCGTCTGAGGTATCACCATAATTCCCACAATGATGCACAATTTCAACAGCACGGCCAAAAGCACAACTCCCAACCCGTCATTCTTCTTGAGCAGATACAGGCATACCAAGCACATCGGACTGATGATTCCCATATCAATCACATAAGTGATTTCTGTTGTATATACACCAATCAGAGAAAGAGGACCGCCTGTTTGCATTGCCCAAATGATATCCGGCAGCCACGCCACAATTAGCGCCGCTCCTGCTACAATCAGGAATGCGCTTAATCCTTTTGTCACGGTTACCTTCTGCTGTATACGCACATTTTTTATGTGGGCAAACATCCCGAATAAAGAGCACGCAAATAAAAGCACATACACAAGAAAAATCTGGTTGTAGGTAACGCCGAAAGCAATACTTGCCCCATAATAAAGTGCAACAGCATATACGGAAATCAATTTTATCTCCGAAATCGCATCACCCTTTTTCCGATATTGTAAATAAGTATACAGGAATAACGGAACCAGTACAAACAGAATGCAAAAATCGGTGCCGATAGAGATTGGCGCTTTAAAATAACTGTCGTTTGCATAAATGCCATATCCGAAAATCTTTACCGTTTGCCCATATTGATTTACAAAATCATGTGCATAATCAAATTTCATAGACAGGATTCCCATGATTGACGTCACACACATACACAGCATCGTAATGACTGCTAAAATATCTATTTTCTTTTTCATCCGGCTTTTTCCTTTTCTTACATTTCACTTGCGGCTTCCACAAGCGGTTCAATCTTCGCAATATCGGAATGGTCAAAAGAGCCTGCAAACAATTTTGCCATCTCCTCTTCCTGTGGAGTCTTATTTTCTTTTTTTGCAACGGATTTTCCCATCATTTTCAACATCATTTTCGGGAAAAAGCTCATTTTTTCAAAAGCAAGTCCTCCCTCAAAGTAGTAAAGCTGCGTCTGTTCCAAATGATTTTGTGTTCTTAGATTCTCTCTCACTTCTTCGCTGTCAGAAGATGCACCGACAGCAAATACGACGAGCTGCTTCGGATTCATTTTCTGTATCTTATCCAGTCCCATAATCATACCGCCCATAATCCAGCCACCGAAAATAATGCTGTCGCACTCCGCCACTTCCTGCATTTTCACACGCTTTAACTCTTTCGCTTCACAGGAAAGCGCTTCTGCAATCCATGCTGCGTACTTTGCGGTAAAACCGGTGGAACTTTGATATACTACCAATCTTTTCATACTTATCTCCTCTTTACTTTCATGATATGCTTTTATTCCTTCGTTGTTTTAGGACTCCTGTAACGCCTGCTGCAAAAAGACCTCATATGTCTCTACCAACTGCCGATCGAGTTCCTCGATGGAAAGTCCGAAGTTACTCGTTATCAGCATGCTACAGATACCGGTATTGTAGATTACCATATTAAGATGCAGTTTTCTTGCCGCCTCCACGGATATTGACAGTTTTTTGGAAAGAAATTCTGCAACTTCCGCGGTACATTCCTGCTCGTAAAGCGCCTGCAGGGATGTCGCCGTACAGTCGGACCGTTTCCGAAGAAAATACAATTCAAATAAATTCGGTTCCTCCTTGGATAAAAGCAGGTATGACTTCCCGATGCTATGGAAATAATCTTCCTTATCCACATGTGCCGCGACATACTCCTGAAAAAAAGCTGCTGTACGCCTCTGCACATCCTTTTTCAATTCTTCCATGTTAGAGCAATAGCTGTAGATTGGCTGTACCGAACATCCCAATTTCTCCGCAATGTTTTTTACCAAAACCTGCTCCATGCCCTCTTCTCTTGCCAGTTCAAAGGCAGCTTCCACCACCATTTCCTTGGTAATTCTCTGCTTTGGCATATACTCCCCTCCCTTCTACTAAAATATGATTGCGCAAAAATATAATCCGTTTATATAAATTATTTATATAAACGGATTATATTATGTTGCCTGTGCTTTGTCAATGCCTCTTCGTCTATAGGTTCGCTAAAAACTGCTTCATTAAAAAAGAACAAAAATATGGAAAAGTATAGATATCGTTTTCATGACCAATATTTAAATCTCCCAATTTTATTCCATAACTTATATCACCATAGGTTTCGCTACGAATCAATTGCCTTAACGATTTCGACTTATTTCCGTTTGACTTTACCTCAACCGGAATCAACCGCCTTGCTGTTCTAACGAAAAAATCTTCCTCTAATGTTGAATTTTCTTTTTTGAAATAGTATAAACCCAATCCCTGTTTCACAAATGCTTCTGCCACAAAATTTTCAAATAAGGCTCCTTTGTATATTCCCAGATTTTTGTTTGCCCTAAGATCTTCCTGCGCCTCTTCGTCAAGCGTTGACACCAGAAGACCTGTATCCGGATAGTACAATTTGAATTTTGAGTCATCATAATTGCCCTTAAGAGGTAATTCCGGAAAACTCAGACAATAGCATATACTTACAACACCTGCATCCTTCAGCCAATCAATGCATCCCATGTATTCTCTGGATCTGGCATTCTTTTCAATCTTATTAAACTGGAATTTTTTATTTTCCTTTGCCAACTGAGCCGGAATGCTTTTATATACACTGACAATCTTTGTCTGATCTAACCCTTCGGCATATTTTCGAATATCCTCTTCATAATCCAGACAAATCTGCTCTTGTATCCCAAGGGTTCCGGAAAAACTATTGGTCTCAACATATTTTCGAATAACAGCCGGCATCCCACCCAAAATACAATAATCCATGAACATGCTTTTATATACGTTCATTTCTGTCTCTGAAAAGCGCTTGATGTTCACCATGTGTGCCAACATATCCATTATCTGCATATGGTTGTAGCCTTTCGCCCACAAGAATTCCTCAAAATCCATAGAAAACATTTCGTAATCCGTTTTGTAGCCCACACTATTGCTATGAATTTTTTTATAATTAACACCCAACATAGAGCCACTGCAAATAACATCGTACTTTCCATCTATCTTAAATGATTTTAACGCAGTCGCCATATCAGGATACTCTTGAATTTCATCAAAAAGAATTAATGTATCATTTTCTACAAATTTTTTTGATGGATCTAAGAGAGTAATATTCTTTACAATGCTTTCTACCTCATACCCGTCACTAAGAATTGTTTTATATTTTGTTTCCAGCACGAAATTAATATTAATGACATTACTATAATTAGCTTCCGCGAAATGCAAGATAGACTCCGTCTTCCCAATTTGTCTCGCACCTTTTACAATTAACGGCAAATGGTCCGCATCTTTCTTCCACGATATTAAAAAATCATCTATTTTTCTTTTTAAATACATGTCTCTTCCCCCTTTAAATATAGTATATCACAAATTATTAGTGAATATAATCATATTTATCACATTTCATGAGGGAAATATTTTTATATTACCACATTTTATGTATTTTTCTATTTAGAATCCCATCTCCCCAAGCCACGCAAGCAGCTTCCCATGCCTATTCTCTTCCTCACGCTTTTCATATGACCCCAACATCATCTCATCGCGGATGCTCCCATCCGCCAGATAAATAACCCGGTCCGCCCGAACCGCTACGTTTGCATCATGGGTGACCAATACGATGGTGGTTCCCTTTTGATGTATATCATCCAATAACGCCAGTATCTCTCCGGTGGTTCCCGCGTTCAACGCGCCGGTTGGCTCATCCCCGAACAAAACTTCCGGTTCGTTGATGAGTGCTCTGCAAATCGCTGCTCTCTGAAGCTGTCCACCGGAGACCTTTTTGATGTCCTGCTTTCGGATTTCGTCAATCCCCATTTCACGCATCAACAGGTCGACTCGATTCTGTAACTCTTTTTTCCCCATCTTTTTTAACTGCAAGCCCGGAAACAGAATGTTTTCTTCTATACTAAGGTTCTTTAACAGATTTGCCCGCTGAAACACAAATCCCATTTCACTTAAGCGTAACCGACTGAGTTCTTTTTCTCCAAGTTCGTACAACTCTTTTCCCTTCCAGAGAACCTTTCCGCTCGTTGCCCGGTCCATCCCGCTCATGTTATATAGCAGAGTAGATTTCCCACATCCGGACTGCCCCATAATCACAACAAATTCTCCTTTTTGTATGGAAATCGTAACGTCTGTCAAAACCGGATTTCCGTCGTATTCTTTTGATATCTTGTTTGCCTGTATCATGGTATCCATAATAATCTCCCTTCTACTCTGCATTCAGGTACTCTATCACCTGTATTTCTTTTATTTTCTGCAACACAGCCATGCCGACTACGGCTACTACCGCCAATGGCAGATACGGAAGAAGCGCTGTGCGAACCGAAAGCTCTGCCGGAAATTTGAGTCTCTCGATTCCAAGCCCCAAGACGCGAAAAATCATACTTGCCACATCATCACCAAACATCACCGTAACCATATTTCCGGTAAGAACTCCCAAAAGTGCAACCCATAGCAAATCCTTTAACTCTCGCTTCTGTATCCGGCCACAGGTAAGTCCCATTGCCTTTTGTATCGCAATTTGCGATGCCTCCCGCACGATCCGCAACCTCAGAAACAAAAACACAATCATTGCCGTTAAAACCACTGCGATAAAAACCACCAGGTTGCACACGCCTTCTACCTGCGAAACGACTCCCCCAAGTGTCTGGGAAACAAACCGGTCCATCGGTAAAATCGTATAGCCGTTTCCAAGTGTACCTTTCCACTGCTCCGTCACCGCATCCGCATCCCGTCCATCTTCTATGTCTATCGTGTACGAATAGTTTTCTGCTTCAAGCCCCGGAAAATCCATTTTTGCTTTTGCAGTATATCCACCGGAGGTGACATCCTGGTAGATGCCGCACACCCGAAACGTATACTCCGAATCTTCGGCGAACAGCGTAATTGCATCGCCGACTTCTTTTCCGAGCAAATCTGCTTGTAGCTTTGACAACGCTATCTCATCCGTATTTTGCGGGCAACCGCCATTTAAATATGCAATCCCTGCCCCGGCATTCATTCCGGTGTCAATATGAATGCTTTTCTTTTTTCCATCCGCATCGCACGTCTCTAAACGGACTCTTCGGTTTACTTCGTAAATGACCTTTTCTTTTGACAAAAAGTCGGCAAGCGTCTCATTTCGTTCTTCTAATTGCTCGCCTTGTGGCACTTCAATCAGAATATCACTGACTGGAAATCCCGCATAAGTCACAAAGTGATTGTCTTCCATTGTGTGCACAATCCAGACCGGAAGCGTAATCATCGCAGAAACCATAAACATAACACCAAAAATCAGTCCATATTTTCGCTCCCTCAGTCCCTCTCCGTTTACAATGGTGTGTACCACATTCAGTTTTTTGGTTTTCCCTATCACACCGGAGCAAAATGCAACAGTGATAACATAGGTGCATACTCCGATAAACACCGCCAACAGAATCGTTGGTGCAGAAAGCGGTTGCTTTCCAAAGGTATCTGTCATGTGCGTTGTCCCCTTACCAGAAAGCAACATAGAAATCAGAAAACCTAACACGGTACCGGCGCCAAGAAGCAACTCCATCTTGCCAAGGTACAATTTTTTGATTGCCTCATGTGGTATTCCGATGGCCTTCATGGTTCCGATTTCCTTTAAGTCTTCCTGCATCGTTGCAAGCAGTGTATACTTCATACAAATAAATGCAATTACCAGAATCAGAGCACTCACCAAGAATATGAGAAACGCAAAAATCAAATCCGTCAGTGCACTCAAAAGAAAGATCATGGAATATGTCACCGCCTGACCGTTCCTCGGCATCTGTGCTGTATCCTGCTCATATGCCGCCTGATAGTCCGATGCCATATCCGTATTTTCAAACCAGGCTTCAATAATATATTCCATCTCCCCGATTTGTCCCTGCAATTCATCGAAATCGGCATCGCTTATCAAAAAGCGGGTGGAGGAACACATCGTGGAATTCATCTGTGCATCGTATACAAAATCTGTGATTACAAACTCTTTCTTTCTATCCTTTTCTGCGATGGTAACCCTATCACCGACAGAAAAACCATAGGTGCTTTTTAAAATAACAGGAACCGCCATCTCTCCTTTTGATAACACAATTTTTTCGCGGTTCGCATTTAACAGTAAGTCTTTCCTCGGATTTTGTTTTACCAATCCAATGTCAAGACTGCAGTCTTTTAATGTAACACTTCCGTTTTTCCCGGCAACCGCAATCTCATCCCCATAGATATCAATCATTGCCACAGTCTGCCAGTCTACGATTCCTTTATAATTCTCATTGAATGCATCAATGTCTTCCTGATTAAATTCTCCTTTATGCATTTGCAAAAAATGCGGCGGCTGCGCCACCTCATACAGGCTCTGTATGGAACTCCACACCTGACCGGTAAGAACCATCCCTGATATCAGAAGTGCCACCGCCAATGACATAAACATTGTGACCACCAGATTAGAAAATCTGTTTTTTCTCAAATCATTTATCAATAAACTCCGATACATTTTATTCCTCCGTCATACATTCGCCAACCTTTAAACTGCGCACGTTCTTATTTGCAAACAAGAACCCGGAAACAACAATCATGGCGATTCCGCATAGAATGAGAAAAAAGCCGATTCCTCTCCCCGTTCCGGTTCCGATGAACGTTCCGACACTGTCTGATAACGCCCCATCCTCCGCAAGCAGCGGCTCAAATACATAATCTGCAAGTACGCCACAGACCGCATACGCAACCACTGTCCCCATCTGCGACAATAGCCCAATCAGGCTCCACACTCTTCCCTGCAACTCATTCGGGATACTGACGCGAATCAGTACATCGGCACAGGTATTCAGAAACGGAAGCGTTGCAAAGAACAAAAACAGCATTGCGCCGATAAACCAGATGGCCTCATTCGCGCCGGAAAGCGCCATAAACAAACCGCAAAAGGCCGCTGCTATCGAAAGTATTTTTGCATGTTTCCTTTTGATTCCGAAAACACCAATCACAAGACTTCCTGCAACCATACCGAAAGCGCTTACCGATTCTAGGATTCCAACCGACTTTGCATCAGTAACGGAAAGCGCCATAACCGGCATGAGCGTCTGGACTACACCCATAAAAAAGCAGAGCAGTGTCATAGTGAAAACCAACGAAAGAACTGCTTTTCTCTCTCGTAAAAAATGCATTCCCTCACTTAACTCTTTTGTAATATGCAACTTATCCTCCCTTATCACCGGCTTTGCCAAGGTCCGGCGCACACACGCAACGGCAAAAATTGTGACAAAGAAGGTTGCGATATCCAGAATCAGTATCAGACGAATATCTGCAAATCCGAGCAATACCCCTGCCAAAGCCGGAGAAATCAAGTACTTCGCGTTTCCTGCCAGTTGTACCAGACCGCTGGCCTTTGCATACTCCTCCTCGGAAAGTAAATCCGTTACGGTTGCTTTATAGGACGGCTCCATCAATGCAACAAACAGAGAATCTATCGTTACACAAATCAGTACCGGAGCCATTCCTCCATGTCCGAACTGAATCGAAATCAGCAGATACAAAAGCCCCAGCCCCGAACATAAATCTCCCAAAATCATCAAGAATCGCCTGTCATACCGGTCCGCCAGAACACCGCCAATCGGACTTAATAAAATCGACGGCAGATAAGCCAACAATGTGACCAAAGAGACATATGCTGCACTTCCCATCATCTGAAATACATATACGGACAATGCGAATGCAGTCATTCCGCTTCCGATACAGGAAATCAATTCTCCAATCCAAATCATCCTGAATTTTTTCATTATAATAACCTTGCCTTTCCATCTCCTACAAAAAATGTAGAAACACCGTTTCTGTGTACCGACCGACCGTCGGTCTATTTGTATTGTAAAAAGAAAGTGCCCATCTGTCAAGCACTTTCTTTCCGACTTCCTGTTATGACTCGTCCGTCTGCACATATTCCTTCATCGCACGATTTGTAATCATTCCCTTTTCTACACCCAGCATCTGTTCCATCAGTGTAAACATGGCGATAAACATTGCTTCCTGCTTGCTTTCTTCCAACTCGAATATTCCCTCGTCAAATAACACAGATGCAGAGCATATAAAAATCTGCATATACTGTTCCGGGTATTCGCAAGCGAAAACGCCTTTTTCATTTCCTTCTTCAATAACTTTCACCAAGATCGGTGTCACACCGTTTATCATGGAAGCCAACGACTTCTGATGCATCAATGCATTTTCCGATTTATGAATCTCTTCAAGTAATTTTTCCTTGTTGGAATCCGACACTCTCAAACCAAGAAAAACATGTAAAAGTTTATCTTCCGGAGATAACTTTTCATCCTCTGCAATGAGGGCTGCTCTCGCCACCATAGCATCTGATGTCCGCGCAACAATCGCGTCTAAAAGTTCTTCCTTTGATTTGAAGTAATGATAAAATGTCCCTTTTGCTATTCCGATTCGGTTTAATATCTCATTTACGGCACAGTTTTCATATCCCTTTTCTGCAAACAGTATCTCTGCCGTATCTAATATCTCATTTCTTCTTTCTTCATGCTCTTTTACAATTCTCATGATTCTGCACCGCCTTACCGACCGTTGGTCTATTAAGTAGCATACACAGGTGCGAAAAAAAAGTCAAGTCATATTCCTTCTCTCTCAAAATAGTAGTTGACAAATCTTTCAGACGGTGACTATAATACCTTTAATTGAAGCAAACACAAGCTTTGACGGGAAGAAGTAAGAATAAGTGAAACAAACAGAAAGTTACCGGTTGATGAGAGGTGCATGAGAAGCTTATTACGAATACATCCCTGAGCTTCACACCGAATTCGTTTTCATGATGACTGCATATGCCATCATCAAGAAACCTTGATAGTAGGCTGTGACGTAGTGGCGCACGTTACAAGCGCCGGAGTGTTGTCGGACACTCGCAGAGGTAAGCAGTGCGAACTGCTTGCGAAAAAAGGTGGTAACGCGAATTTTCGTCCTTTTCAGTCTTTGACTGGAAAGGACTTTTTATTTGCAGAAAGGAGCACATCATGGTAAGACTTGCGACCGAAAGCGACTTGCCGGCGGTCCTTGCAATCCGCAGACAGGTTCATATGCTTCATGTAAACGGCAGACCGGATATCTACCGTATGCCGGAAAATGCAGCTGAGTTTGATCAGACACTTTTGGATAGCTTAAAAACCCCGGATATGTACGTATTTGTTGTGGATGCTGCCACGAACGCTTTGCCGTCAGATAGCCCTTCCCCACAGATTGTAGGATATGCGGTCGTACAGTATAAGCACTTCGGTGCTTTGTGCATCGCAAAGGAACGCACCAGTGCTTTTATCGATGAATTTGGTGTGGACGAGGCGCATCGACATCAAGGATACGGCAGGGAATTGATGAACGCCGTCCTGGCTCATGCAAAGGAACTACACGCGGATGATTTGGCATTGAACGTCTGGTCTTTTAACAAGAATGCCGAAGCCTTTTACAAGTCCTTTGGCATGACACCAAAGCAGCAGACCTTAGAACTGCCACTGTAGCACATTTTTGCAACAACATTTTTTCATAAGCTTTATAGAAAGGAAGATTCATATGACATTATACGATGAATTAGTTGCCCGCGGCTTAATCGCGCAGGTAACAGACGAAGCAGAAATCAAAGACTTAATCAACAACGGAAAAGCTACTTTTTACATCGGCTTTGACCCGACCGCAGACAGCCTCCACGTAGGACACTTCATGGCTCTTTGCCTGATGAAGCGCCTTCAGATGGCAGGCAACAAGCCAATCGCTTTAATCGGCGGCGGTACTGCCATGATTGGCGACCCATCCGGACGCACCGACATGCGCCAGATGATGACCCCGGAAACCATCCAGCACAACTGTGAATGCTTCAAGAAACAGATGAGCCGTTTCATCGATTTTTCCGATGGCAAGGCGCTTATGGTCAACAATGCGGACTGGCTGATGGACTTAAATTACCTCGACGTGCTACGTGAGGTCGGCGCACACTTCTCGGTTAACCGTATGCTGACTGCTGAGTGTTACAAACAGCGTATGGAAAAAGGTCTTAGCTTCTTAGAGTTCAACTACATGATTATGCAGAGCTACGACTTCTACACCTTATACCAGAAATACGGCTGTAACATGGAGTTCGGCGGGGATGACCAGTGGAGCAACATGCTCGGCGGTACCGAGTTAATCCGCCGTAAGCTCGGAAAAGACGCTTACGCGATGACCATCAACCTGCTCCTCAACTCCGAGGGCAAGAAGATGGGTAAAACCCAGTCCGGCGCTGTATGGCTTGACCCGAACAAGACTTCCCCATTCGACTTCTTCCAGTACTGGAGAAACGTGGCAGACTCCGATGTCTTAAAATGCATCCGTATGCTGACCTTCCTTCCGTTAGAGGAAATCGATGCGATGGAAAGCTGGGAGGGCGCACAGCTCAACGAGGCAAAAGAGATTTTAGCTTACGAGCTTACCAAGCTGGTTCACGGCGAGGAAGAGGCAAATAAGGCAAAAGAAGCTTCCCATGCACTGTTCGCAGGCGGTGGAGATGCCGCTCACATGCCAACCGTTGAGCTGACTGCAGACGACTTTGCAGAGCGCGATATGGATATCATGGCAGTGCTTGTCCGTACCGGTCTCGATAAGACCCGTTCCGATGCACGTCGTGCCGTAGAGCAGGGCGGTGTCACAGTCAACGATGAGAAGATAACCGACGTAAAGACCACCTACGGCGCTGATTTCTTCAAGGGCGACGGCGTCGTTGTAAAACGTGGGAAAAAGAAGTTTGTGAAGGTTATTATGAAATAACATTTGAGCTGAAAAAGGAGATATCACTTTATGTGACATCTCCTTTTTCATCCACTACTTCTTTTTCTTTCTCATAAATGCTACCACACCTGCCACTACTGCTGCCACTGCTGCGACACCGATGGCAAACGGTGCTTTCTTCGCCGGTTCGGCGGCCGTCTTGGCATCTGCTTCCCCTTTGATGAGAACCATCGCAGAAATCGGCGCCACGGTTGCCGTTCCTTCTGTAATCGTTTCAAGCACCTCGGTGCCTGCTTTTTCCCCATTGATATACACATCCCATACACCTTCCGGAAGTGTTACCTGCGTCTGGGTCTGGTTTGGATTAAAAATAACAAACATTCCGTCGGCGCTGTCACCGTTTGCGCCGCCCTTGATATCGAATGCCGTTACATTTGCCTCCAAGCCTTCTACCGGCATAATATTCGCTGCCACATCTTCTGCGGTCATCATGCGGAGTGCCGGATGCGCGCTTCGGAATGCAATCAGACCTTTATAATAATTGTAAGTATTCTGGTATTCTTCTTCATTTAAGGTATCCCATTTTAAGCTGTTAACGGAATCCGGCGAAGCATAACTGTTTTCATCGAACTCACCGCTTCCTTTTAACTTGGTGCGAAGCATCTCTTCTCCCGCCTGCATAAAAGGAATTCCCTGCGCTGTCATATAAATTGCCGCAGAAAGATTATTCATGCGGATTCTCTCTTCCCTTGTTGCATTCAGTGCAGAACGTGAAAGTCGGTCCATCAGTGTCAGGTTATCGTGACAGGATGCATAATTCACCGTCTGTGACGGGGAAGGGCACCAGTCCGCTGCCCCCAGAAAGCACTGCGTAATCGTCTCTTCCAATCCTTCTGCCCCGGAAACATAACCTGTCTGTGAATTTTCAAACACATTTCCTTTTAAGCCATCGCGCATGGTGTCGTTAAAATATGCAAAATCCGGTGTCTCTTCAGAGTTCAACTGTGTTGCCATAAGATATCCGTCTTTTGTTACGGAAGTATCCATCGTCCAGCCTTCTCCATAAAAAATGACATCCGGGTAATCCTTATGTACCTCCGCAACAATCTCATTGATTGTCTCCGTATCAATCAATCCCACGAGATCGAAGCGGAACCCGTCAATATGGTACTCCTCTGCCCAATATTTTACGGAATCAACGATATACTTATGCACCATTGCACGCTCGGAAGCCGTATCATTTCCACAGCCGGAGCCGTTGGAGTATTTTCCCTCTTCATCCATGCGCGAAAAATATCCCGGCACAATCTTGTTGAAACAGAACTCAGATGCATTGTATACATGATTGTACACAACATCCATGACGACACTGATGCCGTTTTCATGCAACCCCTGTACCATCTGTTTCATTTCTTTTACACGTACTTCTCCATGATAAGGGTCCGTAGAATAGGAACCTTCCGGCACATTGTAGTTTACCGGGTCATAACCCCAGTTAAACTTTGCATCATCCAGCTTTGTCTCATCAACGGAACCATAATCATAAGAAGGCAGCAAATGCAAATGCGTGATGCCCAAGTCCTTTATATGGTCTAATCCGGTCGGAATTCCGGATTCTGTCGTAGTACCGGTTTCAATCACACCTAAAAACTTTCCGACATTCTGGATTCCGGCACTTTCATCCGAAGATAAGTCTCTTACATGTAGCTCATAAATTACCGCATCGGTAATATTTTCCCCCGCATGTGGGTTTGCATCGCTCTCCCAGCCCTGTGGATTGGTAGATGCGAGGTCGATGATCATCGCACGTTTTCCGTTTACACCGGTGGTTCTTGCATATGGGTCGCAGGCCTCTGTCTCTTCGCCGTTGATTGTCACCGTGTAGGTATAGTAAATACCGTTTGCATCGCCTTCTTTTTCGGCAATCCAAGTTCCGTTTACATCCGCCTGCATCGGTATCTCTTCCAACAGGTCATCCGTTCCTTCGGTTCCGGATGCATACAGATTCACTTTTACCGCCTCTGCGGTCGGTGCCCATACACGGAAGCTCGTCTTATCGCTGCTCCACGTCGCACCCAAATCGGTTCCCGTATAAGTATATTGCTCTTCAAAGGATTCTGTAGAATAAATATTCGGCATAATAATCTTGTACTCATTTCCATCAAATAAAATGTTGTAATTCTTTGTCAAATCCAGTGGACGTTCCACGGAAATCAGATACGTAAACTGTGCTTCCTCTGTCACCTCAGTGATTGCCGCCTCTCCGTCTGTTCCTAAGATTGAGAATGCTTTCTTGAAATCCCCATCGATTTTTCCGGTCATCTGGACCGTAATCATCTGTGTCTCTTCCTCGTATCTTGCTTTTAAAAGCTTTGTACCGGTAACCGCATCCTCACCATATTCTTTGGTATAGCCCTTTTTCCCGGATTCTACATAAATATGAACGGTGCCGGAAACCATCTCTGAAATATCGATAAACTGATCTTCATTGATGTCCTTGGTCCAATCAGCCGTTCTGACAATGAAACCGACCGAAGAGACTCCCGGTGCTATCACCTTTGTCGCCACCATCTCGCCGTCTTCCTCTTCAAAGGCATAGGCGTTTCCGTCTCCGCCCTCTTCCCAGAGCCAGACATCCCATCCGTCATAATTTCCGTCTGCCCTGTGATAATGCAGTTTTAACGTCAGATCCTCCGCCGCTTTTACTGTTGTCACATCTGCGAAGCTTCCCGCGATCGTCATTGCAAACATCACAATTCCCAGAAGTAATGCCCTTATTCTTTGTCTCATAAAAATGCCTTCCCCTTTTATTTTTTTAGCTTTCTGCTCTAAGCTCTCTTTCTTCTCCAAACCTGCGCACCAGAATCTTCTGATACGGCTTCTCATACCCGGCATGTACAATCGTTCCCTGCACATTCCCCGCTTCATCCACCGTGAAGTGATACTTATGGTACGCACCTTCGCGGTAAGCAAAGTCCTCGCCGTTATCCAGATAATGGTCACATGCCCCCTCTCCCGGATATACATCCAGAATCAATGTATCGAGCGGCTTCTCACCGACATAGGACATCGGCTCCATCATCGGAATAATGCTGCCCGCTTTCACATAAATCGGACATACATCAAGCGGTGCATCCTTAATCATCCAGGTCTGTCCGGTATACTTCTCGTGCGTCCAGTAATCGTACCATTCACCCTCCGGCAGATACACCATACGCTTTGTCACACCCGGATAGACAACCGGTGCCACCAAAATCCGCTCTCCCAGCAGGAACTCGTCGTTACAGGTTTTTGCAACCTCATCCTTTTCGTAATGGAATACCAGTGGACGAATGATTGGTGCACCTGTTTTCTCTTCTTCGTAAAACAAATCATAAAAATACGGAATCCACTGATAACGAAGCTTCACATACTTTCGGTAAATATCCATAATCTCTTCGTCAAACTGCCATGGTTCCTGTCTTCTGGTGCCCATTGCGGAATGATTCCGAAACAGCGGAGAAAAACAGCCCACCTGCACCCATCTTGCCAAAAGCTCCGGCGTCGTATCCGAGCCGAAACCTCCCACATCCGTTCCGACAAACGGCATGCCGGACATTCCAAGATTACATAACTGCGGGATTGCCATCTGGATATGTGCCCAGATGCTTTGATTATCTCCGGTCCAGGCAGTCGTATACTTCTGACTTCCGGCATAGCAGGCTCTTGTAATGACAAACGGTCTGCGTCCGTCCAGCTCTTTTAGCCCTTCATAGGCTGCTTTTGCCATCAGATGTCCGTATACATTGTGCATTTTGGTATGTGGTGCGGCCTTATCCTCATCCGTAAATACAACATCATCCGGCAACGGACCGTTAAAGCTTGCAGGCTCATTCATATCATTCCAGATACCGCGAACCCCCTTATCTAACAGGAACTTCTGGTTTTCTCCCCACCATTTTCTTGTGGCAGGTTTTCCGAAGTCCGGAAACGCCGCATCTCCCGGCCAGACCGCGTTGATGTAGACCTCTCCCTCCGGTGTCTTTGCAAAGTATCCGTTTTCTACGCCTTCTTCGTAAACCGTATAGCCTTTTTCCACCTTTACACCCGGGTCATTGATGACAACCGGTTTGAACCCCTGCGCAGACAATTTCTGCAAATAAGCATTGGCATCACCGTGGTAATGCGCTTCATTCCAGGTAAACACCTTATAGTTCTGCATATAATCGATGTCAAAATGAATGGCATCACAGGGAATGTCACCCTCGCGCATTCCGTTTGCAATCTCTTCCATATCTTCCTGTGTCATATAACCCCAGCGGGACTGATGATAGCCCAAGGTCCAGCGCTGCGGCAACGGACAGGTCCCGGTCAGATAGGTGTACTGCGTGAGAATTTCCGGCAGGGACTCCCCTGCGATATAGTAATAGTCCAAGTTCCCTCCTGTGGTACCGATATAGTAATACGCTTCCGATTCCTGTCCCATATTAAAGGTTGATTTATAGGTATTATCCATAAAAAGACCATAGCAATGCGTGTCGGTCAGTGTTATAAAGAACGGAATCGTCTTGTACAATGCCTTAAAACAGTCCACCTGCGGTGCAGGGTTATCCGTATTCCACATCTCATAGCAGTAATGGCGCTTATCCAAAAAACCGGTCTTATCACCCAAACCGTAAAAGTGCTCCGTTCCCTGCATCTTTTTTCTGATTTCAAACGCAAACGGCTCCTGTTTCCACCATGCCTCATGCCCTTCACCGGCGAGCAGCTTCTCTGCCTCCGGGCTGATGACTTCTAACGGCTTTCGCTCTTCGCGATAATCCATACACACTTCGTTTCCGTCCGCATCAAAAAAGTCCACAAAAAAGCCATCGCTGACTCTGACCTTCACTGCCCCTGTATCGATCCAAAGACCATCCACTTTTTCATCTACTGCAATCGAAACCGGAACGGACTTATTTCCCTCAATCGCCTTAGAATCATGACTGTCGCTTTCCAATCCACAGAATACATTGACAATCTGAGATGTAAGCACCTCCACGGTTGCTTGCTTTTTTTCAAAATTAAGAATTACCTTCTGTCCGTCTATTTTATAATTCTGCAGTTTTCCAAAATTCATCCTGATACCCGGGTAACCCCTTTTCCTTTCTAAATTTTTTACCTAACTCCGCAGCATATCATAAACTCTTAGAATTTCTCCGACGCTCCATGCCTGTGCAAAGCATCCTTTCGACTCAATCGGATACTCACCGTCATAAATTTCCGGAAGCTGGCCGACGCAGCCCTCACGCAATGCAGGCTCCAAACCGGAAAGCTGCTCCTTCACATAGGCTTTTGCCTCTTCGGAATATCCATGCACCTTTAGGTATGCCAGATAATAGGCTCCCATCGGGAATGTCCACACCGTTCCCTGATGGTATGCCAAATCACGGTCTAACTGCGCACCTCCGTAAAACGGATGGAACTGCGCGTCTGCCGGGTCAAGCGTACGCAGACCGTACGGTGTATACAATTTGCGGTATACCGTCTCTACCACCTGCTTTTCCTTTTCCTCCGGAAGTAATGAAAACGGTAGCGAGACCGCCCAAATCTGATTACAACGAATCTGTTCGTCTGCCGCAGTGCCGGATATCACATCCTTTAAGCAGCTTGCTTTTTCATTCCAGAACTGCGCACGAAAACTATTGCACACTTTTTCTGCCAGCGCAGCATAATCAAACGTGTCTTCCGGGTCAAATTTGCGGAAAATATCCATCATGCGAAGTGCATTGTACCAGTATGCATTGATTTCCACCGGCTTGCCGTGGCGCGGGGTAGGCAGAATATTCTCCACGCGCACGTCCATCCATGTCACCTGGTCATATCCTTCTCCTGCCACAATAAGGCCGTCCTCGTCCATATGAATATTAAAATCGGTTCCCTTCTGATACCATGCAACAATATCCTTCATCACAGGATATGCACTTTTTACAAATTCTGCATTTTTTGTCCGCTCGTAGTATTCATACACGGTAAGAATAAACAAAAGCGCCGCATCCACGGTATTGTAGCCCGGATTTTCAGTTCCCTCCGGAAAAAGATTCGGCATCAGTCCCTTTTTGCAATATGCCATAAAAGTCTTTAAAATGCTTTCCGCCGTAGCAAACTGCCTGGTTGCCAGACAACATCCCGGCAGAGAAATCATGGTGTCTCTTCCCCAATCCTCAAAAAACGGGAATCCTGCCAAAATCGTCTCTCCGTCCGTGGAAGCACGGTAAGAGATATATTGGTTCGCACTGACCGCAAGCATCTGTGGAATCGACTCTTGAAATCCGGCCTGTGCCCGCAACGCGTTCCGATATTCCACCACGCTGCGGACAATCTCATCCACGGTCGGCAGAGCAGCTTCCATACCGTACACCAATTCCAAGGTACCCTCGCTGTCAGCCTCTACCAGGAAGGAAATCTCATGATTGGCCGCGCAACGTCCCAACGCCATCTTTCCGTCTTTGACATCATCGGAATAGTACATTTTTTCACAAAAATAGGTCGGTATCTGCTTACAGACTCCGTTTGTCCGATAATACAACGTCTGTCCGTTCGCGCAGATCTTCTCATCCGACATCGTAAATTCCTGCTTCACAGACAACCGCTGTCCCTTCGGCACAAATTGCAACTGCGGTGTAACTCGAATTACAACTTCAGACATGGAACGATTGCGAATATGATAGGAAATTCCCACCGTATTCTTCCCCTGCATCAGAGCAAGGGTTCGCGTCACCTCTACCCCCTCCACAAGATAGGTCCACTGTGGATAATCCTCATAGGTAAACTTTGTCTGATACCGGTAACCATCTTCTCTTCCAATCCGATTCTGCATATCCTGGCTGGACAAAAATATGGTTTTTCCTTCGACGTTTAGCGTCTCAGAGAGTCTGTGAATCATATTATATCTGTGATTCGGTGCATGTGTGCATGCCATCAGCACCGCCTGATCATTGCGACTGCAAGAACCTATCATACTTAGGGAAGAGAAACCACCCAGACCGTTTGTCATTAGGTAACAATTTTCTTCTCCTCTTTCAAATGTCTTAAAGTCCTGCTTGCCATAGACAAATTTCATGCCGCTTTTCTCCTTTTTCTATATATGTGAAGCAGACGAAATATCGTCTGCTCCACCTGAACTAACTGATTTTTGCTAATATCATTCCACTAAGCGCCGGTACTGCAAATTTTCTGTCTGCCATACTTCCGGTTTCCGCCACTTTCTCTACAAATGTTACTGTTTTTTCACAATCTGCATCCGTATCATCGACGAGAACCACCCATTCGCCCTCCGGTAAAGGAAGATGTGCCTCGCTGTCAGACGCATTATACGTTATAAATAGCCGCTCATACGGTTCCCTTTTATCGGAACCATTATCCACTTGGAAAGACACTACGCCCTCTCCGTGAATCGTACGGTTGGTAATACGTTCTTTGGCACTTGCCGATTTATCGTACAAGCCCGGAAGCTTCTTGCGAAGTCGAATCAGTCCCTGATAATAGGAGAGTAAATCCGCATACTCGACAGTCTGATGCCAGCGAAGCATATTCTCTGTCGGTGCAGAACGGAAACTGTTGCTGTCTCCAAGCTTTGTTCTTCCGAATTCCTCACCTGCCTGTAAAAAGATATGTCCCTGGAACGTAAAGTACATCAGTGCTGCCAGCTTATTCGCACGCACCACATCTTCAAAGCGGGTCTCAAAAACCTTCTCATCGCATGGAACTGCTGCATCTTCGCAATATTCATTGTTTTTACCGGTTCCTTCATGCATCGTGATAACCAGTTTATCCCACAAGGTAAAATTGTCATGGGCAGAAGTATAGTTTACTACCTGCGAACAGCTTCTCGGTGCAAATCCTTCCGTGGTCAAGGATGAGCCAACCCATCCGTTTGCCGCATCCAAGACTTTTTCCTCAAGACCGGTTCCACCGTTTACAAATCCCGGTTCCTCTTCGTAGAACACATGCCCCTTAATCACGTCTCTGGTTGCATCACAGAATACGGCAATTCCATCATCCAAATAGGAGACATTCTCTTTTAATACAGGCCTTGTTCCCTCTTCCATCGGCGACTCATCCGCTCTCCAAGGTTCTCCGTAGAGAATCTTTTCCCCTTTTCCGTAAACAGCATCCAGTTCCTTACGAATGCGGTTCATCAATTCTACGGTCAAAAGTCCCATCAGGTCAAAGCGAAATCCGTCAATATGATATTCTTTCGCCCAATATAAAACGGAATCGACAATATAATTGTCCACCATCGCTCTTCCCGCTGCAATATCGCTTCCACAGCAGGAACCGTTCGCGTATGTTCCGTCCGGTTTACGGCGGTTATAATATCCCGGCACCATCCGCTCCAACCAGGAATCCGGCGCATAGGTATGATTATATACGACGTCCATAACCACACGAATTCCGTTTTTGTGCAGCGCCTGTACCATTTCCTTAAACTCGCGGATTCTTACCGTGCCGTCATGTGGGTCTGTCGCATAAGACCCCTCCGGCACATTATAATTGAGCGGATCGTATCCCCAGTTGAACTGGCTGTCATCTCCGGCCTCGTCTACCGAACCGAAATCATACGCCGGAAGCAGATGTACGTGAGTAATTCCCAGGTTCTTTAAATGTTCCACACAGGTCGGATAGCTGCCGTTTGTTCCCTGTACGGTAAACGCCTTGTACTTTCCGCGGTACTCCTTTGGAACCCCGCTGTCCGCATCATACGAAAAATCCTTGATGTGAAGCTCATATAACACGTTTTCTGTCTGTAAAGCAGGCGCTTTCTCCTCCAAAAATCCTTCCGGATTCGTCCTGCTTAAATCGACAACCATACTGCGTACACCGTTACATCCACAGGCCACCGCATACGGATCCGCTGTCGTCGTCGCCTCGCCGTCTCTGTATACGGTATAATCGTAATACATGCCATGGAGACATTCTGTCGTCTCCCACGTCCATGTCCCTTTTTCTCCCGGTATCAATCCATGCGTCTGATAAAGTCCAGAATTATCGGCAGTATATAGATGTAAAGTTACCCCGTCAGCAAGAGGGCACCATACTTTAAATATGGTGCCCTCTTTATTACAAGTCACTCCTAAATCATTGCCGGTATATTCGTATCTTGCATCAAACTCTTTGTCATATCGAATATATCTATCAGTTTTCACAACTTTTCTCCAAATTTTTTTTCCTAACCTTTTACTGCTCCTGCAACACCCTCTACATAGCATTTCTGCGTAATCATAAACAGAATCGCAATCGGAATCGATATGATGACACAACCTGCATAGAACTGTGTATAGTAGTACTCCACATACTCTTTTTCAAGCATGGTCCACAGACCAATTGCAATCGTATAGTATTTGATATCATTTCCCATGATAATCTTTGCAAAAATATAATCTACCCAAGGAGCCATAAACGTCGTAATCAAGGTATAGGTAATGATTGGCTTAGACATCGGAATCGTCACATGGATAAACGTATCCCACTTTGTCGCCCCGTCGATATATGCCGCTTCGTCAATACTCATCGGAATCGTATCGAAAAAGCCCTTCGCCATATAAAAGCCCAGTCCGGCTCCTCCCGAATATACCATGACAAGCGCCACCTGCTTTAAGACTCCTGTCTCTAAGAATCCCATACCCTTTAAGATATAGTAGATTGCAATCATGGACATAAATCCCGGGAACATTCCTAAAATCAATGCAATGTTCAAAAACGGTTTTCTCATTTTAAACCGCAGACGGCTCATTACATATGAAACACACAATACGAAAAATGCGGAAATAAGTGTACTGAAAATCGCTACAATCAGTGTGTTCAAAAACCATCTGTTAAAATTGATCTGGCTTCCACCCTCGAACAGATTTTTATAATTGTCCAGTGTAAATCCTCTCGGCCAGATGTAGCTCTTATACGAGCCACCTTCTTTACGGAAAGAAGTCAGTATTACGTAAAATATAGGGAGTACCCATATAAAACTAAGCACCGCCAATAAAACATGGCATGCGGAATTGACAATAAATTTCTTTGATTTCATTATTGGAACGCCCCCTCATCTTTATAAGACCCGGTACGCCGGTAGGTTATTAGTGACACAACCGCTAAGACAACAAATGTCAAAATACCGATAACGGCACCCAGGTTGTAATCCTTCTGCGTAATCGTAAGTCGGTACAGCCAGGTAACCAACAAGTCTGTCTTTCCTGCAAAATAGTAATCCAACGTATCAGGGCCTCCTCCCGATAACAGGAAGATAACATTGAAGTTGTTGATATTACCGGTAAAGGAAGTAATCAGGTTCGGTGTCATGACAAATACCATGTAAGGAAGCGTAATCTTTCGGAAGATTGTAAATGCATTCGCACCGTCAATCTTTGCTGCCTCATATAATTCTGCAGGAATATTCTGTAAAATACCGGTTGTGGATAACATGGTATACGGAATACCAATCCACAGATTGACAACGATAATCGTAATCTTCGCCAAAGTAGCATCCGTAAAAAATGGGATGGACTCTGTCGCACCGATAAAGCCAAATGTACGAAGCAATACGTTTACCGGACCGTTAGTGTTGAAAATTGTTCTCATACTAAGTAAGGAAACAAACTGTGGCACCGCGATGGACAATACAAACATAAATCTCCAGAAACCCTTAAATCTGGTGCCCTTACGGTTAATTAGAAGCGCCAGAAGCAAGCCAAAAATATAGCAGGATATCGTCGCTACTACTGCCCAAATTAAAGTCCAGCCTAAAACCGGCCAGAAAGTGGATGCCAGCTTACTTCCCTGCTGAAACATCGCCGCAAAATTATCAAGTCCCACCCAGTCAAATAATTTTCCCGGTGGCTGATGATCTCTGTCGTAGCTGGTAAATGCAATCAAAATCATAAATACCAGCGGTACGATTGTAAAAGTGATAATTCCAATAATCGGAAGCGTCAAAAGGAGCGCATGCAGATTTTCTTCCTTCAATGAACGCAAGTCATCGCGGAATTTCGGAACTAACATTCCCTTTTCCTTCCGGAACTGTGTACAATAGGCACTCTTAACCGACATACATGCGATAAATAGCATCGCCGCTGTCAAAAAAAGTGTAATGACACCATACAACAGACAAAGCATCGAGTTATCACCCGTAGAATATTCATAAATTCCCAATGCTTCATTATATACCTGCCCCTGCTCTACGGTACCGAGTGTTACAAAATCCCCCAATGCACCAATACCAAAAGAAATCATATACATCAGATATCCGACTTCTAATGCCAGAAAAGCCAAACCTCTGACAAACTGCTTATTTACAATATTACCAAAACCACAAATCACAAATGAAAGCTTTGTAATGATATTTCCCTTCACTAAAGCATCAATAACGCTGGCATCTGCAGGTTTGGAATAATGAGCCTCTTTTTTATTCTTCCGAATACTCATGGAAAACCTCCTAATTTTCTAATGGCAGTTATGACAACTACCGTAAAAACAGGGATACCGCCATATGGTATCCCTGTATCACTTTCAGAATGTTGCCTATTCTGCAGTCATTGATGCTACAAAATCATCAAGTTTTGCCTGAACGTTATCTTTGTTGATCTCACCGCTTCTGATTTCAGTTGGGATAGCGTTTGCATATGTCCAATATCTTGCGCTGAATACAGAGTTAGAAGGCTGTGCAACACTTGCTGTGTTTGCCTCTTCTACGATAACAGTTGCCAATGGGTCTGCCTTTACTGCATCGCTGTTACCTGCGTTGATGTTTGCAGGAATCTGTGCGGACTTCTCATAACGGAGAAGCTGATTCTCTTCATTTCCAAGATATGCTGCAAATGCAACTGCTGCTGCCATGTTCTGAGACTGAGCATTTACACCGATACACTTAGAACCGTAGAAGCCCTTAAGCTGGTAATCTGTTCCGTCCGGATTGAAAGTAGGAATCACTGCGATTCCCATGTCGTCGCCCAAAACATCATGATAAGTATCATAGTTCCAAGCACCGTCGAACCAAGCACCTAATCTGTGGTCTGCAATTAACTCAGAAACTGCGATTTCACCGTCGTATGCACATTTCGGGTTGTTGATTAAGTCAATTAGGTAATTTGTTACAGCAACACCTGTCTCGTTGTTCCAGTCAACACCTGCTGCAAGGTCGTTACCTTCCGGTCCGAATACGCTTAAGCCTGCTCCGTAGTAGTAAGCACCGAGCTTCCAACCACCTGCGGACTCAAAATAGAAATTGTAAACGTCATCGGCTGTCTCTTTTGCCATAATGTTCTCTAAAGATGTTATATCATTCTCATCCATGATTGTCTTATCATAGAACATAAAGAATGTATTGTGTGTAAAAGGAATTGCATAAAGTGCATCGTCGATACAAGCAGTTCCTAGTACAGACTCTGCTGTGTTCTCTCTTACATATGCCTCTGTCTCTCCACCAAGTCTTGCGATTGCACCGGCGTCAACTAAAGTCGGTAACTGGTCACTTGCGAAAAAGAATACGTCTGCTGCTGCTGCAACGTCCTTTAATACGGACTCCTGAGCCTTATCCTCACCAACAACCTCTGTGGTCCATGTGATGTTCCATTCCGGATGCTCAGCTGCGAATGCCTGCTCCTGCAACTCAATGATACCGGTATCCACCTGATTCTGTGGTACCCATACCTTCAATGCGATGTCCTGTGTCTCGGCTGGTGCTGCCTGATCTGCTGCAGCTTCTGTGCCTGCTGCTGCCGGCGCATTATTTGCTGCCTGCTCTTTGTCACCGCATCCTGCTAACAATGATACAGACATCATTGTAGCCAATACAAATGCTACTGCCTTTTTCATAGAAAAATCCTCCTTATTTCGGCGAAACCTGTTGCTTCGCTCTTCATTGATTTTTCATAGAATAGCACGAATCTTTTTCCAGCGTCAACCCCGATTTCGTCTATATTGCACAAAAAAATAGTGGCTGAAAACGTTTTTTGTGCATTTTGTATGCCATTTCGAAAGTTTGCGAAACCTTTGTTTCGAAACCATTTTTTTGTTTTTTCGCTGTTTGTAGGAAGCACAATCCCATGTTTTTCACATTCTTTACAATTTTCTTTTTTTCTATAGTCTTATGTTTCGTTAATTTCCTTGTTTTTCCACTTGCGCCTTGTTATAATCAAAATTATTAATGGTGATTTTTTACAAAATTTTGGGGGAACTTATGGCTACCATAAATGACATTGCTGCCAAACTGGGTGTTTCAAAAAGCACCGTTTCAAAAGCACTTAACAATGCAACGGATATCAGCGAAGAAATGCGCAAGAGAATTCTGGAAACTGCAGTAGAACTTGGATATGTGAACCGCCGCCTTCAGAAAAAGGAAAAAAAGCTCTGTATCCTTGTAGCTAATATGGACTATGATACACCAAATCAATTTGGTTATGATATCGTAATTGGGTTCAAGCAAATGGCAGAGCCTGAAGGTTGGACCATAGATACAATTCCTTTGACAAAGGAGTTTCAGCGGCTTACTCCTTATGGTGTATTTATGATGGAACATGGGTACCAAGCGGCTTTTGTGATGGGGTTCTCCCTTCTGGATCCTTGGATTGAGGAATTTCGCACTACCCGCATACCAACTGTATTGTATGACAATTATGTCAAAGATAACCCGCATGTTGCTTCCATCGGCTGTGACAGCCAGGAAGGCTTCAATCTGGCAGTGCGACACTTAGTAAAACTTGGGCACAAAAAAATAGGCCTTATATCCGGTCCTCTTGACTCTTACATCTTAAAAGCCAGATACAACGCCTATCTGAATGCCCTAAATAAATATGGATTGGAAATCAATGAAAACTATATCGGTCTTGGATACTATGTTGCAGAATCAACAAAGACCTATATTCCAAAGCTTTTAAAGGAAGGTGTTACTGCTATTCTGTTTTCCCATGATATAAGAGCCATTTCTGCCATCACAGAATGTATCGACCGTGATATTAATGTACCTAACGATTTAAGTATCATAGGATTTGACGATTTACCGATCGCTACGCAGGCCGATCCTCCCCTGACTACAATCCGACAGGACAGAATCGCTCTGGGTAAATGCGGTTATTATGCTATGACCTGTCTACTAAATCAGGTTCCAATCGGTTCTATCCTGCTGCGCGCCCCTCTGATTGTACGTGAATCTACCGGACCGGTTCCTGCGTGGTCAGATAATGGAACATTTCCATCTCTCTGACCCCCAATCATAGACATATTTATCTTCCTGATAACCATGTCTTGACCAGCGGCAGCCAGCTCTGGCACTCTACCTGTATATTATGCCGGTCCGGATGCGCCGTCTGTTCATCACAGGTCGCCAGTCCATGTCCACCAACCGGATACATATGAAACTCTGTGGAAATTCCATGTTTGCGCAATGCCGCAACAAATAGCAAAGAATTTTCCACAGGGACACTTCCGTCCGTAAATGTATGCCACAAAAACACAGGTGGCATCTGCTTGGTCACCTGCTTTTCCAGAGAAGTCCGCTCTAACATTTCCTCTGTGTATTGTCCACGTAAAAGATTCTCAAATGAGCCACGGTGCGCAAATTCACCGGAAGTAATCACCGGGTAGCACAGAATCAATCCCGCCGGTCTTAAAATATCATTCGACACACCCGTCCTATCTGCCAGCCACTTTTCCTGCCAGAATACACCAAGGCTTGCCGCGAGATGACCTCCTGCCGAGCATCCCTGCACAAAAATCTTGTCCGCCTCAACTTTCCACTCATCTGCATAATCATGAATCAGCTTCATTGCCTGTGCCAGTTCTAAGAGTGCTGTCGGATACACCGCCGGTGCACAAGAGTAACGCAATATCGCGACATGATAGCCCATTGCAAGGAAACGCATGGCAATCGGTTCAGCCTCCCTATCAGAGGTATGCGTGTATCCACCTCCCGGGCAAAGCAGAATCAACGGACGTTTCTGAATCAAAAGTTCCTCGTTCGTATCCATGATATAGGTGCAAAGCTTTGCCCCCGGCTGGGATCCTTCCACCTGAATTGAAAATACTTCTGTCAGCATCTTTCGTGTTCCTCCTTGTTTTCGTATTTTAATTTTTTTATGAAAAAAGCAAACAACTACTTTGCTTATTTTGGGGTTGTTTGCTTATTTGTTTGCTTATTTTTTTATTGTTTCATCAACAAAGCCCCCGAAGGCTTCACCTTCAAGGGCTTACATAGAGGCGACTGACGGATTTGAACCGACGATCAGGGAGTTGCAGTCCCATGCCTTACCACTTGGCTAAGTCGCCTGATAAAATCTGCTTGCTTTATTATATGTCAGTGGCTGTCAATTATGACTGCCAACTTTCATACACCAGCACCTGTAATTTTCATTACACGAAGATTTTAACAAAACGACTATGCTCCGTCAAGTCTCATTTTCCGGTAGATAGGAACTTTACCATTTCAATGTCTGAATCTTTTTGTATTCCTTTTCTCTGTCGTAGGATGTTGCCGCTTCGGTATTTACGAGATAAAAGGTATCACCCACATAGATGCCCCTGTATTCATCCAGTATCTCATTACCGTCTATATTCTCAGAGAGAAGCGAGCAAAAGTCTCCATTCTCCCAGGAGAAAAGCAGATAGCTGCTCTTAATATCCCCGTCATAGGCTTCGGCTGCAAATCCAATCAGATTCTCTCCCTCATCCACGAGCACGCACTTATAATTGTAAAGTGCCGGACTGTAGTCAAGGTTCTCAATGACACAGGTTCCGAGTGTCGTAAGATTTGCCGGATCAGAGATGTCAAACATACTGAGTTTGATGCCTTTCTGCGCTCCCGTATCCGGGTCTGTCTCATAACCGATGCCCACCAGCTTATCTTCCCCCCAAAAGTGCAGATACTCCGAAAATCCGGTTATCTTTAACTCCGACAGAATCTTCGGCTTTTTCTCATCCGATAGATCTACCGCAAAAAGAGGGTCTGTGTTCCGGTAGGTCACAAAGTATACCATATCACCAAAATATCTTGCCGCATAAATCTGTTCGCCCTTCGCAATTCCCTTAAGACTTCCGGTCAGATTCAGCTTCTCGTCAAAGAGATAGAGCTGATTCTCCCGCTCTGCGCTGCTCCAGTCGGTTGTGAGCAGTCTTAATTTTCCCTGATATTCATTGATGGCAAACGTATCATATACTTCACCTGACGCAGAGGTTGCACCTACCGCGTTGATGACCCCATCCTTAAATGCAAACTTTGCAATCTGTGTCGAAATACCATTTCCCGCATAATTGGATTCATAGAGATAAATTGCTTTTGTACTCACATAGATATTCACATAATCGTTCATAATCAGCGTGTTATCCACAACCGAATCCGGGTTCTCCACATCCACAGAGGAAATCAGGAGTCCCCAATTTCCCTTTTCCGGCAGATAGATGCAATCTGCCGCAACTGCCGTACCATTGACAAGCGCAATCCAATCAGAAAGTTCCTCCTCTGCCGTCGCCTGTCTCTTTGTCAGATTTGGCAATTCCATATATTTCTCGGTAAACAGGTATACAATATCTCCCACCTTACGCGAAGTCTTATAGGAACCATCCTGTGTCGTGCTGCCTTTTAACACCGGATTTGTGCGGTCACTGATATCATAGGTCAACAGTTCCGTCTCCGTGTCGGTGTTCACATAATAAACATCACAGGTTGACGATTTGCTCTTTTCTTCCGTCAATCCGGTATTCTCTCTTTCTATGATAAGATTTAGGATATCGCCATCGACATACATCTCAATCACACGGTCTGCCGCACTGCCAAGCGTTACAGCAACCTCGCCCGCTTCCTTCATTTCTGTGCCTTGAATATCGATGATTTTCACAACATCCTCATCCACCACATAGAGATACCTGCCGTCAGTTTTGATGATATCGCTCTCATCCACACCTGCGGTCTGTACATTCGTCTTTGAATAGGATGCCTCCCCACGGCTTGCCTGCAAATTCTGCACTACGGCATCTGCCATCGCCCCGGTGGAAGTGCTCATATCTGCCGACACCGCGGTTTCCAGCCCTGCGACTTCCTCTGCGGCTTCCTCCATTGCGCCGTCAGCTATTTCTCCCTTATTGGACCATAGACTCCACCGCGGTTCCTCCTGCTCTTTGAGCAAGTCATAGATTTCACCATAATTTTTTGCCACCACATACATCTCACCGGCGTCTGCCTTAGGCTCGCGCTCTGTCACGGTTTCCTCCGCTGTCATTTCGACGGATTCTGCGGACGCTTCCATACCGCCTGCTGCATCGACTGCCGTTTCCATACCGACAACCGCACTATCCGCATCGGTTCTGTTGCCATGCGACTGATATGCCGCAACCGCCCCCGTCCCGCATACCAGCACCATCACTGCTGCCGCAGCTACTTTTCTTCCGGCAGAAAAATGCCACGTGTGCCGGTAAGACTTTTTCTTCGTCGCAAGTCCTGTTTCTTCACTCGCCGTTTCCTCCGAAACTGCTGCCATGTCACCTGCCTGCACTGCATCGTCCAGTTTCTTTTTTATGGATTCCGGAGATAAGCTCTCCGGCACTTCTATCTCTTCGGCGGACGATTTGATTTTTTCCAATAATTCTTTCTCTGTCATAATCAACCTCCCAATTTTCCTGCCAATTTCCTCAATCCACGGCTCTCCTTTGAGCGCACTGTATTCTCATTGATATGTAAGATTTCAGCTATTTCCCTGCTCTTATAACCGCAGAATAGATGCATGCCGATGATGATTCTCTCTTCATCCGCAAGGTCAAAAAAGCTTCCACGGACGATAGCTCCCTCCTCCGGTCCTGACACACTCTGTGCCTCCGTCACAGCCTCATCAAATTCATAGGTTTTCTTACTGTATTCCCGCAGCTTATCCTTACATTTATTAGACAAAATCCGGTACATCCAGCTTTGAAACGCCTCCTCCGAGCGCAGTTTTTTTATGGACGCAAAGGCGTCCATCACCGCCTCACTGACCACATCCTCCGCATCTGCAGTATGCCGGAGTGTATAGAGTGCAAAACGGTACATATTCTCATAAATCTCTGCGTACAGAGCGGCAAATGCTTCTGTATCTCCCCGCTTTGCTTTTTTCACCAGCTCCAAATAATTCTCCATATGTCACCTCACCCCTCGCCTATTATTTGCGCAAACAAAAATGTATATTTTCCTTCTCTATATATTATAAGTCATAAATACTCTATTGTTTGTTGCATCTTCTAAAATTTTTTTTCTTTGCTTTCACTCCAACAGAAAAAGGACTGTGCACGATTTTCCCTCGTCACAATCCTCTTTCTATTCTTACGTTTTCATCTGTATTATCTCACTTCAATAACCACTTCTCTGGTCTCGCAGCCTTCTGTCGCAAATTTTACTTTGATCTGTCCGACTTCGGTTTCCGCACGAACAACTGCCATCACATAGCCATCATAGGTTTCCCAAGTCGTATCATCATAACTTCCGATTGCCCTCGGATCTGCACTTCCAAATCCTTGCAGTGTTCCGGCACCCTCCACACTGACAGTAATCTTCTTCTTTGCATTTAGGTTCTCTGTTCCGTTGGCATCTGTCAGCTTCACTGTTATAAACGACAAATCGGCGCCGTCAGCTTTAAGTGAGGTTTCTTCGCATGTTACCTGCATTTGCACTTCGCTGTCTGCAGTCCGCAGAACATGTCTTCCTGTCTCCTTACCATCCCGATAACTTATCGCCAACAGTTCGCCCGGCTCATAAGTCATTTCATAAGAAGCCGTGAATCCATGTGCTTCACCTGCCGGCTTTCTTCCAAGGGACTTTCCATTTAAAAGCAGCTCTACTTCCTCCGCTTCACTGTAGACATCTACATTTGCGGGTTTTCCTTCGTATCCCGGCCAGGTCCAGCTTGCAATATTATCCTTTAGCATCCAGGCAGTGATCGAATGTTCTAATCCATATTTATCGACACGCTCTACTGCAATATATGGCTCTTTCCTAAGTCCATATACAATTTCTCTCAGATAACTGATAGGTCTGCGGTATCCGATAATGTCAATATCGCCAATATATGCCACTCTATCCGGATAAACACCGGCAAAATTCTGTGTTCCGTCATAATAGAAAATGCCACATCCTGCCTCGCCCAGATAATCATAACCGGTCCATGTAAAATCTCCGAGCACATGGTCATGATTCTTTACAACATCCCAAAGTCTTACAATATCTGCCGGGAAAGTCTCCGTTCCGAGAACTGTCTTATTGGGATGAAGTTCTTTTTCCAATACATGACGACCGGTCAGATAATTTAGTCCGGTAATATCCATTGCCTCACATGCTTCTTCAATACATTCCGTCATTAGTGGATGGCATGCAAACGCATCTGCCATCTCTCCAACCATAAGCGCCATCATGCCGTTGAGTGCACTGGCTCCCTCTTCCTCATGCCGTTCTTCTCCGGAACCTGCAGCCTTCATTTGCTGCGCACTCATCAAATCCTGAATCACCAATCCAATCTTTGGACCCAAAGCCAGCATACCGTTTACTGCATTCGTCGTATAACGGGATGAATCCAGTAAATGGAATTGATTGCAGATAGAGCGGTTAATCTGTGCTCCTCGCGCTGTTCCCATATCCGGTATTTCATTTCCTGCAGAATAAAGAATCACGCTTGGATGGTTATAATCTTTTTTCACCATCTGCTCCACTTCTGTATCCACGCAATCAAGGAAATGCAATGCAAAATCGTTTGGATTCTTATGATTTGTCCACATATCACTAAGCTCATCCATAACCAGCATACCCACCTTATCGCAGGCATCCAGCATTGCCTTGCTCATCGGATGATGCGCACTCCGGATACTGTTGAATCCGGCTTCTTTCATCTGACGGCACCGTCTTTCCTCTGCTTTTTCCAATGTTGTGGCACCGATGATTCCATTGTCATGATGTATACAGGTTCCACGGAGCTTTACCTGCTTTCCATTGATGCGCAGTCCATGCTCTGCATCCAGTTCAAGCCTGCGGATACCAAAATGTTCCTGTGCCACATCCAGCAATTCCTCGCCCGAATAAATATTTACGGTGCAATCATATAGCTCCGGTGTATCTGGGCTCCAGAGCTTCGCCTGTTTTAGGCAGATTTTCTGATATACCTTTTCTTCTGCCTCACAGAACATGGTCACACCAATTCTATCAGTCGCCACAATATTTCCTTCACGTGACAGGACAACCTCCACTGTAACCTTTTCTTTTTTTCTTGTAAGATTCTTTATTGTAGTGCAAATTTCTACAACAGAAGACTCTTCTGATACCGATGGCGTTGTAATCATGACACCGTCAGCCGGAATATGGATTCGCGCACCTACAAGCAAATTTACATTACGGTAAATACCACTTCCAGAATACCAGCGACTGTTCTTTTCCGCTGCGTTATCTGCGATTACTCGAATTTCATTTTCCTGTCCATAGTTCAGGTATTTATCCAACACTACATAAAAATTGGAATATCCATACAAGTGTGTCGCTGCCAGCTCTCCATTCACGTACACCATTGCAGTAGCATAGACTCCTTCAAATTCCAAAATCGCTGTCTTCTCCTGCCACTCCTCAGGCACTTGGATTTTCTTCAGGTATGTGTAAAGTCCTCCCGGCCAATACCCGGTCTGTGTGCCATTTGCCGTATCCGGTGTTCTCTCTTCGTGCACCATAGCATCGTGTGGAAGATTTACAGGCTCGAATGAAGGTCCTCCCATAAAGGAAGACATCATGGATGTACTTCCTTTTGCAAATTGCCAGTCATTGTTTATTTTTTCTCGAATCATTACGCATTTTCTCCTTTCTTATCTCTTTTTTCTTTTCCTGTGTTCGTGTATACTATATCTGATAAAAAAATTATAGCTTTGGGCACATTTTCTCTCAATAACGAAAGTCAACTGCCCCATCGGAAAGTTGTATCCAAATTCAACCTTGAAAGGAGATTTTTCAATATTATGGAACCACAGATACAATCTCTTATCAAAAACTCCATGCAACCTTTGGTTATCACCAATGCCAAGGATTATACCGTTCAGTTTTATGATATTCATACTCCCTTCATGATTACGTTGGAAACCTGTCATGAAAATGACGGTTTATATAATACGTTTCAATTTTCACCCCACAGTTACCAGTCAACTCCGTTCAGTCAGGAGATTGCTGATTTTACAAAAAGACGTCCCATGCACCGGCATTCCTGCATAGAAATCATGTACGTACTTTCCGGTTCGGTTACCAATCACGTAGAAAACCAAATTTTTACCTATGAAACCGGACAATGCTGTTTTATGAATAAAAATATTCGTCACTGCGAAGATTTCACCGGTGACTTTCAGGCAGTATTTTTTATGCTAAGGGATGACTTCACAGCAGAGCTTCTAAAAGAGCACCGCAAGATGTCCTCAGAATCTCCAGCGCAACAGACAGAAAATCTGATATTCCAGTTTATTGAGGACGGTCAGAGTGAGACCATGAAATTTGACAAAATATATCTCGACTGTTTTCCGGTAATTCCTGCTGACGAAATTTTAGACCGGCTGTCTCCTCTGTTTAATTTCATTATTCAGGAATGCATCAATCGAAAAGCCGGCTCTGACTTTTTTATAAAGGGATCTTTTGCCCGAATGCTCCAGCTTATGAGTGACCCGGCATTGTTCAGTATAAACCGTATACACTCCAATTCAGACCGCCAGGAATATCTGTTCAGCAAGATTTCACATATCATGAAGTCCAACCATGGGAGATGCACGCGGGAAGAATTATCCGCACAGCTGCATTACAATGGGGAATATCTCAACCGGATTATTAAAAAATACACCGGAAAAACCATCTTGGAATATGGTCAGTCCATCTATCTGGAAGAAGCCAGAAAAATGCTTGCCGAAACCGATAAAAGCATTTCTACCATTATAGAAGAACTGGGCTTTTCCAACCGAAGCCACTTTTATCGCTTATTTGAAAAGACCTACGGTGAAACACCCCTTGATTACCGAACACGAATTCAATCATAAAACTGGGGATGCGCAGTTTGCGTCATCCCCAGCTGTGTCATTCTTCTTATTTCACACCGTGCTCTGCATCCCAGTCTGCATTTGCCTTTTCAACTTTCAGGAAATACATGATAACTGTAATCAATGTAATAGAAATCAGCGGGAACCACAGGTACATGAAGTTCATCATGTTAATCGTGGTAGCAGACTGCTCTGCAGCATTTGCCACATAACCGCTTGCTGCCAATAACATACCGGAAATTGCAGAACCCAAGCCACCACCGACTTTAATACCAAGAGATGAACAGGAGAACATTGCACCCTCGATGTGTTTTCCTTTGGTACGCACCGTATACTCAGAAGCTGAGGAAATCAGTGCGTTGATATCGCCTGTAACAGGGCTTGTGCAAAGACCGGACAGTGCCATAGCAACCAGCATCAACGGAATATTCTTCATATATCCTGCTACGATAAAACCAAGGCGGAACACAATTGCCAGCGCATATCCAAACAAATTTGACTTATATATTCCAAATTTCTTAACCAACGCCGGTGTCAATGCAAGACCAAATACCATCGGCAACATCTGTGCCACAGAGAAAGTTCCAAGCAAAGCCGGATTTCCAAGCACATATGTCATATAGTAAATACCGATACCCGAGATACCTGTCTGAATATACATCAGAATATAAAATCCGGCAATCATAAGGAAATATTTATTGGAAAGAAGCAGTTTCAAAGACTCTACAAAAGATACTTTTTCATACTCTTCATGCTTTGCTTCTTCCGCACCTTCGGAGAGTTCTTCTTCTGACAGCTCCTTCACAGAAAATACGGAAATTGTATTTACAATAAGTGAAATAACCGCATAAATGATGGCAACCGTTCTCCAACCAGCCGCACCGCCACCAAAGCTTTGTACAAGGTTAACGGTAATAGACATAATCGTAATATTTGCTACCAAAGCAAACATAAAACGAATAGAACCCATCTGGACACGCTCATTGTTATTCTTTGTGATGAGGGATGTCAAAGATGCATACGCGATATTGTTTGCTGTATAGAATACCGCATTCAGCAAGGTATACGCAATAAAGAAATATGCATATTGCGCAACTGCTCCCCAGCTCATTGGTATCGCAAAAACTGCAACAAGTAAAATACAGTTTCCTATTTCAGCATAGAGCATCCACGGCCGTGCTTTTCCCAACTTTGTATGTGTTTTATCAATCATATTTCCAAAAAATACATCCGTGATTCCATCCGCAAATTTTGAAAACATAATCAATGTTCCGATGATACCAGCATTAAGTCCCACGGTATCTGTCAGATAGATCATTACAAAGCTCGTCAAAAGACCATAAATACAGTTCGCTGCAAGGTCTCCTGAGCCATAACCAAGTTTGTTGTACCATTTCAAATACTTCTTTTCGTTCATTTGTATCTCCTTTCTCGTTCCAGTTTATAATCATTATACTTTTTTTGTTTTTTCAGAAAATAACGAAAATCAACTGATTATCCTCTTAAACTGTAACCAAATTCAACCTATAAGCGGATCGCTGTCTTTACGAGATTCTCTTCTGCGGCGCTGGATCCCACATAAATTGGGTATTCCATGTTTTCAAGCTGCCATTCGCGATAAACCGGGTTATACCATTTTAATTTTTCAAACGGAATGGTGATTACGACCTCTTTTTCTTCTCCGGCTTTTACACTGACACGCCGGAATCCTCGAAGCTGCTTTACCGGTCTGTCCACTGCAGAATTTTTAAATCCCACATATACCTGAACAACTTCATCACCATCCATGGTACCTGTATTTTTCACTTTTGCGGTTACCGTAAGCTGTTCTCCATCTTTTCGTACCTGAGGATCTGTGATGGCAAATGTCGTATAGCTCAATCCGAATCCATACGGTATCATCGGTTTTACGCCATTCTTTTCAAGTCTTGTGTATCCATGGTAATACTCATAATATTGGTCAGTTGCCTCCCAATCTACATGCGGAAGATCATCCTCTGAATAAGGAACCACATATGGCAGTTTTCCGGATGGATTGACATCGCCGTAAATAATCTCTGCCAAAGCCGTGCCACCCTCCATTCCCGGGTAATATGCCATAATCACTGCATTCACACAATCATACCACTCGGTCATCATAATCATGTTTCCGCCTACAAGCACTGCGGTAGATTTTTCATTTACCGGACCAACTTGTTTGATGAGTTCAATCTCATCTGCGTGGAGTCCGAGACTCTCTTTTCTGTCTCCTCCCATTGCACCGGTATAATTACTTGACTGATCCTGTGAAACAAATTCACCTTCATCATCATAGTTATAACCTACTACAAAAATAACTGCGTCACTCTCTGCAGCCAGTGCTTTTGCACGTGCAATATCGGAACCGTCATCATACACAACTTCACAGTTCTCATTCGCTTTCTTTAATCCCTCTTCCGGAGTTACAACATAAGGCGGACGAACCCAGCTTGAACCGTGATCTCCAATGATAGCTGTATTGGCAAGCTTTCCAATCAATGCAATTTTCTTCGTATTTTCCCGCTTTAACGGAAGAACATTATCATTTTTAATCAGTGTAATCGCTTTCTCCGCTACTTCCTTTGCTACCGCGATATGTTCCGGACATCCAACCACGGACATATCAAACTCTTTATGGTCTTTATCAAATGCAAGAATTGTACGCACAATACGAAGTGCAGCGTCATTGACTCTTTCTTCCGGTACAAACCCATCTCTGACTGCTTTTACCAGTCTCTCGCCAAAATACTGTGTCCACATCATCTCCATGTCCTGTCCGCCATTTGCAGCTTCCACAGTATCCAACACACCCCAGCAGAAATCGGACATTACAAATCCATCAAAATCCCATTCGTCTTTTAACACCTGGGAAAGCAAATATTTGTTGTGACCACAATGTACACCATTGTAGCGGTTATAAGCACTCATAATACTTGCCGCCCCTGCGTCTATACAATCTTTAAAGTGTGGAAGGTATACCTCCTGTTCCGTTCTTTGATCACAGGTTACGCTGCATTTAAAACGAGCATTTTCCATATCATTAAAAGCATAGTGCTTTACACATGCCATAACATCCTCATCCTGAACACCTTTTACAAGTGCTGCACCCATTTTTCCAATCTGGAATGTCTCTTCTCCATAAGTCTCCTGACTGCGCCCCCAACCTGGATTATAAGGCATGTTGATACATACACCTGCAAACAGATTTCCCCCAAAGGCTCTTACTTCCCGTCCGATACAATTTCCTACTTTCTCCTCAAGCTCCGGAGAGAAGGTCGCACCTCTTGCCATGGAAACCGGGAAACAGGTTGTCTTTCCTGTTCCACACACAACACCTCTCGGTCCATCGACAAACAACATCGGCGGTATATTGTGCTCTTCCAATCCACCTGCCGGATATGGAACCATATTATAGTGATTTTCATCACTCTGCATATCGCCCATCATCGCAGCAATCTGCTCGGGTGTCACCTTGTTGAGATCTATGATACTTCCACTCATAAGTGACACTTTTTGCTCCAGTGTTAGCTGATCCACAATTTTCTGTGCCTCGTCTGTCATAGAAAGACGATATTCTTTTGTTGCTTTCATACTCTTACTTCCTTCCTTTCTTTTTTCGGTAAAAACCTCTCATATTTCCGTGTACGTTAACGGTAATTTGATTATAAAAAAAGATTGACGATTATGTCAATCTTTTTTGCTATTTTTTATAAATTTTGTGCAATATGTATACTTAAATTTGTGTAGCACATCTTTTCTTCCGGAACCGTATCATATGCCAGATAACGAAACAGAATATCTAACGGCTGCCTGCCCTGCTTCTCCGGTTCTTGACATACGGTGGCGGAAATAACACCGTCTTCTATCATTTTTATCTGCTTTGCTACCAGATCATTTGTAATAATCTGTATTCGATGCGCCTCATCAGCGCCATGGACAGCCTCGCATATTCCATAATCTCCGGGATTGATTACATATACAATGTTCACATCCGGAAACTCCTGTAACATCTGACGAACAGAATAGATGTTTTCTTCCAGGCTTGCACTGATACTTCTGATGTCCAGAATTTCCATCCTCGGATAACGCTCCTTTAATTCCGTACAAAAACCATGAAGTCGCTCATCAAAACTTGCAACGCCATTTTTTCCCTCCGAATAGATGCAGATTTTCGCCTCCTGACCGCTTGCAAGAGCACACAGCCCCGCTGCCAACCTTCCCGAGTTCTCGTAATTACATCCGACATAAGCCAGAAATCTGTGGTCCGGAATCCATTCATTATAGAATACAACCGGCAGATTTCGCTTCTCTGCCTTTTCCAATATCTGATGAAACAATGGAACCTCCATTCCCATCATAACCAAACCATCTATCTCATCCAGCAGTTCAAAAATTGGAACATCGATATTTAGCTGATTTCTCCCGGACTCTTTGATTGTCTCAGTTGTCAGCACGGCAAAAATCACCTGCACTCCATATTGCTCCAGTTCCTTGGCTTTTTTCTCCGCTGCAAATCTGATATCCTTAAAAAAAGGATGTCCTTCTGTTTCCGGAATCATAAAGCATAATTTTAATTTTTTCTTTCTGGCCGCAAGCCCTTTCGCCGCCAGATTTGGATGATAATCCAGTTCTTTCATTACTGCAAGAATACGCTCTTTCGTCTGTGCATTCACCATACCACGATTGTGCAGGACACGATCAACCGTCCCGATTGACACACCGGCTTTTTGAGCAATTTCCTTTATTGTTGACATGTATTACTACTCCTAATGATATATTTTCTGTCAGATACCTCAAATTCCAGTACCTTTTATTACATAAATATAATTTTACACAGATTTTGTTATAAAAGAAACCCCTTTTGTGGCTTTCTTACAAATTAAACCGGAACAGTTCACGAAACCTTTTTCCGGCATATATTATATAGAATCCAAAACTATAAAGGTATGATATTCTATGCAAAATTATGCAATTATTTCTATAGAAACCCACCTGTTTTTTGCCAGAATCATGCGCGAACACGCGCTTTTTTTAGCAGCAGGATTTCCCTGCAAGGAAAAAGAACAGATAGAAAAAGCGGATTTTTTCCGCAAAGAATTTGAACATCTGCTTTGCGATGTCGTAGCCATTGCGGATGGCAGAATTCGCCCTTGTGTCCTAAGTTCCGGGGAAATTGTCACGGAATTTACAATTCCTGCCGAAAAACGAACCTCTCTTTTAACAGGCATCCCGATTGACAGTAGCATTTCAGAGGGGGAACTTGCACTTCGCGCTGTCCATGGCAGAATGGATTCCCGCGAATTGATAAGTACTATTTTTTCCATTCATGAACGGGCGCTTACACTGCTTCATGGGTTGATTGAATTTAAGGAATGTATTTTAAAAGAAGTGGGGGAATGCACACTTTTTACTTCCAACTATCCGCTGCTCATCGAGCACATCTTAAGGGAAGCAAAATTGTATTGCACACTCGTGGAAGAACTGATGCAGGGACACTGCATTTCCTGTCACAAATTGTGTCAGACCGAACGTTTCTGGAATCAGATTATGATGGAACACGCGCTTTTCATTCGCGGTCTGTTAGATCCTACCGAAGAACAGTTGATAGACACTGCGGATCATTTTGCCACAGATTATAAGCGGCTTTTAGAAATGGCAAGAAAGCAGGATTGCCGCGCCATGGCAAAGACCTCTCTCGCGAAGACTATCGAATATCGAGATTTTAAGGCTGCCGGCGCAGACGGTATCTTGAAATGTAATATTGCCTCTATTATCCTGCCATTGCTTGCAGATCATGTATTAAGAGAGGCGAATCATTACATTCGCCTCCTGAGTTGCTGATAATAAAATTTAAAGTTTCTTTTTGTTTAATGATGATTTTTTAACCACTCCGTTGCGCAATGTGCATAGCTGCTCGCACCGATTGGGCATACATCCTCGTTGAACTGTACCTTCGGATTATGTGCCGGATAGCTTCCGCGCTCATCTAAGTACCCGGCTGATAAATACATGAATACGCTAGGTACTTTTTCAGCGATAACAGCAAAATCCTCAGATGCACTTGCCGCAGCACCCGGATATGGCATAGCACCCGGAATGTTCATATCTTTCATATATCCGGCAATCTCATCTGTCATCTTCGGGTCGCAGATCAGTGGTGGAACTTCGGAAATCATCTCGATTTCGACGCTTCCACCATAAGCTTCTGCCGTCTTTTGTGCCACTTCCTTCATACGTCTGACAAGCAGCTCTCTCTGCTCGGTGTCGTTCGTGCGTATCGTTCCCTCTAATACTGCTGTCTCCGGAATAATGTTAGGAGCAGAACCGGCCTCAAAATGTCCCACTGTCATAACGCACGATTTTTCCGGATTGGTTTCTCTTGCGATAAGAGCTTCGAGTGCAAGATATACGTGCACACCGATATTAATCGGATCAATCGAATTTTGCGGATAAGCACCGTGTGAACCCTTTCCCTTTATAATAATTCGAAATCCGTCCACGGAAAACATCATCGTTCCGCTATCATTGTACATATAGATACCAATCGGCATTTTCCCCGGTGCTACATGATAGGCGAGCGCCGCATCCACCGGTGGATTCTCTAAGATGCCGTTTTCAATCATATTCTTACTTCCCTCAAAGGTCTCCTCCGCAGGCTGGAACATAAATTTTACTGTTCCTTCCAGTTCTGCCTCGTTTTCCTTTAGCATTTTTGCCGCCGTAAGCAGCATTGCCGCATGAAAATCATGTCCGCATGCGTGAGCCTGCGCTCCTGTTGGGCAGGCAAACGCTTCGCCGCTCTCCTCCGGCATCGGAAGCGCATCCATATCCGCACGAAGCAGAATCACTTTTCCCGGCCTGCCAACGGTTGCGGTGACACCATACCCGCATTCCTTTGGTTCCAATCCGTATTCTGCCAGCTTCTTCATTACATATGCTTTTGCTTTCGGCATGTCTAAACCAACTTCCGCATTCGTATGAAAATAACGACGGTTTTCAATTATCTCGTCCTTAAGCTCTACGGCTCTTTCATAGTAATTCATAGTATCTCCTCCTTATGAACTTTTCTATCTGATGCTTTCCATTTATTTCACTGATATGATTTTAACGCCAATCCCTGCAATTTACAAGCTACATAGCAGTTATCACATAATCCTGTATGTATATTTATACCCTATTTTTTTTATTTTATAAAAATGTATTGACAACTTTTCTTGTCAAACATATAATAATGACAAGAAAAGTTGTCAATTTTTAAAAAGGAGATTAGATATGGAAAATGAATTTACACAAGATGTCACTACTGAACCAGTTACTTTGCCGGAAAATACAGTCATACAGGCAAAGAAACACTTTTCCAAGCTTGGTCTGATGTATATTATCGGCACTATCATCGTTCTCGGGCTGCAATATGTTTCATCCGCAATCGCCGGTGCAATCAACCCTGAGCTGTTATCCAGCACAAGCTATGCACTCCTTATCACCATGCTTCCGATGTATGCAATATCTATGCCAGTTATGGGCTTTCTTATCAGCAGAGTTCCTGCCAAACAGATTGTGAAAAAGAAAATGTCCGTCGGCCAATGGCTCATCGCATTTCTTATATGCTATGGCGGCATGTATGTCAGCAATCTGATAGGTTTATTCCTGACCCAAACGATTGGTCTGATAAAGGGCAGTCCGGTCACCAACGGCATTTTAGAGATTGCCACAAGCTCCAACATCTGGGTGAATTTTCTGATTATGGTTATCTGTGCACCGATTGCTGAAGAACTACTCTTCCGTAAGCTATTGATTGACCGTACCGTACAATACGGAGAGGCGGTTGCCGTTCTCTTTTCCGGTCTGATGTTTGGTCTGTTCCACGGAAACTTAAATCAGTTTGTTTATGCGTTTACACTTGGTATCTGCTTCGGCTTTATCTATGTAAAAACCGGAAATGTCCGCTATTCCATCTACCTGCATATGGTCATCAACTTTATGGGCTCTGTGCTCGGTATGCTGGTACTTAAGTTCGTGGGAGACGAGTTTATCAACGCTTTGAGTGACCCTGCTGCATTGATGCCGTATATGATGGAGCATATGGGAACCGTAATGTTATACTTTGTATATGCATTCTTTTTGATTGCTCTCGCTATTACCGGTATTGTTCTCTTTATTGTAAATGCCAAAAAGGTTCATTTCCTTTCCGGTGAGGTTACAATTCCAAAGGGAAAACACTTCTCTACTACCATTTTAAATGTCGGTATGGGATTGTATTTTATCTTCTGGATTATCATGATTATTGTACAGCTATTTTCATAAAAAGCGCCATAAAAAAAGCACCAAACGGTGCTTTTTTATATGCGCTGATAATTGGTACCTTCACGCTTCATCATTTTCTCAGAAATCATATCTCTTCGCAGTGTACAGTAATCCTCGTGATATTTCTGTATCGTCTCATTTACTTCCTGCTCCGTATAAATGCGGTCTTTCTCAAAGTTCTTTAAAATTTCTTCGAGAATAATCAGCTTCTTCTTTCTCTGCGCAGGAATTGTCTTTAGCTTTCCATATTCAAAAAAGCTTGTGATTACTTTTTGCCGGTAGGCCTCTTCGCGCTCCTGCTGCTCTCTCGCCTCATCGGACTCCTCTTTTATAATATCGATAATGGATGTCATAAAGACCTCTTTTTTCAGCGTATACATCGTATAATACTGTTCTTTATAAGAGGTAACGGCATTCGCATCCTCGAGCTTTTTTAAATGAAAAGATATCGTTGCCGGTGTCAGTCCTAAGCGTTCCGCTAAACGTTCCACGTACATATCTTCCTGTATCAGAGATTTCAATATCTGAAGTCTGGATTTGTCCGCCAGACACTTAAACAGCTTGATTGCATCTGTCTCTGTCATTTTCTCCTGGTGCCTCCTTTTTACTTATCATTTCTTATACTTCTGCTTCAAACTGCTGTCTCGCTTCGCTTAAAGCCGCCAGCTTTATTTCCTCCACTAAAATCTTTTCCGTATTGGAGAACTCCTTTGCTTTTTCGTAGGATTCTCTCCATGTTGTCTCTAAGTGCTCCAATTTTTTTACAAAAAAGGTTTCGGCTTCTTTTTCCTCCTGTGTCTGTTTCTGTGCAACCTCATAAATGGTCTTGCAGATACCATAGACATTATTCTTTATTTTTTCCAGGTTTGCTTCATCCTTCCGCCCGGAATCAATCAGACGTTTTTCCTGCTGCATCGTCTCAGAAATTCTGTTTTCCAGATATGTCAAAAATTCACTCATAATAGTCCTCCGTATGTTTTTGCGTAAATTTAATTAGATAATTATCTAATCAGGACTATAGCATAATAGAGTGAGGATGTCAATATTTGTTTTTATATTCATCTAATTAAATTATATTTTTAGAACAACTGGTTACTTCCCTGCAAAAGCGACACGGTTACGTCCGCCTTTTTTCGCCTCATACAGGGCTACATCCGCTTCTATCAGCAGTTCTTCATAGCGCAGATTTTCACACATCAATTTTTTCATTGAGGTTCCTATACTGACGGTTACGTAATCTGCCACATCTTTCACAGGTGCTTCCAGCCGCTTTTCATATACTGCCATCCGAAGCTTTTCTGCCCATTCCTTTAATTCTGTTTCGTTTGTATCAAAAAGAATCGCTGCAAACTCCTCACCACCATGACGAATCAGCAATTTGGTCCTCTGCTGTAAAGTTTCACGAATGGTTTGCCCCACCATCCTAAGACATCCATCTCCTGCTTCGTGACCAAAAGTATCATTATATTTTTTAAAGTAATCAATATCAAACATAATGACTCCGACTTCTGCTCCCTCCGGTAATTCTCGCATTTCCTCTGCTAATACCGCATTCCCTCCACGGCGATTTAAAAGTTCTGTCAACGGATCGACAAAGGCTTCCATATACAGATACTCCCGTGACATCCAAAGCATAAGTTGCATGCGCTGTGCCAAGTAACCAAGAATCTGCATAGCGGTAAAGCAGGCAATTTCCATTTTGGTGCTTACAAGGAATCCATCAATGGAATCGCTCAAGGCAACCAGCATGATAACCAAAATGCTTAAAATGAGGTTTACCAAAAATTCCTTTAAATTATGCAATGGCAATAGGTTTAAAATCAGGCACGCAACAACCAGATAAATTCCGATATGACCATTTTCCATATGAATGCAGGACAGTATCGCCATGCACACAAACCATATTGGCCAAAACAGCCGGTAAATGAGTTTAAATTTCCACATTTCTTTTGTATTATCTATCTTATTAAAAAACATAATCCAACAGATAAGCACATCTGTGAATATTGTAAATACCACTAATATGCCGGATACAATCAAAGATGCCGTAAAATATTCCGCATTTCTGTGCATGATAATCAGTATGGCATTTACCATATACAGTACCAGAAGCACCGGACTTATCGCAACGATTCTCCGGCAATTAACCTCCGCAATCTTTTTATTTACAGCCTCGCTCACTGCTGCGCTTTTCTGATCCGGATAGTTTTTTGCAGGTATAAATGCTTTTTTGTAGTTTTTTAAAAAGCGAACCATTTTTTCCTTCATAACGTATCCCCAAAATTTTTAAAATTCTTTTATCATTCTATATCCATCATAGCAACCTTAAAACGTTTCACCATGTTCCGTTTATAAACTCCTCCAACGATATCGGCTTACTAAACAGATATCCCTGATACCAGTCACATCCCATGTCTTTTAAAAGGTTGTATTCTTCCTCTGTCTCCACATACTCTGCAACTACTTTTATATTCAGCTTCTTTGCCAGTTCGATTACAGATGCCACAATCTTCTGATTGGTATTTTTCCTTATGATATCACGCACCAGAGAACCATCCAGTTTGACCACATCAAAATGTTCGGATTCCAAATAAATCAGAGAGGTATGCCCCATTCCAAAATCATCAATCAGCAACTTGTGTCCGGCTTCTTTTAGTCGGCTGATTTTCCGGATTACCATCTCAGAATTTGTCAGCATATCTTGCTCCGTAATCTCTATCCATAAATATTTTGCCGATACCTGATATTCTTTTAGCTTCTGTTCAATATACCCTTCAAGTTCCCAGTTCAGCGAATGTGCTGTGATGTTCACTGATATTTTTAACCCTTCTCCACGAGCCTCCGATACCTGCTTAATGGTACTGATTGCCGTATCAAAAAGCATGCGTTCCAAATCCGGAAGGATGTCTCCTTCCTTTGCCAGGTAAATGATAAGCGGCGGATAAATAAATCCGTATTCCGGGTGCTTCCAACGCAACAACGCCTCCGCACCAATACATTTTCCCTCTCCATCGACCTGCGGTTGATACAACAGGAACAGTTCCTTCTGTCGGATGGCAATTTTTAACTCCTGTAACAGCATACGTGTGACCATACCGGCATCATCCATACGATGTAAAAAGTTCGGATTCTCTCCCTTTTTCTCGCATTCCTGCAGTTCATCCACCAATTTTTTTATCTTTTCCTGCATCCGCAAATCATATATCTTCTCATATATTTTAAGGAATGGTGCATAAATTATTACACCAAAAGTGATGATGATAATCTGTAAAATAACTCCTGCTATCCCTGATGCTGCATAGCCGCTGGTCATAATCGGCATTGTCCAGGCAATTTCATTACAAATCGGAGAAATGATTCCAAATGCTACCGCGCCATAGGACAGAACCAATGCAAAAATCGGTACACAGATAAAAGGGATTGCAAACACAGGATTCAGCATGATTGGTATTCCAAAATTCAATATCTCATTGGCATTAAATATAACAGTAGGAACTGCCAGCTTACCGATATTGCGGGTTCTTTTCTTTTTTGCAAACAGAAAAATTGCAATCAACACACAAATTGTTGTACCGCAGCCCCCCATCATCACATAGGTGTCAAACATACTTTTTGAAAAGATGATATTTTCTCCTACTGTCTGGAAATGATTTACCGCCACGCTTTCCATCATGTGACTACCATGAAAACCAAGTATCCACAATACATGTACTAAAACTGTATAGAGGAGTGCCGACAAAAATTCATTTCCGATACTTGCAAATATCTTCTCTGAACATACTGTCCACAAGGTATAGATATCTTTTCCCCCCGATATCTTTAAAAGTACATACTCAGACAATGCAAATACTCCAACCGTAATCGTTGAAGGAAAGATGCTTTGAATCGCATTTGCCAAAACTGCATCCATCCCAAGTGTATATTTCCGTAACGAAATGCTCTCTATACTTTCGAGTTTGGAAAAAATAGCACTGGATAACAGCCCTACGACCATTGCAACAAAACATCCCTGATTTCCGAGAATATCCCAACCCATGTTGCTATCTACCACAACTAACTGTGTACCAAAGCTGGCAATTGCCGTAATCGCATAGAAAAACATCTTATCAATGGCTTCCCCACGTTCAACAGAATAACTGACTGCAAGTGCCACCACCAGTATCATGGAAAACATTCCGAAAGTTCCCTGATAAACCATTTTCAAAAACGCTGCAATCCACGCCTGCTGTTCTGTAATCCAATATGTAAATGACTCATTCGGAAAATACAAAATTGCATGTGCCACAGCCCCCACAACGATGACAGGTACTAGCATCGTAAGCCCTCTTCTGATAATGGATAGCAGGTGGCTATTTTCAATTTTAAAAAACAGTTTCATTATCCGGTCATTAAAAAGAGTTTCTCTCTCAGTAAGAATCCGTTTTTTTTCCATGCACCAAATACCTCTTATCCTTTTTATCCTTGGTTTTGTAGAATACCTTATATTTATAGTATCATATTCCATCTTAATTTACCACTTACAGAAAAAGAAGAAACAAGAGTGCGCATCTAACGCCAACTTCTTGCCTATACATGGTAGCACTTTTGATTCACAGAAAAGCTATGCACTTTACACGTTAGTGTAACAAAGTATTTCCTATGAATCAAAAAAAGGCATCACCTCAACGACTTTTCATCGTTAAAGTGACAGCCTCCTTTTAAACAATAACTATGTTTATATGCGCTGATAATTGATATCTTTATACGATTCATTATTTTCCCTCATACGCAACAACAGATTCGACATGATATCCCTCTAATACCTTGCGTCCGTTTAACCCTTTCAACTCTAAAAGGAACAAAATCATTTCAACCGTACCGCCTAACTCTTCCACTAATTCGGCAGCAGCTTTCATCGTTCCGCCCGTTGCTATCAAATCATCGACTAAAACTACCTTCTGTCCAGGCTTCACTGCATCCTTGTGCATTTCAATCGTCGCTGTACCATATTCCAAATCATATGCCTTGGAAATCGTTTCACAAGGAAGCTTTCCGGCTTTTCGAATTAATACAAATGGTTTATGCAATAAATATGCCATCGGCATACCAAATATAAATCCTCTCGACTCTGCTCCGGCAAGCACATCAAACTCGACACCCTCTAATTTCTTTACTAACTCGTCAATTGCAAGTTTTAAACCATCTGCATCCTGAAGAACACTTGTTACATCTCTAAAAATAATTCCCTCTTCCGGAAAATCCGGAATATTTCTAATATAATCTTCTACTTTTTTCATTCCTATACTCTCTTTTTTATTTTGCTTTGCACTTTTTTCAAACTATTGTGCCGTTAAAAAAAGAGATAAGAAAAATATCTTATCTCTCTTAGAGGCGACTAACGGATTTGAACCGATGATCAGGGAGTTGCAGTCCCATGCCTTACCACTTGGCTAAGTCGCCTTATCACATTGTATTTCATGATATATCATGAAATAAGCTCCCCGAGTAGGACTCGAACCTACGACAGCGCGGTTAACAGCCGCGTGCTCTACCGACTGAGCTATCGAGGAATATATAGTCTCCACTAAAATGGAGCCACTAGAAGTTGCGGAACAACTTCACATACCAAATAATATTGGAAAAATGACGTATTTGGTACGTCATTTACTATATAACAGATTCATTATATTTGCAATAGTTTAAATCAATTTTGTACCTTCAAAACTTCATACAGATTTGAGAAATCTATTCCGTAAGTTGGTCCGCTCGACTTCGCGTTGCTTCGTCTCGCTGTCATCTGCAGGCAGATGACCTCTGCTCTAACCAGACATTCTTTTGCAAGCAAGCTTGCTTCATCATGTCTGCTTTTCGCAGACCACCTTATTCCTTACTTGGTCAAGCCCTCGATCTATTAGTAACAGTCAGCTACATGTGTTACCACACTTCCACCTCTGCCCTATCTACCTTGTAGTCTTCAAGGGATCTTACTTTCTTATGAAAGGGATATCTCATCTTGAGGGGGGC
>JALEKJ010000049.1 GCA_022771695.1 Roseburia sp. | reverse complement strand
GACCCTCAAACTAGACCCTCAAACCGGACCCTCAAACCAGACCCTCACGAAGAACCCTCAAAAACTATGCTGTTTTTTATGCTTGCCCCTCACGACAAACCCTCAAATAGATTGGCAAACCCTCAAAAACTTTGATTACCCCAATTTAATGCTTTCACTTCTCGGCGCTAATCGGCACTATGTTTATTAAACTGATTTTCTTACAATGCTTGCATTTGCACGGTAAGTTTTTAACTGCGGTATCTTTTTGAATTGCTAGAAGCTTCCTTCCACACTCAGGGCACATCTTCCACAGTAAAGGTGTTGTTTGTTGCAATATCTCACCCCACCTGTTATTATATAGCACTTTTCGCAAGTTTTCAATAGTTTTTCTGCGTTTTATTGAAAATAGTGCGTTTTGAAGTGCAACAAATAAGCCACCGCATTTCTGCGATGGCACGTTACTACTCAAAAACTATTTTTAACCCGTTTTCATCTTTCCAACTCACAAACCCAAAGAAATCCGACCATTTATCATCTTCCTCTTCATTTTTCCACAAAGCTTCAAATTCATTTGCTTTATCAGTTGGAATAAGCCAACCGGACAAATTGCATACTTCCATGCCATCAACACTTCCGTCATGCCCTTCCTCGCAGTCAAGGAAAAATACTTTTCCCGACTTTGCCGCTTCGTTCTGGACGATTTCAAAAAACTTTATGAAGTTATTGTTTTCCTGTGTTCTTAACCCCTTCACTATTTATTACACCATCCTTTAAAACTGTGATGAATTCTCCATCCGCCTTAGTAATTACAACATCATTGCCTTTTATAAAGAACAATACATCATTTGCCTGTCCTCTCCAACTGCCAACTCTAATCTCATCCTTGTTACTTACTATATCGGCAATAATTTCACGCATCTTTAATCTATCAGCTTCTTTGCTTGCATCAAGACCAAAATCTTGAGCGTGCTTACCTATCTTTTTGCCGTATTGCTTTTCTTTCGATGCAAAATACTGTAAATCTACTTTTATTGTATCATTTTTCTTCGCTTTTGCAATGCTTGTAACCACATTTCTGTAAGCGGATGTGTTCTTTATGTCACTGCTTCCACTTGCAACTCTAAGCCTATTATCCTTCGTCTTAACCCCTGCCGCCGCACTGAACTGCTTGTAATCCGCTGTCTGCTTCCGTAATTTGCTCTGCAACGCTGTTGTATCGCCTCCGATGGCTTTCTGTGCTTCAATCTCACGCTTGGTCGCCCGTATGTCACGCTCCATTTTTCGCTGTTGCTGTGATACCTGGTAATGATCATATTCCTTACCGTTAATTTTGACCGGCGCAGTCTCTTCCAAGTCATCCGGTATGACAGAAGCGCCTTCCCAGAACGGATAGAAATCATGCGTACAGTTGACGCCTTTTAAGCCTGTAGCAGTTCCGTATCCTGTCTCCTTAAAGAAATCAGGATATTTCTTATTCTTTCCAGAATATGAGAATACCTTATTCTGCCAATGCACATGCTCTGGGCGACTCCCCATGTGCTGTGATGTGATAACAAGGTCCTGTCCGGTGCTTGCAAGGTTGGCTTCCATTATTTTACCGGATAATTGGCTCAATCCGGTCCTTACAGACATTCGCGCCGCGGTATCAAGCTGATATGACCGACCATTCGCATAGTCAATAGACCGAAGCCCACTCTGTGCAAGTCTGTGTACGCAATCGTTTACTGCCTGATCATATGAGAATGTTCCGGTGGCAACCTTTAGCACTGCCAAATCCATTTCTCGCTGATACGCATTAAGCACTCCTGTTGTTCCTAATACAGTATTCTTGAATCCCATTGTCTTTGTAAGATTCTTAAGTTCTCCGGCAGTCTGCGATTGAAACGCTAAGAGCAGTTGGCTCATGCTGTTCGGCTTTTTCAAATCAACACCATGTTCCTGCCACATAGACAAATCATTATTCCATGCCATGTTACCGGCTTCCGCCACAAGTTCATTACCGGCTGCTTTGGCTTCTTTCACGGTCTGGTTGATAATATCTTGCACTTCCTGCTTGTATGCCTTGGTATTCTCTGCAACCGCCATCTGATAAGTTTTGTCAGCGCGAAGCATCTTCATAACCTCCGCCTGTATCTTCTCGGCAGAATATCCCTGCTCCACCATTGACTTCGCCATAAGCTCAGCTGTCTCTGTGTAACGACCGGTCTTTTTCACGCGGCGGGCAACATCAGCAATAACCTCATCCTCTAAATCCTGATAAAGCCCCATTATGTACTTGTCTATTAGAGTGTCAATCTGTTCTTCTGATAATGCCCTTTAAATCACCGCCCTAATCGTTTAAATCGTCAACTGGTTCCTCTCTCATTTTCCCCTCATTGATGTACTTCTCTGCTTCCTCATCTGATAGATTGTATTTTGTCTTGATATACATAAAAGTCAACCAAGGAATATCTTGGAATGTTACTGCATCCGCTCTCATTGCTTCAAGCTTAGTCTGCTTGTCCTCGACATATGAATCATCAAACTCGATAGACAATGCTTCATCTACATTGTATGATGTGCCAGAAAACTGATTTGAAAACCACATTGCGGCGTGTATGATATCCTCAATGTAGTCTGTTGACTGTTTCCGCTGCTTGTTAAGCTCCTGCATGGCATCCTGTTTCGTACCGATGTACTCTGTGGCTGTCTTTATCTGACCATTCTCAAATGTGTACTTCTTGCTGCCATAACCAAACTGCATAGAAAGGAGCGACAACACAAGCTCAAATGCCTTTGTAATCTGCTCAACACGGATTTCTGGGTTATATTCCTGAATAAGTGACTTTTCCTGTGGAAGCTTCTCTCCCAACAATACAAATATTTCCTTCTGCTGTGGAGTTAATGCCGGTTTTCCGTCTTTATCCCTTACTTCACTCAACAACTCATTAATCAGAATAATCTTTTCTGCCTTTGACAAATCGGAAAAAAGTACATTGTAGCAAAGGTCTACGGCCTTAAAAAGAGGAATGGAATTATAAATCTTCGGCAGACCATATCCATCCATGTTATCAAGATTATTTACCTCTGCATTTGCCATGATTGAAAACGGCTTAACATCGCCAAGCTGAATACTCGATGATTCTGTGTCTACTTTCTGACCTCGTTCATCGAATATAACCGTATCTGCCTTGTATCTGCCATTCTCAAGCGTGAAAATAACAAGAGTAGTCTTTTCCTTTCCTTTTACTGTATTCGTGGCGCTAAATGCACACTCTGTGACAAGCTTATTCTCTACTGTAAGAGGAATAATGCAATCAGCGTCGCAGTAGTTAATACGAATGTCTCCGCCGCTTATAGTCATTTTTCCGTCAGCTGCTTCAAGATAATTCGCATTGCGCAGATAGATATATGCTCCAACTGTTCCGGTAGCAGATGTCTTTTCCAACTGCTCGCGGTAACGCACATCAAATCTGTTATCATCCATAAGCTTGTCAATGAACTCCTGTGATGTGCTCTCTTTCTCAGGGGCAACCGATATAATCTCACAGAGGTTCGCATCATCAGCGCAGCACCGCTTTGCAAAGTTCATGCGGCTAAGCTCAACTTCCTTATCATTTAGATTCTTTCTCTTGTGAAAATCATCAATAAGACGATTCGAATACCAATCATCACACACCTTGATGATAGCAAGCGCATCTCCATTGACAGAATATCCTAGCTTGTTTAAGTATACCTTTACACAATCTTTCCTTACTACACTCTCCTATCTGTCTAAATCAATAAACTCTATAAAGTCCAACAAGCAGTAGCAAAATGCATCCCACCAGTCGTTACAGTTACCAATATTCTTGTCCTCTGGAATATCTGGGTGTTTTTCATCCCATCGCAATGATGAAATTGCTTTTCTGGTTTCCGTGCAACGTTCATTTATTTTTAATCTTCCTGTATTGAAAAGCAAATCGATTGTCTTTGGTCTGTCAGAAATCTCATTCTTGCGACATCCCGTTATGTTCCCATATGTCAATCCTGCTTCCCTTGCTGCACTAATCAGCGAGTTAATCATCGTTGTGCTGGCAGAATCTGGGAATACCCAATCAACGCGACCATACTTTTTAATGCACATCCTATAAAACTCTATAAACTTATCACAAATTGCCTTTGCATCAATATTTTCGGTTATTGGCAGTCCATCCTCTTCTAATCCTCTAAATTCCTTGTATCCTCCAATATATCCCATAAGGAACATAGTAGTTTTTGAGCCATTACCTCCGAAGTCCATGCCTATTACAAGCTTGCTGAATGGTCGTTTTAAACGCCCTGATTCGTCAAATATATCTTCATCCTTACATAGATAAGGTCTGTCGTCCTCTGCAAAGTACCTGAATATAATGCCGGATGCAAGCACCCATAATCCACGAATAAAGCGGTCATAAAACACGCCTTTATACATCCGTTCGTATCGTTCTATGATGCGCTCTGAAAGACTTGGATTATCACGCATAGTAAAGTGGATGCGAATAAGGTTCTTTTCCGTAATTTTGTCAATCCATTCTGTTTTTATGTAATGATCCGGTCCTTCTGGATTGCAGTTGAACCAGAACTTACTTCCGGCAACTGAGCATCGCCCGGTTGCCTGATTAACAAATGACTCCGGCATGAGCGCAACTTCATCAAAGAATACTCCGGCAAGTGTTATTCCCTGTATTAAGTCCTGCGACCCCTCATCCTTACCACCAAACAGATAAAACTCATTCTCTACATCGCCAAGTCTGATTGTCATTGAGTTTTCTGACCTGTGTTCAATGACCTCGTATCCTCGTGATTTTAACATGCTTTTAAGCTGTTTAATCACATTACGGCGCAATGATTGAATTGTCTTACCACACAGGGCGAAGTTCTCTCCATCAAAAGTAGCCATAGCCCACATAACAAAGGATAGAGACATGACAGTGGTCTTTCCACTTCTGATAGAACCATCACAAATAATTCCATCTTTATCAGCATATGGACTTCCAGGAACCCACCACTCAAGAACCATCTTTTGTTTTAATGAGAATTTAGAGAATTTAAATAATGCTCTACGTTTCAACAATATCCCCCGCTTTCTCAAATGTAGATTTCACATCATCTTTCAAAGCTTCAAGGAAATTATCATTTTCGTACTCTTCCTTTGCAGCTCCAACATCTACAATTCTCTTTGCAAGTTCCTTAGCTGCATTCAGTCTATCTTGTAATGATGGATCTAATCCAAACGCATCTTTTTCCTCTCCATACATTACTCTGGTGAAGAACATCATAATTTCATCGCCTGTCGCAATACGTTTTTGCTCGGTCGGTTTTGTTCTTTCTGCTATATATGAGGAAATTGTAGTATTTTGTAGTAATTTATTTGCATTAGTATTCAAGTATTTTTCAGAATACCCTGCTTTTCTTGCCGCCTCTGTTGCGTTTCCACACTCTATATAATAGTCAGCAAATGCTTTCTGTTTAATTGTTAATTTATTAGGCACTTACTCACCACCTTCATCCTCTAGATAATCTGCAAGTAATAGTAATTTATTTTCTTCCAAATACATTTTCCCATCTATATTTTCAAACAGCGGCTCTGTACCATTGTAGATAATGTAGTCATATCCTTGCGCTGCGATTCCATCCTGTTCTTCCAGCACAACATCCTCATTTGAAACAATATCAATCGGACATACTGATATTACCTCTTTCGTATCTTTCTTAAATGTTACTATTACCACTGTCTGTCACCGCCTTATATATATCCACCATGCACATCAATGCATCTACCTGTGATGATGTACGAATAATCTCAAATGTCTGGTCTTTCCACTCTCCGCTTCTCTCATAATAGTGTAACACCTTAGTGGATAGCGTAATCATAGGAATGAATCTATGCTGCTCTGGAGAATAGAACTGAGTCCGCCCTATTGTGATTGCCAATCCGGTTTGTAATATCGCCATCTGCAATTTTTTCATTGTTCCATTGATGTTCACTATCTCACTTCCCTTTCTCCAAAATAAAAAGAGCCGAACACACGAAACTAATCATAGTCTCATATATTCGGCTCTTAGGCGCTAATTTGTTATGTGGTTATTATAACTTATTTTTTTAATGTAGTCAATTTTCTATAATTTCACTTTCCTTTACCAATTTGTACCCTGTTAGTTTTATAGTTCTTGGCTCTGATTCTCGCATACTTATAACACCCTGTTTTTGTAAGTTTTTTAGATGACTATACACAGAAGATGTCGATTTTAAACCAGTTACCGCTGCAATTTCTCTAACCGTGGGTGGATATAAATTTTCTGTTGTATATTTTATTATGTATTCGTATATTTCTTTTTGTCTTGCTGTCATTTCATCCTTCCAATCGAACATTTGTTTGTTTTTATTATAAAACATATGTTCTGATTAGTCAATGTACTATTTTCATTACCATATATTTCCATCTTCTCAAATACACAATTTTCATATATACTTAGCCTTAAAAGGTGGTATAAACAATGCGCAAACATATAAAATTTTTACCTATAATTGCAGAATTACGTCACCAGCATAACTATTCTCAGGAATTTGTTGCTGACTATCTTGGTATTTCTCTTGATTATTATCGTTATATAGAAACTATTAATGGTGGTGCTATGAGAATGGACACTGCAGAAAAAATGGCTATGCTTTACAATACAACTATCGAAACAATAGCCGGATGGTAAAGGCTCTACTCACTTCCCGGTTTCTCACACCGTTCAAACTCGATTACCCATACCCACTGATTTGCGTCCCATCCGTATCGGCCAAGGTCTGATTTCTTGATGGCGGAGTTCCAAATCTGTGCAAAATGTTCTTTCGCGGAATGTATGTTGGAGTGCTCATTATCTGGCGAATGAACAAATGCTCTATTATCAATCGCTCCCTCCGCT
>JALEKJ010000048.1 GCA_022771695.1 Roseburia sp. | reverse complement strand
CGAAACCCGGAAGAAAATCTATGATTTTCTTCTTGGCGAACTTTGTTCGCCGTAGAATCTTTCAAGGTTTATTCACTGTTCAGTTATCAAGGTACTTGTTGTCATCCGTTCTCGGCGACAGCTTATTAACTATATCACCATCGAACTTATTTGTCAACAACTTTTTTCTTTTTCAAACAATTTTTACAAAAAACTGTTTGTTGTCACACTTTTCTGCATCAAGCGACAACTCATATATAGTATCATGTATCGCAGTCTGTGTCAACAATTTTTTTCAGAAAAAAAATTGAACAACTCATATCTTCAAATAAAGCGGAGAAGGAGGGATTTGAACCCTCGCGCCGGTTGACCCGACCTATACCCTTAGCAGGGGCACCTCTTCGGCCACTTGAGTACTTCTCCAAAGTTCTTATTTGACAATATGATATTGTTCTGCGCCGTAACGCATAGATAATAATACTAAAGGATTTCCCTTTTGTCAATGAGATTATTCAATTTTTTAAAATTTCCTGCTCTGCTTCCTTTTTTATTTCCTGCAACAGCCGATTTTGCTTATATGCGGAATGGAATACTTCTATATAATAAAAGACAGAGCCTATGATATACGGAATCGTAAAGCTCACAAAAACTTCCCTATATCCCCCCTCACTGACCGGTTCTATAAAACTTCCCAAATATACCACCAGCATTACCAATCCCATTGCAATCGCATATTGAACAATGATCATCAGAATCGGATTCCATTCATCAAACAAGTGATGCATAGACAAGACAATCACTGCGATTGAGGAAAACAAAAGTACCATCAGGGAATTTGCAGGATTCGTATCTCTCCCTTTTATTAGATCAAACATTGTATTAATCAGTGATAAGATGGTATAGGAAACACATATGGTAATCGGTATTTCAATCCCTTTGAGAATTTTCAATTTTCAACACCTCTCTCCTGCTCTCCAGATAGTTCTGGAAATTCTTTTTATAACTGCGGTTAATATACAGCTTTTCCCCGTTATCAAAAATTGCCATCACACGCATATTTGCCTCGGGTTTTATCCTATCTACTTTATATATATTTATAAGATTCGACTTATTAATTCTGACATAACCGTAATCTGCAAGCTCTGCCTCTAACTGCTGCAAATTGCCGGACAAACGATATACCGCTTCTTTTGTGTAGGCAAACACTCTCTTTTCCACCGAATCAATATAATAGATAGCGTTTATGTCTAATAAAACTTTTTCTTCTCTCTGTGATATGCCATATAGCACAGGCTTATCTTCTCGCACAAGACGAATCACCTTTTCAATTACCGGTGTCATTTGCCGGTAATGTATATCAATATGTGGCTCCTTGACTTCCTTTGTATGAAACAAGTTCAGTTTCATTTCAATAATCAAACCTTTCTTTTATTCTGTTTCCAAGAATGAAAATACAGCATTCCAATACTCCTGCTCATTGGTAATGGCACCTTCAACATGCTTACAATCTATCATATAAAGTTGTTTATCTTCTGCTGCGATTTCATCGAAAAGCGCTTTTCCTTCCTCAATCGTACAGAGCTCATCCTGCTCTGACTGAATCATCAATGTTTTTATTTCATTACGATGCATACTAGCCGTAATATCTGCGTCTGCAAATGAAAAGCCATAAAAATGTTTCAAATACCAATCTCCACAGGCTACCACATAATCCTCCGGGATATCTTCGGTGCCTTCCATTTCCCGCCATACTCCACGGAACATATGCTCCATGCTGTCTATCGGCGAATCAAGGATGATTGCCTCAACATAATCCCTTGCATGCTGACTGGTTGCATATAATGCTGCTGTTGCCGCTCCCATAGACTGTCCGTGAACTACAATTCTGCTGCTGTGCAGTGTATTTGCAGCATACTCCACAACGCAAGCCGTATCAAGCTGCTCATAATAGCCAAAGCTCACTTTATCGTCCGAGGAATCGCCGCTTCCCCTCTGGTCATAGGAAAGTACCTGCCAGCCGCGCTTCAAATATCCTTCCGCCAATGGATAGGTGGAGACATGGTCCCCACCTGCCCCATGTATAAGAATCACGATTGGCGCTGCTCCGTCTTCCTTGCCGTTCGCATAATAAGTAACCGGCACCTTCACTCCATCGGAAGCCTCAAGTACCATATGTTCTGAATCATAGGAAGCCTCAAACTTCTCGATATCATATCCCCAAAGTTCCAACTGTTTGATACTGTTCCCTTTTGTATCATTTCCTTCGTTCTGATAAAGCAAGCCTTCCGCCACCATTTTTCCTACCTGTAAGCTCATTCCCCCTATTCCCAAAGCGACCAATAATAAGAGGATGCCTGCTACAATCAAAATTATCTTTTTTTTCTTACCCATTTTCATTTTTCTCTCCTTAAATCTGATTGTTATTTTCTTTTCTATAACATATCCGAATTAAAAATAGATTTCTACAAAAATGGATTTTGTTACACTTTATTTGTCTTATGTTGCACCGGTTGAATCTTATTTTTTATCGTATGGCTTTACTTCGACAGATTGGTTCTCAAAATCAATGAATAACTGATATGCATATCCATCTTCGCTGGTATCCCAGACCTCCACATACTTGGGTGTCACCTCAATCAATATTTCCGTATCCGTATGGCTGTATTTGTTGTAGCTTTCCCAGAGATATTTTTTGTACCCTTCTTCAAAACGATGTCCCGGCTCATCTACCACCAGACCTTTATTTTCGGCAACCCCCTCTACCTGCACTCCGCTCCAGCAAAGGGCAACATTCGGATTCTCTAACAACTGTTTTGTCTTGCGGAAGTTCTTATCCGTCTTAAAGTAAATCTTCTCGTCATAGAATAGGCAGCTAACATTACGCACCATGACATAATCGTTGAGACTGGATGCAAGTGCCATAATCTGACAGTTCCCCAGTTTTTCAAACATTGTCTTTACTGCTTCCTCATAGCTTATTTCCTTATTGCAACTAAATTTCATCTTTTTTCCTCCTAGCGGTTAATAAAGTTTTTGATTGGCTTACTGAGTTTCTTATATAAGAAGAAAGTCAAAATGGAGCAGAATCCGTATTTGACCAGATTAAACGGTACGATACCAAACAACACCATGGTAAATGCATCCGTTACTGCCGGATTTACCTCTGTGCACATTGCCACGATATCTTCCATTGTCATTCCAAACAGTGCTACATAAAACGGTATAATTAAGTACAGGTTTGAAAAAACAGATACGACGGATACGGTACCAGTACCGACTGCCATGCCCACTGCCGCCCTTTTTCTGGTCTTCTTTCTATAAAAAAGAAGTGCAGGCATTACATATGCGCATCCCAAAATCAGATTCTGCAGCTCGCCTGTTCCGACAGAATGGCTGCCCTGCATAACAAGCTGCAATAAAATTTTAAGAATGATAATCAGTAGTGCCGCTACCGGTCCATACATGAACCCACCAATCATTTCTATAATCGGGGATACGTCAAATGATAAAAATGGTGGAAGAAACGGTAACGGGAACCGGAAAAAGATTAATATGGAACTAAGTGCACCCATCATAGCTATGAAAGTCATTTCTTTTACACGGATTTTTACTTTTTTCTTCCCTTCTACTTTCGCTGTCTCCTGTTGCTTTACCAAAACGGTGTTTTCCTTGGTGTCTGCTGCGACACATACATTGTTGTCTGTCATGATTCTCATGCCCTCCTGTTAATAAAATAAATATAAAGCGTTTTACTTCATAGGAGTTTCCTATGAAATAAAAAAGCACCACACAGATAAAAATATCCATGTGGTGCTTGGTGAATAAAAACCCGGAACATAAAGATATGCTCCGGGCGTAGTTTCACAGAAAATGTCTTTTCTCATCCGGACTTTACCGTCGGTTCCGGAATTCCCAATAGGGTCACCGGATCAGCCGCTCGCGCGGGTCATGGACTATACCATCGGTAGGGACTTTCACCCTGCCACAAAGACTGCCATATTCTTTTATCAGGATGATTTTTCCATCCTCTGCAATTTGTATTATAGCTGTTTTGCAATATGCTGTCTATGCCTAATTGATAAAAATCTGACAATTACCATTCTTCTCCCGGATATTTTAAATTCCATTCCTTCCGCAGTCCGGTCATGATTTCCATGACATCTCTGGTGTCAGACAGACGCATTGTTGCTACATCACCTTGTAATATTGCATTTTCCATATCCATCATCTCATATTGTAATGCGTTTTCTGTGCTTCCGGCTGTGATTTCATGACGCTTTCCGCTTTCCGCCTCTACGATGACTGCTTTATCTGCGCGCGGGTATTCCATAATTTCAATATAACCCTTTTCACAACTGATGACAGCGCGTTTCGGTTGTTTGGAATGAAGTGACAGGGCAAGCGTCGCCATCTGTCCTTCCCGGTTCATCAAAAGGATGCCTGCCTGCTCATCCGCACCGGTCGGCGCGTATTTTACCTGGCTAAGTATCTGATCCGGCTGGCTCTCCATAAAGCTACGCGCCAAAGAAATCGCATAGACTCCGATATCAAGTAATGCCCCTCCCGCTAAGTCCAGATTAAAAAAGCGATTTTTCATATCATACTCTTTATAGCTTCCAAAATTGAGCTGTATCATCTGAACTTTTCCAAGTTGTGGCGCAATCTCCCACAACTTTTTATAAAGCGGCATATGCCAAATGGTCATCGCCTCTGCAAAAATAACACCATTTTTTTCTGCTAACGCAATCGCTTCTTCTAACTCTCTGCTGTTTAAAGTAATTGACTTCTCACAGAGTACATGCTTGCCGTTGCTTAATGCTTCCTTTACAAACCCGATGTGCGTATTATGGGGTGTTGTAATGTAAATAACATCAATTTCCGGATCGGTAAACATCTCATGATAATCATCGTATACTTTCGGAACCTGATATTTTTCTGCAAAAGCAACTGCTTTTTCGTGAGTGCGATTTCCGACTGCATACAGGTTCTTACCCATCTTAACAAGTGCCTGTGCCATCTCGTTCGCAATTACTCCACAGCCGAGTACTGCCCAATTTAGATTTTTCATTCTTTTACTCCTCACAGAATTCCCTGATTGCTGTCTCATAAAGATTATTACCTTCGCTGTCCACTACAACAATGACAGGAAAATCTTTGACTTCAATCTTGCGGATTGCTTCCGCACCAAGGTCCTCGTAGCACACAATTTCAGACGAAGTAATGCATTTTGACAAAAGTGCGCCTGCCCCACCGATGGCTGCAAAATAGACTGCCTGATTGCGAATGATGGCATCGATGACCTCCTTGGTGCGCTTTCCTTTTCCAATCATGGCTTTCTCGCCGAGATTAAGAAGCGTCGGCGCATATTTATCCATTCGGGATGCTGTTGTTGGTCCCGCAGAACCAATCGGACGCCCCTCTCTTGCCGGGGAAGGTCCCATATAGTAAATGGTTGCATCTTTGATATCGATTGGAAGTCCTTCCCCCCGGTCCAATGCTTCAATCATTCTTTTGTGTGCGGCGTCTCTTGCCACATAGATGGTCCCGGTAATATAGACATAATCGCCGGATTTTAAATCTTTGGTAACCTCCGCGGTAATCGGAGTCGTAATATGCTTATCCATGCCTGCCTCCCTGCTTTTCTACTTCTCTTGCAATGTTCTTCATATATGCTTTTATAAATGATTTCTTAAATTTTCATTTTATCAATCATTCGTTCTCTATCTCAATCTGACATACCTTCATTGCCTCAAGTGCATTCTTATGGCTTTCCGGTGTCACGCCCGCGCAGCAGGAAGCATCTACAATAAGCTTTACTTCAGGTAAAAATGCTTTTACCAGCATCGCATTGGAAATGACGCAGATATCTGTGCACAGTCCGATGAATGTGATAGTCTCAATCGGATTCTCCTGATGAGCTGCCTTTAAAACAGAGCCAAGTTCTACCGAACCAAAAGTTTCCTTATTGATTGGTTCATCCTTACAGAACTCCATAAGTTTGGATGAAATCTGCCAGCCTTGTGTTCCCCTGATACAGTGAGGAACCGGAAGATTCTTTCCCTCCTGTGTATCCATATAATTTTCTTCGTGTGTATCTCTTGTAAAAAGTACTTTTCCGGAAAAACTGCGGATTTTCTCGGCTACCTTTGGAACGATGGCTTCTGCTTCCGCAGTTCCCAAAGCTCCATCGATAAAGTCATTCTGCATATCTACTACAATTAAAATATCCTGCATTTAATTTCTCCCTATTAAAACTTATTTTTATTTATTCGCATAACAAGAATTTTGCTTGTATGAATTAAAATTACAGTTCACGCACTACATGGCGATTGACATGGCAACAAATATTGATTGCTACCGGAAGACCTGCGATATGTGTCGGATAGGTATTGATATTAACCGCAAGTGCTGTCGTCGTGCCGCCGAGTCCGCCCGGTCCGATACCAAGCTTGTTGATTCTTTCTAACATCTCGATTTCCATCTCTTTTACATATGGAACATCCGAATGCTCATCCACCGGTCTTGTCAATGCCTGTTTCGCCAAAAGTGCGCATTTTTCAAAGGTTCCGCCGACCCCTACACCGACGACCATCGGTGGACAGGCGTTTGGACCTGCATCCTTCACTGCGGTAAGAATCGCATTTTTCACACCTTCCATGCCGTCAGCAGGCTTTAGCATAAATACGCGGCTCATGTTCTCACTGCCGAATCCCTTTGGCGCCAATGTGATTTTCACTTTATCCCCCGGAACGATGGAATAGTGAATGACCGCCGGCGTGTTGTCTTTTGTATTCTCGCGGATCAGCGGATCCCCTACGACAGATTTACGCAGAAATCCTTCGGTATAACCGCGGCGCACACCCTCATTGATGGCATCCTCAATCGCTATTCCCTCAAAATGTACGTCCTGTCCAACCTCCAGAAAAATAACCGCCATTCCGGTATCCTGACAAATGGGAATCATCTCTTCATCCGCTATCTTTAAGTTATCTTGAAGCTGGTTTAATATCTTCTTACCAAGTTCGGATTTTTCTGTCTCTACCGCAGTCTTCATAGCTTTATCCATATCAGAAGATAGATAGTGATTCGCCTCAATACACATTTCCTTAATATTTTCAATAATTTGTTCTGTCTGAACCGTTCTAATCATCGATTGTTTCTCCTCGTCTTCTTATTTTTATATTGAAGTGCAACTTATATTTTTGAAGCATCTCATTATTATCTCTTGATTTCATATCAGGAAATGCAGTCATCAAACGACGGAAACCATTGTTCTTCTCTGCAAAAAGCTTTTCGTATTTTTCGGAAAGTTCTGCAAGCTGGCGTTTCTTCTCCTCACGCGCATCTGCATATTCCTTCTTCTTCTCTTCAAAAGCATCCGCAAACTTTTCTTTTGCCGCCTCGGTTGTCTCTGTAATCTTATCAATCAGTTCGGCATGATTTTCTTGAAATTCCTCAGATTTCTCAATCACTCCGGTAACATTTTCATAAATATTCTCTCCGATTTCATCGGATAATTTATGTATGGATGCAGCCATCTCATCCATAATCTTCAAGCGTTTGTTAAACTTCAGGATAGTAGATACCGTAATACAGCAATCCACAAGAAATACACACATCAAAATAGAGAGCAATATCACACCCGGTATAAAAGGAATCCATGTAATAGCCTTATAAATTAGAGGATGCAATACATCCATGATAAACGTACAGGCAAGTCCCCATAGAATTGAGAACTTTAGACAGATATATCCCTTGACATTAAAGGGCTTGTCAGAATAATCCCACCATTTGTTGTGAAATACTTTTTCCAAAATATATCCGGTTACAAATTCCAACGCTGTCGTCAGTACAAGTGATCCGATAAAAAGAATAAGTAAACTTTCTCTTAATGGCGTAAGAATTGCAACAACAATAACGACACCGCATCCATAAATCGGACAGTATGGACCGTTCAAAAATCCACGGTTTACAAATTTTCCGGTGTCAAGTGCAGCGTAGGATACTTCCGTGCACCATCCGATAAAAGCGTATATAATAAAAATCCAAACAAGTTCATAAAAATTCTGCGGCATAACATTCTCTCCTCTGTTTCTTACGTATTGTTAATCAAAAAAGCAATAGATACAATTACTTTACTATATAAAAGTAATTATAGTCTATTGCTTTTTTTGATACAACGATTTTCTTACTCTATCTGTCCATGCTTCTCATAGTTTGTCACTTTTGTCACTTGATTTTTTTCATCCACAAAAAGTACGGTCGGGCGCATTTCCTGTGCTTCCTCAGGTGTTACCTGTGCGTATGCCATCAGAATAATTTTATCACCGGTCTGTACCATGCGGGCTGCCGCACCGTTTAAACACATGATACCGCTGCCGCGCTCCCCGGCAATGGTGTAGGTTTCAAAGCGGGATCCATTGTTCACATCCACAATCTGAACCTTTTCATATTCCAAGATACCGGCCTGTTCTAACAATGCGATATCTACAGTGATGCTTCCTACATAATCTAATTTCGCTTGTGTTACTGTTGCGCGGTGTATTTTAGCTTTTAGCATTGAAATTGTCATTTTCTCTTCCTCTTACTTTCCGAGCCCAAACATAAAGTTATCAATCAATCTGGTCTTTCCGATATAGACCGCAATCGCAGTTAAAATCCCACCTTCAATGGTTTCTACCTGCTGCATAGTTTCCAAATCTACCATCTTCACATAATCAATTTTTGCCAACGGCTCCTTCTCTATCTCCGCTGTCATGGCTGTAATTACTTTCTTTGCATCACGCTCTCCCTTTTCTACCATTTCTTTTCCTAAGAAAATAGAACGGCTCAACACGAGAGCAGCTTTCCGCTCTTCTTTCGAGAGATATGTATTTCTGGAGCTTTTTGCCAAGCCATCCTCCTCACGAACAATCGGACAGCCGACAATCTGAAGCGGCATATTTAAATCTTTCACCATTCTCTTAATGATTGCAAGCTGTTGTGCATCCTTTTGTCCGAAGTATGCCTTATCCGGTGTGACAATATTAAATAATTTTGCTACAACTGTACAAACACCGCGAAAATGTACTGGTCTGCTTAATCCACAAAGTTCCTGTGTCAAAACATTCATATCCACATAGGAATAAAAGCTTTCCCCATACATCTCTTCCGGTGTTGGGTGAAAAATTAAATCGACCCCGTGTGCTTCGCACATGGCCGCATCATGTTCTAAATCTCTTGGATAGCTTGCCAAATCTTCGTTTGGACCAAACTGCATCGGGTTTACAAATATGCTGACTACCACTTTATCATTTTCGCCTGCCGCATCAATAAGGCTCATGTGGCCTTCATGTAAATATCCCATCGTCGGAACAAACCCTATCTTCTGCCCCTCTTTTCTCCATTCTTTTACTTGATTTCTTACTTCCTCTATGGTTGATACTATCTTCATGAGTTTTTCCTTTCTTTTTATTTTAATTTTTTCATCTTTATATCATGTCGTTGATTATATTCCTACCTATGCTTTTACACACGATTTAATATAACTTTTCAATTACGGAATCATCTATTTTAAAACAGTGTTCTGCTGCCGGGAAAGTTCCTTCCTTTGTCTCCTTAATGTAAGCCTTTACTCCCTCACGCATAACCTCACCGACATTTGTAAAAACTTTTACAAATTTTGGTTGGAATTCTCCATACATTCCCAAAAGGTCCTGATATACGAGAACCTGACCATCACAACCTGCTCCCGCTCCGATACCGATGGTTGGAATCGTAAGTTTCTCCGAAATCTTTTCTGCCAGTTTTGCAGGCACACACTCTAATACCACCATACAGGCTCCTGCCGCTTCCACTGCCTTGGCATCTTCTGTCAATTTTTTTGCCGCCTCTAAGTCTTTTCCCTGTACCTTAAAGCCTCCGAATGCATTAACAGACTGTGGAGTAAGTCCGATATGTGCTACTACCGGTATGGAAGCCTTTACGATTGCCTCGATATGTGGAGCAAATTCTACGCCACCCTCCAACTTTACGGCATTGGCACGTCCTTCTTTCATCAGGCGTCCGGCATTTACAACCGCATCATAAACAGATGTCTGGTAGGACATAAACGGCATATCCGCAACGACAAAGGCATCCTTTGCACCGCGGGAAACCGCCGCCGTATGATGAATCATATCCTCCATTGTGACAGATAAGGTATCCTCATATCCAAGCATTGTCATTCCCAAAGAATCTCCTACTAATATCGTGTTAACTCCGGATTCATCCATTATTTTTGCTGTCGTGTAATCGTAAGCAGTTACCATGACAATTTTGTCATGCTCTTCTTTTTGCTTCTGCAGTGTTAATACTGTGTTTTTCATTTTTTACCTCTTTCTCTCTCTGCCGTCTTTTTGGTTGGTCAGATGATTTTATTGACTGCATAACTTTCTCATTGTTTTATAATCGCGGTTTGGATTCTTTTTTTCTGCAACCTGAATTAAGTAAGAAGCATTTTTTGCATACACCTCTCTCATTTCCGAAGGTAAAGCATCCATATGCTTTTGTACTGTTGTGAGGTCATTTCTCTCCAACGGTCCCGTTAATGAATTGACACATCCGTCGGTAAGAATATGGTCAAGATTTCCTTTTGCAAGAGCATAAAGTTCTTTTCTCGCTTCTTCCTCCGTAAATCCGCATTCTTCAAACAAACTTTGTGCCATGTAAAATAAAGCAGTCATGTAATTGGATGATACTGCTGCTGCTGCGTGATATTTTATTTTGTTTTCTGCCAAAATGGTTCTCGTCCGGTTTCCCATTTCTTGAAACATTTCGGTAATCTTATGGAGATATGTTTCATCACCCTCAATCGTAAACAGTGCATGTGAAAGTTCCTTCCAGGAATTTTCACGGCTGCTCACTGCTATTAGGGGATGAATGGAATAGGCGAAACTATTTGTCACACCTATGTCAGAAAAGATGTTTGAACTATGAAGACCGCTGCAGTGTGCGATGATTTTTTCTGATATGTATGGCTTTGCTTCTTTCCATACAGAACTTATGGTATCATCAGGTACAGTAAATAAAATCATATCGCAATCGCTTATGATTTGCTGCAAACTTTCATAATATGTTGATTTTGTAAATTCTGCTGCCCATTTGGCAGACGCGGGGCTCAGACTATAATAACCTCCTATTTTCCTGCCCTTTTCCGTAAAATATTTTCCGAGTGATACACCGACTCTGCCGGCGCCAATAAAACCGATTCGTATATGATCTAACAATATACTGATGCCTCCTTCCGGAAGCAATTACGATTATCTTATTCTTACTGCTATATCACGGTCAGGATTTTCTGATCCATGTATATTTCTGATATAAGCAATCTTTCACAGTTTTATTTTCTTTTCTGTTGGTACAATTTCCGCTTCTGCAGAATATCATCCAAAATTTACTATATCACTCTCTTTTTTTCTTGTAAATGGAGATTCTGAAGTTTCCTATGAATTAAAAAAAGCCTGCAAGCCCTTTACAAATTCTCTATAATTCTCCGGTGTTCCATTCACTACACCGCTTCCATCATATGCATAAACACTCCCATCCTCTAGCTCATAATACAGTATCCACCAAAACCAATCTGTATCGTTAGGATTTACTCCCTCATATTCCTCTTGCCATTCTAATACTCCACTGGATATCACATGATTTTTTACCGCTTCTATCTGTTCGTCTGTAAGCGCAATCTCCTGCTTTGGTGTTACTCCCTTTCGCAGCAAATCTTGTCCGTCTCCCAAATATGCTTTGCCTTCTGACAAATCAAATATCATGGATGCGAAATAAGTTCCCTCATTACACTCAAATCCAATGGTTTTTATGTTTTTCACATCAGACTCTGTCAATGTGCCTTCGCTCTTTGGTGTATCCACCAGGTATTGGTAATCAAACATATACTCATCATACATATAATCTCTCTTCAGCATATCAATCATCAACGGCAAATTGAATCTTTCTTCAATCCCTTTTTCCCAGTCGCAGTCTCTTACCATAGCCTCTACATCAACACCTTCTAAATCTTCTTCTGTTGCAAGTCCATGCTCAATGATATATTCCCTTGTCATCCAATTCTTTTCCGCCATCTCAGTATCCTCTTCACTTTTCAACTCTTCGCCTTCTCTTCCACTTTTTTTTTCTATTCCACATCCACCCATTAATAAAAGTACCAAACAAAGAATTACTATTTTCCATATTTTATTCAATCTCATATACACCTCTATTCCTCTGAATTCAACTCTTGTGCCATTGCTTCAAGCATTTCGTCCAAAACGTCACACGCCACAGGCAAATGTGCCCGCATTGATTCAATCGCCTCTTCATCTCCTGTCATATAATAAGAAAAATATTCTGCAAACAATTCCTTACTCTGTGCTCCAGTAGCATTTCCATCCTTATGATACCAATATGTGTAGTTGTCAATTTTTTCTTGATATGTCTCATCTGTATCATCTTTTTCCCTATGAGGACGATGACCATACCCGCTATTTTTTCCAATTTCCAGGTTGGTAACCCCTCCATATATATCTGATGCAGCTTCGCTATCCACATCTGACAAATCATCTATTCCGCCTATACTATACATTCTAATAACTGTATTTCTAATCTTTGATTCATCTGTTGTTAAATTTTCCATCTCTGCCCCGTACTTAAAAGACTCTAAAACCGTTTCTATTACCTCTTCTTCTTCCCCTGCCACCGAACGTATCTTTTCTTCAATATTGTTATACACATCATAATAAATGGCATCCTGCAAGGTAACTTCACCGCCCATTGTCTCATTATAGGTTGAAAAGTTCAAACAATAAAATTTCCATAGTCCCGTTTGCGCATTACAATCTGTTGCATGACCGCTTTCGTGAAACCATGTGGTATACTCTCCTCGCGGGTCTCCTGCAAAAGCGGTAAGCGTATCCACAAAGTACGTTCTATCCGTGTACTTATAGTACTGATTGTTTTCCACATCGCTCCAGATAATTTTCCCTCCAAAACTTCCGACCTCGTAGCTATCCACGTACCCCAAATACACACTACGGTACGGTTCCGGGGCTGTATATGCAATATATTTCATCTTGTTTTTATCCGCATCCGTAAGGGTATTGTTTTTCCCGGATGCCAAGATATCATCCATCTTCTTCGCAGTGTCCGGATATAAGAAATCATATAAGCATATCAGCTTTTTCATTTCTTTCTCTGACATCTGCGAAATATCAGACTTTCCGCCATAACGGTTCTCTGTCATATCCGCAAGCTTCTGCTCTAAAAGCGCCCGCATTTCTTCGTCTACTGCCACTTCATACCCTAATAACAACATATTTATAATGAATTCCGTCCGGTCACCGATATTTTCACGCAGCTTTATGGAAACATGCTCTAAGAATACAATTTTCTCTGGTGCAATCATCCGACTAAGCCGTTCAAAATATGATGTATTCTTAACCAACTGTTCCTGCAGTGCCTGAAGCCTTCCCGCATATATATGCTCAACTTCTGACACATCCGAAAAAACAGTATCAATCTGCTGCTTTGTGGTGTTGTTTTCGTCCAAAATCAACTTGTGATACTCATCTACATTGTTTACATAATTTTCTATACAAAGTTCCCCAAGCCAACCGCGCACCTGATAGTCCAAATCGCCAAAAAAGTCTGCAACTCCCTCCATCATATTCTGCGGTGTCACGCTATCAATCTGCTCATACAGCGTATTTTTTGCATTCTCCGAAAAATCCCTAACCATACTTCCCCTATCTACTCTGCCTTTATCGCTTCTGCCATCTTTTCATCGCTGGTTGTAAACATATCATCCGCTTTCCGGATAAACTCTGCCGTATTGGCAAAAAGCTCTCCCATAATCAGATGCAGTTTTTCGTACTCCTGCCGAATCTGCTCCAACTCCACCGCGACCAAGCCGCTGTTCTCTGTCGGTTCCGGAAATTGCGGTTTTGCACTGTCCCAATCCTCTTTTAACTTTTGCATCCCCAGATACGCCAATTCATTTTCCAGCGTATCAATATAGATTCCCCGCATACTTGCATCCCCCTAATACAAATATCTGTCCGCTTCGTCAACCTCATTCAAATACTCTCTCAATGTTTGTCCCAGTACTCCTGCCGAATCTGCCACATAATTTTTCAGCCCTTCTGCCGTCGCAATGTACGATTGTATGGCATCTGCCGTGTTTCCGGAAGAAACACCCCTCGCATGAAATCCTCGCAGCAACGTCAGATACCTCTCATAAAACTCTTCAAAGGTTTCACCGTATTTTTCTATATATTCTGCCAGTTCTGCAACATAGGAATCATCAATTATGATATCTGCCATCACCTATCTCCCCTCACACTTGCCTCATACGCCATACGCGCTTCCCATTCTTCCCGTTCACGGCGTTCTCTCTCTTGGCGTTCTATCTCTGCTATCTCCACTTCGCACCGGCAGATTGCCTGCTCAAGCGACGTAATCTCATTCCACAGAGCGTCTATCTCATCCCTCAAACGCCTCATCTCAGAAGCGACCTCCTCGCTCGCATTCTCCAAGCCATTTACTGTCTGCGCGTATTCCGATCCCGCAAGCAAATCATTCATTCTTGCATCATAGCTTTTTATGATTTTCTTGCTGTAACGCATCGCCTTATCCAGTGCAACGGTCGTCTGAAAAAGCTTTGCTTTCCGTGCTGACTGCGCATCCCACAGGTGTTCCTCCATCGCACCGATTCGCCCCTGCAGCGTAGTCAATTCCCCTATTTTCCAGTTGTCTTCCTCAATTTTGCGCTTACACTCTTCTATCCTCATACGATAATTGCGAATCTGATTGTTTAACTCCCAAATTGAAGCCATATATTTCCCCTCTCCCAACTACTATTTTAAAGGTTATCAGTTCTTCTATTTTTTTACAAGTATCATTTGGACTATTTTCTTAACTGAATCAAAAAAACTGCTGCCATATAAGACATAATCCTATACGGTAGCAGCTTCTTATTCTTCTATTATATTATTTTAAACCTATAAATTTGCAGGCAGCGATGATCGGAAGAAAACCGGAAACACATCCCAATACCTGTGTATCTTCCTCTGTCTTACCTTCAATTCTTGCATACATTTTTGCATAAGTACACCCTAAGAATATGATGTAAAGAACTCTGTTTACAATGTTGATCAGGCTTGCATTCAGTGGTAAGAAAGAAATTACAATTGGGAGTACCCACCAAAGCTTGAATACTATGGACGGAATTGAGAATTTATTGAAAAGCATTACATTCTCTTCATTCTGGCTAACAGCATCTGCACAGCCAAAGTAAACACCGTACGGAATCCATGCTAACCATGCCTTGTCATATCCCAATGCCTTTAAAGCCTTCATGTGTGACAATCCGTAGAATACATATATTGCTACGATAATAGCCAGACACACTAAGATAACACCAAGTCCAAGTCCTAAACCAAAAATTCCTGTTATAAAATCCATTTTCTTCCTCCTAAATATGTAATGTAACATCATCATTATGATACTTGTTATTGTTTTGAATGTCAAACAATATTTTATATTTTATTTATATTTTTTATTTTTCATTTATAAAATACAAGAAGCAGCATATAGCAACTATATACTGCTTCCTGTAAATTTTATTCTTCTTCACCGTCTGCTTCGGCACGGTTTAAAAGTTCTTTCATCAGTTCGTCATCCGTCTCTGTAACGTCTGCTTTTCCTGCTGCCTTTTTTGCATTTTCTGCTGCAAGTGCCAGACTCTGTGCTTCTTCTTCTTCACTTAAAAGCTCAGAATTATCTACATTGTCCATCAGGCTCTTGTCTTCTCTTACTTTTGCGATACTTGCTACAGTTACATTCTCACTTAAATTGATGAGTTTGACACCGGAAGTAATACGTCCAAGCAATGCTGTATCGCTGACTTTGATACGGATAATAATACCCTCGGTCGTTATCAGCATAACTTCGTTGTCTTTATTTACCGCTTTCACACCAACAATATTTCCGGTCTTCTCGGTAATTTTATAGCATTTTACACCCTTACCACCGCGATTCTGAGTCGTAAACTCGGAAATCAGTGTACATTTTCCAAGACCTTTCTCGGATACAATCATCAGAGATTCACCCTGAGATTCCATTTGCATACCGATAACCTCGTCACCGTCAGTTAAGTTCATACCGATGACACCCATAGAGGTTCTTCCGGTCTTTCTGACATCTGTTTCCTTAAAACGGATACACTGACCATACTTCGTTACTAAGAAAATATCCTGATTGTTATCTGTCTTCTTGACTTCAATCAGTTCATCGTCCTCACGCAGATTAATGGCTGCAAGTCCGGTCTTTCTGACATTTGCATAATCGGTAATCGGTGTTTTCTTTACAATACCTTTCTTGGTAGCCATGAAAAGGAAATGTCCTTCCGTGTATTCCTTAATCGGAATCACTGCGGTAATCTTCTCTCCCGGCTGTAACTGCAACAGATTGATAATTGCAGTACCGCGCGCTGTGCGGCTTGCCTCCGGAATTTCATATGCCTTCATGCGGTAAACACGTCCGGTATTCGTAAAGAACATCATGTAATGATGCGAAGTCGTCATCAAAAGTTCTTCGATGTAATCGTCTTCAATCGTCTCCATTCCCTTGATTCCCTTTCCACCACGATTTTGTGAGCGGAAATTATCAAGGCTCATACGTTTGATATAACCGAGCTTTGTCATCGTAATGACTGTATTCGTCACCGGAATCAAATCTTCCATAGAGATGTCATATTCATCAAATCCGATGGATGTTCTGCGCTCATCCCCATATTTTTCAGCAATCAATAATATTTCTTCCCGAATAACACCGAGCAGTTTTTTCTCATCTGCCAAAATTGCTTTCAACTCTGCAATACGATCCATGAGTTCTGCGTATTCTGCCTCGAGCTTCTCTCTTTCCAACCCGGTCAGTGCTTTCAGACGCATATCCACGATTGCCTGTGCCTGCGGGTCTGTTAACGCAAAGCGTTCCATCAAGCGCTCTTTTGCTTCCGGAGTTGTCTTGCTGCTGCGGATAATGTTGATAACTTCATCAATATTGTCCAGTGCTGTTAATAACCCCTGTAAAATATGTGCACGCTCTTCTGCTTTGTTTAAATCGTATTTGGTTCTTCTGGTCACTACATCCTTCTGGTGAATCAGATAGTAGTTTAACATCTCATAGAGATTCAGTACCTTTGGCTGGTTATCGACGAGTGCAAGCATAATCACACCGAATGTATCCTGAAGCTGTGTATGCTTATAGAGAAGATTTAAAATTACATTCGGGTTTACATCACGACGCAGTTCAATACAGATACGCATACCCTGACGATCTGATTCATCACGCAAATCCGTGATACCATCAATCTTTTTATCTTTTACCAGCTCTGCAATCTTCTCGATTAGGCGGGCTTTATTTACCATGTAAGGAAGCTCCGTCACAACGATACGGTTTTTGCCGTTTTGCATCGGCTCAATATCCGTGACTGCGCGGACTCTGACCTTACCGCGCCCTGTGCGGTATGCTTCGTTGATACCTGCAGTACCTAAAATGGTACCTCCGGTCGGAAAATCAGGACCTTTTACGATGGATAAAAGTTCCTCTATATCTGTCTCACGGTTTTCCAATACCTGATTGTCGATGATTTTTACCACTCCATTAATAACCTCGCGGAGATTATGTGGTGGAATATTGGTCGCCATACCGACTGCAATACCTGTCGTACCATTGACTAACAAGTTTGGAAAACGGGAAGGAAGCACGGTAGGTTCCTTCTCTGTCTCATCGAAGTTCGGTACAAAATCCACGGTATCCTTATTGATATCGGCAAGCATTTCCATAGAAATCTTAGAGAGACGTGCCTCAGTATATCGCATGGCAGCTGCTCCGTCTCCATCGACAGAACCAAAATTACCATGTCCATCTACCAACGGATAACGGAAAGACCAATCCTGTGCCATATTTACCAAAGCACCATAAATAGAGCTGTCTCCGTGTGGATGGTACTTACCCATGGTATCACCGACAATACGTGCACACTTACGATGCGGCTTGTCAGGTCCGTTATTCAGCTCTATCATGGAATAAAGTACACGACGCTGTACCGGTTTTAAACCATCTCTTACATCCGGAAGTGCTCGCTGCGCGATAACACTCATGGCATAGTCGATATAGGATGTTTCCATTGTTTTTTTCAGGTCAACTTCTGTGACCTTGTCGACCTCATGTATCTGGTCAAAAATTTTATCATCCATTTTAATATTCTCCTTATTTCATGAAGAACGCTGCTTTTGCGTTCTTCTAATGCGAGATTTTTATGCGAAAAACGCTGCCTTTGCGTTTTTCTTTTCGCTATTTATATATCGAGATTCTGCACATATTTTGCATTCTCTTCAATAAACTCACGTCTTGGCTCTACCTTATCTCCCATCAATGTGGTAAAGGTAACATCGATTTCGGAAGTATTTTCCTCATCAATCATGACACGTTTTAAGATACGCTTTTCCGGATCCATGGTGGTCTCCCAGAGCTGCTCCGCATCCATCTCTCCAAGTCCTTTGTAACGCTGAATTTTGTTATTTCCGTCACGACCTACTTCGGTAAGAATATTATTTAATTCATCGTCACTGTAGGCATACCAAATGTTTTTATTTTTCTCAATCTTATAGAGCGGCGGTGTTGCCAGATATACATGTCCCTGTTTGATAAGCTCCGGCATAAAACGATATAGGAAGGTCAGCATCAATGTTGCGATGTGTGCTCCATCGACATCGGCATCGGTCATAATGATGATCTTGTCATAGCGAAGCTTTGAAATATCAAAATCATCATGAATTCCGGTACCGAATGCAGTAATCATTGCTTTAATCTCGGCATTGCCGTAAATTCGATCCAATCTTGCTTTTTCTACATTTAAAATCTTACCACGCAACGGAAGAATTGCCTGTGTTGCACGGCTGCGCGCAGTCTTTGCGGAACCACCCGCGGAATCTCCCTCTACGATGAAAATTTCACAATTCTTCGGATCTTTGTCAGAACAGTCCGCAAGCTTACCCGGAAGTGCCATACCTTCTAAGGCGGTCTTTCTTCTGGTCAAATCTCTCGCTTTTCGCGCTGCTTCACGCGCTCTCTGTGCCAACAATGATTTTTCACAGATACTCTTTGCAACGGTAGGATTCTGCTCTAAGAAATAGGTAAGCTGTTCACTTACCACAGAATCGACGGCACCTCTTGCCTCACTGTTACCAAGCTTCTGCTTGGTCTGACCTTCAAACTGAGGCTCCTCAATCTTAACACTGATAATAGCGGTAAGACCTTCGCGAATATCATCACCGGTAAGTGCCGGTTCCGTATCTTTTAAAATCTTATTTGCTCTTGCATATGCATTAAAAGTTTTTGTCAACGCATTACGGAATCCTGCAAGATGCGTACCACCCTCCGGCGTGATAATATTATTGACAAAACTGTAAGTAGCATCATTGTAGGAATCGTTATGCTGCATTGCCACTTCTACATACACGTTATCTCTGGTTCCTTCACAGTAGATAACTTCCGGATAAAGTGCTTCTTTACTCTTATTGAGATAAGTAACAAACTCTTTGATACCACCGGCATAATGGAATTCATGCGTGTGTGGCTCTTCTCCTCTGGTATCGGAAAGCACAATTCTAAGACCTTTCGTTAAAAAGGCCGTCTCTCTCAATCTCTGCTTTAAGGTATCATAATCATAAACAGTTTCTTCAAAAATAGTCGCATCAGGCAAAAATGTAACCTTAGTACCGTGCTTCTCCGAATCACAGCTACCGATTACTTTTACCTCACCATCCGGTTTACCTATTTTATAGCTCTGACCATATACTTTTCCCTCTTTATATACTTCAACGGAAAGACTGGTAGAAAGCGCATTTACAACAGAAGCTCCTACTCCGTGAAGTCCTCCGGATACTTTGTATCCGCCACCACCGAATTTACCGCCGGCATGAAGAACGGTATATACTACTTCAAGAGCTGATTTTCCTGCTTTGTGATTCATTCCGACCGGAATACCACGTCCGTCATCCTCTACTGTAATGGAATTGTCCGGATTAATGGTTACATGAATATTTTTACAATAACCGGCAAGTGCCTCATCTACCGCATTATCCACAATCTCATATACCAGATGATGAAGTCCTCTCGCAGATGTACTGCCGATATACATACCCGGTCTTTTACGAACTGCTTCCAGTCCCTCCAATATCTGTATTTGGTCAGCTCCATATTCGTTTTCTGTACCCATATTTGCCTCCATATCTAACTAACGACCGATTTTTCAAAAACCTGTCCGTTTATTACTTCAAAAACTTTATTAATCTGAAACCGGTTACGAACAAACTCGTCCAATCCGGTGCAGGTAATAATCGTCTGTGTATCACAAATATTATTCAGTAAATAATTTTGGCGGTTACTATCAAGCTCTGATAATACGTCGTCTAATAATAGAATCGGCGTATCTTTGATTGACTTTTTCACAAGTTCTATTTCTGATAATTTCAAAGACAGGGCAGAGGTTCTTTGTTGCCCCTGAGATCCGAATTTACGAATATCTACATCTCCTATAGAAAAAAGTAAATCATCTCTATGTGGTCCCACTGAAGTCTGGCAAAGCTTCATATCCTTCGCTTTTGCACGATTTAACTCATCTTCAAAAAATATATCATCAATATTGGGCTCGTATTTGATAAAAAGTTCCTCTTTCTCACCTGAAATGCGGAAATGTATATCATGAACAATATCATTTAACTCTTCTACGAACTGCTTACGCCTTTTTATAATTCTTTTCCCGGTTTCCACCAGTTGCATATTCCATACCGGAAGCGTATCCGCGAGGTCTGGACGAAAAATCATATCTTTTAATAATTTATTTCTCTGTCCTAAAATCTTATTGTAGCTTGTCAAATCAGAAAGATAAATTTTATCTAACTGACACAATTCAGAATCTAAAAATCTTCTTCTCTCTGAAGGACCATTTTTAATGATATTTAGGTCTTCCGGCGAGAAAAATACGATATTTAGAATTCCAAATAATTCCGCAGCTCTTTTGATTGGCACCTGATTGATAGCAATCCCTTTGGAACGATTCTGCTTCAAATGCATATCAATCTGATATTCCTTCTTACCGCGAACTACAACAGTACGAAGATGTGATTCTGATTCCCCGAACCTTATCATCTCCTTATCTTTGCTTCCCTTATGAGATTTCGTTGTTCCGCTCATATAGGCAGCCTCAAGGATATTAGTTTTCCCCTGGGCATTGTCTCCATAAAGAATGTTCGTGCCTTCATCAAAAGAAATATTTAAATCTTTATAATTACGGAAATTCTTTAATTCGATTGACTTAATAATCATTTTACAATCTTTACTTGCTCTCCGTTAAAGGATACAATTTCTCCACCATGTAATTTCTTTCCACGCTGAAGCTCCACTTCACCATTTACGCTTACCAATCCGTCCTGAATAACCATCTTGGCATCCACGCCGGAATCAACCAGTCCTGCTTTCTTTAAAGCCTGACCAAGCTTGATAAACTCATCATTTTCTCTGATATTAATTTCTATCATTTTTTCTCCATAACCACATAATTTATTGCACGAAGAATACTATTTTTGCATTCTTCTTAATTAAAAATACTTATGAATCGCATCTTTTATATTTAGTATTTCTTATTAAGATGCTGCCGCATTAAAGTTAACCGGAAGAATCAGGTAAATGAACTTTCCTTCATCATCCTTGATAAAGCAAGGGGCCTTTGGATTTACCATATAAAGACTTACTTCTTCCTCATCAATGACTCTTAATGCATCAATAAAGAACTTCGGATTGAATCCGATTAAAATATCCTTACCTTCTTTTACAATATCAATATCTTCATTCATGGAACCGATGAAGGAATTAATTTTAAGCTCCATATTGCCATCTGTCACATTCATGATGATTGGCTTCTTATCACCCTCTTTTACCAGAAGTGTTGCACGGTCGATACAGTCTAAGAGCTCACGTTTATTTATTTTAACCTTTGTCTCATAATCAGAGGAAAGCATCTGTTCAATTTTAAAGTACTCTCCTTCAATCAGTCTGGAAACAACAGTTGTGTTATCAAATTCAAATACAATATGGTTATCCGTTAAGAACATATGAACTTCTTCTTCTGCACTTCCCGGTAAAATCTTACTAACTTCCTGCAATGTCTTTCCAGGTACAACAACCTTTTTATGATCATAGCTGCTTTTTAATTCAATGTTACGGATAGAAATACGATGTCCATCCAGAGAAACCACTTTCAAATGATTTTCTTCGATTTCAAAAAGCTCACCCGTCATCAATTTATTATTATCATTATCAGCAATGGAAAAGATAGTCTGGCGGATTACTTCTTTCAAAGTAAACTGAGACATACTGATTGATTCGTTTCTCTCTATATAAGGGATATAAGAAAAATCATCCCCGGACTTACCTACAATATTGAACTTTGCCTTTTCACAGGTAATTGTAGTCTTAAAGGAAGCATCTGTCTCAATTACAACATCACTGTCCGGAAGTTTGCGAACAATTTCAGAAAAAATCTTAGCATCCAGTGCAATAACACCTCTTTCAGCTATTTCTCCTTCTATTTTTGTCTCAATTCCTAACTCCATATCGTTGGCAGTTAATTTGATTTCGTTGGCAGAAGCATCAATAAGGATACATTCTAAGATAGCCATCGTAGTTCTGGTAGGAACTGCTTTTGATACGATATTAACACCATGCAGTAAATTTGATTTAGAACAGATAAGTTTCATATTGTTAATAACTCCTTCCTGATTTTTTATGGCTTATCCCAAAAAAGAATGGCATGCCATAGATAATATTTATAAAAAGATATTCAAAGTATTATTAATAGGGGGTGTTCATAAGTGAATAACCTCCGGAACCATTTAAAATAAAAGTGTTCCATATAAAAATAAAGCTGTATAACTGTGTGAAAAAGTTGAGGATGAAGGTTGGATAATATGTTTATTAAATTTATGTAAACCAAAACAAAAAATTTACATAAAACAACTTGTCCTCATCTTTAAACATCGATTAAACATGATATCAACAATTCATTGTGGAAGAGTTGATGTAAAAGCTTTTTTAATTAGGGTTAATCTTCTTTTTAATGGTATCGATTAAATTCTTTGTATTGTCATCGGACTCATATTCATCTGAAATCTTCTGAACACCATGAATGATGGTGGAATGATCTCGTCCTCCCAGAAGAGCTCCAATAGAATCTAACGGGGTATCCGTCATGTTCTTGCAGAGATACATCGCAATCTGTCTTGGTCTTGCAATGTCTTTGCTTCTGTTTTTGGAAATCATCTGGTCCAATGAAATCTGAAAATGTTCGGATACTACTTCAATGATAAGCTGTGGAGTAATTTCCTTTGGCTTGTCCGGTGTGATAATATTCTGAAGTTCTTTGATAGCAATATCCATTGTAATTTCGGTTTTCTCAAGGTTTGAATAAGCTAAGAGTTTATTGAGAGCACCTTCCAGTTCTCGGATATTGGATTTAATGTTGGTTGCTATATAATTAAGAATATCATCGCTTAAACTCATCTCATCGGCTTCGACCTTCTTCCGAAGAATGGCCATCCTGGTTTCATAATCAGGAGTACCGATGTCTGCCATAAGACCCCATTCAAATCTGGAACGAATACGCTCTTCTAAGGTTTCCATTTCTTTCGGAGGCTTATCGGATGTAAGGATAATCTGTTTTCCCGCTGAATGTAAGGCATTAAAAGTATGGAAAAATTCTTCCTGTGTACTTTCTTTTCCTATAATAAACTGAACATCATCAATCATGAAAACATCAATGGTACGATATTTTTCACGCAATTTATTCATAGCAGCGGCATTACCGCTACGAATCGATTCAATTACTTCGTTGGTAAATTCCTCGGAGGTAACATAGATAATTTTTGCATCCGGATTTCTTTCTAATATGAAATGACCAATGGAATGCATAAGGTGTGTTTTACCAAGTCCCGGTCCTCCGTAGATATAAAGAGGATTGTAAGCTTCTCCCGGTGATTCCGCTACTGCAAGAGAAGCAGAGTGGGCAAAACGGTTATTACTTCCAACGACGAATGTGTCAAATGTATAGTTTGGATTGAGATTTGATTTATCTGCTTTGTCAGAAAAAGAAACTTTTTTCGTTTTAGCCTGACCTGTTTTAATATTGTTTGCCTGTTCCGGCAGAATAAATTTGATTTCGTATTCATTACCGGTAATCTCGGCAATGGCTACTTTTAATGGAAGATAATACTTTTTGGATATATAGCTTAGAGTCATTTGTTCTGATGGTACAAGTATATATAAGGTATTATTTTCTATTCCATATACTTCAAGAGGACGAATCCAAGTGTCAAAAGAAATATCGCTGATGTCGTGTTCTGTCTTGACAGTCCTTAATATCTCGTCCCATTTTTCTAAAATTAGATCCATTTTTACGCTCCGATTTCTAATAGTTCTTAAAAAATCCTACACTTTCTATACTACACCATTTGAAAGCTTTTATCAATGTATAATTTGCGTGATTTGCCTTTATACGGGAGGGTATATGTGGGAAGTAGAAAAACGCTTATTTGGGCAAAATACGGCGTATTAAATTTGTTTATAAGGGGTTTTAAAGTTATAGACCTAGTAAAATAAGGACTTAGGAGCGTTATAAACAGGTTATAAGAAGATTATCCATGATTTATCAACAAGTTATCCACATTTCGGGGATAACTTATGTAAACACTTATTTTTACACATTTTTTTGTGGACGAGTGTGGAAAACATTTCAACAATATATTGTGTGAATGAGTTTCTTCCTTATATATATAGTGGTTATTTTTTTCCACACACCTATCAAAGTGGAAAAGTAAATAAGTGGAAAGCCTTGTAATACCTAATTTTTGCTTGACTTAGCGACTTTTTCTGATATAATTGAGAATGATGTTTTTTAACGTAGAGGAGGTGAATGCGATATGAAGATGACATTCCAACCAAAAAAGAGACAGAGATCTAAAGTTCATGGATTCAGAAGTAGAATGAGCACAGCAGGCGGAAGAAAAGTATTGGCTGCAAGAAGATTAAAAGGTAGAAAGAAGTTATCAGCTTAGGCCACATCATATGTGGTCTTTTCTTCTTTATGCAAGAAAGTTGCATAAAAGCCCTTCTTGTTTTAAAAATTGTCGGAAAGGGCATAAGAATGAAATATTCAGAGTCGTTGAAGAAAAACAAAGATTTTCAGAACGTATATCGCAGAGGAAAGTCATATGCGAACAGATATCTGGTGATGTATGTTCTTCCTAATCAGACAGAAACAAATCGATTGGGAATATCAGTTAGCAAAAAAGTTGGAAATAGTGTTATAAGACATCATTTAACTCGGTTAATCCGAGAGAGTTATAGACTACATGAGGACATGTTTAATAGTGGTTTAGACATTGTAGTCATCGCAAGACAGACAGCAAAAGATATTTCTTATCATGAAGTGGAGAGTGCGCTGCTGCATCTTGGAGGTCTTCACAAGATTACGAAAATTGATTAAAAGAAGATGGAATCATTTTGAAAAAAATTTTAATTGCCTTGATTAAATTTTATAGAAAGTATCTTTCTCCGATGAAATCCACAAAGTGTCCGTATTGTCCAACCTGTTCATTGTATGGGTTGGAAGCTGTCGAGAAATATGGAGCAATCAAAGGTGGGGGTCTTGCTTTATGGAGAATCATACGGTGTAATCCTTTTTCAAAAGGTGGATATGATCCAGTTCCATAGTGGAGGTATTTGATAGTGTCAGAAATGTTATTAACTGCATATGATGGTGCGATACTTGGACCGATTGCAAAAGTACTTGGTTGGTTGATGAATGGAGTCTACATGGTCATGCAGCAGATTGGCTTGGAGAATGTAGGTTTATCCATCATCATTTTTACAATTATTATTTATATGTTGATGTTCCCGCTTACTTATAAGCAGCAAAAGTTCTCAAAGCTGTCTCAGAAGATGCAGCCGGAGATACAGGCAATTAATAAGAAGTATCAGGGAAAGAAAGACCAGGCATCGATGATGGCGATGCAGGAAGAAACACAGGCAGTTTATGAGAAATACGGTGTTTCCATGATGGGAAGCTGCGGACAGATGTTGATTCAGATGCCGCTTTTGTTTGCATTATATCGTGTATTTATGAATGTTCCTGCTTATGTAACAGGTGTAAAGGATAATTTCAGTGCATTGGTAAATGGTATTATGGCAACAGAAGGATATCAGGATACCATGACACAGCTTGTGGCAGATTTAAAAATCATAACACAGCCGGCAGCAGATTTTACGGTAACAGATCAGGTAGCACTTTCAAATTCATTGGTAGATGTACTTAATAAAATGAATTCTGCCGGATGGGAAACTTTAAAAGATGCATTCCCGTCACTTTCTGATATGATTTCTACTTCTTATGAAACTATATCTCATGTAAATAACTTTTTGGGAATGAATATTTCCGATACACCATGGCAGATTATTACGACAAACATCACAAGCCATCAGTTTTTGTTGGTAATCGCAGCGCTTATGATTCCGATTGTTTCTTATTTGACACAGGTGTTGAATATCAAATTGATGCCGACTGCAAATAACAATAACAGTGGAAATGAGCAGAGCGATGCAATGGCACAGCAGATGAATATGATGAATAAGATGATGCCGTTGTTCTCTTTGTTTATGTGTTTTACAGTTCCGGTTGGTCTTGGTATTTACTGGATTAGCAGCGCTGTTGTAAGATGTGTACAGCAGTTTTTCTTAAACAGACACTTTGATAAGATTGATTTGGAAGATATCATCAAAAAGAATCAGGAAAAAGCAAAGAAAAAGCGCGAGAAGATGGGAATCGCAGAAAATCAGATTTCAAATGCGGCAAGAATGAACACCAGAACGATGGTGGATAAGAGCAAGAACAGTCTGATGTCTCCGGAAAAGGAAGCTGAGATTGAAAAATCAAGGGAAATCAGCACAAAAGCAAAAGCCGGCAGTATGACTGCAAAAGCAAATATGGTTCGTGATTTTAATGAGAGAAATAATAGAAAATAGAGGGGTGTAAGATATGGAATATATCGAGATTTCAGCAAAAACAGTGGATGACGCAATCACAGAAGCTGTCATCAAGTTGGGAACAACCCATGATAAGATTGAGTACGAAGTAATCGAAAAAGGAAGCGCAGGTTTTCTTGGAATTGCTAAGAAGGACGCAGTCATCAAGGTTCGTAAAAAGAATGACGTGGAAGACAATATCCGCGAATTCTTAAATAAAGTATTTGAAGCTATGAATCTTGAAGTTGAGATTTTGATTGAGAAGGAAGAGTCCGGTAACAACATTAATGTAGAGCTGAAAGGTTCTGATATGGGTGTTTTGATTGGTAAAAGAGGACAGACTCTTGATTCTCTCCAGTATTTGACAAACCTTGCTGTAAACAAAAACTCAGAAGAGTATGTGAAGGTTAAGATTGATACGGAAGATTACCGCAAGAGAAGAAAAGAAACATTAGAGAATCTTGCAAAGAACATTGCTTATAAAGTAAAAAGAACGAAACGTCCTGTTTCTTTAGAGCCAATGAATCCATTCGAGAGAAGAATCATTCATTCCGCTTTACAGAATGATAAGTTTGTTACAACACACAGCGAGGGTGAGGAGCCTTACAGACATGTAGTTGTTACCTTAAAGAAATAGGTACATAATAAAATGGGGTTGTCATTTGACAGCCCCATTGTTATATAATTGTTATAATCTATATGACAATAAATTTATGTAATAAAAACTTGAAATAAATGAGGTATGGGATGAGAACAGACACGATTGCAGCGATTGCAACAGCCATGGCAAGTTCAGGAATTGGTATTGTAAGAATCAGCGGTAAAGAAGCTGTTTCTATTACAGATAAGATTTTTTGTAAAAAGGGTGGTAAAACTTTAGCAGAATGTGAGAGTCATACGATTCATTATGGCCATATCCATGACGGAGAAGAAGTGATTGATGAAGTTATGGTCTTGTTGATGCGTGGACCAAAAAGTTATACAAAAGAAGATACGATTGAGATAGATTGTCATGGTGGTGTCTATGTCATGAAACGAATTCTTGAGACAGTCATCAAGTACGGTGCAAGACCGGCGGAACCGGGAGAATTTACAAAGCGTGCCTTTTTAAACGGAAGAATTGATCTCTCACAGGCAGAGTCTGTTATTGATGTAATCAATGCAAAGAACGATTTTGCTTTAAAAAGTTCAATGAGACAGCTATCTGGGTCCGTGTCAGGTGTAGTAAAAGAGATTCGTGGTGAGATTCTACATGAGATTGCTTTTATTGAATCTGCATTGGATGATCCGGAACATATCAGCTTAGACGGATATCCGGAAAAATTGCAGTCTATTGTGGAAGATATCGAGAAGAAAGTAGAGAAGCTATTATCTACCAGTGATAATGGTAGAATCTTAAAAGAGGGTATTTCTACAGTGATTGTGGGAAAACCGAATGCCGGAAAATCGTCATTACTTAACACTTTAGTTGGCGAGGAGCGGGCAATAGTTACAAATATTGCCGGAACTACAAGGGATGTACTGGAAGAACAGATTAATCTAAATGGAATTGTGCTTAATATCATAGATACTGCCGGCATTCGTGAGACGGACGATGTGGTAGAAAAAATTGGTGTAGATAAAGCAAAGAAGTATTTAAACGATGCAGATTTAATAATTTATGTGGTGGATAGTTCTACGAAACTGGATGAGAATGATTATGAAATTATGGAATTGCTTGCAGATAGACAGGCAATTATTCTTTTAAATAAATCCGATTTGGATGCGTTGACAACAGAAGATGATGTACGAGCATATGTGGATAAGGTGCAGGGAGTTTCTAAAAATGATTGTAGAATATTATCTGTTTCTGCAAAGAATCAAACAGGTATGGAAGAATTGACAGAGACAATCCGTGAGATGTTCTTTACCGGAGATATCACCTTTAATGATGAAGTTTATATTACAAATATTCGTCATAAAACTGCTTTACAGGAGGCACTTTCTAGTTTACATTTAGTAGTGCAGAGTATTGAGGGTGGAATGCCTGAGGATTTCTATTCGATTGATCTGATGAATGCTTATGAAGAACTTGGAAGCATTGTCGGAGAAGCAGTGGAAGATGATTTGGTGAATGAGATATTCAGTAAATTCTGTATGGGAAAATAATCGCTGCCATTGGACGGTGATTATTGGAAGAATGCAAAAGCAGCATTCTTTGGGTATGATTTAAAAGTAAAAGGAGATTATTATGATTCGACACATTTGCATGTTCAAGTTAAAGGAAGAAAACAAAGAAGAAAATTTAAAAGAAGCATTGATAAGAGTAGAGCAGTTAAGAGGAATTGAACAGATTCAGAGATTTGAAGTAGTAGTAAATGATGCTGAAGCTCCTGAGAGTAATTATGAAATGTCTTTAATTTTTGACTTTAACAATATGGAAGAATTAGAAACATATCAGAAAGATGAAAGACATATTCAGTTTGGTAATTTTATTAAGCAGGTGAGAGAGAGCAGAGCCTGCATTGATTATAAGTTTTAGAAAGAAGGATTTTATGAACCGCAATCTTTTGGAAGAGACATATGATGTAGTAGTAGTAGGTGCCGGACATGCCGGCTGTGAGGCAGCTTTGGCTTGTGCAAGACTTGGATTAGAGACAGTTATATTTACCGTAAGCGTAGATAGTATTGCATTAATGCCATGCAATCCGAATATTGGCGGAAGTTCCAAGGGTCATCTGGTTCGTGAAATTGATGCACTTGGCGGACAGATGGGTATCAATATTGATAAGACGTTCATCCAGTCGAAAATGCTCAATAAATCCAAGGGACCGGCTGTACATTCTTTGCGTGCGCAGGCAGATAAAGCAAACTACAGCATGGAAATGCGAAAGACTCTGCAGGAGACAGAACATCTGACGATTCGACAGGCAGAGGTTTCTGAAATATTGACAACGGAAGACAGTGTAAAAGTTGAAAATGCAACTTCTGAACAAGGCGCAGATAAACTTCAGCATATTACAGGTGTTCGAACTGTTTCTGGTGCAACATACCATTGTAAAGCAGTGGTTTTATGTACCGGTACATACCTAAATGCACGCTGCCTAACCGGTGAGATGATTACTTATACCGGACCAAACGGACTGATGGCTGCAACCCATCTAACGCAGTCGTTAAAAGACCATGGAGTAGAAATGTTCCGCTTTAAAACGGGAACACCGGCAAGAGTAGACAAAAATTCTCTGGATTTCTCTAAGATGGAAGAGCAGAAGGGGGACGAGCGTGTTATTCCATTTTCTTTTACAACGAACCCGGAAGATGTACAGATTGACCAGGTTTCCTGTTGGTTGACTTATACAAATCCAACCACACATGAGATTATTCGCAACAATCTGGACCGTTCTCCAATCTATGCCGGAATCATTGAGGGAACCGGACCGAGATACTGCCCTTCGATTGAAGATAAAGTTGTGAAATTTGCAGACAAAGAGAGACATCAGATTTTCATCGAACCGGAAGGACTAAATACGAATGAAATGTATGTCGGAGGTATGTCATCTTCGCTTCCGGAGGATGTGCAGCATGAGATGTATCGCACCTTACCGGGACTGGAACATGTAAAGATTGTTCGTAATGCTTATGCGATTGAATATGATTGCATTAATCCGAACCAGTTGTATGCTTCTTTGGAGTTTAAGAAAATTAAAGGACTATTTTCCGGCGGTCAGTTTAACGGAAGCAGCGGATATGAAGAGGCAGCCTGTCAGGGATTGATTGCGGGTATCAATGCTGCAATGAAAGTTTTGGGAAGAGAACCATTAGTGCTAGATCGTTCCGAAGCTTATATTGGTGTGTTAATAGACGACCTTGTGACAAAAGAAAATCACGAACCTTACCGCATGATGACTTCACGAGCGGAATATCGTCTCATTTTACGACAGGATAATGCGGATTTACGGCTTACCAGAAAAGGTTATGAGATTGGTCTAATTTCCAAGGAGCGTTACGACTGGGTATGTAAAAAGGAAGAATTAATCAAAGAAGAAATCGAGCGTGTAGCGAATGTTCATATTGGAGCAAATAAAGAAGTTCAGGCACTTTTGGAGAGCTACGGGAGTATTCCGTTAAACACCGGTGTAACATTAACAGAGTTGATTCGCAGACCGGAGCTTGATTATGAAAAATTGGCACCGATTGATAAGAACCGTCCGGAATTACCTTACGATGTGATGGAGCAAGTGAACATCAATATCAAGTATGATGGATATATTTCCAGACAGATGAAACAGGTGGAAAGTTTCAAGAAAATGGAGAAGAAAAAAATACCGGAAGGATTCAATTATGACGAAGTTCCAAGTCTGCGTATTGAGGCACGTCAGAAATTAAAGACTTACAATCCAACTTCCATTGGACAGGCATCCAGAATTTCCGGTGTATCTCCGGCAGATATTTCTGTTTTGTTGGTTTATATGGAGCAGATGAGATATCATAAGGAATCATAATATGAGTGGTCTTGAAAAATCAATCAAGTAAGAAGATAAGGAATAAATATGAATTATAATCTTGATAAGTTTAAAACCGGATTAGAAAAATTAAATATTACTTTGAGTGATGCGCAGATGCAGCAATTTTTGGATTATTATGAGATGCTGGTTGAGACAAACAAGGTCATGAACTTAACTGCCATTACAGAATTTGATGAGGTTATCGAGAAGCATTTTTTGGACAGTCTTTCTCTTTGTCAGGTATATGATTTAAATCGTGAGATAAAGATTTTGGATATGGGAACCGGTGCCGGTTTTCCCGGTATTCCTCTTAAGATTGCATTCCCGGAAATTGATTTGGTATTGGCAGATTCCTTGAATAAGAGAATTAAATTCTTACAGGAAGTAATAAATCGTCTTGAACTTAAGAAGGTTGAGGCACTTCATGCAAGAGCAGAGGAGATGGGCAGAAATAAACAATATCGAGAGCAATTTGATTTATGTGTATCGCGTGCCGTGGCAAATTTATCTTCTCTCAGTGAATACTGTATTCCGTTTGTGAAAGAGGGAGGAATGTTTATTTCTTACAAATCCGGAGAAATTGAGGAAGAGACGAATCAGGCAAAGAAAGCAATTACAATTCTTGGAGGTAAGATTGAGGATATTTATAAATTCGACCTCTATGAGCAGAAGCGTTCTTTTGTGATTATCAGGAAAGAAAAGAAAACACCGAAGGCTTATCCAAGAAAAGCGGGTACACCGACGAAGATGCCATTGAATTAATAAAATATATAGTTGATAAAAAGAGATAGTATGATTAGAGAAATGACACCAAATGATTGGGAGAGAGTTATTGCCATAAGTCCATCGTCTGGAAGATGTGTTTATAAAGGTTGTGTAGAAGTAAGTATTTATATTGATGAAGCATACCAGGGAAAAGGAATCGGAACAGCACTTTTAGAGAAGTTATGTGAAGATACGGAAAAAGCTGGTTACTGGAGTTTGTATTCTACTATTTTTTCTATTAATAAAGCCAGCATTGCATTACATAAAAAGTGTGGATTCCGGGAGATTGGTTATCGAGAAAAAATAGGGTAATCAAAGTTTTTGAGGGTTTGCCAATCTATTTGAGGGTTTGTCGTGAGGGGCAAGCATAAAAAACAGCATAGTTTTTGAGGGTTCTTCGTGAGGGTCTGGTTTGAGGGTCCGGTTTGAGGGTCTAGTTTGAGGGTC
>JALEKJ010000031.1 GCA_022771695.1 Roseburia sp. | reverse complement strand
CTCCGATATAAAATACATCGGTAAGCCGTGCAATATCGGAAAACGTCAGGTCATTCTCCTTGCATGCCAGACCGTAACCCAGACGTGCTCCATCCATAAACAGATACAGCTTCCGCTCTCTGCAAACACGCGAGATTGCTTCAAGCTCCGCCTTTTTATAAATGGTTCCCACTTCAGTCGGATTTGAAATATATACCATTTTCGGCTGTACCGTATGTTCTACACTCGCATCCGCAAAATGTGCATCCGTATAAGCTGCAATCTGCTCTGCTGTCAGCTTTCCGTCCGCCGAATCAATCGTCAGACACTTATGACCGCATGCCTCGAGCGCTCCTGTCTCATGCACATTGATATGACCGCTCGTTGCAGTGATAACCCCCTGGTAGTGGCGCAGTGCCGCAGAAATCACTGTAACGTTCGTCTGGGTACCTCCCACCAGGAAATGAACATCCGCATCCGGTGCCTCGCATACTTCTTTTATCTTTGCAGCCGCACGCATGCAGTACTCATCCGTGCCATACCCGGCAGTCTGCTCCATATTTGTCTCTGCCAATCTTTCTAAAATAGCCGGATGGCATCCTTCTGTATAATCACTGTTAAAACGTATCATAATGCTGTTTCTCCTTTTTCAAAGCCTTTTCTCTGCCGCTCATTTTACACCACTTTCTATGCTTTCTGCAACCCTTCCCGTTTCATCGGCATATATTTACATATATTTTCTCTATATGTCACAGAACAAAAGTGCGCCTCGCACACGCTTGCAATCAATTCTTCGATTAGCTAACTTTTGTTTTGCGCGCGGGCAGTGCCATTTATGGCAATCTTGCTCTTACGGATTGCATCGCTTGCAGGGTGCATACCCTGCTTCCAGCAATTCCTCACGCATGCCATGGAATTCGGCACGATTTTCACTCTTGATATTCTCTGCGCTGCTACAGGATGGCAAATGAAACTTTCTCGTGTTCATATTCAGGATGTAAGTCTCCTGCACCGATGTTTCATCCATACCTGCCAATGTATCATTCGCTGTTTCCGATACACCCTCTGTATCATTTTCCATATTCTCCAACGAATTAAAAACGGGCTCGACGTTCCACGATAATTTATGCCCATCGCTGGTTACACGGATAGTTCCCTGTAAATCCGTTCGATAGACCTCTGCTCCGATTTCTGCAACGCTGTTAAGCACATGTTCTGATGGATGACCATAGCTGTTACCCTCACCGACACTAAATACGACTGTCTCCGGCATTACTGCCTCAAGAAACTCCGTGGAGGAGGAGCCGTCGCTTCCATGGTGGCTAGCAAGATAGACATCCGAATTCAACGGCACACCGCGTGCAAGCATCGCCGCCTCTGATTTTTCCCCTGCATCTCCACAGATTAAAAAGCTGTTCTCGCCATATATCAGGCGAATCCCAACGGAATTATCATTTACGTCCGCATAATCATACTCATCCGGACAGACAATCGTAAACTCGGCATCCCCAAATTCATAAACATCACCCACTGACGGATAGACGAGCTTGATATCCTGCTCCGTCACAATCTCGCAAAAGGAATCATACACTCTTGTGTCTGTGACATAGTCCGCCGCCAGAATCGTCTTGCACGGAAACGCATGCAGCACGCCTACCACACCGTTCAAATGGTCCGCATCATAATGGGAAGAAATCACGTACTCCAATTCTTCCACACCTTCATTCTTCAGGTAGCTCACCACAAAGGAGGAATATTCCCGGTCCCCACCGTCTATCAGCATATATTTCCCATCGTTCTCAACCAGTGTTGCATTCCCCTGACCGACATCAAGAAAGGTTACCGTTAAATCACCATTCACTTCACCAACGGAATCCTCTTCTTTATCAAGTGATGCCGGTCCATCCGTATCTATTTTCACATCTCCTATATCTGCTTCTGGGGCTGCAGATACAGCACCTCCCCCACATCCACACAAAAGCAGTGCCGGCAATAATATGCCGGCTGCTTTCCAAATTATTTCTCTCATATTGTCTCAAATAATGCCTTCCAGATTAGTTCTTTCTCATGCTCCAATGCTCCAAATTATGCCACAGTCTCTTCAAACTGTGAATTATACAGATTTGCATAAAATCCGTTTGCTGCAAGCAGTTCCTCATGATTTCCCTGCTCTACGATATCTCCGTCCTTCATGACAAGAATCATATCCGCATCGCGAATAGTGGAAAGTCGATGTGCAATAACAAAACTCGTACGCCCCTTCATCAGATTATCCATTGCCTTCTGTATTGCGATTTCTGTACGCGTGTCGACAGAGGAGGTTGCTTCATCCAGAATCAAAATCTTGTTGTCTGCCAAAATCGCTCTCGCAATCGTAAGCAACTGTTTCTGCCCCTGAGATACATTGCTTGCATCCTCGTTCAGTTCCATCTGGTAGCCGCCCGGGAGTGTCTTGATAAAGTGGTCTGCATGTGCCGCTTTTGCCGCCGCAATGACCTCCTCATCCGTCGCATCTAATCTACCATAACGAATATTTTCCATAATGGTCCCTTTAAATAGCCATGTATCCTGCAATACCATTCCAAATGCATCTCTTAACTCTCTTCGATTGAAATCTTTTACATTATGTCCATCTAAACAAATAGAACCGCCATTTACATCATAGAAACGCATCAAAAGCTTTACCATCGTGGTCTTTCCTGCTCCGGTAGGTCCCACAATTGCAATCTTCTGCCCCGGCTCCACCTTCGCGCTGAAATCATGGATAATAATCTGGTCCGGATTATAGCCAAAGTGCACGTGGTCAAATGTAACCTCTCCGGTAATTGCGCCTACATCTGCCGGGTGTTCCACAATCTGGTCCTCTTCTTCCTCATTCAGAAACTCAAAAACACGCTCAGATGCCGCCGCCATGGACTGTACCTGATTGATAACCTGTGCAATCTGCTGAATTGGCTGTGTAAAGTTCTTGACATATTGAATAAAGGCCTGAATATCGCCGATGGTAATAATGCCTCTGATTGCAAGCAAACCACCTGTAAGAGCAACCGCCGCATACCCAAGATTTCCGACAAACATCATAATTGGGTGCATCATTCCGGAAAGAAACTGCGACTTCCATGCAGATTCATATAAAATACGGTTCGTCTCATTGAACTCTTCTAACGTATCTTTTTCACGGTTGAATGCCTTGATAACCAAGTGACCACCATAGACCTCCTCGACCTGTCCGTTGATGTGTCCTAAGTATTCCTGCTGGCTCTTAAAATATTTCTGTGAATGCTTTACAACGGTTGATACCAAAAAAGCAGAAATCGGAAGTATGACAAGTGCAATCAATGTCATAAGCGGAGAAATGCTTAGCATCATGACAAGTACACCGACCAGTGTTGCCACCGACGAAATAATCGTCGTAATACTCTGGTTAAGCCCCTGTCCCATGGTATCTACATCATTTGTGATGCGCGATAATACCTCTCCGTAGGTACGGCTCTCAAAATATTTCATCGGCATGCGATTAATTTTCTCTGAAATCTCTTTGCGCAGGCGATAACACATCTTCTGCGTTACGCCTGTCATAATCCAGCCCTGTACAAAGGAGAAAAGCGCGCTACACAGATATAGTCCAAGTACGAGTAACAAAACTTTTCCGATATAGTCAAAATCGATAACACCTGTTCCGCGTATTTTTGCCAGTAAGCCCTCCGAAAGTGCAGTTGTCGCCTTTCCCAAAATCTTTGGTCCGACAACACTAAATACCGTCGAACATGCAGCGAATATCATAACCACAATAATCGCAATTTTATACTTTCCGATATATGCCGCAAGTTTTCCAATCGAACCCTTAAAATCTTTTGCTTTTTCTGTGGTTCCCATACCGTGTCCACCCATTGGTCCTCGACGTTTACCATGATTTTTCATATTCTCATTCGCATTACTCATGATCAGACACCTCGCTTTCCTCCAGACCTAACTCTTTTGCAGACAACTGAGACTTTGCAATTTCGCGATAAGTCTCGCATGTATGCAGCAACTCCTCATGTGTGCCTTTTCCCACAATCTTTCCATCGTTGAGCACCAATATCTGGTCTGCATGAAGAATCGTGCTGATACGCTGTGCAACAATAATCACGGTCGCATCCTGTACCTTCGACGCCAGTGCCTTCCGAAGTGCTGCATCTGTCTTTAAGTCAAGTGCGGAAAAGCTGTCGTCAAAAATATAGACTCTCGGGTTCTTAGCGATTGCTCTGGCGATTGCAAGACGCTGTTTCTGTCCTCCTGACACATTGCTTCCGCCCTGTGCAATCCGGCTCTCATATTTATCGCTCTTCTCCTCAATAAACTCCGTCGCCTGCGCAATCGCTGCCGCTTCTGCAATTTCTTCTTCTGTTGCCTCCGCATTGCCAAAGCGCAGATTCGAAGCAATCGTTCCGGAGAACAGCACGCCTTTCTGCGGAACAAAACCGATTTCCTCTCGCAAGTCAGACATTGCAATGTCACGGATATCTTTTCCATCTATCGTAACACTTCCTGCAGTCACATCATAAAGACGCGGAATCAGATTCACCAGCGTAGATTTTCCACATCCGGTACTTCCGATAATCGCCGTCGTCTTGCCCGGTTCTGCCACAAAATCAATGTCAGAAAGAGCATCTGCCTCGGCTCCGGGGTATCTGAAATTCACATGAGAAAACGCAATCACACCCTTATGCTCTGTCACTGCCAACGGCTGTTCTTTATCGGCAATCGTTGTCTCTGTGCGAAGAACTTCATCAATACGCTCCGCAGCCACCGCTGCTCTCGGAAGCATAATGGACATTGCCGTCAACATCAAAAATGACATCACAATCTGCATAGAGTATGTAATAAATGCTGTCATCGCCCCTACCTGCATCGTACCTGCATCAATCTTGTGAGCGCCAAACCATACAATTCCCACAGAGAGCAGGTTCATAATCATCATCATTCCCGGCATCATGAATGTCATCACACGATTTGTGAAAAGCATTGTCTTGGTCAGATCACGGTTTGCATCGTCAAATCGTTCTTCCTCTTTTGCTTCCCTGCCGAATGCACGGATAACCGAAAGTCCTGTTAGAATCTCTCTTGCGACCAAATTAATACGGTCAACCAGTTTCTGCATCAATTTAAAACGAGGCATTGCAATTGACATCAAAATACCGACATAGCCAAGAATTACGAGTACTGCAAGGACGATAATCCATCCCATACCGGCTCCGGTCTCGATAACCTTTATAATACCGCCAATGCCGAGAATCGGCGCATATGCAATCATTCGAATCAACATTGCAGACACCATCTGAATCTGCTGAATATCGTTCGTGCTTCGTGTAATCAACGATGCAGTGGAGAAACGATCCATCTCCGCATTCGAAAAGCTTACTACCCTTGCAAACACTTTGCCTCTTAAGTCACGTCCGATGCCGGCACCAACCCTTGCTCCAAAGAATCCGACCAATACTGTCGCAATTCCCATCACCAGAGCCATACCGACCATCTTAAGTCCCGCCTTCCACAGATAAGAAGTCTGAATCTTGTCAATATCATATCCAGCCTCTTCATTGCAGTTTACGGCATAGGCAACTCCCATAGATTTCACCAGTGAACTTCCCATCGTATCAACCGTATCCTGCATCTCTGTTCTCATCGAGAGTAGCTGTTCTTCTCCGATAGTTCCTGCTCTTAGCATCCTTGCGAGGATATCGCGCATGTCTACATAAGTTATAGTTCTTACGTTTCCGTCTTCATCCTCCACTTCCTTTTCAAAGGTTACAAGTTCTACGTTCATAATCGCCCCGATTTGTTCAAGGCTCATTGCGTTTAACACCGTCTCATCCGTTCCCGTCTGCATTGCAATACTGCTTCGGAATGTAGTCTCATCAATTGCCGTCATCTGATAATTTATCAGCAGTGGAATACCCAGTCTTTCATCCAGTTCCTCTAATTCTTCCTCATCGGTTACCGTTCGAACGTAAATCTCTTCCTCCTGCGTATAACTTGCTTCCCAGAGCTCAGTTTCTTCCTCTGTCATGAAAAGCTTAGCCGCCTCAAATTCCTCTGTAGTTATCGCCTCCGGCAGCACATGATCCACGCCGTTATTTAAAATTCCCACATCGATGATATCCGATGTATATGCCGGCAATGACAAATCGCACCATGCCTGTACAAACAGTAGCAGCAATACGATAATCAATGTTTTCCAATACGGAATCATATTTTTAAATATCTTGCCCATATGATTACTCCCTCCTATTCTTTCTGAGTTCAATTTCTTCGATTGCCACCTGATGAAGTTCATTCAAATAGGTAACCAAACGCTTTAGGTCTTCCTTATCCATTCTTGAAAGCACCGCCTCGGCAAACTCACTCATCGTATGTTCCATCTTTTCACACGCTTCTCTGCCATATTCAGACAACGTGACATATGTATTTCTTCGATCCGCCTGATTCACGGTACGCGTAATCAATCCTTGTTCTTCCAAATTCTTAAGTGTTCGGGACACCGCCGATGGCTTCGTATGTATCTTTTCTGCAAGTTCTGAGACCTTTAGGATGTCTCCCTCCTTCATCCTGTTATAATGATTGATTGCCATCAATGTCATACAATCTGCTTTCGTCATCTCCGGAAATAAATCTCCAATCCGAATCTTACGTATCTGATTCATCGCATCAAAAAATTCCCCATATATCTCTTCCACTTTTTCACCGCCTTGCCAATATTTAACATTGTTATCTTTTTATTTTGTTAAATATTAACATAGGGAGATTGCTTACGTCAAGCAATCTCCCTATGTTTATAATGTTTTAATATTTATCTGTCATTGCTCTCGTGAATCGTATCAAGGATTCCCAGAAGCTGATTCATCTCATACTGTCCCGGTGCACTTGGTTTTTCATGTGCTCCGAACGTTACGCAGGAACCGAATGTCTCTCCGCATAGTCTGCTGATGTTTCCTATTTTTCCCATAGACATCGTAATAATCGGCGTATCCGGATTTTCCTCATGAAATCTCGCCGTAACTGCCAGTAAATTTAATACATCCGACACATTCTGCGGCATGACCGCAAGTTTGACGATATCCGCACCGCCGGCACACATTTTTTCTAACAGCATCTGCATGACCTCCGGTTCCGGTGTCTCCGAAAAATCATGGTGAGAAGTGACAACATGCACACCGCTTTCCTGCAACTTTCTGATTTTACGGATTGGATGTTCTTCCTCAAAATATTCCAAATCGACTAAGTCCACGCATCCGGACTCCATCGCCAGTTCCTGAAGATTATCCAAAGTCTCCGCATCAGTCTCCGCTTGACCCCCCTGCTTTTTGCTCCGAAATGTATATAAAAATATTTTCTTTCCAAGTATGGGTGTTACCGCCTCCAATACCTCTCTTACCGCATTGCAGTCATCATACCCGGAAAATACATCTAAGCGCCATTCAATCATGTCAGCTCTACTCTGGCTTAAATAAGTAATCTCCTTAATAATGTCATCTCGTTCACGTTCCATTACCGGCACACATACAAGCGGCCGTCCCCGCCCAATGACTTTTCCCTTTATGACTAACTCGTTCACTTACGCTTCGCTCCTCTGCCCTATATTTCATTACTTATTTCGCATTTTACCCCATTATAAATAAATATGCAAACATTTGACATCTATCTCATTATCATATAAGATATTTCTTAATGTTTGGCTAAATCTAACTCAAGGAGGACGACATGAGTTTTACATTTTTAAATGAACTGCCATCACCGGCAGATATCAAGCGGGATTATCCTCTTTCCCCAAAATTACAGGAACTGAAAAAAGAACGTGACGCAGCTATCCGTAACGTCATTACCGGAAAAGACGATCGTTTTCTGGTCATCATCGGGCCTTGCTCTGCCGACAATGAGGATGCTGTTTGCGATTATGTCAGCCGTCTGACTCCTATTCAAGAAAAGGTCTCTGACAAGCTGATTATCATTCCACGTATCTATACAAACAAGCCTCGCACAACCGGCGAAGGATACAAGGGCATCGCCTCACAGCCGGACCCGGAAAAAGCACCCGATATGGTCGAAGGTCTGATTGCCATGCGCAAGATGCACATTCGTGCCATTGAGGAAAGCGGTCTCACCTGTGCGGACGAAATGCTCTATCCGGAAAACTGGGGGTATGTGGAAGACCTTCTCTCCTATGTTGCCATCGGTGCACGCTCTGTGGAAGACCAACAGCACCGGCTTACCGTCAGTGGTTTTGATGTCGCATCAGGTATGAAAAATCCAACCAGCGGTGATTTTTCCGTTATGTTAAATTCTGTTTATGCTGCTCAGCATCCACATCACTTCGTTTACCGCGGTTATGAAGTGGAAACGACCGGAAATCCGCTCACGCACGTCGTGTTGCGCGGTGCCGTCAGCAAACACGGAAATAGCACCCAGAATTACCACTATGAAGATTTGATTCGTCTCTGCGAGATGTACAATAAGATGGAGCTTTTGAATCCGGCTGCAGTTGTGGATGTAAACCACTCCAACTCCGGCAAAAAATTCAAAGAACAGATTCGCATCGTAAAAGAAGTGATGCATAATCGCCAAGTGTCTGCGGATATCCATAAGCTGGTGAAAGGTGTCATGATTGAAAGCTATATTGAGGAAGGCTGCCAGAAGATTGGCGACCACATCTATGGCAAGTCTATTACAGACCCTTGCCTCGGATGGGAAGATTCGGAACGACTAATTTATGAAATTGCAGATATGTGTTAAAGAAAAGAGGCTGTCAGAAAAATTTTTCTGCAGCCTCTTTCGTAAATAATCAACCTCTCGGATGCGCATTTAAATACACTTCTCGAATTCGCTTCTGTCCCACCTGTGCATACACCTGTGTCGTAGAGATATCGGAGTGTCCCAGCATCTCCTGTACCGATTTCAAATCCGCTCCATTGCTCACCATATGAGCCGCAAAGGAATGGCGCAACATATGCGGTGTAATCTCCGCTTCTATTCCGGCCTTTTTCCCATATGCCTTTATCAGCTTCCAAAATCCCTGACGACTCATCGCTCCTCCGGAGCAGTTCGTAAATAACCATTCACCGGAATCCTCCGTGACAAGCTTAGGACGCCCCTCATCCAGATAGCGCCGCAATGCTTCCTTTGCAATATTTCCAAAAGGAATGATGCGCTCCTTATGAACATCCGAACAAGTCAAATACTCCATCTTTAGATTCACATCTGTGAGCTTAAGAGAGATTAACTCTGACACACGGATTCCCGTCGCATACAAAAGTTCTAACATTGCCCGATCTCTGAGTTCCTTCGGCGAATTGCCATTCGGCTGTTCCAATAGTCTGGTCACTTCGTCCGTGGAAAGAATCGCCGGCAGTTTTTTTTCAATCTTCGGAGCCTTAAGCTGCTCCGACGGGTCTTTGATAAGCTTCTTCTCCTGTCCCAGATAATGATAAAACGCCTTCATGGACGCAATACTTCTCGAAATCGTAGCAGGCTTCCTGCCCTCTTTTTCTAAAAATAAGATATAAGAATTCAGGACAGTTGCCGTCACTTCCTGTACACTGGATACCCCCTGCGCAGAAAGATACTGATTCATCTTCTTTAAATCACGCGCATACGAAACTTCCGTGTTAACAGAAGTCTGTTTTTCCTTATGTAGATATTGGATAAAATTCTGTATATCCTGTGTCATACTTTTCCCTGCCCCGACTGTCTTTTCTATCGTATACTTTACATAAAATATGAGCAATTACGTCAAAGTAAAATCATATTCCTGTAAAAAATATACCTCAAAAATGAGGTACTTTATTTATTATAATCAGAACCAAATAGAAAAGCAATCGCTATTTTTCCCTAGAAAACAGCCAGTTTTCGACCAAATACAACATATCGTTTTTTTTATTTTTTACGCACCATATCTTGTAATATTTATGTAAAATTTTTCAAAATATTTTTAATACATAAGTAAGTAAAATCGGATTGACATAACATTCCGTAACCATTCCTAGTGCCATACCCAAAAGCATAATCGCACCGCGTAACAAATATCCGGAAATATCACCGGTTTGGCCGCTTCCCTTCCAGCTAATTGTCGCCTCCTTTCTACAATCCGCATAATAAAACAGAACGGCAAAGTAAAACAACCACTGGGGGAATAATCCACAAATACAGATTGGTATTCCCCGCATTCCCAGATTAATAATAGCAACCGTAATCAAAAACCCGCTCGTTGCCGCAGCTACGCTCTTTACAAAGAGTGAAAAAAGTCTTCCCGACATAACGCGTCCAAGTAAAAAGATGGTAAACGCTGCCTTACTCCTCTCAAACATAATATGAGAAAGCAGTCGATTACCATCTATTGCATGATAAGAATACTGACCAAGGAAATAGTCATTTAGGATTCCGTACGTTGTAACGAGATCCTTTCCGAGGAGATTTGTCAACACACACCCCATCAGAAAAGCCACCAAGATTGCCCACTGTTCTTTTGTCATACGGTACTCCAAAATAGATTCTCTTTTATCCTATGCATATTTTCTATTTCTGATTCAAAAGATTTTTGTATGCAAGAAGTGAAGAAACCGTCTTGGCATCCTGAAGCTTTCCTGCATATATCATATCGCAGAGTTCATCAATCTCATATGCTTCCACATCAATAAACTCACCCTCGTCCAAATGCTGTTTGCCCGGCTTTAGATTTCTCGCAAGATACACATCGATAAACTCATCGCAAAATGCCACTGTTGTCTTAAGCGAAATTAAAAAGGACAAATCATCGCTTTTATAGCCGGTCTCTTCCTCAAGCTCACGTGCCGCACACACTTTCGTGTCCTCGGTCACGCTATCTCTGGAACCTGCCGGGATCTCAAGTGTCATCCGCTCAATCGCATTACGATACTGTCTCACCATCAAAATCTTACCGTCCTCTCGCACCGGCACAACTGCAGCCGCTCCTTTTCTATGCGAGATAAAATCCCATTCTTCCGTCTTCCCATCCGGAAGCTCCATCGTATCTGTATAAATATCAAGAATTGCACCACTTCGGATTAGCTCTCTCTTTATACGCTTTACCTGATTGTCCATAAAATCATCCTCCAAAAAGAAAGTCCTGAAACATGATGTTTCAAGACTCTCTCATTTAAACTCTCTTATTATTTTGCGTAGTCCGTTACTCTCGATTCACGAATTACATTTACTTTAATTTGTCCTGGGTATTCCATTTCCGCTTCAATCTTCTTGGAAATATCACGAGCCATCAATACCATATCTGCATCGCTGACCTGTTCCGGAACAACCATAACTCGAATCTCTCTACCTGCCTGAATAGCAAAAGACTTCTCTACACCCTTAAATCCGTTTGAAATATCCTCTAACTGTTTTAATCTGTTTGAATATGTCTCTAATGTCTCTCTTCTTGCACCAGGTCTTGCTGCACTAATCGTATCAGCAGCCTGTACAATACAAGCGATTAATGACTCTGGCTCTACATCGCCATGATGCGCTTCTACTGCGTTGATAACGATTGCAGACTCCTTATACTTTCTACACAAGTCTACACCAAGCTGAATATGAGAGCCTTCCATATCATGGTCTACTGACTTACCGATATCATGTAATAAACCTGCTCTCTTTGCAGTTCTAACGTCAACACCAATCTCAGCCGCCAACAATCCGGATAACTGAGCAACCTCAATAGAATGCTTTAACGCGTTCTGTCCGTAGCTTGTACGGAATTTCATTCTACCAAGTAAGCGGACGAGTTCCGGATGAATTCCATGAACACCAACCTCTAAGGTCGCTGCTTCACCTTCTTCACGAATCATCGTCTCGACTTCTTTCTGTGCCTTTTCCACCATTTCTTCGATTCTAGCCGGATGGATACGTCCGTCTACAATCAATTTTTCCAAAGCAATGCGGGCAACCTCACGTCTGATTGGGTCGAATCCGGATAAAATAACTGCTTCCGGTGTATCATCGATAATCAAATCAACACCTGTCATGGTCTCTAACGTACGGATATTACTTCCCTCACGACCAATGATTCTACCCTTCATCTCATCATTCGGAAGCTGTACAACGGAAATTGTCGTCTCAGCAACGTGGTCTGCCGCACATTTCTGAATGGCTGTCACCACATACTCTTTCGCCTTCTTATCCGCCTCTTCCTTTGCTTTGTGTTCCATTTCTTTGATTAATTTTGCAGTATCAAGTTTAACATCTTCTTCAACGGTTTTTAAGAGATATTCCTTTGCCTGTTCGGAGGTTAAGCCGGAGATTCTTTCCAGTTCCTGTAATCGCTCTTCATTGAGCTTTGCAATCTGCGCTTTCTGTTTGTTGATTTCTTCCTCTTTCGCTGCAAAACCGGCTTCACGCTTTTCAATGGCTTCAAGCTTTCTGTCCAGATTCTCTTCCTTCTGAACAATGCGGCGTTCGCTACGCTGAATCTCAGCACGGCGTTCTTTGACTTCCTTGTCCAAGTCGTTCTTCACACGAATGGACTCTTCCTTCGCCTCAAGCATTGCCTCGCGCTTCTTGGTCTCTGCAGTTTTTACTGCCTCATCAATAATCTCGCGTGCCTTCTCTTCTGCATTTCCAACTTTCATTTCTGTTACTTTCTTATGGTAAGCAGTTGTGATGAAGTATACCACGATGGCAGTAATGACCAGAGTTGCAACAACAGCAATCACTGTCTCCACAGGAGCACCTCCTTTATTAAATTTTCATTGTACATATAACATAAAAACGTATCGTTGTCTGTCATAATTTACAACATATAAATTTTATTCTATTTTCATAATTATGTCAAGTAGATTACTGTACAATATGCATAATATTGCATTTTTGTCCGGGAACAATACAACATATTGTACAAACATTACCAAATTTTTCTTATTGTCTCATCACGGCAAGAATATCGCCATTCTTATAACCTCTTCTCATTAGGAACTGATACATCCGCTGCTGTTCCCTACGGTCAGTGCAGGCGCAATCATAATGACGCTTCTCTAAGAGTTCTTTGATTTTCTCCCGCTCATCCGATGCGAACTCTTCCTCCAATGCCTGCTCAATAAGTTCACGTGCTACCCCCTTTTTTATCAGATCCGTGCGAAGGCGCTGTCTACTCTTCTTCTGCTGCTGGCAACGTACATATGTCTTGGCATACTTTAAGTCATCAATGTAATGATACTGCTTCACATAAGCTACCGCCTCCTCAATACAGACTTCCGGATAACTGCTCTGTCGCAGCTTCTCGTATAACTGTTGCTCCGTACGATCCATCCTCTCGAGAAGAAATAATGCACGCTTCTTCACACGGATACCCAGAATTTCTTTCAATACTTTCTGATAGAGCGCCATCGGTACATATCCGCCCTCTTTTAAAAGCATCCCCAATTCCTGCCTCGAAAGCTTATGCAATTCACCGCGGTATAGTTCGACCTCCACGCCATCCTCAAATCGTACATACATGCGCCCCTTTTCCCGCGGCATAACAGCAACCACCTGTATCTCCCGCATCAACCTCTTTCTCCTCTCCTTACAGTCTTCTGTCTTATCGCAGATTCATAAGGTACTTCTTATAATTTGAAGAACAGGATTGGACATCTCTGCCCAATCCTGTCTGTAAACTTCGTGTTCTGCTTATCCATTACTCATCTGCCAGACGCTCGTCTTCCTCTTTAGCGCCCGCTTCCTCCGCCGCTGCGTCATCAATACTATATTTCGCACGTACTTTTGCCTCAACTTCCTCACAGATTAATGGATTCTCTTTCAGATAGTTCTTTGCATTCTCGCGTCCCTGTCCAATCTTCTCACCATTATATGCATACCATGCGCCGGACTTATTGATAATGCCAAGATTCGCTGCCAAATCTAAGATATCGCCTTCTTTAGAGATACCCTGTCCAAACATGATATCAAACTCTGCTTCCTTAAATGGAGGTGCCACCTTATTCTTAACAATCTTCACTCGCGTATGGTTACCGACAACCTCACCGCCTTGCTTTAATGCTTCCACTCTTCTGACATCAAGACGAACGGATGAGTAGAATTTCAATGCACGTCCACCGGTCGTCGTCTCAGGATTGCCAAACATAACACCAATCTTCTCACGAAGCTGATTGATGAAGATAACAATACAGTTCGACTTGCTCACGATGGATGTCAGCTTACGCAGCGCCTGGCTCATCAAACGCGCCTGCAGACCTACATGGGAATCTCCCATCTCTCCGTCAATCTCTGCCTTCGGAACCAATGCTGCGACGGAATCGACAATTACAATATCAATCGCACCGGAGCGTACCATCGTCTCTGCAATTTCAAGTGCCTGCTCTCCGCAATCCGGCTGTGAAATATATAAGTTGTCAATATCCACACCGATATTCTTCGCATAAACCGGGTCTAATGCATGCTCTGCATCGATAAAACCGGCAATACCGCCACGTTTCTGCACCTCCGCTACTGCGTGCAAAGCAACCGTCGTTTTACCACTGGACTCCGGTCCATATATCTCGATGATTCTTCCCTTCGGAAGTCCACCAATACCAAGCGCTAAATCAAGGCTTAAAGAACCTGTCGGAACTGCCTCGACATTCATTTGTGCAGAGCTGTCACCAAGCTTCATAACAGCTCCCTTACCATACTGCTTCTCAATCTGTGAAATCGCGGCGTCTAACGCTTTCAACTTATCCTGCTTATCTTCTCTTGCCATTCTTCTTCCTCCATGCGAACCGGTTCGCATTGCGAACTTATGTTCGTTTTCTGTTCTAATAGTATTATAATTTGTTTCAAATGTCAATAATTCCTTGAATGAAAAACTAAAACCCAACCGAAAATACGTCTGATAATCAAAATCCTATTTTGAAGTCAAATAAAGCCCTAATAATGGATGTTCAAATTCAAATATTATGCTATAATTAAGGCATTCCAGATAGCAGGTATATATTTGTTTGCATGATTAACAGACGGCTGGCTACTTGTTATGCAAAAGTAAATGCGACCCGTCTATTTAATACCTATTGACAAATCGATTACTATCTGCAGTTTCGGTCTAACTACTTTTTAA
>JALEKJ010000069.1 GCA_022771695.1 Roseburia sp. | reverse complement strand
GAGTGTGTGAAGAAAAGTCTGTAAATGCTAATCTTCTATGATAATGATTGGGCTGGAAGCTCCTATGCGAGCTCTCAGCCCTTGTTTTATATATAACAGTCCATGCTGGCGCATGTCAAGAGCAGGCGAAGTACCCGCCTGTCAAAAATTCGTATGAAGCGTAGGATTATTCCGGCAACCGTCCCTCATACATGATGCTGAGCTCACCATAGACTTGTCCCCAGTTTCTGAGCGGCATAGTCCATTTTTTCGTAGCCTCAAAGGTAGATAAATAGAGGGCTTTCAACAGAGCTGTGTCACTTGGGAACACGCTTCTCTGGCGGTTCAGCTTACGGTAGGTCGCATTCAGACTTTCGATAGCATTTGTCGTGTAAATGACTTTGCGTACATCAGCAGAAAATTTAAAAATTGGCGAGATGGCGTCCCAGTTTTGTTTCCAGCTTTTCATGGAGTTGGGATATTTCTCACTCCATTTTTCAGTTACACGCTCCAGTGCATCCAACGCTTTTTCTTCGGTCGGAGCATGATAAATGGTCTTGAGGTCAGCGCAGAACGGCTTTCTATCTTTTTCTGACACGTATTTCATCGTGTTTCGTACTTGATGAACAATGCAACGCTGATATTCCGTGTTAGGGTATGCTGTGGATATAGCTTCTTTGATACCGGTCAATCCATCCGCGCAGATAATTAAGATATCTTTTACGCCGCGATTCTTCAAACCGTTCAAAACAGAAAGCCAGTATTTCGAACTTTCATTTTCACCGACTTCGATAGTTAGTACTTCTTTGTAACCATCATTATTTATTCCTAAGATAACATAAGCAGCAAGCTTTCGAATGATTCCATTGTCTCGTACAGAATAGTGAATGGCATCTATATACAGCACTGGATAGACCTCGGAAAGAGGCCGATTTTGCCAGTCTTCAATCTGAGGCATGATTTTATCTGTTACATCCGAAATAAAGCCCTCTGATGCTTCAAACCCATAGATATCCTCTAGTGTCTCGGAAATCTGCCGAGTCGTCATGCCTTTAGCGTACATAGAGATAATCTTCTGGTCGATATCGGAAATATCTTTCTGACGCTTCTTTACAACTTGAGGTTCAAAGGTAGAGTTTCTGTCCTGCGGAACTTGAATTTCCATGCTTCCATAACTACTGTTCACATGCTTGGTTTTGTAACCATTGCGATAATCATCACTGTCCGAGCGTTCTGATTTTGAGTAGCCCAGATGGTCATCCATTTCAGCTTCCATCATTTCTTTGATTGTTCCGCCAAGAAGATCCTTAAGTGCATCCTGGATATCTTGGGCAGATTCGATGTCATACTCCTGTAGAAGCATCTGAATGATGTTACGTTTACCTTCGGTCAGTTGTACTTTGTGTACGGGTTTCTTTTCTCTTGCCATAATAAAAGGCCTCCTATGATTTTAAATTTTATCATAGAAGACCCCATAAATCTTTATTTACAGAAAAACTTTCACAGACTCAT
>JALEKJ010000021.1 GCA_022771695.1 Roseburia sp. | reverse complement strand
ATAGGAAATTGCGTCCTATTGCATAAAAGCACTGCGTGCATAGATGCGCAGCTGTCGCGCAGCGCCATACATGGCGCGGAACAAAAGCTGTGCTGATAAAAGTATTGGTCGCGAGAGTGTGCGAAGCACACTTTTGTTCTTCATTGACACATACCCCTGTGGGGTATATAATGCACAATAAGAGGATAAAGTATAAGAATGAAAATATATAGAAACGAATCTTGTATTTTAAAGGGAAAGGTTGGTTAGCATATGAGTGAAGAAAAAGAGTGCTGCTGTCACAAGACAAAGGAGCGTTCTGAAAAAGAATACAAGGATTTGATTCATCGGCTGAATCGCATTGAAGGACAGGTGCGGGGCATTAAGGGCATGGTGGAGAATGATGCTTACTGTACGGATATTCTGACGCAGGTAGCGGCGGTGAGTGCGGCGCTTAACAGCTTCAATAAGGTATTGCTCGCCAATCACATCAAGACCTGCGTGACGCAGGATATCCTTGCGGGCAAGGAGGAGACGGTGGACGAGTTGGTGACTACGTTACAGAAGCTGATGAAGTAGTGTGATAGGATGCATTCATGGAAAGGATTGATAGAGGTATGGAACAATACACAGTGACAGGAATGAGCTGTGCTGCCTGCAGCGCCCGTGTGGAGAAGGCAGTTGCAAAGGTTCCGGGAGTGGAATCCTGTTCTGTCAGCTTATTGACAAATTCGATGGGCGTTGAGGGAACGGCAGACGCCGAAGCAATTATAAAAGCAGTCGAGGATGCCGGATACGGTGCGTCAAAAAAAGGCGCGTCACAGCGCGGCGCAGCAGGTGAGCATGCCGCGGGTGCAGACATAATGGCGGGAACTGCCGATATGTTGGTTGACCGGGAGACACCGCTTTTAAAAAAGAGGTTGATATCATCACTTGGATTTCTTGTTGTGCTCATGTACATTTCCATGGGGCACATGATGTGGGGGTGGCCGCTTCCGCCATTCTTCGCGGAGAATCATGTGGCGATGGGACTTTTGCAGATGCTTCTTACCATCATCATCATGGTTATCAACCAGAAGTTTTTTGTCAGCGGATTTAAGAGCCTTCTCCATGGCGCACCGAATATGGATACGCTGGTGGCACTTGGAGCGGGAGCTTCCTTTGGATACAGCACCTATGCGCTTTTTGCGATGACCGATGCACAGGTGCGCGGGGATATGGCGGGTGTCATGTCCTATATGCATGAGTTCTATTTTGAATCTGCCGCGATGATTCTGACACTGATTACAGTGGGCAAGATGCTTGAGGCGCGCTCGAAGGGTAAGACGACAGACGCGTTGAAAAGCCTGATGGAGCTTGCGCCAAAGACTGCTACGCTGCTTGTTGATGGAAAAGAGCAGGAGGTTCCCGCAGTGCAGGTGAAAAAGGGCGATGTCTTTGTGGTGCGCCCGGGTGAGAATATCCCGGTGGACGGCGTTGTCGTAGAGGGAAACAGCGCAATTAATGAGGCTGCTCTAACCGGGGAGAGCATTCCGGTGGATAAAAACGTAGGTGATGAAGTGTCGGCGGCGACGGTGAATCAGTCGGGTTATTTGAAATGTGAGGCGACGAGAGTCGGCGAGGATACGACGCTTTCCCAGATTATACAGATGGTAAGTGATGCAGCGGCGACGAAAGCGCCGATTGCAAAGGTGGCAGACAAGGTATCCGGTGTGTTCGTCCCGGTGGTCATTGCGATTGCGGTTATTACAACCTTTGTGTGGCTATTCGCAGGGGAAACGATTGGATTTGCACTTGCCAGAGGAATCTCTGTTCTGGTTATCAGTTGTCCGTGTGCGCTTGGGCTTGCGACTCCGGTTGCAATTATGGTCGCAAACGGCATGGGAGCAAAGCATGGTATTATGTTTAAGACGGCGGTATCCTTAGAGGAGACCGGAAAGATGCAGATAGTGGCACTTGACAAGACCGGTACGATTACACAGGGAGAACCGAAGGTGACGGATATGCTGCCGTCCGATGGTCATAGCGAGCAGGAGCTGCTTTTCTATGCGGAGGCGTTAGAGAGGAAGAGCGAGCATCCGCTTGCGAAAGCGGTTTTGGAATATGCGATGCAAAAGCGCAAGGAGCAGGTGCGCGTTGATGCAACAATCTCGCAGGAGGCAGCGGCGGGAGAAGAGAGCGTGCCATTATCTGTGAGCGTGCCGGAAGACGTGACGGACTTTGCTGCTCTTCCGGGCAATGGACTTACCGCGACTTACGAGGGCGCGACACTTTATGGCGGAAATTTGGAATTTATCAGCAAAAAGGCTACTGTGCCGGAGCAGATGAGACAACGCGCGGAAAGTCTGGCAGAGGAAGGAAAGACCCCACTTTTTTTTGCAAAAGACGGAGAGCTGCTTGGAATTATTGCAGTGGCGGATGTTATCAAGGAGGATAGTCCGCAGGCGGTAAAAGAACTTCAGAATATGGGCATTCATGTGGTTATGCTGACCGGAGATAACGAGCGCACGGCACGTGCGATTGGAAAACTTTCGGGTGTGGACGAAGTGATTGCCGGAGTGCTTCCGGACGGAAAAGAACGCGTCATCCGTGAACTTCAGAAAAAAGGCAAGGTGGCGATGGTCGGTGACGGCATCAACGATGCACCGGCACTTACCAGGGCAGATATCGGAATCGCAATCGGTGCGGGAACGGATATCGCGATTGATGCGGCGGATGTCGTGTTGATGAAGAGCCGTCTTTCCGACGTGCCTGCGGCAATTCGCTTAAGCCGTGCGACGCTTAAGAATATTCATGAAAACTTATTCTGGGCATTTATTTATAACATTATTGGGATTCCGCTGGCAGCAGGCGTATGGATTCCGATATTCGGCTGGCAGTTAAATCCGATGTTCGGAGCTGCGGCGATGAGCTTATCCAGCTTCTGCGTGGTGACAAATGCCCTGCGTCTGAATCTGCTAAAAGTGTATGATGCAAGCAGAGATAAAAGACTGCGATGCGATATAAATAATGATGAAAAAAAGGAGACGAAAACAATGACAAAGACCATGAAAATCGAAGGTATGATGTGTGGACACTGCGAGGCAAGAGTGAAGAAGTGCTTAGAGGAACTTCCTGAGGTGACAGAGGCTGCGGTAAGCCATGAGAATGGAACCGCAATTGTTACGTTGAATGCCGAGCTTGCGGATGACGTATTAAAACAGACGGTAGAGGCACAGGATTATAAGGTACTTTCTGTAGAGTAAAAAGTATTGTATGAGAAAGAGGGGGCAAGTTGCTCCCTCTTTTCGATTGCATTTTTTCTTAGGCTTCTACGGGAAGCTTCTCGTCACTTTTACTGTTTCTGACAAAGATAAGCTTGAATAACGTCCGGACAAGCGGTTGGATAAAGAACAACTGTGAAAAGAATGCAAACGGGAAGTTGAAGCATACGAGCTTTAGCCAGTTTGCAAGCAGTGTGAAGAGGTTGAAACCTGCATAATATGGGTAATACAGGAATGAAGCGATGAAACTCATTGCAGGGCACATCAGACCAACGGTGGCACAGATGATGGCTGTCTCGAACAGCATCGGATGATCTTTGCGCGGGTCGAATACTTTAGATGCAAGCTTGAAGGAAAGCGGACTTCCCATAACATTCTCTAACAGGTAAGCAAGGCAGAACTCTACAAGGACTACCATCCAGATTGGACACATACGTCCACACATGTACACGCCGCCCTGAAGACGAATTGCTTCCAATACACCGGTGGCATTGTTGACGCTCATTAAGGCGCTTCCATTTACGACATACAGACTGTAGAATACATAAGCATGTACGGTGATTACTACGGTGAGAAAGGCGAAGACCATTCTCTGAAATTGATTTTTTGGCATAACATTACACTCCTTTTCTGCACAAAAAAACACAAGCGGAGGGGCAGGACTGGTCATAGAAAAAATAAATGTTCCGTGATCAGATTTACGTGCCGCGCACCACTTGTGTCGTATGCATTTCTCAATATTTATTTTGTGTGCCAGAAGCTTCTCGCCTTTTTGGCACGATTGCAAGTATAGCATTTTATGTGAAAAAAAGTCAAGCAACAAATGTAAAACTGTGTCGAAAGTTTTATTGACTTCCAACCTTTAACTTGGTAAATTTGAAGTATGGGAGGATTTCTATGAGATATGTATCATTGAAAGATGCCAGACCGGGAATGGTATTGGCGTACGACCTTTACGATTCGTTCGGTAGAACATTGGTTGGAAGCAACTGTGAACTTACCGCGTATTATATTGAAAAACTAAATGATTATGGATTTGACGGAATCTATATAGAAGATGAATTATCGAAAGGCATTGAGATTGAACCTGCAATTTCTCCACAGCTCAGAGCGTCCGGACTGGCGTGCGTCAGGGAGGGAAATATTGACGGATGTCAGGATATTGCAAAGAGGATAGTGGAAGAAATTCTGGATAGGGGTGCGATGTCTTTAGATTTGGCAGATCTCCGTACATATGATGATTATACATATGCGCATTCCGTGAATGTTGCAGTTTTCTGTTGCGCGATTGGAATGGGTATGGAGATGAATGAGGAGGACCTCACAAATCTTGTGACAGCGGCTCTTTTGCATGATTTAGGAAAGCTGCAGATTCCGAATGAGATATTGAATAAGCCGGGCAGATTGACACAGGAAGAATATCAGATTATGAAGTCTCATGCGACGTTGTCATATGAGTATATCAGCGAGCGTTGGGATTTATCCGCGCACATTAAGACAGCGGTTCTTTTCCATCATGAGAATGTTGACGGAAGTGGATATCCGCAGGGCTTATACGGATCGGAGCAGACACTTTTTACAAAGATATTGCATGTGGCAGATGTATACGATGCCCTGATTTCCAAGCGCCCATATAAGAAACCGTATTCGCCGTATGAGGCGAGTGAATACCTGATGGGTGGATGTGGCATCATGTTTGACCGTACGGTCGTCAACACCTTGCTAAAATATGTTCCGCTGTATCCCAAGGGGACGGAAGTCGTATTGTCAGATGGACGTGTCGGAATCATTTATGAAAACTCCGGTATGCATAATTTAAGACCGATTGTGCGTCTTATGGATGGAACACTGTTAGATTTGGCGCGGGCTGAGAATTTTGACATAACGTTAATGGTGCCGGAAGGAACAGAGCAGCTTACGGAGGAAGCGGAGCGGGAACGTAATGAGATGATTAAACCGCTCAAGAGATATCATATTTTGGCAGTGGATGATATGAAGACGAATTTGCAGATGCTGCGAGGCATCTTAGAGCATCTCTATGATGTGACACTGGTAAAATCAGGAAAGCAGGCACTGCTCTATTTGGAGAAGAATCCGCGACCTGATTTAATCCTTATGGATATTGATATGCCGGAGATGAACGGAATTGAGGCTGCAAGAAGAATTCAGGAGATGACAAACTGGGAGGTACCGATTCTTTTTGTTACTGCACTCTGTGACAGAGAGACGGTAATGATGTGCCGCAACATCAATGCGGCAGGTTATATTGTGCGTCCCTATAAACCGGTCTATATTAAGTCAGAAATCAAGAGAATTCTGACCGGACGGAGTGAGATAGAATGATGTTGTTATTTCAAGGGGGATGCCTTTGCATAACCCTGTGTGTACTGCAAAAATACATTATAACAGGTACGCATTCAGGTACGCATAGACTTTTACCGCTGGTTCTGGGATTGATTGCCACGTATAATTTCTATGAAATTGTTGCTACGTTTATGGAGGCGGCAGAGGTTTTTGCATGTCTGAAGGATTTGTTGCTGATACAGATGCTGCATTTACTGTTGTTTTATGCGTTAGATTTTCTTCACATAAAGCTCCCGGGATTTGTTGAGTATCTGCTCTTTGCGATATTGCTTGGCATGGACGGCATAGTACTTTTTCAGCATGGAACAGGGAGCGGTGATGGAAAGGGTATTCTCTTCTTTATTCTTTGGTATTTGATACTGATTGCCGGCCTGGCAACTTATGCATATATCAGATACTCATTCAGTAAAAGAGAGCATCATGTTGCCAATATTATCTATTTGGCATTTGTCGTACCGGCAGTGTCACTTTTTCTGGTGAAACTGCACGTTGTGACTTCAGAGATATGGATGCCGGCGTCGCTTGCGTGCACCTGCATCTTTATTTATTATCTGCTGGATACAGACCAGCTTATGAATACGCTGTCTATATTGCAGGAGCAGCAGTATGATACCGCTGATATTGCAATCGTTTCGTTTGATGCGGACTATTATTATCTCGGAGCAAATATGGCAGCAAGGCAGTTGTTTGCGGATGTGCTTGATGTACCTAGAAGAAAGAGTAAATCCGGAGAACGTGTAGATGACATCAAGGAAATGACGAGAAACATGGATCGACCGAGGATGTTTGAATATCGTGGACGTTATTACAAATGCCAGATAAATGCTGTCTATTACAATGAGCGGCTAAAGGGATATAATCTTTCTGTTATAGATATTACGGAACAGAAAAACGAGACGAGAATGATGGCGTCACTTAGAGAGGCAGCGGAGGATAAAACTGTGTCAAAGAGCCGTTTCCTTGCTACGATGAGCCATGATTTACGCAGCCCTCTTCAGGCAATTATCGGAATCGGTGATATCCTTGCAGCAAAAAGAGAAATTTCATCGAAAAATCGCGCATTGATTCTTCATATCAAAAGTGCTGGCGAGACCTTGCTGACACAGGTAGATGCGATTTTGGATTATTCGAAGTTAGAATCGGGGAAATTCATACTTGCAAGACAAGTATATAATCTGGACAGTATTCTTGAAGAACTGGCGCATATGAGTGTTATCAATCTACAGTCAAAGCCGATACAATTCAGCCTCCATGTGAAGGGTGAGCATCCGAGGCAGTTGGTTGGAGACGAGATGCGTGTACGTGAAATTATCCAAAATCTGCTTGCGAATGCCGCAAAGTATACGAAGGAAGGTAGGATTGACTGTGAGATTACCTGTAGGATGCAGCCGGAGGCAAGGCGTGCCTACATTACCTGTAGCGTAAAGGATACCGGTGCAGGAATGAGCGAGAAACAACTGGAGCAGGCTTTTGACGAGTATGTATCTTTTGCCGATGGAAGAATGGCGCGGAGCGCCGGATTAGGTTTGTGCATTGTAAAGCAGCTTGCAGAACGAATGGGCGGCAGCGTTTCCGCGGTGAGCGATGGCGTATCCGGTTCTACGGTTACAGCTTCTTTTTATCAGGAATATACAGGAGAAGAAGTATGTCCGGAATTTACACTGGACAAAGACACCATATTGCGGCAGACAACAGCGTTTCATCATAACGTGCGTCCTGCATTTACCTATCCGAAGGCGAAGGTGCTTTTGGCGGATGACATGCGTATCAATCAGGAGATTTTCAGAGAACTGGTGCAGCCGTGGAAGTTTGAAGTGGTGGTTGCAGAAGATGGAAAAAAGGCAGTAGAGATGGCAAAGACCGAAGAATATCAGTTGATTTTTCTCGATCAGATGATGCCGGAGATGATGGGAGATGAGGCTGCGTTTGAGATTCGCAAGTTCTCAAATACGCCCCTTATCATGATGACGGCAAATCTTTCAGATGAGTTACGCAATGAATATCTGCAAAAGGGGTTTATGGATTTTTTGCCGAAGCCGATTGAAATTCTGGCATTGCAGAAAATAATTGAACAGCATATGCCGCATGCTTATCGTTATGACCCGTCTTTTGAAGAAGGGGCTGGGGGCTTTTTGGATAGCAGGAGCAGAGGTAAGGCAAATCGGCGGACACTTGAAACATTTATTTATGAAGTGGAGCCATTGGCAGAAAAACTGTCGCACTATGCAAAAGATGATTTGGAACTGTTTCGTATTAAGGTGCATGGTATTAAAGGAGCAAGCAGGCAGATTGGAAAGGTTTCTTTAAGTGAGCGTGCCGAAATTATGGAGATGGCGGCAAAGACACAGAATATAAGCTTTATTGAAGAACATATGGCAGATTTGCAGAAGGAGCTTGAGGAAGCGATAAGCCAGGCAAGGGAGGATATTGCGAATATTCCGACTGTATATGAATCCAGCCAGGCGGGTGAGACAGACAAAGAAGAGCTGTTTGCCCGCTTGAAGACCGGCTTTGACAACTATGAGCTCGGCGAAATCGAAGAATGTATTGCTGCGTTAGAGCATGCTTCGCTGACGACAGAAGAACTGGAATTGCTGGAGCAGGCAAAAAATGCGTGTAATGAAATGGATTATGAGGCGGGAAGCGCACTGTTTCTTTAAAACTCTCTTGGAGATGCAGACAGATGCTGCATTTTATTCCGATATTCAATCGGGGTCATGTTCGTTACTTTTTTAAAAAGACGTGTGAAGTAGGAGTAGTTTGCATACCCGACATTGTCAGAAATCGTATTAATAGGCAGATTAGTGGTACTAAGGAGCTCTTTTGCTGCCTCTATTCGTCTGTGAATAATATAATTTTTAAAGGAGATTCCTGTTTCTTTTTTAAATAATTTAGAGGCATAATCAGAGTCCAGATAAAAAATATCTGTAAGGCTGCTGCGACTGATGTCTTCGGAATAATGTTGATCCACATAGTCCTGAATAGACTTAGCAATGGAAGGACTGGAAGCAGTTGCTTCCAGATGCTCCTGTGTCAGGCGAATAATGTATCTCAGATATAGCTCCATATCAGAGATGGAATTTTTCGCATGATAAGATAAGGCATGATAGTCATCACCGTGAAAAAGCTTATTTGCCAGGATACCTTTATTGCGTAGAAATACATATAGTGTTTGAGCAACATCAATCTGGAAATTGTTCATGGATACGGCATGGAGTTTGTTTGTGACAGACAAGCTTTGCAAATATTCATGACAATAATCCAAAAAAGTGTGAAACTGATTGTTTTCAAGGTAAAGTTCAAGTATGGCGGTGTTACATGCCGGAAATGAGCCGGTTGGCGGTTGATAATTTGATAAAAACAGCGTTTGACATTCGTAATCAAGACAATTTGTCATCATGCTACGCAATGCTTTAAAATTTGTAAGAAAGCTTGCAAGTTGTGAGGGGACTCCTATAAAACAGTTTAAGTTACATTGCATTTGAGAGGAAACTGTTTTGATAAATCGCTCGCAATTCATGGAAAGGAATGGCGAAATTTCGGTGGAATCTACCCGAAGAATAGCAAGATAATAGTTGCTGGCAGTGTTGTATTCTAAAAAGACATCCGAAGGAGTAAGGATATCAACAAAAATAGCCTCAAAAGTTGTTGAGAGGTAATTATTCTGTGATGTCTGATTCGTAAATCGGCTACACAGGCGATTGTCGGCTGTCAGGTAATAGGGAAATATTACAAACAATATGGGAACAAAGATATCTGTTGTGTGGTAAGGCAACTGCATATCGTGGAAGTACATTTGTAAGCTGTTTGCGGTATTTGGAATCTCTTCTTGGAGATAGGAATGCCAGAAGTTTTCGCAGTTCTTTTGGGATTGAATATTGTGCTGTGTAAGAAAAAGAGTGGCATCTTGTATAATTTTTGTGAGTTTGTCATATTCAATTGGTTTTAAAAAGTAGTGAAAGCTCTTTAATGCAAGTGCTTTTTGGGCATAGTAAAAATCCGCATAATTGGTTAAAAAAATGACCGGCATATCATTGTGATTATCGCGAATCCACGATAATAATTCTAATCCACTACCGAGCGGCATATCAATATCGCTAAGTAAAAGATCAACTGAATTTTCCGTAATGATTGTTTTGGCATCTATAATATTATAGGCAGTATAGATATTCGTAAATCCAAGTTTATTCCAGTTCAATCCTTTTGTCAGAGAAGCAACGACAAAACGGTCATCATCTACAATTAATACATTCATTTTCATTCTCCTTGATTTGATAAGGAATCAGTAACTGCACGTGCGCACCACCATGTGGCTCATTAAAAAAGTGAATTTCCTGGTTTGTTCCATAGAGGAGTGCAAGCCGAGCAATACTATTTGTGATACCAATGTGCATTTGTTCATCCGAATTAATCACTTCATTGCGTGCAAGTTTTTCAAGAATTTCCTCTGGGAAGCCCTGACCGGAATCAATAATATCGATTTTTAGAAAGCACAGGCTTTCTTTTGATACCCTGGAAACAGAAAGCATAAGATGAAGCGCGCGGTCAGTTGTGCAACTGTGTTTTAATGAGTTTTCAACAAAAGTAATCAATAACAGGGGCGGAATCAAAGCTCGTTTGTCAGATTCTGCAATAGAGCATTCATAGGTGAAAATGGAGCCAAAACGTAAGGCTTGAATATCAAGGTATGCCTGAATATGTGAAAGCTCATATTCAATGCAGGTTAATTCACGATCAGTTTGGAACAGATACCTTAAATATCGTGAGGTAAAAAGTACCATAGATTCAATGTCTTTGTAGTTCCCAAGTTGTGCCATACTACTTATCGTGGTAAGGCAATTCAGATAAAAATGCGGGCGTATCTGATTTTGCAGAAATGTAATCTGAAAACGTTTCTTTTCGAGTTCATTTTCATATACATTAATTTTTCATTTTTTTATTTCCCGAATTAGGTTTTTAAATTGTAAGCTTGCTTGTTCAAGTTCCCGGATATTATTGCTTTGTAAGTCAATGATATCCTCCTGTTCGTTAATGCTTGCCAGACTGTCTGAAAATGTCTGAATTGGTTGAATGACTCTCTTGTACATATGAATCATAAAAGCAGAGAGAATGACACAGAGGCTGAGCCCGGTCAGGATAACGAATAACTGGAAAAGGAATAGTTTTCCATAGCTGTTAAAATTATCGGAATATAGCACAATACTGTATGGTAAGGAATATTCTTCTCCCGTAAACGTATGCAGGTTATGGAAAAAGGAACTTTCACCGGTATTTTGGGCAATATAAGAAGAGGGAAAAGAATAAATAACTTCATAATCCGGGTTGCAGACACTAAAGCCTCCTTCTTTGCCGAGGTTGATGTTTGCCAGGGGAGCTGTTAAATCTGCTACATCCACAAATGCACCGAAAGTGCGATTGTTGTATGTAATCATGTAATATAGAAAATTCAAATCACCAAGCTTTATAAATTGCCAGACAAAATTATTTTTTATGGAAGCTTCTTTGCCTGCGTTATCAATCATAAAATTTTTGATATTGCAATAATCAGTGTAAGAAAATAGCATATCAGAGGCATTAAAAAAGATATCTTCTTGATTCAGGTAGGCAAAATAGTGGTATTCTTTGCCGGTTGCATATTGACTGTCAGCCACCCGTGCACGTATCGCATTCATTGCTTTGGCGCGTTCATAGGGAGTGTCTGCGGTCTCAAGCTCTGTAAAAAGAGGATCGTTTACAATGGCCCATTCGATAAAATGCTCGACGGAATTGAGTTTTGCAGAGGTTTCGCTTTGATAAAGAGTGACGGAATCGTGAATTAACTCAAAGTTCTGTCGACGAATATTAATAAGAGAGATAGAACTGAGGATAATATTTATAATAATAATCGGGATTGACAGAAGGACAATGACCTTCATATTGTCAACAATAGAATAGGAATGCCGGGTTACTTTTTGTCTTTGCATAAATTGATATCTCCGTAGATTTCGATATGTATATTATAAAATACAGAGGAAAAGAATTCCAGAAAATAAAAAATTATAACCGGATAGTGCAATAAATAAATCGAAAAAGTGCTAGAGCTAAACGAAAAAACGTTGAGAATATAAGGATTCAACGTTTTTTTCTTTTGGAGTGAATAGACGAAAATGTGCTAGACCAAAGACCGGATAGTACTATTGATGGCTTCTAAAAAAGGCTATGATGTTCCTGTACAAAGAGATTAACCGAAAGGAGCAACAACAATGAAAAAAAGCATGCCTTTATACCTTTTACTATTACCTTCGGCAATATTGCTTTTTTGTTTTTCTTATCTTCCGTTAGGTGGAGTGATTATAGCATTTAAGGATTATTCTCCGGCTTTGGGAATCATTGATAGTCCCTGGGTGGGATTTGATAATTTTTTACAGTTTTTTCGTTCCTATCAATTTCCCGTAACGATGAAAAATACATTAGTGCTTAGTCTGTATGGAATTCTGGTGGGCTTCCCGTTGCCGATTGCCTTGGCATTGATGTGTAATCAGATGAAGACAAGAATGTTCAAAAAGGTATTTCAAGTGGTTACATATCTTCCGCATTTTATATCAACGATGGTTATGTGTGGGTTGATACTGATTTTTTTATCGCCGAGCAGCGGATTGCTGGCAAATATATTTGGCGTATTGGGGGTAGAAGTGCCGAATTTAATGGCAGATGCGGATGCTTTTAAACACGTGTATGTATGGAGTGATATTTGGCAGCATCTTGGTTGGGACAGTATTATTTATCTGGCAGCATTGTCGAGTATAGATCCTACTTACTATGAGGCAGCGACCATTGATGGAGCAAGTACACTGCAGAAAATCAGGCATATTGATTTGCCGCTGATTATGCCAACAGCCATGGTATTACTGGTTTTGCGTGCCGGAAGCATTCTGGGAATTGGTTTTGAAAAGGTATATTTATTGCAAAACACACAGAATATCCTTTCGAGCGAGATAATTTCCACCTATGTATATAAAATTGGATTGCAGAGTTGCCAATATAGTTTGTCCACTGCAATTGGGTTGTTTAATACAGTTGTAAATGTGGTTGTATTGCTGCTGATTAACTTTATAGCGAAAAAGACGACACAAACCAGTTTGTTTTAGGAGGGGAACTTTATGCGAAAAAAGAGAGTGAAATCGCAAGATAGGATTGTAAATATCATTTTTTACATTATTGCTATTGTAATGATCGTATTGGTACTGTATCCGCTTTGGTTTGTAATTATTGCATCTTTTAGCAATCCGGCGGATGTTGCAAACGGCGAGGTATGGCTTTGGCCGAAAAAATGGGATATATCAGGTTATCAGGCGCTTTTTGCACAGGAACAGATATGGACGAGTTATAGAAACACTATTGCCTATACGATTGTTGGCACCTTGATTGCACTTGGTGTAAATATTCCCGCTGGCTATGCGATGTCAAGAGACGATTTGGTGGGAAAAAAATGGATTAATCTTTTCTATATGATTCCAATGTTTGTAAGCGGCGGGTTAATACCAACATACTTTGTCGTCAAAAGCTTTGGATTATTGGATACCTTTTGGGTGATGGTTCTTCCGTTTTCCGTATCGACTTATAATATTATCGTTGCAAGGACATTTTTTAAAAATTCGCTCCCGGAATCCTTGTGGGAGGCGGCACAGATTGATGGCTGCGGAACGATACGTTACTTTTTCCAGTTTGCCTTGCCTTTGTCAAAAGCTGTGCTTGCGGTAATCGGTTTATGGACGGCAGTTGGATTGTGGAATTCCTGGTTTAATGCGTTGATTTATATCAGTGATGAATCGTTACAGCCGTTGCAATTATTACTTAGAAGAATTTTAATTACCAATCAGTCATTGTTGGGGGCTGCAACAGGAACGATGGCGCAGGAGTTGCGTCAGCTCTCTGACATGATGAAATATGCGTCGATTGTGGTTTCAACACTGCCTATTATGTGTTTATACCCATTTTTGCAGAAATATTTTAATCAGGGTGTTATGATAGGGGCAGTGAAGGAATAAATAAAAAGAAATGAGGAGAAGAATATGTTTAAGAAAAAGGTGAGCATGCTGTTGGCAATGACTATGGTCGTCGGAGCGTTAGGAGTAACCGGATGTGGCAGCAAGGCGACTGGCGAGGGTGCAGTGACAAGTGAGGATGCAACAGAAAGCGAAGCAGAAAATGTATTTGAGGTAGCTACGGTTCGCTGGGCAGACTGGGGAGAAGAATATCATTTGGGATTTCCGGATGAGGCCGCGACAGAAACAGGGATTGAGGTTAAGTGGAATACAATTTTAAATGCAGACTGGGGAGATAAGAAAGCGGTACTTTTAGCAGGTGGCGATTTACCGGATGCATTTATGGGTTCCATCTGTTTCTCAGAATCAGATATTTTGACCAATACAGGTTCCTTTATTGCACTTGATGAGTATATTGATGAGTATATGCCGAACTTTAAGAGCATTCTTGAGTCAGATCCTACAATGAAAGCATTGGCAACTTCGGCAGACGGCCATATTTATGGTTTGCCAGCGAAGAAACCATGTAGACCTACGGTGGCAAACCAGATGTTTATTAATCAGACGTGGTTGGACAACTTAGGACTTTCTATGCCAACAACTTATGAAGAGTTTGTAGATGTTTTAAGAGCTTTTAAGGAACAGGATGCGAATGGAAATGGTGATCCAAGTGATGAGATACCATTTGGACGCGGTTATGCGGATACAGTAATGTTTTTTTGCCTGCCGTTTGGAACGACAATCGGAGCAGATGGCACCTATTCTATGATGGTGAGAGATGGGCAGCCGATTTATATCCCAACATCGGAGGAATACAAAGAAGGCGTAAAGTGGATGCAACAGTGTTATGCAGAAGGACTGATTGATGCAGAGGTTTTCACGGAAGATGATTCCATGCGTGATGCGAAGCTGATGAGTGAAACGCCGGTAATAGGTGTGGCACCGGGGTGGACTGCGGATTCAACCTTTGGTTCCAATGCAGATCAGTACGTAGCGTTACCTGCATTGGAAGGACCGGATGGAGAGCAATATATTTCTTCTGATCCGGAGCATTGGAATTATTCCCGTTATGAATTTGTAGTTACTTCCGCTTGTGAAGATCCGGGCAAATTATTATCATGGGTGGATAAATTCTATACAGAGGATGCATCTATTCAGAATTTCTATGGTTCATTTGGGGTAGGCGTGGAGAAAGATGAGGCAGCAGGAACTTATACCGTACTTGAACCGCAGGATGGAAATTCTGCAGATACTTATGCATGGATTAATTCTTTGCGCGACTTTGGACCTAAATATGTGGCAGATGGATTTAATGACAAAGTAACTTATGCAGCCGAAAATGGTGATGCTTCTAAGCTTGCGCTAGATGATGATATGCGTCAATATGCAAGAGAAGCATATCCGAATGTTAGCTATACCGAAGAACAACTGCAGACATTAGCAACGCTCTATGCAGATATTTCTGCATATGTGGATGCATGCCAGGCATCCTGGGTAACAGAAGGTGGCATTGAAGAACAGTGGGATGATTATATTGCAACATTGAATCAGATGGGATATGAAGACTTCATGCAGATTCAGACAGATGCATATAACACTTATATGTCGAATAATTAGTAGAATTGCGAATAGATAGCTCATTGAGCTATCTATTCGTATATTAAGAGTTAGAATTGTGTGAAGGAAGGGAGCAGCATGCAGGAAATATACAGAATAAAAACACAGCCGCTGGCACAAGCGGAGAATATAGTGCAGGGAGAAAAATACAGAATAACCATGTTAACGGAGGGATTGCTTCGGTTGGAATATGCGGAGGATGGAATATTTGAGGATCGAGCAACTCAAATGGCGTTTTATAGAGATTTTCCGAAGACGAATTACCGCGTGATACAAAATAAGGACGGAATAGAGATTCATACATCCCGCCTGCACTTGATTTATGATGAAAAAAAGTTCTCAAGCCATGGACTTAGTATACAGGTAAAGGGAAACATTAGTATTTACCAAAGTATCTGGCATTATGGGGAAGAATTTTGCGACCTGGGAGGAACGGCGAGGACACTTGATATGGCAGATGGAGCAGTACAGTTGGAGCATGGACTGATATCGCGTGTTGGTTTTTCCGTGCTTGATGATGCAAAGTCGCAGATTTTATTGGAGGACGGGTGGATTGAACCGAGAAAAAAGGGAATAGAGGATTTATATTTTTTTGGTTACGGACATGACTACAAGGAGGCATTGGATGCTTTTTACTATCTCTGTGGGAAAACACCCATGCTACCGCGTTATGCGCTGGGAAATTGGTGGAGCAGATATTATAAATATACAGAAGAATCCTATTTGAAGCTGATGGATGAGTTTGAAAAACGGAATTTACCATTTAGTGTTGCAGTGATTGACATGGATTGGCATCTGGTAGATATCAATCCGAAGTACGGCAGTGGATGGACAGGATATACATGGAATAAAAAGTTTTTTCCAAATCCGGTACGTTTCCTTGAAAAACTGCATCAGAAAGGGATGCGGGTGACCTTGAATGTGCATCCGGCAGAAGGAGTACGCGGACATGAGGAGATGTATCAGGCGATAGCGGAAGAAATGGAGGTGGATTACACCCATGAAGACCCGGTTTGCTGTGATCCGGCAAACCCTAAATTTATAGAGGCATACTTTAAATATCTCCACCATCCGCGAGAAGAGGAGGGGGTAGACTTCTGGTGGATTGATTGGCAGCAGGGGAATACCACGAAGATAGAAGGATTGGATCCCTTGTGGATTTTTAACCATTTTCATTTTTTGGATAATAGAAGAGACGGAAAACGACCAATGACCTTCTCAAGATATGCCGGACCGGGAAGCCACCGTTACCCGGTTGGATTTTCCGGTGATACAGTTACTACATGGGAATCTCTGGATTTTCAACCATATTTTACGGCGACAGCATCTAACATAGGATATGGTTGGTGGAGTCATGATATTGGTGGACATATGTTGGGATATAAGAATGATGAGATGGTTGCCAGATGGACACAGTATGGCATTTATTCACCGATTATGCGTTTGCACAGTGCATGCAGTGAATTTAACGGAAAAGAACCGTGGCGTTATAAGCAGGAGACGGAAACCGTGATGAGTGAGGCTTTAAGGGAACGACACCGCATGCTGCCGTATTTGTATACGATGAATTATAAGAACTATCAGGAGAACCGACCGCTTGTGCTTCCGATGTATTATGAGTATCCGGAGGAGTTCCATGCATATGAGGTGAAAAACCAATTTTTCTTTGGCAATCAAATGATTGTTGCGCCGATTACAAACCCACGAATTCCGAAACTGAATGTGGCAAAGGTGAAAATGTGGCTACCCAAGGGTAGCTGGTACGATATACATACCGGAATGCTATATGACGGAAATCGAATGCTTGATATGTATCGAAGTTTAGACAGTATTCCGGTACTGATGAAAGCGGGAGGAATTATACCATTTACAGATGAGATATCTGCTACGGAAGCAGGGCAGAACCCGTCATCGCTTCGCATAAAAGTATGCGCAGGGGCTGACGGCGAATTTGAGTTATATGAGGATGATAACGAAACCTGTGATTACGAACAGGGACATTGCGTCATTACCCGCATGACATACGAGGAAAAGAAGAAATCGGTTTTTCAGATTTATCCTGCAGAAGGAGAGGTTACATTAATTCCGGAAAAGAGAAGCTATGTAGTAGAATTTGCCGGATGCACGTGTGATGCTTGTGCAAGTGTGGAGGTGAAGGTGGCCGGAAAACATGTATTATGTGCAACATCATATGATGAAAAAAAGAAGATGGCAGTAGTTGAAATTCCTGCAACAAGTATAGAATATCAGATACAAATAAGCCTGATAACGGGATGGAGTGAGGTACAAAACGACGTATTGGAAAGATGCTTTGCATTTTTAAATCAGGCGGAGATTGGATTTTTACAAAAGGACCAGATATATCAGGTGATAGAGCATGAGAAGCGGATGCCTGTATTGCTAAGTACACTTCAGACACTGGAGATGGATGATGCGATACGTGGTGTGCTACAGGAACTGATAACTGCAAAGTGATTTGATTGTATTCTGCAAGGGCGAATTGAATACTGGAAAAAGTTATGATACGATAGCTACATTAACTGAATGTGAGAAATATAAGGGCTAAAGGAGTAGAAGAACGGCAAGATTCATGGAACTGTTGAAGGAGCACTAAATGTTAAAAATAAAAATTCTGAAAATTATTAGCACTCTATGTTGACGAGTGCTAATAATTGTGCTATAACTCAAATTGTAACGAGGAGTTGACGCGGATATTCGCGGAGAAACAGTATGATACAAGCAGATTGATACATACTGAGAGTAGTTAGAAACAGGAGGTAACGCTATGAACATTCAGAAATTTACACAGAAGTCTGTAGAAGCCATCAACGATTGTGAAAAGCTTGCCTACGAGTATGGCAATCAGGAGATTGAGCAGGAGCATCTGTTAGTGGCACTTCTCCGTCAGCAGGACGGATTGATTCCAAAGCTGATAGAGAAGATGGAGATTCAGAAGGAACATTTCATGGATAACGCCGAGCGGCATCTGGCAGCTCGTGTAAAGGTATCCGGAGGACAGGTCTTTGTCGGACAGGATTTAAATAAAGTGCTGATTCATGCAGAGGACGAGGCGAAGCAGATGGGAGACGAGTATGTCTCTGTTGAGCATCTGTTTCTGGCTTTAATCAAATACCCGAATAAGGCGATGAAAGAAATCTTTAAGGAGTACGGAATTACCAGAGAGCGCTTCTTACAGGCACTTTCTACCGTACGCGGCAACCAGAGGGTGACGTCGGATAATCCGGAAGCTACTTATGATACATTAGAAAAGTACGGCTATGATATGGTGGAGCGTGCGAGAAATCAGAAGCTTGATCCGGTTATCGGTCGAGATGATGAGATTCGTAATGTAGTCCGTATTCTTTCACGTAAGACGAAAAACAATCCGGTATTAATCGGTGAGCCGGGTGTCGGTAAGACAGCCGTTGTAGAGGGTTTGGCACAGCGAATCGTGAAGGGCGATGTACCGGAAGGTCTGAAGGATAAACGACTGTTTGCACTGGATATGGGCGCCTTGATTGCAGGCGCAAAATATCGTGGTGAGTTTGAGGAGCGTTTGAAGGCGGTTTTGGACGAAGTCAAAAGCTCGGATGGACAGATTATTCTGTTCATCGATGAACTTCATACCATCGTGGGAGCCGGTAAGACGGACGGTGCGATGGACGCAGGACAGTTGTTAAAGCCGATGCTTGCGCGTGGTGAGTTGCATTGCATCGGTGCGACAACCTTAGACGAATATCGTGAGTATATTGAAAAGGATGCAGCGTTGGAGCGTCGTTTCCAGCCGGTTACGGTGGATGAACCGACGGTGGAGGACACGATTTCTATTTTGCGTGGATTAAAGGAACGCTACGAAGTGTTCCACGGCGTAAAGATTACAGACTCTGCGCTGGTATCGGCAGCTGTGCTTTCCAACCGTTATATTTCTGACCGATTTTTGCCGGATAAGGCAATCGACCTTGTCGATGAGGCGTGTGCTTTGATTAAGACGGAGCTTGATTCTATGCCGACAGAGCTTGATGAACTGAATCGCCGTGTGATGCAGATGGAGATTGAGGAGACGGCTCTGAAAAAAGAGACCGACCGACTCAGTCAGGACCGACTTGCAAATCTGCAAAAAGACCTTGCGGAGCTGCGCGATGAGTTCAACACGAAAAAAGCCCAGTGGGAGAACGAAAAGTCTTCCGTGGAAAAGGTACAGAAGCTGCGCGAGGAGATGGAGTCCGTCAAGAATGAAATCAAGATGGCACAGCAGAATTATGATCTTGAAAAGGCTGCAGAATTGCAGTACGGTAAATTACCGCAGTTAGAAAAGCAGCTTGAAATCGAGGAAGAGGAAGTGAAGAAACGCGATTTGTCGCTGGTGCATGAGAATGTCAGCGAGGAGGAGATTGCGAGAATCATTTCACGTTGGACCGGAATTCCGGTTGCGAAGCTGACGGAGAGCGAGCGCAATAAGACATTACATCTCGACGATGAGTTGCACAAGCGTGTCATCGGACAGGATGAGGGCGTCACAAAGGTTACTGAGGCAATCATTCGTTCTAAAGCGGGTATCAAGGATCCAAGTAAACCTATCGGCTCCTTCCTTTTCCTAGGACCGACCGGTGTTGGTAAGACAGAGCTTGCCAAGGCTTTGGCAGCAAGCCTGTTCGACGATGAATCCAATATGGTGCGCCTTGATATGAGTGAGTACATGGAGAAATATTCCGTGTCCCGTTTAATCGGAGCGCCTCCCGGATATGTCGGCTATGATGAGGGCGGTCAGTTGACCGAGGCAGTCCGCAGGAAACCATATTCCGTCGTGCTTTTTGATGAGGTGGAAAAGGCACACCCGGATGTATTCAATGTACTGCTTCAGGTCCTGGATGACGGACGTATCACCGATTCGCAGGGACGTACCGTGGATTTTAAGAATACGATTATCATCATGACATCCAACCTTGGTTCCGCGCATCTGTTGGAGGGCATCGACGAGAACGGTGATATCAACCCGGCTTGTGAGGCGGCTGTGATGCAGGAGCTTCGCGGTAATTTCCGGCCGGAGTTCTTAAACCGTCTGGACGAAATCATTATGTTTAAGCCGCTGACAAAGGATAATATCGGCAGCATTATCACACTTTTGATGAATGATTTGAACAAGCGCCTGATCGACCGTGAAGTGACGGTGGAGCTTACGGATGCGGCACGTCAATACATCGTGGAACATGGCTATGACCCGATCTACGGTGCGAGACCGTTAAAGCGTTTCTTGCAGAAGCATGTGGAGACACTTTCCGCGAAGCTGATTTTGGCGGATGAAGTGAGAGCCGGAGATACGATTCTTATTGATGTAGATGGGGAGCGACTGACGGCGCGCGTGAAGGAAAAATAGTATTTTGATTTGCAGTATAAAAGATGGAATTGTAAACAAAACAACGATATAGAAGGCGAAGCCTTGCATAAAGAACATATGTTTGCTATAATAAGGACATCTTGAAGCGAGAAGGAGGAACGGATCGTGGAGCAGATGTCCTTATTTGATGACAGAACGATGCATATGAGTGCGCCTTTGGCGAGCAGACTGCGCCCGGAAAGCTTTGCAGATTTTGTGGGACAGGAGCACCTTTTGGGGGAAGGGAAGATGCTGCGCCAGCTGATTGAGCGGGATCAGATATCCTCGATGATATTCTGGGGACCGCCTGGAGTCGGCAAGACGACACTGGCGGGGATTATTGCAGGACAGACGAAGGCGAATTTTATCAATTTCAGTGCGGTTACCAGTGGCATCAAGGAGATTAAGGAAGTGATGCAGCAGGCGGAGAACAGCCGGAAGATGGGAATCCGCACAGTACTGTTTGTGGATGAGATTCATCGTTTTAATAAGGCACAGCAAGATGCGTTTCTTCCGTTTGTGGAGAAGGGGAGTATCCTCTTAATCGGAGCAACGACGGAGAATCCTTCTTTTGAAGTGAATGCGGCGTTACTGTCACGCTGTAAGGTGTTTGTGCTAAAGGCGCTGGAGGAGAAAGATTTGGTACGCTTGTTAGACAATGCGATAAGCAATCCGAAGGGCTTTGGCAATCAGAGTATCCATATCACGAAGCAACAGATTGAAGCGGTTGCACGGGTGGCAGACGGAGATGCCAGAATGGCACTTAACACCTTAGAGATGGTCGTGCTCAACGGCGATATCGGCTCGGACAGTTCGATTACCGTGACAGATGAAGGGATGGAACAGTGTATCAATCGGAAGTCGCTTTTGTATGATAAGAATGGGGAAGAGCATTATAATTTGATTTCTGCATTGCACAAATCCATGCGCAATTCCGACCCGGATGCGGCGGTTTACTGGATGCAGCGGATGTTAGAGGGTGGCGAGAACCCACTTTATATTGCGAGACGTTTGATTCGTTTTGCCAGTGAGGATGTCGGTATGGCAGACAGCAACGCATTGCAGGTCGCGGTCGCAGCATACCAGGCATGTCATTTTAACGGGATGCCGGAGTGCGATGTAAATCTGACTCATGCCGTGGTCTATCTGTCGATGGCACCAAAATCGAATGCGCTTTATGAGGCATGTGAGGAGACGAAGAAGGATATCCGAACCGGACGGGCAGAGCCGGTTCCGCTTCAGATACGCAATGCGCCGACCAAGCTGATGACGGAGCTTGATTATGGCAAAGGCTATGAGTATGCCCACAATTATGAGAATAAGCTGACGAAGATGCAGTGCCTGCCGGATGCGCTTGCAGAGCGCAGATATTACCGTCCGACGATGCAGGGGGAAGAAGCAAAGGTCAGGAAACGTCTGGATGAGATAAGGGTATGGAAAAGTGGTGACGAATGATAATTTGTGTAAATTTTTTGCTATACCGTGGTTATGAAGAAGATATAGTAAAATGAAAAATTTATAGCTGAATTCAAAAGTCTGGACAGATGGAAACGTGAGAGCGCTTCTGGCTGTCCAAATTTTATGCTTGCACAGTGAAGACGAATGTACCACTGACAAGTTTGCTGTATAGCTGCCGCTGACAGACTTTGAAAATGAGGAGAGCTGCCATTTAATAATATTTTTTTGTTTGTTTTGTGCAATTTGTGAAAAAGGGTTGTGCAAAACTATTTTTTTTTGTTGACAAATAATAAATATATTGTAATATAGTTTTATAGACAAACAGTTTAACTATAAAACTAAAAGGAGGAAAAATGATGTATGACTTTGACAGAAAAGTGGATAGGGTGAGTACAAACGACTTAAAGTGGCATTCAAAAGCTGTTGAGTCATATCTTCACAGAGAAGTTCCGGAAGATATGATACCTATGTGGCTGGCTGATACAGATTTTGCATGCGCACCGCATATTGTGGAAGCACTAAAAAGGCGTGTGGAAAAGGAAATTTTTGGTTACTGCGCGCCAATGGGTGACTTTTACAAGGCAATTTGCTATTGGCAGAAAGTTCAATTTGGATGGGACATTCAACCTGACTGGATATCATATATTCCTTCTGTTGTGGCTGGAATCAATGTTGCAGTCAGGACATTTACGGACGAAGGAGATGGAGTAATCATTCAACAGCCGGTATATGATCCGTTTGCCACCATTGTAAAAAATGATAATCGAGTAATAGTAAACAATGGTTTGGTGGTTCGTGATGGTCGATATGAGATGAACTTTGAAGAGCTTGAGATATTAGCTTCGAAGCCTCAGAATAAATTACTTGTATTATGTAGCCCACATAATCCAGCAGGACGCGTATGGGAGAGAGATGAATTGATTAGAGTGGCAGAGATATGCTTGAAAAATGATGTGATGATAGTAACAGATGAAATTCATGGCGATATCGTGTATGAAGGACATAAGCACACACCATTATTGTCATTGGATGAGCGATATGCAGAAAAGTTCATTTATCTGTCAGCTCCTGGAAAAACCTTTAATATTGCCGGGTTAAAAGGAAGCTATTCAATTATTCCAAATACTGACATAAGGGAAGCATTTGAAAAAATGCAGGTGACAATGTCGTTGGATGTAAAAAACACATTTGGCATTGAAGGGATTATCGCAGCCTACACGCCGGAAGGAAGAGAGTGGATGAAGGAAGAACTTGCATATATGCAGGCAAATGTAGATTATGTAGAGCAGTTCGTGCGGGATAAAATGCCGAAAGCATCCATGATACGACCAGAGGGAACTTTTTTGTGTTGGATTGATTTGTCAGGCTATGGCTATGGCGACGAAGGAATTTTTAAGAGAATTGTATTGGATGAAGCAGTAATCTGTGTCCCGGGTACATGGTTCGGACCGGGCGGAGAAGAGCATTTGCGGGTAAATGTCGGGTGTCCGAGAATGATGCTGGAAGAAGCGATGGAGCGTATATGTAGAGGATTAAGTAAATAGGGGGTTAAGTTATGCAAACAAGTGAAAACAAAAAATTATCAAGGCTGGACTTATTTTCAATGGCAACAGGACAGATTATAGGTGTTGGTATTATGACAATGACCGGAATTGCGATTGGCTTTACCGGAAGAAGCGTCAATATTGCGTACTTGATAGCGGGTATTATCACAATTATTTCAGCTATTCCGCAGATTTATATTGGAGGAACGGCAAATTTTCTGGGTGGTCAGTATTCGCAGATAGCAGTGCTTCTTGGCAAAAAGGTGGCGGGAATTTATTTGTATATTCAACTTTTTACGACTTTAGCAATCAGCATGTATACGCTTTCCTTTGCGGATTATTTTCTTTCTCTATTCCCTGGGGTAAATGCAAAACTTGTGTGTACAATTGTCTTGACGGTATTAGTTCTTCTCCATTTAGGAGGAGTAAAACAGGCTGCAAGATTACAGAATGTTTTGATTGTGGTGCTTACAGTTGCAATCGCAGCGTATATAGTTCTTGGTGTTGGTTCTATTCAACCAGATTACTTTTCAAATGGCTTCATGACAGGCGGAGCAGGGGGATTTGTATTAGCATCCATTTATTTGACATTTGCAGCAGGTGGAGCAACCTATGTAGTAAATTATAGTGCAGAAGCAAAAAATCCTACGAAAGATATTCCGTTTGTAATTATTGCATCCACTGCAGCGGTAGTAATTGTTTATGCGATTATGTCAACAGTGGCTGCAGGAGTGCTTCCGGTTGAACAGGTTGCAAATCAGCCGTTAAGTGTTTCGGCAGAAGCATTTATGCCAAAAACAGTGTATACATTTTTTGTTGTCGGTGGAGCGATGTTTGCATTACTTACAACGTTAAATTTTAATATAGGAATGATTGTATATCCAATGGAACGGGCATGTAAAGACGGATGGCTTCCTGCAAAATTCGCGGAGAGAAACAATAAATTTGGGTCAGCACATTACATTTTACTGTTTTTATATTTAATAGGCATTGTGCCTATTTGGATTGGATTAGATCTTAACACGGTAGCAAACAGTACGGTTATTTTGTTTACGGTTATTCGTGGGGTAATGTGCATTGCGGCAACTCAACTGCCAAAGAAGCTTCCTGAATTATGGAACAAGTCGGCATTCCATACATCCAATGGGAAATTGAGAATTTTATGTATTATAGGTGTACTTCTTGCCGCTCTTTCGGTTGTTATTTTACTGGTTTCGACATCAATGGCTCAGATTGTCGGCAATATAACAATTTTAATCATTGCAGTAGTTGCATCATTGTTAATAAATAAACGTGTAGATTTAAAAGTAAGTTATACTGAAAAGTAGGGGGCACTATATGGATAAAAATATTATTGCTACAGAAAAAGCACCCAAGGCAATTGGACCATATTCACAGGGATGGCGTATTGACAGGTTTATTTTTACATCTGGTCAATTAGGAATTGATATGGAAACCGGAAAACTAGCAGAGGGAATTGTAAACCAGACACATGCATCCATGAAAAATTTAAAAGCAATTCTGGAAGAAGCCGGGTCAGATTTGGAACATGTTATTAAAACAACTGTATTCGTTCAGAATTTAAATGATTTTTCTGTTGTAAATGAAATATATGGCAGTTATTTCAATGGCGAGTATCCATCCAGAAGCTGTGTACAGGTTGCAAGGCTCCCGATGGGAGGTCTTGTTGAGATTGAATGTATTGCGATAAAATAAAAGATTCATAATTGTTCTAATTTTTTATATGTGTTACAATGTTAAACACATAAGGGGAATATGTTTATGAAAAATCCAAAATTAGAACAAATAAATGAATTAATTAGTCTATTTTATGAAATCGGCCGGATGACCGCTGCTTTAGAAAAAACACCCAAAACCTATGGAACAGATGAAATGCTGTACTCGAATGAAAGTCATACATTGGAAATGATAGGAAACCATGAAGGTATCACACAAAAAGAGCTTTCTGACCAAATGTACCGTACGAAAGGAGCTACCTCAATTGTGATTGACAAACTGGTAAAACGTGGGTTGGTTGAAAAGCGATGCGGTGTCATTGACGGGCGGAGTAATTCACTATTTCTTACAGAAAAAGGAAAATTTGTGAATGAGTGCCATGTAAAATATGACAATCAAATGATAGGAAAATGGTTTGAAAGCTTGGAATTGACAGAGGATGAAATGAAAGTTACATGTCATGTCTTGCGTATATGTCTGGATTATTATGAAAAAAATATTTATAAGAGTAAGTAGTGGAAGCGCATTTGGTGTAGTATATAGCTAGAGCTATAAGAGAATGCATAAAAGCCGGAGTGAATGGAGGTATGATTCGTTCCGGCTTTTTCACATGTACCGATATGAAAAGTGCCGCTCGACTTTTTACTCCTTTAAAGGTATAATGTTCGGGTAAACAATAAGCAGTGTCAGGCGGCTTGGAGCATGCACTGCGAGGTAGATGAGAACATAGGAGAACGGCATGTCATTTGCACATTTACACGTCCATACGGAGTACAGTCTTCTGGACGGTTCCAATAAAATAAAAGAATATGTAAACCGAGTCAAGGAGCTCGGCATGACGGCGGCGGCGATTACAGATCACGGCGTCATGTTTGGCGTGATTGATTTTTATAAAGCTGCAAATGCCGCAGGTATTAATCCGATTTTGGGGTGCGAGGTCTATGTGGCGCCGAATTCCAGATTTGACCGGGAGGCAACCCATGGAGAGGACAGATACTATCATCTTGTGCTTTTGGCAGAGAATAATCAGGGATATCAAAACCTGATGAAGATTGTGTCTAAGGGATTTGTCGAGGGATACTATTACAAACCGCGTGTCGATATGGAGGTTTTGGAGCAATATCATGAGGGCATTATTGCACTTTCTGCCTGTCTTGCCGGTGAGGTGCAGAGATACCTTGTGCGTGGGCTTTATGAAGAGGCAAAGGAGGTTGCGCTTCGCTATGAGCGTTGCTTTGGAAAGGGCAACTTTTTCTTAGAACTGCAGGACCATGGTATTCCGGAGCAAAAGACCGTAAACACCCAGCTTCTGCGCATGAGTCAGGAGACAGGGATTGAGTTGGTGGCGACGAACGACGTGCACTATACCAATGCAGAGGATTGGGAAGCGCATGATGTCCTTTTATGCCTTCAGACGGGTAAGAAGCTCTCCGACGAGAACCGTATGCGTTACGAGGGCGGACAGTACTATGTGAAGTCCGAGGAGGAGATGAAAGCGCTGTTCCCGTATGCGCTACAGGCGCTAGAAAATACACAGAAGATAGCTGACCGTTGTCATGTGGAGATTGAGTTCGGTGTGACGAAGCTGCCACATTTTGATGTGCCGCAAGGGTATGATTCCTGGACCTATTTGAACAAGCTTTGCCATGAGGGATTGGTGCGGCGTTATCCGGACAATCACGAAGAACTTTTGCCGAAGCTAGATTATGAGCTTTCCGTGATTCAGAAGATGGGCTATGTTGATTATTTCCTGATTGTATGGGATTTTATTAACTATGCAAGAACGAACGGCATTCCGGTCGGACCGGGACGCGGAAGTGCTGCGGGAAGTCTGGTGTCTTATACGACGGGTATTACCAATATCGATCCGATTCGTTACGGTTTGTTGTTTGAGCGATTCCTAAATCCGGAGCGTGTGACTATGCCGGATATTGATATCGACTTTTGTTATGAGCGGCGTGGCGAGGTCATTGATTATGTCGTGGAGAAGTACGGTAAGGATTGTGTGACACAGATTGTAACATTCGGTACGCTCGCAGCGCGTGGGGTAATTCGTGATGTGGGACGTGTGATGGATTTGCCTTATAATTTCTGTGACACGATTGCAAAGAATATACCGAATGAATCGAATATTACGATAGAAAAAGCGCTTGTCATGAATCCGGAGCTGCGTGCTATGTACGAGTCGGATGAGACAGTGCGCAACCTTATCGATATGTCGAAGCGGTTGGAAGGACTGCCGCGTCATACTTCCATGCATGCTGCAGGAGTCGTAATCTCACAGAAAGCGATGGACGAGTATGTACCGCTTTCGAGAGCTTCGGACGGTACGATTACAACACAGTTTGTGATGACGACCATCGAAGAACTCGGACTTCTTAAGATGGACTTCTTAGGACTTCGTACCCTTACGGTGATTAAGGATGCCGTGGACCTTGTGGAAAAGAACCACGGAATTAAGATTGATGTGGATAACATCGACTATGATGATAAAAAAGTGTTAGACTCCATCGGAACCGGAAAGTGTGACGGTATCTTCCAGTTGGAAAGTGCGGGCATGAAGAACTTCATGAAAGAGTTAAAGCCGCAGAGCTTAGAGGATGTGATTGCCGGTATTTCACTGTATCGTCCGGGTCCCATGGATTTTATTCCAAAGTATATCAAAGGTAAAAATGAAAAAGACAGCATTTCTTATGTCTGCAAGGAATTAGAGCCAATCTTAGAGCCAACCTATGGCTGCATCGTATATCAGGAGCAGGTGATGCAGATTGTACAGAACCTTGCGGGATATACGATGGGACAGGCAGATAATATCCGCCGCGCCATGAGCAAGAAGAAGCAGTATGTGATCGATGCGGAGCGTCAGAACTTTGTCTATGGCAACGAAGAACAGGGAATCAAGGGCTGTATTGCAAACGGAATCAGCGAGCAGGCAGCAAACCAGATTTACGATTCTATGGTTGATTTCGCAAAGTATGCGTTCAACAAATCTCATGCGGCAGCTTATGCGGTGGTATCCTACCAGACGGCATATTTGAAGTACTACTATCCGGTTGAGTTTATGGCGGCGCTTATGACTTCCGTTATCGATAACCCAAGAAAAGTGGCAGAATATATTTACACCTGCCGCCAGATGGGGATCAAGGTGCTTCCGCCGGATATCAACGAGGGAGACGGGCGCTTTGCGGCAACTACAGAGGGTATCCGTTATGGTTTGTATGCAATTAAGAGTATCGGAAGACCGGTCGTCGATTTGATTATTGAAGAGCGTGAAAATAACGGCAGGTTCCAGACTTTGCAGAGTTTTTTGGAGCGTGTGTCGGGACGTGAAGTCAACAAGCGCACGGTCGAGAATCTGATAAAAGCAGGTGCATGCGACAGTTTGGACGGAAACCGCCAGCAGATGATGCTCGTTTACAATGCGTTGCTTGACAATTTAAATTCCGAGAAAAAGAAGTCTATGGCAGGTCAGATGACGCTATTTGATTTGGTTTCTGACGAAGAGAAAAAGGCTTATGAGGTGCAGTATCCGGATGTCGGGGAGTACAGCAAGGAGATAAAGCTCGGTTTCGAAAAAGAGGTTCTTGGAATCTACTTAAGCGGTCATCCATTGGAGGAATACGAGGAGAAATGGCGTAAGAATATTTCTGCAGTTACCACGGATTTCCTGATTGAGGAAGAGAGCGGAGAGGTAAAAGTAAAAGATAATCAGCTTGCGACCATAGGTGGTATGATTACCGAGCGGACAATTAAATATACGAAAAATAATAAGACGATGGCATTTCTTACCGTGGAGGATTTATTTGGTACGGTGGAAGTCATTGTGTTCCCAAGGGATTATGAGAAATATCATCATCTTTTGAATGAGGACGAAAAAGTGTTTATCCGTGGAAGGGCGAATGTAGAAGAGGACAAGAACGGCAAGCTCATCTGCGAGAGCATCTATTCGTTTGATGATACAAAGCGAGAACTATGGCTTCAGTTCGAGACGAAGGAAGCTTTCGAGGAGAAGGAGAAAGAGCTTTATGCGATGCTTCATGATTCCGACGGAAAGGATGCGGTTGTCATCTATATTTCTTCCATAAAAGCCATGAAAAGATTACCTGAAAACTATAGTATCCATGTGAATGACAACATTGTGAACAATTTAACTAACTTTTTGGGCAAAAATAACGTAAAAGTTGTAGAAAAGAGCATTGAAAAGAAAGCATAAAGATATTAAAATAAGATAGATTAGGAATAGAGGGGAAGTGGGACTCCCCTGTATATATAAGCACTGATTTAAATGGGTATATTATTTTAGGAGGGAAGCTTGAAATGGCAAAAGAAATTAACACAATTGGTGTGCTTACCAGTGGTGGCGATGCTCCGGGTATGAATGCTGCGATTCGTGCAGTGGTTCGTGAGTCAATCGCAAAGGGAAAAAAGGTTAAGGGAATCCAGAGAGGTTATGCAGGTCTGCTTCAGGAAGAGATTGTAGATATGGAGGCAAAAGACGTATCCGATATCATTCAGAGGGGCGGTACGATTTTGCAGACAGCTCGCTGTATGGAATTTACAACGGCTGAGGGACAGCAGAAGGGCGCTGAAATCTGTAAGAAGCATGGCATCGACGGTATTATTGTTATCGGTGGAGACGGTTCTTTTAAGGGTGCACAGAAGTTAGCTGCACTCGGTATCAACACTATCGGACTTCCGGGAACGATTGACCTTGACATTGCGTGTACAGAGTATACGATTGGATTTGATACCGCGGTAAATACAGCGATGGAAGCGATTGATAAAGTTCGTGATACTTCCACTTCCCATGAGCGTTGCAGTATTATTGAGGTTATGGGACGTGGTGCCGGATATATTGCATTGTGGTGCGGTATCGCTAACGGGGCTGAGGATATTCTTCTGCCGGAGCGTTATGACTTCGATGAGCAGAGAATCGTAAATCACATCATTGAGAACCGTAAACGTGGAAAGAAACATCACATCATTATCAATGCAGAGGGTATCGGGCATTCTGCAAGTATGGCAAAGCGTATCGAGGCGGCAACAGGCGTTGAGACACGTGCTACCATTTTAGGACATATGCAGCGTGGCGGTAGCCCTACCTGTAAAGATCGTGTATATGCGTCTACTATGGGTGCGATGGCAGTTGATCTCCTATGTCAGGGTAAGAGCAACCGTGTGGTAGGATATCGTCATGGTGACTTTGTAGACTTTGATATTGATGAGGCACTTGCAATGGAGAAGAATATTCCGGAATATCAGTTCCAGATTAGTAAGACACTATCTTTGTAAGAAAATGCATTTTAGAACTCCACGGATTGAATTTTTGGTTCATTCGTGGAGTTTTTTTGGGAGACATCATATGATTACAAGCAGCAGCAATCAGCAGATGAAGAATATCACTGCGTTGATGAAAAAAGCAAAAACCAGAAAAGAGCAGGGCCTTTTTGTTGTCGAAGGGAAGAAGATGTATGAGGAAGTGCCGACAGAATGGCTGGAGAAGGTTTATGTGTCTGAGAGTTTTCTTGGGGAAACGGGTGCGGCAGAATTGCTGACCGGCAGAGAATATGAAGTCGTATCAGATTCTGTATTTAAAAGTATTTCGGATACACAGACACCGCAGGGAATTCTATGTTTGGTGCGGATGCCACAGTATGATCTTTCAAAACTTTTGAGGGGAGAGAGTACGCATCTGCTTATTTTAGAAAGCATTCAGGACCCGGGAAACCTCGGTACAATGTTGCGTACCGGTGAAGGAGCCGGTATCACGGGGGTTATTATGAATCAGACCACAGTGGACCTGTTTAATCCCAAGACGATACGTTCTACGATGGGAAGTATCTATCGTGTGCCTTTTTTTGTGGCGGACGATTTAGGGGCAACGATTGAAATGCTGAAAGAAGCCGGAATAAAAGTATATGCGGCGCATTTGAGGGGAAGGAAGCAATACGATGAGCCTTGCTACTGCAGCGGAACCGCATTTTTGATTGGCAATGAGGGCAATGGGTTGTCAGATGAGATTGCAGCAAAGGCTGACACTTACATCCGTATCCCGATGGAAGGGCGGGTGGAGTCTTTGAATGCTGCGATTTCCGCATCACTGCTTATGTATGAGACGAACCGCCAGCGCCGTGCGAAAGGAGAAACACATGCGAATCTGGTTTAAGATGATGAAGGATAATCATATGCTCCGCGATATGACGATTACAGATGAGTCAGAGGAGACGAGGACGCATAAGATTTTTAACGCACTGGATGCGGCATGCTATGAGTTTGATCTTGGGAAGCCGATTTGGTTGGAAGCGAATGTCAGTGAGTTTAAGCGCCATGCTAAGACGCGTTTTATGCAGGATAGCTTTATTGAGCATATCGAGTTTGACTTTTTGGAACTGCATGTCATTGAAGAAGACTAAGCGCGGCGTGACATTTTTGTCTATTGTTAAAATATTATGAAAATTAAGAAATATTCCCCTATCGTATGGAAAGTGTGATATACTAATGTTGTGTGAGATTATGTGCGCATTAGCGTATCACAGTCTTCTATCAGGGGGATTTTTAGTTTGGAGGGAATTAATGGATAAAGCGTTCTCGTTGGGAGATTTTACTTTAAGTGAGGGTGTGGATAGCTGGAATACCGTTATCTTTTTATACAATTCAGCACTGAAGGAAGTTCGGACCAAGGTAGAGATTCTGAATGACGAATTTCAACAGGTACACCAGTACAATCCGATTGAGTATATTAAGTCCAGAATCAAAACTTCAGAGAGTATTGTCAAGAAGTTGAAGCGTTATGGTTATGATTCATCGATTGATAATATGGTGAATTATATCAATGATATTGCGGGAATCCGAATTGTTTGTTCCTTTACATCGGATATCTATAAATTGGCAGAGATGATTGGTAAGCAGAACGATTTGACTGTAATTTCCGTCAAAGATTATATCAAGCATCCGAAGGAAAGCGGCTATAAGAGCTCTCATATGCTTGTAACTGTTCCAATTTTCCTTTCGGACCGTATCATTGATACGAAAGTAGAGATACAGATTCGTACGATGGCAATGGATTTCTGGGCGAGTCTTGAGCACAAGATTTATTATAAGTTCGAAGGAAATGCTCCGGACTATATTAGCCGCGATTTGAGAGAGTGTTCCGGTATCGTATCAATGCTAGATGCGAAGATGCTTCAACTGAATGAGGCGATTCTGGAAGCAAAGGCAGCGCAGGAGGAAGATACAGGTGCAGTATAACTATGATTTTGAGATAGCGTCGCTTCTTATTATGGCAATCATTTTATTGCATTTTGCATTCATTCGTCAGTTCCCTGTGGATAAGACGAAGATATTCGGAGTGCTTCTTATGACTTGCACAGCAGAGTGCTGCGCAAATATTTTATCATGCATTGGTTTGGCAAATGCCGCATTCGTTCCACAAGCTGTGAACGAGGTGCTGGCGTTTGCTTTTTTTGTGCTGGAGGGTCTGGCATCGTATCTGCTTTTCCGATATTTTTTGGTCGTTTGTGAATTTAAGGACATTGAGAAAAAGGTGGTTTCTGTTATCGGAACAATTCCGTATGTATTATTTACGTTGATGGTAATAGCAACGCCATTTATCGGCTTTTTCTATTATTTTAAGGATGGTGTATATTATCAAGGTTTTGGCGCGTGGACAGGTTATGTCTATATTATTTATTATTTTGTACTGGATTTGTTTCTCATGCTTTACAAATATCGTGTGATTAATCTCCGTACGAAGATTATCATTATCATATATTTATTGGTGGCAGTAAGTATGGTTCTGCTTCAGTTTCGTGTGCGCGGAATGTTGCTCACAAGCGTAGGAAATGCGGTCGTACTGATGATGCTTTATTTGGCAATGCAGAATCCGAGCGAGATGTTGGATCCTGTTACAAATATCGGTAATGAAAGCGCATTCGTCGGACAGATGAAAAACCTGCTGAATCATAAGAATCAGGCAATCATTGTTACGGTGCATCTGCGCAAGTTTCACCATATCCAGACAGTGCTCGGTATGGAAAATAGTGATATTCTGCTACAGAATGTCGGCGGCTATCTTTTTAGACTCTGCGGAAAGTTTCATGTATTTCGTACTTCAGAGGATACATTCACGGTTATGACGGATACGCCGGAGCATGCAAAGCTGATACAGGCGGCAATCAGTGAGCGCTTTGATCAGGATTGGATTGTTCAGCAGAATCATGTCATGCTGGATATGGATATGGTGGTACAACATTATCCGGGAGAATTCGGTACTATTTCCGAATACATGGGCATGCGTCAGTTTTTGCTGGAAAAGGCAATCGCGGCAGGTGCTCAGGCGGTGGTTGAGGCGGATGCATCCTTAGCAGAGAGATACCACCGAAGAATGAAGATTGAGATGGCAGTATCGAGGGCAATTCGAGAGAAGACCTTTGAGGTATATTATCAGCCGATTTATTCCATTCGGGAAAAACGCATTGTTTCCCTAGAGGCACTGGTGCGTCTGTACGATGAAGAGTTGGGGTTTATTCCACCGGATGAATTCATACCGTTGGTAGAGCGTGATGGAAATATTATACATATCGGTGAACAGGTACTGGAAGAGTGCTGTAAATTTTTGGCGCATCATGTTCTTTCGAGTGTGTCCCTTGGCATTCGCACGATACACGTGAATATATCTACGGTGCAGTGCCTGCGTCAGAATTTGGCGGATATGATTATGCCGGTTTTGGAACGGTATCATATACCACCATCCATAATTACATTGGAACTTACGGAAAATACAGCGGTTAGAACACCGGAGCGCATGAAAAAGCATATGAAGGAACTGGGAGCAAAGGGAGTATCTTTTGCGATGGATGATTACGGAAGCGGTAATTCAAACTGTTCGTATCTGATTCAGTTTCCATTTCGGGAAGTCAAGATTGACAAGGAAATTGTCTGGGCATCTTTTGAGAGCGAGACAGCCAAAACTGTTCTCGAAAATGAGATAAATACAATCCAAAAGCTTGGCATTCCGCTGGTGGTGGAAGGAATTGAGACGAAGGAGCAGAGTGACGAGATGGAACGGCTTGGAGTTGATTATATACAGGGTTATTATTACGGAAAGCCTTTGCCGGAAGCAGAATGTCTGCGTTATATCCGAAAGTCAAACTGTGTGCCGGAGCTTTATTGCTAGTTTGCATGCTACTAAATTTTTGAAAGGTTAGGAATTGTTTTGAATATCATAGGCGTAGAAAACATAACGAAATCATACACAGAGAGGAAGCTTTTTGATAAGGCTTCCTTTTATCTGCAGGAAGGAGAAAAAGTCGGTGTTATTGGCATTAATGGTACCGGAAAATCGACACTTCTTAAAATATTAGGGGGTCTGGAAGAGCCGGACGAGGGAACTGTCACAAAGGCAAATCACATTGTGGTCAAATATTTACCGCAAAATCCAGTCTTTGACCCGGAAATGTCAGTTATTGATAGTGTGATTGCAGGATATGTTCAGAATTCTGTTGGAAGCATGTCGCGTGAAAACCAAAATGAAGGAAATGCTGCAAAGAATTTTCCCGGAGATATAAATTGGAATCTTGAAAGCGATGCAAAAAGCATGATGACACGTCTGGGCATCTATGATTTTGCACAAAAGACAGGCGAACTTTCCGGAGGACAGAGAAAGCGTCTGGCACTGGTAGCGGCGCTGCTGGCGCCGTGCGATGTATTGATTTTGGACGAGCCGACAAATCACTTGGATTCAGCGATGGCGGACTGGCTGGAAGATTTTCTGAAAAAGTGGCGCGGTACGCTTGTAATGGTTACACATGACAGATATTTTTTGGACAGTGTTTGCAACCGCATTGTTGAGGTGGATAAGGGGTCCATCTATAGTTACGATACCAATTATTCCGGCTATCTGGAACGCAAGGCGGAGCGCGAAGATATTGCGCTGGCGAGTGAACGTAAACGTCAGAGTATTTTGCGCAAGGAGTTGGAGTGGGTGAAACGCGGAGCAAGAGCGCGTACCACAAAACAGAAGGGAAGATTGCAACGTTATGAGGAGCTAAAAAACCAGTCGGCACTTGATGCAGACGACAGGGTAGAGATGAGTTCTGTCTATGCGAGAATGGGAAAGACAACAGTAGAGCTGTCTCATATATGCAAACAATACGATGATAAACTTCTGATTAAGGATTTTTCATATATTTTTTTAAAGGGAGACCGCGTGGGATTTGTCGGAGCCAATGGCAGTGGAAAGACAACACTGATGAAACTGATTGCGGGAAGAATAAAGCCGGATTCGGGTACCATTACAGTTGGCCAAACCATTAAGCTTGGGTATTATACACAGGAGATTGAGACTGAAAAAGAAGCGGGAATCGCTTATATGGACCCGGATGAAAAAGTTATTGATTACATTAAGAATACAGCAGAGTATGTCCGCACAACCGACGGGCTGGTATCTGCGAGCAACATGCTGGAACGTTTTCTGTTCCCTTCCTCGCAACAGTATAGTCCGATTGGCAAGCTGTCCGGCGGAGAAAAGCGCCGGTTGAACCTTCTTCGTGTGTTGATGGAGGCACCGAATGTATTGATTTTGGATGAGCCGACGAATGACCTTGATACAAGAACGCTTGCCATATTAGAGGATTATTTAGACAGCTATGAAGGAATTGTCATTGTGGTATCACATGACCGTTATTTTTTGGACCGCGTGACTCACCGCATCTTTGCGTTCGAGGAAAACGGTGAGATTCGTCAGTACGAAGGTGGATATACGGATTATGTAAATCGACTTGCGGCGGAAGGAAGAACTCCGGGGGGAAGTGTGAGCGAGTCGTCGAAAGCTGCAAGTGCAGACTTGCCACAGGAGAAAGATCAAGCAAAGAATTCCAAGGTTACATGGAAAAGTGGTGAGAAGAAACTGAAGTTCAGCTATAAAGAGCAGCGAGAATATGAGACAATCGAAGACGATATTGCGGACTTGGAGAAGAAGATAGAACAGTTGGATGCCGATATGGCAGCAAATGCGACCAATTCTTTGAAATTAGGGGAACTGCTAAATGAAAAGGGGCAGACAGAAGCCCTGTTAGAGGAAAAGATGGAGCGCTGGGAGTACCTAGAGGAACTGGCAGCGCGTATCGCTGAACAAAATCTTTGATGTGCATCAAAAATTTCCAGAACAAGAATTATGTGCATCAAAGATTATCTTCTAGCGATTGCGCTGCAACTTATTGAACCAGCTTTGTGGAAGACCAAAGCCGAAGATAATGCCAAGTACGATGGCACCGGCGACCTTGATGGTTTCCATCCCGTAGGAAGAACTCTGCGCCGTGTCATTCATGATGAAGTAATAGGATGTATAGTAGATGCCGGCACCCGGAACTAGAGGGAAAATACCGGAAATCAGATATACGGTAACCGGGTTCTTGCGGATGGAGGCGATCATGCGTGAAAATACAGTCAAAGCAAAGGTGGCAATCAGATTTGGAATGGTGATACCACTACCTAATCCGAGAAAAATCAGATATACGACCCATCCGATAGCGCCGCCGAGACCGCAGAAAAAGAGCTCTGATTTTGGTGCCCCAAAAAGCACCGCAAAAGACAGTGTTGCCAAAAGGCTGAGAACAATCTGTATAATCATGCTAAAAAGGCACCTCCTAACAGAAAACGAAATATGGTAATGACGGTACCGACCCCGACCGCAATACAAAAGGCCGTCAACACAGCATCAATCATATGGATAGCGCCGGAAAGATAGTCACCGTTAAAGAAATCTCGGATTGACGTTGTAAGTGCAATTCCCGGCACAAGCGGCATGATATCACCGATGATAACTTTGTCATAGTGAATCGGAGTTCCAAGGAACAGTAGCAGCAACGCAAGCAGTGTTACAAATGCACTTCCGAGAATATTTGTGATAAATTTGGAACTCTTGTGCACCTTCAAACTGTCGAGAAGCAACTGCAGCACGACTCCAATGAAAAAAGCAATAAGCGCATCGAGTACTTTGCCTCCAAACAGGTAGGAAAAGCAAGAACAGCCGAGACCGCAGAAAAAGAGCCGAGTGAGCTTCTTGCCATAAGGAATGGTCTTGCATTCTTCCAGCCGGTTCCAAGCATCAATCAGAGAACATTCATGTGAGCAGATTTCTCTGGAAAGCTGATTGAGAGCCGCAATACGACCTAAATGTGTGGAACCGAGCGGGACATGGCGAATCATGCTGCAAGCGTCATCTTTATCTTCGTTGGCACTTGCGAATATGCCATTTGACAAGACATACACATCGTAACTTTCAATTTCATATGCCTCTAAAATATGCATCACAGTATCTTCAACACGATAGACTTCTGCGCCGTTTCTAAGCAGAGCATCTCCTATTTCCACAGACAAAGCCAGAATTTCTTTTGTTACTGCCATTGTTTTCTCCAATCTTTTGAATTTGTTCCATGCATTCTTATGAAAAAGTAACATGTTTTTCCCTAAAATGCAATCTGATACATAATATTTGTTGAAATAGAAATAATAATGCATGATATCGCAAGATGAGACAAGGAGAAAAGGAGAGAAACTATGAACTGTAAACAATATAGAGCTTGTCTGATGGGAGTGATTGCTATTGCTTTGATATGCGGGATGTTAATCTACATCAGACACGGAAAAGAAAGTAGGATTCCGGCAGAGGGAATGTTAGTGAAGCAGGAGCAGGATGGGATTGTGGAATGGGCGTAAAGAATGAGACTCTTTATATAAAGATTGATCAGAATACTATTGTGATGGACAGGCATGTAAAACTGTCGGATATTGCAAAGATGGAGTGCGCGGATGCTGCCGTTGTGCGCAGGTTGAAGCAGAAAAAGATTTATACTTTTAGCGATGCGGTGAATCCAAAACGCCAGAAGAATCAGATGAAGGTATTCTCTATATTAAAGATTATCGAACTTATACATGAAGATTATCCGAATTTGGAGGTAACGAATGAGGGGGAGAGTGACTTTATTATTGAATACACACCGGATCGGGAGAAACCGAAGTGCTTCAATGCCATAAAAACAACTGTTTTGTGGGTAATTATATTTTTCGGTGCGGCGTTTACCATTATGGCATTTAACAACGATGTTGGGGTCGGAAACGTGTTTTCGCGGTTCTATGAGCAGGTGACGGGCACACCATCGAACGGAGTCACAGAGCTTGAAATCTGCTATAGCATTGGTCTGGCGGTTGGTATTATCATCTTTTTTAATCATGTTGGCAGAAAGAAAATTACGCCGGATCCTACGCCGATTCAGGTGGAGATGCGTAAGTACGAAAAGGATATCGACACGACATTCATTGAAAATGCGGAGCGAAAGGGGCATAGCATAGATGTTAACTAAACATATCGTTATGGGATTGTGTGGTCTTGCAGCAGGAGTTGGAGTGTCGGCCGGAACCTTTGCGTTTCTTATTGTTATCGGTGTTATCCCACGCATGATAGGCAAGTGCAACCGTGCGGCGGAAACGATACATTTTGAAAACGCAATTATCTGTGGCGGTATCGTGGGCAATGTGCTGTCTGTATTCCCGGGGCTTTCAGTCCCACTTGGACCGCCTCTGTTATGCCTGTATGGATTTTCGGCAGGTATTTTTGTTGGCTGTATCGCGGTAGCGCTCGCAGAGATTTTAAATACATTCCCGATTACATTCCGGAGAATGAACCTCAAAGAGGGGCTTCCGTGGGTGATGGTTGCTATGGCACTCGGGAAAAGCGTGGGGTCTTTTTGCTATTTTTGGGGAGGCTACTTTATGCAGCAGTAACTTGACGATTGGTGCCGGTAACTTTATAATGAGCGCATGCAAGCTTGGGCGAGCACGGCTCTCACACGACGAGTGGCGAATACTGATTGTGAGCTGCGCTCGCAATATAATATAAGGAAACACTGGGAGGAAGTTATATGGTACCATCGATTGCGCGCCAGAGCGTTATCATTAAGTGCAATATGCAAAAGTCCATACTTACGGGAAACTATGAATTCTATTATGCAGCAGGGCTTGTTACGAAGCTGTCAGACATAGAAATTGCGGATGATATCCAGCCGGAGAAGTTGCAGGAGCTGCTTGCTGAAAAAATCCCGACCTGTACGGCAAAGGACGAGAAAGAAGCATATCTTTATCAGATGCTTATGGATTACAGACCGAGTGAAGAATACGATGAGCAGATGAAAGAATTGCTGTTATGGGGAAAAAGAGAAAACAGCCTGTGGTCTGTGACGATTTCTTAAGTGTGTATAAAAGTGCAGACAGCGTGCATACTATTTTTGAAAATGATATTTTAACGATAGAAAGCAGGGAGAAAATGGTATGGATGAGAAAAAGAAACGTTTGCAGCAAAAATATAACCAATATGTAAAAGAAGTGACTCCAACGCACAATCTGTGGTGGAACATGGCGAAGGCGTTTGTGACGGGTGGAATTATCTGTTGCATCGGGCAGTTCATCTTAAATACGGCGATGAGTTACGGACTCGATAAGGATACGGCGGGAAGTTGGTGCAGCCTGCTGCTGGTATTATTGGCGGTTGTGCTGACCGGATTTAATATCTATCCGAGTATTGCAAACTGGGGAGGCGCAGGAGCGCTTGTGCCGATTACCGGATTTGCAAACGGCGTGGCGGCACCGGCAATCGAATTCCAGAAAGAGGGACAGGTATTTGGCATCGGCTGTAAGATTTTTACGATTGCCGGACCGGTAATCTTGTATGGAATCTTTAGTAGCTGGGTGTTGGGACTGATTTATTGGATATTAAAGTTGTGGGGGATGGTGTAGAAGTGGCATTTGCCACTTCTTTTTTTGCAATATCATTCTGTTATGTAATAAGTGAAGCGAAAAGCTAAGGGCATAAAAGATAAATGTGAATAAAAAACACAATCGGTGAAATACTTCCTAAAAAGAGCAATGGAGGTAATTTTATGGAAAATTCAAACGATATGCCAATGGGACTTGCATTTCAGCTTTCGATGAATGAGCAGGCGATGGAGAACTTTGCAAATATGCCGGAGGAAGAAAAAAGACAGGTTCTTGCAGCAGCGAGAAATGTGACATCGAAAGAACAGATGCGGGGAATCGTGTCGGACTTGGCAAGCCTCCGCTAGGAGGCTTGGATTGGTTGTTGCAGCCCATAGTTGACTGATAAAAAATTTTTCCAATACAATAAAAGAAAAATGGTTGGGTGGAGGAACAGAGATGAACATGTTTTATCATGAGTTATTTCAAATGAATAAGTAGGAGTAGATTCAGATTATGCTTCACCGGAGAAAATCATACGATTCTGGAGCGCTAGCACAGAACCGTCGAAATTAATTATCTGATAATCTGGCGAAAGTATTTCAGACATATACCGGAAAGATTTTTAAAGAGTACTTAAATCGAGTGCACTTGAACAGAGCGTTTTTGGAGTTGATTGAAGCCGATTATTCCATGCCGGAAATTGCTATGCGAAATGGTTTCCCGGATGTCTGCGCGTTTACTAATATCTTCCGATAGGGATATGGGATGATATCCTTCCACACGCATGAAAAAAGAACTGGTCGAATTGCCAAACGTGAATGGTGATTCGACCAGTTTTTGTGTGATTGGACAAAATGTATCTTCTTAAGCGGTTTCTGCTTGTTTTTTCTTTGCCGGGAATGACAAATCAGTCTGTCGTAAAGTTATCAAAGTACCCCTGAATTAAGATAACCGGTGTTCCTTTATCTCCGGAACCGGATGTAAGGTCACACAAGGAACCGATTAAGTCTGTTAATTGTCTAGGGGTGGTACCCTGAGAAGCCATATTTCCAACCAAGTTATCCTGTTTGGACTTGATGCTGTTGGAGATTGCCTCTTTTAATTCTGCGCCACTTAAGTTCGCAAAGTCATTGTCAGCAAGATATTTTAGTTTCAGCTCATTTGGCGTACCAATCAGACCGTCCGTAAATGCAGGAGATACAACCGGGTCAGCTAACTCCCAGATTTTACCCTGTGGGTCTTTGAAGGCACCATCGCCGTAAACCATAACTTCTACGTGCTTTCCGGTTTTCTCTAAGATGGAAGCCTGAATTGCAAGCACAAGGTCCTTGCATTCATTTGGGAACAGCTTGATTTTGTCCTCTGTGGATTTGTTAGAACCAAGCAGACCATACTTGGTATTATAGCCGCTTCCATTTACCGGAGCAGTTAAAATATCATCTAAGCCGCAAACAATTCTTGCACCGGCTTCCTTTAAGATGCGCTTGGTACGAACGCGGGTGTGAATGTCACAGTTGATCACACAATCTGTATAGTCTAGGATGGTCTTTGCCTGATTTGCAAATACGACTTCAACCTCGGCACCGGCTTCTTTGATAATGCTTGCGTAGTAATCTACATAGTCAACACCGGTAAACTCATGCTTGTTTTCACCGAATAATTCGCGGTATCTCTCCAAGGATAAAACATCGGAATAAGGATTGATGCCGGCTTCATCCAACTGGTCGTAAGTGAGTAATGCATTTCCCACTTCGTCGCTCGGATAGCTTAACATCAAAACCACTTTCTTACATCCCATAGCGATACCTTTTAAATTGATTGCAAAACGGTTACGGGATAAGATTGGGAAGATGACGCCAACCGTCTCTCCACCTAATTTTGCTTTGACATCGGCTGCAATATCCTGTACAGTTGCATAATTTCCCTGTGCGCGTGCCACGATTGATTCTGTCAATGCAATAACATCACGGTCGCGAAGAGAGAATCCTTCACTTTCTGCTGCAGCTAATACGCTGTCTACTGTCATGTCTACCAGGTTGTCCCCCTCGCGGATGATAGGACAACGAATACCTCTTGATACGGTACCGACTCTTCTTTCCATTTTATTTACCTCTTTCCTCTTAGTATACAAGTACATACACAACTATTATACAGCAAGAAGGACAAGATAGAAAGACCGGGGCGCTAAAAATCATCCTTTTTATAGTGGATAATTGCCTTGCATGTGGTAGAATGGACATAGATTGAGAGGATAACGGAAAGGGGAAGGCGTGTATGGAAATCATAGTATTAACGCTGACGGCAGGTGTTCTGGCACTGTATTTTTTTGCTTTTGCAGTGTATGATGCCGTGCAGCAGAAAAAAAGAAATGGATTTTCCGGTAAAACAGGAGGAACGGTGACAGGTTTGGTACGTTCCCATCTGTTTCGAAATGAGACGCATGGGGAGGTGCCGCAAGGTGTGTTGATTGGCTGGGGCGTCTCGCAGGGCGAGCAATACTGGGGAGGCATGTTAAAGCTTCGTATCCCACCATGGTTTCCGTGTGTGAGATTTGTGGTGGATGGCAAAGAATACATAAAAATTATGGGCGAGGGAAATTTTAAGGAGGCATGGAAAGTAGGACAAGCGGTAACCATTCTTTATGACCCTGCGAATCCGAATATCTGCATGATAAAAGAAGATACATCGTTGCGAATAAAGGTACGGTTGAATCTGGCAGCAGGAATTTTCTGTATGATTTGCTGTGTGGCAGGAATCTTTCTGTTTGTGTAATCAGCGCGGTGTAGATTGTTGAAGTTTTAACAAAAAACCGCTATACTTAGTGAATATAAGGCTTGGTATAGCGTTTTTTTGATAGGAGAATTTGATGTATCACATTGCGATTGTAGAGGACGAAGCGGAATTTTCCGCACAGTTACAGGAATATTTAAAACAATATCAAAAGGAGCAGGATGTTCCGCTTAAGATATCGGTATTTTCTGACGGAGCGGAAATTTTAGCGGATTACCAGCCGCTTTATGATATCATTCTGCTCGACATCGAGATGCCGCAGGTGAACGGAATGGATGCGGCGGAGCAGATTCGTCAGATGGATACGGATGTGGTACTCATGTTTATCACAAACATGGCGACGTATGCGATTCGCGGTTATGAAGTAGGTGCATTGGATTTTGTGATGAAGCCAATTAACTACTACACTTTTTCTATGAAGTTCACCAGAGCCGTTAAGCGTGCGAGACAGAGGGAACAGCAGCAGATTCTTTTAAGTCTTTCCGACGGAGTCAAGAAATTTGGTATTCAACAGATTTATTATGTGGAAGTGCAGAATCGGATGCTACATTACCACACGGACGAAGGAGAATATATTGTGCGCGGTACGATGGCAAGTGTGGAGCAGATGCTTGCGCCATATCCGTTTGTCAAGTGTAATCATTGGTATATCGTAAATCTGATGCATGTTTCCGAAGTGTGTAAGAATACTGCAATCGTGGGTGGACATGAGCTTGAGATTAGCAGAAGAAACCGCACGGCATTTCTAAAGGCGTTGACTGAATATGTAGGAGGTATGCCGTGATGGAGCAGTTATACTACTGGTGTTTTGAAATTACTTTTTTGGCAAGTGGTGTCGTGTATGCATATGTCAGAGAGCGGAGAGAGCATTTTTGGAGAAGAGCCTCTTTGTGCGTAATTGTGTTTTTGATATGTTGCGCGGGTGTTAATCAAATTTTTCCAAATCTCTCGATACCGTTGCGTGTTTTGATTCGTCTGATGGCTTGGGCACTGTTGATCATGTTTCAATATATCTGTTGGAAGGTATCCTTAAGTGTTGCTGTGTATGATGCGGTCTGGGCATTTATAACATGGCAGTTGATATTTGAACATTGGACCGGAATGAAGCAGCTTTACTACAAAATGTTTTCGCTAGACCCTAGGTGGGAGCTACTGGGAATCCTGCTTGTTTTTCTGATTGGACATACCGTTGCAGCATGTACGATTGCGCGGTGGATGCCTGAGGGCGGACCGAAGAAAATCGGACCGCGTCAGTTGGTTTCAGGTTTGTTGATTTTTGCAATTTTTGAGATTATTGGGCTAAGTCCGGCGAACGCCGAGATGAGTGCCCAAAAGGGAGAATGGCAGGTGTTATACCTTTCACAGCTTCTCCTTGCGGTAGTTTTGTACTTACAAAACGAGCTGTTTAAAAAAAGTGCGATGCGGCAGGAGCTTGCCGTTATGAATCTGCTCTGGAAAAAGGAGCAGGAGCAGTTTCAGTTGTCAAAAGAGAACATTGCACTGATTAATCAAAAATGTCATGATTTGAAGCATCAGATTCGTGCGATTCGCAATTCCAGCAAGGAAGATATCGATTCGTATTTGGAGGAGATGGAAAGTTCGATTCAAATCTATGAGTCCATTGTAAAGACCGGAAACGAGGTGCTGGATACGATTCTGACGGAGAAAAGCCTATATTGCAGGGAGCGCGGCATTACGGTATCGTGCGTGGCAGATGGCAGTCAGATGGAGTTTATCAATACGGTCGATTTGTATGCGATTCTGGGAAATGCATTGGATAATGCGATAGAAGCGGTAGAGAAGTTTAAGCATAAGGAGAAGCGCCAGATTGACGTGTTGATATACCGGCAGCAGAACTTTCTGGTTATGAATGTCATCAACCCACTCAAAGGAAATCTGGTGTATGAGGAGGAACTGCCGGTTACGACAAAGGGAGATAAGCGGTATCACGGATTTGGACTCCGCAGTATGCGATATCTTGTGAAAAAGTACGATGGTTTTCTAAGTGTAAGCACGGAGGACGGATGCTTTTCTTTGAAGATTTTGATACCGATTCCGGCAAAATCATAGCCCTGACAGCGTCCACTTAGGTCGCTTTTGCGACCACTTAGGAAAAACTTATTGAAAAGGAAGAGGGAACTTTGTAAATTTTTAGTATAAATTCTACAAAGTTCTTTTTTATATACAAATTGCGTTGGGTTTTGTAGAAGAAAAAAAGAAAGGAGGAATGCATAGGAAGATGCAAGGCAATAAAAGAAAGACACAGAGGCTGATGGAAGATTGGATGTTTATCAATCAGACGGGGAAAAAACGACCGGTAGACCTGCCGCATACATGGAATGCTGTGGACGGACAGGACGGCGGCAACGATTACTATCGCGGCACCTGTGTGTATGAGAAGACCGTTGCGAAACCACAGTTTGGTGAAAGTGAACGAGTATATCTTCAATTTCATGGCGTAAATGCCAGTGCGAGAGTGCTGTTGAACGGAAAAGAAATATGTACGCATGACAATGGGTATGCGACGTTTCGTGTGGATGTGACAGGTGATTTGCAGGATGAGAATTTGTTGCGGGTGGAAGTGGACAACAGCGTCAACCAGAGAGTTTACCCACAGAAGGCGGACTTCACATTTTACGGTGGAATCTATCGTGACGTGGAGTTTTTAATAGTTGCAAAAGAGCATTTTGATTTGGATTATTACGGTGGAAATGGTCTTCGTGTGACAACAGAGGTAGAAGACGGCACCGGAATCGTTCATGCAACAGCATACACGAATGTAGAGAGTCTGAAAGATGTGCAGATGAACGTGGTATTTCGGTTGATGGATGCAGACGGAAATATTGTCTGTGAAGAAGCCGGGAGCAGTACCAAGCTGGAGCATTTTGAGACAGAGGGCGGAAGAACAGCAAAGGATACTTGTGCGGTAACTTTGAAGGTGACAGATGCACATCTTTGGAATGGTGTAAAAGATCCATATCTGTATACATTGCAGGCGTGCCTGATGAGGAAGGAAGAAATTGTGGATGAGGTAAGCTGTAAGTGCGGTATCCGCACCTTCTTCGTAGATTCGGACAAAGGATTTTTCCTAAACGGAGTGTCATATCCGCTTCGCGGCGTGTCAAGACATCAGGATTGGAAAGGAATCGGAAACGCAATTTCCTACGAGCAGATGGAGCAGGATATGGAGCTCATCCGAGAGGTGGGAGCGAATACGATTCGTCTGGCACATTACCAACACAACCAGTATTTTTATGATTTGTGCGACAAATACGGTATGGTGGTGTGGGCAGAGATTCCTTACATTTCTGCACATATGCCGGAGGGAAGAGAAAACACCTTTTTCCAGATGCGTGAGTTGATTGTACAGAATTACAATCATCCGTGTATCGTGACTTGGGGAATTTCCAATGAGATTACGATTTCGGGAAAACACAGAGCGGATATGTTGGATAATCATCATGCCTTGCAGAAGTTCTGCAAGGAATTAGATCCGACCAGACCGACGACACTAGCCTGTTATGCGATGTGCCATCCGTTCCACCCGGTGACGAAAATTTCGGACCTCGTGGCATGGAACTTATATCTGGGATGGTATGTGCCGGGATTATTTTTGAACGATTGGTTTATGAAGTTCTATCATTGGAAATATCCGAAGCGGGCGCTCGGCTATTCCGAGTATGGTGCAGAGGGCATGCCGAATCTTCACAGTGCGCATCCGAGGCGCGGTGATCATACGGAGGAGTATCAGGCGAAATACCATGAGTACATGTTAGAGTGCTTTGCACGCCATCCGTTTTTATGGTCCACATATGTGTGGAACATGTTTGATTTCGCGGCAGATGCCAGAGATCAGGGTGGTGAGCCGGGTATGAACCATAAAGGTCTTGTAACCTTTGACCGCAAAATTAAGAAGGACAGCTTCTATATCTATAAAGCATGGTGGAGTGACGAGCCATTTGTTCATCTCTGCGGAAAACGATACGAGTATCGTACCGGAAAGACGACGGATGTGACCGTATACTCAAACCGGAACGAGATATCCCTTTACAACAATGGTAAGTTGGTTGAGACAAAGCGCGGTGAGCACGCGTTCCATTTTAAAGTGACATTGGAGGCGGAGAATCACTTGGAAGTAAGAAGCGGTGCACTTACCGATGCGGCAACGGTATATAAGACCGAGCAGCCGAGACCGGAATATAAAGTAAAAAAAGGGAAAAGCCAAAACTGGGTGTAACAAAGGAGGAAACTATGGACGAAAAGAAAAAAGAGTTTAAAGCTCGCAAAAAAGCCTATAACAAGGCAAGAAGAAAAACAATCAGACCATGGAAAGGACTTACGTTCTTAAGCGCTGTGGTTGCAATTATTATGATTCCACTTACGGTTGTACTGTCGATGTTCGACAATACAGTTGCAGCGTTTGTGGGAGGCTCTTTCTGGAAACTTGAGAATGAAGATGTGAATGCACAGTATTTCACATCAGATTTTGAGACAGCAGAGGAGATGACGGCCTATGGTCTTGAGGTTTGTAAGCAGGTGGAAGCTGAGGGTGCAGCACTTCTTTTAAATGAGAATCATGCCCTTCCGTTAGACGCAGGCGCAAAGGTAAGCTGTTTTTCCGGTTCTTCCGTAAACCTTGTATACGGTGGTACTGGTTCCGGTAATATTGATGCTTCCAAGGCAGACACCTTAAAAAGTGCTTTAGAGAGCACCGGAATGGAAGTAAACGGCACTCTTTGGGATTTTTATAATTCGGAAGAGGCAGCACAGTATGCAAGATTTGACGGAGATTTTACCAGCAGTGCAAAGGTTGTCGAAGTTCCTTGGGATGTCTATCCACAGGAAGTAATTGACTCTGTGGCAGGCTACGGCGATGCCGCAATCGTTACTTTTTCACGTGTAGGTGGAGAAGGAGCAGACCTTGAGTTTGCAGATACCAATTATCTTGCATTAAACGATGACGAGAAAGCGATGATGGAGCATCTGGCAGCGATGAAGGCAGATGGCACCATCGGAAAGATTATTGTACTTATCAACACCGCAAATCCATTGCAGGTTGACTTTTTAAAGGATAATGTATATGACGTAGACGCTTGCCTTTGGATTGGTGATGTCGGTATCACAGGTATCAATGCAGTGGCTGAGATTCTTGCCGGTACCGTAAATCCATCCGGAAGCTTGGTGGATACTTACTGCTATGATAATTACTCTTCTCCGGCAATGGCAAATTTTGTTCCGACCACATATGAAGGTTATGAGGAAGGCATCATTCCTGACAATGCAAAATCTTACATGATTTATCAGGAAGGTATCTATGTCGGTTATAAATACTATGAGACACGTTATGAAGATTATGTAATGGGAACAGGAAATGCAGGTTCCTACGCATATGGTGATGAGGTGGCATTCCCGTTCGGATTTGGTTTAAGCTATACCGATTTTGCATACAGCGATATGGCTGTAAACTATAATGCCTCTACAGACCAGTTTGAGGTGAAGGTAACAGTTACCAATACAGGTGATACTTATTCCGGAAAAGAGACGGTTCAGGTATATTCCCAGTCCCCATATACAGCATATGACATCGCAAATGGTGTAGAGAAAGCGTCTGTAGCACTTTGCGGATTTGCGAAGACCGGCATTTTAGCACCGGGTGCTTCCGAGACGGTTACGGTTTATGTGGATAAGAGAGATTTGGCTTCCTTTGATGCTTATGGTGCAGGAACCTATATTTTAGATGATGGAGATTATTACTTAACGGTAGCAACGGATGCCCACAATGCGGTAAACAACACATTGGCAGCAAAGGGCTACACGGTGGAAAGCACCGAAGGCCGTATGGATGCAGACGGTGATGCAGCACTTGCTTACAAGTGGACACAGGAAAGCTTTGATGCAACAACCTATGCGACTTCTGCAAACGGAACAGAGATTACTGCCCAGCTCTCAGAGTCCGATATCAATCTTTATTCCGGAAATGACGGACAGGGCGTTACATACTTAACGAGAAACGATTGGACGGGAACCTTCCCGACACAGATTACACAGCTTGCATTGACAGAGCAGATGATTGGTGACTTACAGGATATCCAGTATGATCCGGCAGATTACGAAGCTGTTATGATGCCGACGCTGGGCGCTGATAACGGCATGAAGCTTGTAGACATGGTGGGTAAAGAGTATGACGATCCGGCATGGGATGCACTGCTTGACCAGTTGACTTTTGATGAGATGGTAAGCATGATTGGCGATTCCTTCCACTGGACGATGCCGATGAAGTCCGTGGAAGCTCCGGGTACACGTGAGGAGAACGGACCGCAGGGTCTTACCGCATCACTTCTCGGTTCTGATGCAACACAGTTAGAGGCTACCGCATTCACATCCGAGGACGTGATGGCGGCAACGTTTAACGTAGACCTTATGACAGAGGTTGGACGAGTGATTGGTAACAACTGCTTACATGCAGAGATTGCATGTCTGTATGGACCTGGTAACAATATTCATAGAACACCTTACGGTGGACGTAACTTTGAGTACTACAGCGAAGATGGTTTCCTTTCCGGAAAAATCAGCCAGTATGAGGTTGCTGCAATCCAGGCGAAGGGCGTAGATGTCGTAATGAAACATTTTGCTTTAAATGACTGTGAGCAGGATCGTATCGGTCTGGGCGTATGGTTAGGAGAACAGGCAGCTCGAGAGGTATACTTAAAAGCATTCCAGGCACCGTTCGAGTACGGCGATGCCAACGGTGTTATGATGGCTTATACCCGTTGGGGAACCCAGTGGTCCGGCGGTAACAAGAACCTTGTAACCGGTATTATGAGAGGCGAGTGGGGAAGCAACGGAAAGAGTATCACAGATAACGTTCTTACAACCTATGTAAACGGTGTAGATGGTATCCTTGCAGGAACTTCTTACTTTGATGCCATGATGCCGTATGTAACACAGCTTCTTCCAAAATATGAGGATGATGCAGTGATTGTAACTGCAATGAGAGAAGCATGTCACCATAACTTGTATGCACTTGTAAATTCTTGTGGTATCAATGGTTTAGGTAATAATACAACAATTAAAGTGATAAAACCGACTGTAATTACCATTTGTATGATTCTTGCATGCGGATTTACATTCTTGTTCTTCTTATCTGTAGTAATGTGGATTATCAAGAAACGTAAATTCAACAAGAGCGAGATTTGTGTAAGTTTTAAAGAATACAAAGCAGCTTACAAGGCAGAAAAAAATGCGTAAGAGATAAAAAGTGACACAGTGCTTTACGAGAGAGCAAATCGCTCTCTCGTTTGCACAAAATAATGTTTTTAGCAGTTAGGAAAGGCAGAAAATGAGTGAAGAGAGAAAGACGACATCTTTAAATCGGGCAAAGCCGTATCAACTTGTACTTTTCCCGATGAATAACGGGGCGACGAATGTGTATTACATTCTGACCATGAACTTCATTGCCTACTATGCAAACGGAGTTCTCGGACTGGCTCTTATGTTTGCAACAACGATGGTTACAGTCATGCGCCTGTTTGACGCAGTGACCGATCCGATCATCGGCGCACTGATTGACCGTACCTCGACAAAGTTCGGAAAATTCCGCCCTTATATGGTACTGGGAAATGCAATCATGATTGTATCATCCATCTTATTGTATTTTGGAACGCGTGTCGTTTCGGATGATATGATGTGGCTCCGCTATGTGTGCTTCGTGTTGTTCTATGCATTGTATGTCATCGGATATACGTTCCAGACGGCATGTACACGTTCCGGACAGACTTGTCTGACCAACGACCCGAAACAGAGACCGCTTTTTACGGTATTTAACACCGTGGCAAGTTTAATTGGAATGGGTTTGGTTCAGTTCTTAGCACCAATCTTAAGCGAGCGTTTAGGCGGCTATAACAGTGCATCTTTCTTTGATGTTATGATTCCGCTTGCAATCGTGGTGTCTGCAGTTTTGACACTTCTTGCAGTGATCGGTATCGCAGAGAAAGATCGCCCGGAGTATTTCGGAGTGGGTGGAAAACAGGAAAAGGTTCCGTTCAGTGAGTATGTGGCTATTTTAAAAGCAAACAAGGAATTGCAGCGTTTGATGGTAGCTGGTGCGGGGTGTAAGTTAGCATTTTCCATCGCAACAAATATGACGGTACTTTGTATGCTTTACGGTGCGATGATGGGGAACTACGGCGGATTATATTTACCGATGATGATTGTCGGATACGTGTTCTCTGTACCATTTTTCCTGTTGACGGTGCGTACTTCACAGAAGCATGGTCAGAAGGCATCTTTGGTGCGCTATACGACATTGGCGTTGATTATGTATGTGGGTGTGCTGGTGCTTCTGCTGTTTTGGAAACAGGGCAATGCAGCATTTAACTTAAGCTTGTTCCCGCTTAACCTGTATTCAATCTTATTTGTTATATTCTTCGGTGTGGGATATGGTGCATATTATGCAACCGCAGATATGCCGATTCCGATGGTAGCAGACTGTTCGGATTACGAGACCTATCGTTCCGGACGTTACATTCCGGGAATTATGGGAACTTTATTCTCTTTGGTGGATAAGTTGGTAAGCTCCCTTGGCTCCACCATCGTGGGCGCAGCGGTAGCAATGATTGGCATTCATACACTGCCGGATGGAAATACCCCGTATGCAGACGGCATGCACGGAGTAGTCATCGTACTGTTCTGCGTTGTTCCGATGCTGGCATGGGTGGCAACCTTAATCGCCATGAAGGGATATTCCCTGACAGGTGCTAGGATGAAAGAAATCCAAGCAGTGAATGCAGCCCGCAAGGAAGCAATCGCTGACGGTATGAGCTTAGAAGAAGCAATGGAAAAATACAAATAAGCAGAAGATGTGCTAAAAGAGCATTAAGATGCATGGAAACTGTAAAAAAAGCGGGTAGCATTGGCTGTCCGCTTTTTTGTGCAATAGAAAATTGATTTTAATTGTATCGAAGCACTTCGCGCATGGCTGCGCAACTTTTGTTCTTGCCCTATAGGAAGTGGCGTGTTATGCTAAAAAAGTTATGATTTCTATGATAAACATAATGAGGGAGCAAAGAGTCATGTCAATTACAAAACAGTTTTTTAAATATGTAACACAGAATATTTTCGGGATGCTCGGTATTTCCTGCTATATCATTGCGGATACCTTTTTTATTGCAAAGGCAGCAGGCGCAAACGGAATTACGGTGCTAAATCTGGTGCTTCCGATTTACAGTATTATTTATGCAATCGGTGCAATGATAGGTGTCGGCTCCGCTACACGTTTTGCGATACTGCGGGCGCAAAGTGATGTGTCGTGTGAGCGATATTTTTCGAATGCCTTATGTTTTGTGTGGCTGATTGCTGTGCCGTTTATGTTGGCGGGAGCGTTTATTCCGGATAAAATCATTGCACTTATGGGAGGTGACGCAGAGATTGTAGCGCTTGGGATTCCCTACACCAGGATTTTTCTGATGTTTACTCCGTTTTTTATGATGAACCATGTCATAAGTGCTTTTGTGCGCAACGATAATGCGCCATCTCTTGCGATGGCAGGAACATTAGCGAGCAGCCTTTTTAATATTGCGTTTGATTATATCTTTATGTTTCCGATGAAATTGGGGCTTGCGGGAGCGGCACTTGCGACGGCGGTATCGCCGATTATCAGTATTATAATCTGTAGTACTCACTTTTTGGGAAAAAAGAACGCCATACGTTTCCACTTGCAGATGCCATCCGTAAAGCGGTTGTGGCAGTCCTGCCAGCTTGGTGTCTCCGCCTTTGTAGGAGAGATATCCTCCGGAGTTACAACGGCAACCTTTAATTTTTTGATTTTAGGGCTTGTTGGAAATGTCGGAGTGGCGGCATATGGTGTGGTTGCAAACTTTGCGCTGGTGGCGGTTTCGATTTTTAACGGGATTTCACAAGGTGCACAGCCGCTTGTCAGCACTTACTATGGAAAAGGCGACAAGAAGGCGGTGCATAAGATTTTAGAATTGGGAAGCGTCACAGCGCTTGTGCTGGCAGTGCTTATCATAGCCGGGGTATACGGATATACAGATGAGCTGGTAGCAGTCTTTAACAACGAAGGTTCTACAGAACTTGCAGCATACGCATATACCGGTATGCGGCTTTACTTCTTAGGCTTTTTGTTTGCCGGCTTCAATATTGTCGGTACCGGTTACTTAAGTGCAACCGAGAAAGCACGAGAAGCATTTATTACGTCAATCCTACGAGGCTTTGCAGGAATTCTTGCATTTTCTGTGATATTGTCTCTGCTATTTGGTTTAAACGGTGTTTGGCTTGCATTTCCGGCATCAGAATTATTGACGGCAGTCGTGATGCTTCGAATCATGCATAAAGTTAAGAAATGAAGCCAAAGTGCTTTAGTGCCAGTGAGATTCCGTTCGCACTGGCATTTTTTGTGACATAAGACACCTGCGAAAACAGCGACTTGGGAGAAGCATTGCCCATAGCGACGCTGTTTGGCAGATAGGAAAGCATAGGCAGGTCATTGTTGCTGTCGCCGAAGGCATAGGCATCCTCTTTGGAAAGCTTGTAGTAATCGAGGACATACTGGATTCCGGTAGCCTTCGAGTAGCCGTGCGGGACAAATTCGCGGAAATTGCCGCCACGGTCAATACATTCAAAATAGCGGTCGCTGACCTCGCGGAAAGTGGCTAACTGTTCCGGGCGTTCAAACCAGATGACGAACTTGTCACAGAAAAAGTTGGGATTTTCAAGATTCTCCGGCATGATATAGCGGCGCTCCACAAAGTCTTCGTATTGGCGGATGGCATCGGGGTGCTTCGGCGCACGCGCAGGGTCAAAAGCAACCTCCTTGCGCGATTCAAAGGCAATATCGACACCGGTCTTGCGTGCCTGATGTAGCAGCTTCATGGTAGTTTCGTGCGTTTGTGCGATGTGTAGAATTTCCTTGCCATCGCAGTAGATATTGGTGCCGCATCCACACACATATCCATCGAATCCGATTTCACGGAAACGTGGCTCTACATTCTGGAAACATCGTCCGGTATTGATAAACATCAGATGCCCGGCGGTTCTGGCAGCGCGAATTGCGTCAATGGCACTTTTCGGAACTTCACCGTCTATCTCGGAAGTGAGCGTTCCGTCAATATCAAAAAAAGCAATCTTTTTCATATTTTTATGAACCTTTCTTAACGTCTTTTCTGACAGTATTATCTCATATCGTAACAAGAAACATGCGTATTGTAATGCTTTTACAGAGCCTTGTCAAACAGAAGGTGTTACATATTAAGAAGATTTTTTTACGGACACGCGTCTGAAATTATGCGCACCAAAATTGTTCTTAATGTGACAACACCTGTCAGGACACATTTATTTAATCATTTTATCACATAACCATCACATTATAATCAAACAGCCTTTAGATAGGGGGCTTAAGCTTCTTTTGAAAATGAGAGGAAGGTCATACAGGGTGTTGATTGTATTTTGAAACACAGAAATGAGGATTAAGATGAAGTGGAATCGAAAATATGCAGGTGTGCTGGCAGGTGCTGTGCTGGTGGCGGTGACTGTAAGCAGTATCGGATATCGTGTAATAGCGGCGAATGCGGAAGGAAACGAGCAGGAAAAGAAAACGGATGTGGCACAGGAGGAGAGTGGAGAGAGCTTCATGGAAGAGGGAACAACGCAGATTAAGACAGAAAATCAGTTTCCGACATTTTCTGTAGGGGCAGTCACGATGACAGTAGAGGAAGTATATGTGGAATCAGGAACGGTGGTTGAAGAAGGCGATGCTCTGCTTAAGATTACCCAGGAGAGCATGGAAGACGCTATTTCTTATTACGAAGATGCCATAGAGGATGCACAGGATGCGCTTGAAACAGCGCAGATTGCGCTTGAGAGCGGAATGCTTGAGGCGGAGTATGAACTGCAGGATGCCTCGCTCTCTGCAGAAACGGCACAGAGCAGTTACAATGCGGCAGTCAGCGAACTCACTGTTTTGGTGGATGAGAAAAAAGAAGCATATGATAATGTGGTTGATGAGATAGAGTTGTACCAGGAGGCGTTGGATAACGGTATTTATTACTCACAGGTGGGGGCAGAGGAAAAACAGGCAGCAGTGGATGCTGCAACGACTGCAGCTACGGATGCACAGACAGCACTTGTTGCGGCGCAGAGTACTTACGATGCGGCACAGACGGCGATTGCTGCAGATATGGAGAAGCTTAAGAGTCAGATAGCGGCAAACGTGTCTTATGAGACACTACAGGCGCTAGCTGACCAGGTGGCAACGGACTATGTGAATGTGCAGACGGCAACGGCAGATCTTTCGCAGAAACAAGTGGATGCAGATACCGCACAAAGTACATTAGAGAAAGCAAACCTGACATTGGAAAATGCGGGAAAAGAATATGATACGCTTGTGCAGACGGCAAACGATAAGCTTGACGAGCTATATGGTCAATTAGAAAGTTTGCAGGAAGCCTATGAGCAGGCAAAGCGCGATGCGATAACGGCACAGGCGGAAATTCAGAAAGAGTATGAAGAAGCTGTTCTGGCAGGGGCATATGCAGGTACCGAATATGAATCGACGGTAGCCGAATTGGCAGAGAAAGTGGAAACTGCACAGGAGGTGCTGGAGGAACTTTTGGAAGGACAGGAAGCACTGCTTTCGTTGGAGAATGGCGTCATCTGTGCGGATCGTGCAGGTACTGTGGCAGCGGTAATCTATGAGGCGGAGGATGTTCTGCAGGATGGCGTGGCGTTGGTTAGCTACTATGACATGGACACGATATACATTTCGGTAGAAGTTGCACAAGAGCAGATTGCTCTGCTTACAGTGAAGGATGCGGTAGATGTTTCTGTTAGTGGAAGCAGAGGAACCATAACAGGTGAAATTGCGTCGATTGCTACGGAAAAGACTTCCGGAGGAAGTATTTCCAATGTAACTTACGCAGTGGTAATTGCGATTGACAATTCGGATGGCAGTTTAAGTTCGGGTTCTTCGGCAACCGTACTGTTTAACTATGAGGATGATATTACAGAAGGAGCAGAATAGATGAAAAAGAAAAAAATAATCCTTTGCTTATTAATTGGTGTAGTGGTTTCACTGGCGAGTGTTTCGGTACTGGCATATCAGGCAACGGGAAAAGATAAGATTGAGACGGTCTACAAAGAGGTGGCGGTAGAAAAAGGAAATTTAACAGTCGGTGTGACTGAGAGCGGGAGTGTGACAATCGGAACATTGGAGCAGGAGCTTTCTATAGAGGGCGCAAGCAGCGGAACAACGGGCAGCACGCAGTCGGCGGCAAGCCAGGGAATGACCGGAACGGCATCTGGTACTTCTTCCGGCAGCTCATCGGAGTCGCTGGAGGTTGAGGAAGTCTATGTGTCCGTAGGACAGCAGGTCGCGGTGGGAGATCCTTTGTTGAAATTTTCATCAGAAAGTGTGAAAGCGTATCGTGATTCCCTGGAGGATGCAGTCACAGAGGCGGGTGCTTCTGTAAGCGAGGCAAGCCTCGCATCCGAGCAGCAGAAGTTGGAAGCGGGTTATGCATATAATTTAAGCGTGGCAGAGGGCTCTGTGGCAGAGGCAAATTATCAGGCAACATTGGAAGAACTGGCAGAGAATCTAGAGGATGCACAGGAAGCATTTGATGAATCCGCGGCGCTGGTTAACTATTATCAGGAGCAGATTGACGCAGGTGTGGATCTCAGTGAGTCTTTGAGCAAAGAGCAGGAGAACTATAATAAACTTTACACCAGATTATTATCAGCGCAAAACAGTTACACGACAAAATCCATCGAGGCAGAGGCGGCATATGAAAAAGCACTGCTTTCCTCTGAGAATGCGGGGAGTCAATACAACGTGGATATTTCCGGTGCGGATAGCGAAGTAAAGGCTGCACAGGAGACGCTTGAAGAGGCAAAAGAGGCGTTGGAGGAATTTGATGCCTGCGTCGGAGAAGATGGCATTTTGTATGCAGAATATACAGGAACTATTATGGCGGTTAACTATGAGGCAGGAGATACGCTCTCATCGGATACGAGTATTGTGACATTTTCCAATGACGAAGAAGTGACGATGAGCGTATCAGTATCTGAGGAAGATATTGTGAACATCGCGGTAGGGGATGTGGTGAATATTGAACTGACAGCATATGAAGATGTGACATATACAGGCGAGGTGATTGGCATTGATACTTCCAGCTCAAGTGGTTCTTCTACGGTATCCTATGAAGTGACGGTTGCCTTTACCGGTGATATTACCGGTATTTATACCGATATGACCGGAAATGTTACTTTTATCGAAAAGCAGGTGGAGAATGTTCTTTATGTATCAAACAAGGCAATTATAGGCGAGGGAGTTGCCTCGTATGTAAAAGTCAAGGATACGGACAGAACAATTCGCAAAGTGGAGGTGGAAACCGGATTCTCGGATGGTGTAAATGTGGAAATTATATCAGGCGTCTCGGAAGGTGAGACTGTGTTGATAGAAAGTCAGGTGAAAGCAGATGAAACCGAATGAGTTGTTACGGTTGGTGTGGATTAATATTACGCAGAATAAGTTTAAGACAATTATGACCTCCATCGGCATTATCGTGGGAGCGGCAACGATTGTAATGGTGATAGCCATCGGAAGAGGCGGGCAGGCAGATGTGGCGGACCAGTTCAAAAACTTAAATGCCGGTGCGATTGATATTTCCTATGATGGCGGGGATTCGCAGAGCAGAATGCGGGGAAGCGATTCAGAAAGCTTGGATTCGGGCATGACGATGATGCCGGGTGGGGCTGCTTCCGGTGGAATGTCAGGTGGCATGCCGGGCTTTTTTGGCGGCGGTGCAGATATGGAGGACCGCATGAACCAGGAGAACATTACATTAACCTCGGAGGATGTGGACGATATCCTGACATTTACGTCGGGAATTTCGGCGGCTACGATTTCCTATACAACCAGAGCAAGCGTGGACGGCGGCGAGCTTGAGGAAGCAGACAGTTACACAATAGCGGGGGTGGAGTCGGAATATGAAGAAATCAGTAATTTAGAGCTCTCTATCGGGGAATTTATCTCTGACGCGGACAATGAGAATAAAGAGAAGGTATGCGTGCTTGGCGCAAATGTCGCAGAGGAGATTTTTGGAAGTGCGATTGAGGCATATGGAAGTGTAATCTATATCGATGACCGCATGTATGTGGTAAATGGTATTCTCGCATCGATGGGAACGGTATCATCCGGCATCAGTCCGGACGATTCGATTTTTATTCCGTATTCCACCGGAGTGAAGTACATTGTCGGAACCAATGTCGACCCGACGATTACTGTTCTGGCGGCAGATGTGAATAATGTGGAGGGGGTGATTGCAGAAGTGACAGAAGTGCTGGCAGACAGTTATCCGAATGCAGAGTTCACATTTGAGGATGCGGGAAGCAAAATGGAGGCTGCGGAGGCATCGAATGAGATACTTACGATGCTTCTTATCGCAATGGCAGCAATCGTATTTGTGGTTGGAGGTATCGGCATTATGAACGTATTGTTTGTATCGGTAAAAGAACGAACCAATGAAATCGGTATCTTAAAGGCAATCGGATGCTCTCAGAGAGATATTTTGTTCGAGTTTCTTGCGGAAGCGGCTGCAATCAGTTTGCTTGGAGGTATTCTGGGAAATATTCTCAGTCTCGCAGTTACACCATTGGTACAGTATTTTGGGGTACGCGTGGAATTGTCTGCAACGGCATTTTTCATTGCATTGATTTTTGCAGTGGGAACCGGAACAATCTTCGGATTCTATCCGGCGTATAAAGCATCAAAATTGGTGCCGGTAGATGCATTGGGAGCAGAATAGAGGACAGAAAGGCAAATATAGATGATAGAAAAAAAGAAAACGCTGGGAATTGGTACGTTGGCGATTGCAGCAGTTGCTGCATTGGTGTTTGTTCTGGTGCCTTTGTGGGGGACACAGACGCAAGCGGTTCTTGGAGAAAATCAGAACTATGTATATGTTTATGTGAGTGAAATACAGGGAAATGAGATTACGTACATGAAATTGGAAGAGTCTGTTGTAACAGCATACCTGGAGCAGCGGGAAGCGGCAGAGGAAACTGTGGCAGAAGTTGAAGAGGGCGAGGCAGCAGAAGATGAATCCTTCGATAGAGCGCTGGAAAATGCAGAGGAGAGGCAAGCGGATGGTGAAATGCCGGGCAGACCAAGTGGAGAAGCATCGAGCGGTGAGGTGCCAGACAGAGAAGCACCAGGCGGTGGGATGTCAAGCCAAGAAGCATCAAGTGGGGAGGTGTCCACAGAGGAAGGAATGTCATCCATGGATGCCGGACCGGATGCCGGCTTAGGCAGGATGAACACAAAGACAACGACATTGATTCCGGTCGGAGTTATCGTGCATACACAGTCAGATGCGGAAACTACATTTAGGCGTCTGGCATCCGGAGATATCATTAAGATGCTTGTGGAAACGACAGAGGATGGAGAGGAGATTATTACAGAAATATGGATGCTATAATGGAAATGCAGCCAGATATGGAGATGCCGGTAAGCTCGATGGAAAATGCGATAATCCGGGAAGCAGAAGATGCTGAGGTTATCACGATAAAAAATATTAACAAATCTTATATGATGGGGGAACAGCCGCTGCATGTATTAAAAGACATCTCGCTGACTGTGAAAAAAGGTGAGTATTTAGCTATTTTAGGACCGTCAGGTTCCGGGAAAAGTACGCTGATGAATATTATCGGATGCATGGGTGTTATGGATAGCGGAAGCTATCATTTGGACGGAGTGGAGATTGAGAAGGCGAAGGAGCAGCAACTTACGGATATCCGCAATCAGAAGATTGGATTTATTTTTCAGAAATACCATTTGATTTCCACCTATAATGTGCTTCAAAATATTGTCATGCCGCTTCTCATGCGTGGAATGTCACTTAAGGAAGCGCAGGAGGCAAGTATGGACACCATTGAGATGCTGGGACTGAAGGAGCGTATCAATCATAAGCCGAACGAATTGTCCGGTGGTCAACAGCAGCGTGTGGCAATTGCACGTGCACTGGTAGGGCGTCCTACTATTCTTCTGGCGGATGAGCCGACCGGAGCGCTGGATGTAAACAGTGGGAAGGAAGTGCTAAAGCTGTTTCAGAATCTGAACGATATGGGAAATACCATCGTGATGATTACACATGATCTTGGTGTGGCAAAACACGCGGGGCGAGTCGTGCGGATTGTGGACGGAGAAATATTCGAGGACTAAAATGAAATAGAGCACTTTTGTTCCTGTGCATTGATTCACATGTCTTTTTAGAGTAAAATGGTTGAAAGTAACTCTTTTACGAAAATGAGCAGAAGGGGCAGGATAATGACAAATCAGGAAATTCGTACCTATTTAGAAGAACATGCAGAGGCAAAGTATCGGGAGTTTAACTCCGGGCTGATACCGGGCAGTGATACGATTTTAGGTGTCCGCATTCCAATGCTTCGCGATTTGGCAAAAAAAATCGCGAAAGACGACTGGCATACTTATTTAAAAGAGGCGCGGAACGATTCATATGAGGAAATCTGTTTGCAGGGATTTGTCATCGGATATGCAAAAGCGGATATTGACGAGCTGCTTTCTTATGCGGCAGCATTCATTCCGAAGATTCATGACTGGTCGGTAAACGATGGATTTTGCGCGACATTTAAGATTGCAAGGAAGCATAGGGATAAAGTGTGGGATTTTCTGATGCAATATAAGAATTCAAAGAATGAATTTGAACAGCGCGTTGTGGCCGTCATGTTAATGGACCATTTCCTGGAAGCCGACTATATAGACCGTGTGCTTGCTGTGTGGGATGAATTAAATCATGAGGGATATTACTGCAAGATGGGAGTTGCCTGGGGAGTTGCGACTGCATATGCCAAGTTCCCGAAGGAGACGCACGCATTTCTGCTGAACAACCATCTGGACGATTTTACTTATAACAAAGCCATTCAGAAGATGATAGAATCGTACCGCATTTCACCGGAAGAAAAAGAGATGTTGCGCACGATGAAACGAAAATAAATAAAGAGCTAATCAACGCAATAATATAAGCGTATGATTAGCTCTTATTTTGTATTTGCTGCCGGCTTCTGCTTGCGCACAACAGCTAAATCCAGCAATTTGTTCACTGCTTTTTGAAGTTCCGGATGCTTGCGATAAGATTCAATCAGGGCACGTTCCGATGGTGTTACATGGAAGAACGAGTCATCTTCTTTATAGCCGAAAGCTGCCAATACATCTGTAATATTATACATTTCACAAAGCGTTAAGAGCATGTCGGCGCTTGGATTTGCCTGTCCGCTTTCCCAACCATAAATTGTCTTTGGTGCAACTTCGATAGAGCGCTCATGCAACATTAGTGAAACATCATTTACGGTATAATTATTTTTCTTTCTATATTCTTTTAATGCTTTAGGAATATATTCATTTCTCATGCTGTCTACCTCGTAAAATTATCATATATTACCCATATTTTGACCGTCAATGCATTCTCTATACACAAGAAAACACATAACAAATTTCTTTTGCGATGAGAAATGAGCAAAGAAAAAAGATGTATAAGATTTTTTTGGTCGTTCATACTAAGGGAAAAGAAGGACGAACGATTGAAGTGTGGAGGATATATATGGATGTAAAAATAGGAAAACAGAGTTTGCAGTTTGCAGAGGCACCTTACATCATTAGCAGTGCCAATATTGTTGGGAAAAAGGAGGGGGAGGGACCTCTTGGCAACTGCTTTGATGTCGTGGGACAAGATGACAAATTTGGAGCAGATACATGGGAGGAGGCGGAGAGCACGCTTCAAAAGGAAGCTTTCCAGATGGCAGTAGGAAAAGCCGGATTAAAAGCGGCGGATATTCGCTATCTTTTTTCGGGAGATTTACTTGGACAGACGATTGCAACTTCCTTTGGGCTTATGGATTATCAGGTGCCGCTGTTTGGTCTGTACGGAGCGTGCAGTACCTGTGGGGAAGCACTTTCGCTCGGTGCAATGTGTGTGGCGGCGGGATATGCGGATTATGTCGTGTCTATGACCTCCAGTCATTTTGCAAGTGCGGAAAAGCAGTTTCGATTTCCCTTGGAATATGCCAATCAGAGACCCTTATCTGCTACCTGGACCGTCACCGGAAGTGCTGCCTTTGTACTTGGAAAGAAGCGCGGCAAAGCCAGAATTACCGGAGTCACAACCGGAAAAATTGTGGATTACGGAATCAAGGACTCGATGAATATGGGAGCTGCGATGGCGCCGGCGGCTGCGGATACTATCTGCCAACACTTATCGGATTTCGGAAGAAGTGCAGCGGATTATGACAAGATTATTACCGGCGATTTAGGAACAATCGGTCAGGAAATTCTGTGGGATTTGGTAAGACAGGGAGGCTATGATATCAGAAGCGTTCATGCAGATTGCGGAATAGAGATTTTTGACAGTAAAAAACAGGGGACGGGCGCCGGCGGCTCCGGCTGCGGATGCTCTGCCGTGACGCTTTCTGCCTATTTTTTAAAGAAAATAGAAGAGGGCAGATGGAAACGAATCCTGTTTGTGCCAACCGGAGCCTTGCTGTCAACGGTTTCTTTTAATGAAGGAATGACCGTGCCGGGTATCGCACATGCGGTGGTAATCGAGCATGCGTGATGACAATGAGCCATGCCAAGCAGGAAGAAGACAATGCGACCGTAGGTCGCTATGGAGCGAGACGGAGTGAAGCGGAAGCGAGCTGCATGGCTCGCATATTGTAGCAGGAAGGAGAGAAGATTATGGACTATATCAATGCATTCTGGGTCGGCGGTCTTATCTGCGCGCTGGTTCAGATTTTAATGGAAAAGACAAAGCTTATGCCGGGGCGCATTATGGTGCTTCTGGTGTGTGCGGGCACAGTGTTGGGGGCACTTCAGCTTTACGAGCCTTTGATAGAATTTGCGGGCGCGGGTGCAAGTGTGCCTCTGCTCGGATTTGGAAATGTATTGTGGAAAGGCGTAAAGGAGGCGGTCGATCAGAATGGCTTTATCGGCATTTTTATGGGCGGTTTTAAAGCAAGTGCGGTGGGAATATCGGGAGCATTGATATTTGGTTATCTTGCAAGCATTATTTTTCAGCCCAAAATGAAAAAATAAAAAGAATTGCGAAATATAACACATGGTAGTACAATCCACTATAAGAGAATAAGAATGACAGGGGGGACTGCCATGAATGAGAGGATACTTCGGTCTGCGGGCATTGATTATGATGGTGCGCTGGCAAGATTTGTTGGAAAATGTGCAATTTATGAAAAGTATCTGGCAAAGTTTCTGGAAGATGAACATGCCAAGGATGCTGCGGCGGCATTTGAAAAGGGCGATTATAGCGAAATGCTTGAGCAGACGCATGCATTAAAGGGCGTGGCGGGAACCTTAGGAATGACAGCGCTTTATGAAGCGAGTTCAGATATCGTAAAAGATTTGCGAGAAAATAAAAAGGAAAATTTGCAAGAGAAGCTTACAAAGCTGCTTGAGGAGTGCAGTAGGTTGAAGGCAATCATTGAAACGGCATAAAAATGGCGGGTGTCACAGTGTGACACCCGCCATTTTTATGCATTTTGCAGATTATTTAATGGATTTAAAATATTCCGGATGCTTATACACAATTTCGGTACTCGCGTTGAAACCGTCATAGATATGATGGGAAATCGTATTGGAAAGATTCTCATAATCCTTGTTTGAGATATATTCCCAGAGTGCTTTGTGATCCCCATACAGACGCATCAGGTTGTCGCGGTCGCCAAGATTTAAAAAGGTACGGAACCGCTCATACTGTGAATCAATACCTTTTAGGAAACTCATGACATTTTTCTTGCCCGCCATCTCGTAGAGGGTATTGTGGAAATCGTTATCGCTAATGATGAATGCGCGTCCGAGCTCATCTGCATTCAAATCGGCATCTAAGAGTTCTCTCTGCTTCTGCAAGATTAAGCGAATGCGAAATTCCTGCGATTTGTCATAACTGGAAGTTAAATCACGGAAAACGGCCTGCTCTAAAGTTTCGCGCATATATAAGATGTCCGAAATCATATTTAAGTCAATTAAAGATACAAATGTTCCGATGTGTGGACGAATCTCAAGTAATCCCTCGCTTGCAAGCATTTTGAATGCATCACGGACCGGTGTTCTGGAAATCTCATATTGGGCGGCGGTATCAATCTCGCTGATTGCTGAGCCCGGTGGAAGCTCCAGATGAAGGATTTGTTCCTTTAATTTTTGGTACACGGCTTCTGATGTACCGGTGTGTTTCTTTGTATACATAGCAAATACCTCATAATTTTTAGAAATTTCAGGAAAAGATGAATCCAGAAATATCCAACTTGTATACTTAATATAAATCCATAACTAGAAAATTACAATCTCTTTTTTCAAAAACAAACAAAAATACATAGAAAAATGTGCAGAAGGGAAGACTTTTGATGGTGGGTGAACCAAAACTTTTGGCAGATTGCCAAAAAAGATGGAAAAAGTGGAAATGAATACCAACTTGTATACAAGTAATGGTAAAATGACTGGAAAAATATGGGGAAAATAATTGTGCAACTTTGCCAAAAATGTAGCTTTAAGATGTGCAAAACATAAAAAAATCGAATAAACGTTGACACTTGTATACAAGCGTGATATAGTCAAGTTACAGTATGAATGAAAATCCGGAAATGGCATGGATACATTCATGTATGCAAGCATATTTTGATAGTATGCCGCCAAAAAACACGATGTGGCGCTAAGTCGCCGGAATGGAGGAAAACATGAAATTATCATTTCGCTGGTACGGAGAGGATGACAAAGTAACATTGGAGAACATCCGTCAGATTCCTGGCATGCATTCCATCGTAACTGCAGTGTATGATGTGCCTGTAGGCGAGGTTTGGAGCGAGGAAAGTATTGAAAAGTTAAAGAAACAGGTAGAGGGCGCAGGTCTTCATTTTGAAGTGATTGAGAGTATTCCGGTTCACGAGGATATCAAGCTTGGAAAGCCGAGTCGCGATAAGTATATCGAGAATTACTGTGAGAATATCCGTCGTGTTGCAAAAGCAGGCGTTAAATGCATCTGCTACAACTTCATGCCGGTATTCGACTGGACAAGAACCCAGTTAGACCATGTACTTCCGGACGGTTCCACATCTCTTGTTTATTATCAGGAACAGGTAGACGCAGTGAATCCATTGGAGAGTGACAGCGATCTGACACTTCCGGGTTGGGATTCCAGCTATACAAGAGAAGAGTTAAAGAGTGTTGTTGCTGAGTACAATGCGATGTCTGAGGACCAGCTTTGGGATAACCTGAAGTACTTCTTGGAGAGAGTGATTCCGGTAGCCGCTGAGTGTGATGTAAATATGGCAATCCATGAGGATGATCCATGTTGGAGCATTTTCGGGCTTCCGAGAATTATCACATGCGAGGAGAATATCGACCGTTTCCTTAAGCTTGTAGATGATAAGCACAACGGAATTACATTATGTACAGGTTCTCTGGGATGTTCTAATAAGAACGATGTAGTTAAGATGGCAGCAAAATATACTGCAATGGGAAGAGTACACTTTGCACACCTAAGAAATGTTGCAGTATTAGATAACGGATTTGAAGAGAGAGCACATCTTTCCTGCTGTGGTTCCCTTGATATGTACGAAATCGTAAAAGCACTTCATGACAATGGATTTACAGGTTATGTAAGACCGGACCACGGAAGAATGATCTGGGGTGAGACAGGAAGAGCCGGATACGGACTTTATGACCGTGCGCTCGGAGCAACCTATATCAACGGATTGTTTGAGGCAGTTGAGAAAGCATCGAAACACTAAGAGTAACATAAGAACACAATGCCGGATAGAAGGCAGCAATACATTTTTAGGAGGAAAAAGAGATGAAATTACCAATCAAGGTTGACTTAACAGGAAAGGTAGCAGTTGTAACAGGAGCAGGCGGAGTCATCTGTTCTGTCATGGCAGAGGCTCTTGCAGCATGCGGCGCAAAAGTTGCATTGCTTGACTTAAACCAGGAGGCAGCGCAGAAGAGCGCAGATGCTATCGTAGCGCAGGGCTTTACAGCAAAGGGTTACAAATGCAACGTACTTGAGAAGGCGAGCATCGAGGAAGCAAGAGATGCCATCGCAGCAGATTTCGGAACCTGCGATATTCTTGTAAACGGAGCAGGCGGAAATAACCCGAGAGCTACCACAGACGATGAGTATTTCAAACCGGAAGATATGGGTCAGATGAAAACCTTCTTTGACCTTGATCCGGACGGAGTATCCTTCGTATTCAGCTTGAACTACATGGGAACCTTACTTCCTACACAGGTGTTTGCAAAGGACATGGTGAATAAGCCGGGCGCCAATATCATTAACATTGCATCTATGAATGCTTACACACCACTTACCAAGATTCCTGCATACTCAGGGGCTAAAGCAGCTATTGTAAACTTCACAGAGTGGCTGGCTGTTCATTTCTCTAAGGTTGGTATCCGCTGCAACGCAATCGCGCCAGGCTTCCTTGCCACCGCGCAGAACCATGCATTGTTATTCAATGAGGATGGAACACCGACTGCAAGAACAGGTAAGATTTTAGCGGGAACACCGATGGATCGTTTCGGTGAGCCGGAAGAGTTGATTGGAGCATTGTTGTTCTTAGCTTCTTCTGAAGCAAGCGGATTTGTAAGCGGCGTATGTATTCCGGTTGACGGAGCATTCGCAGCATACTCAGGAGTATAAAATGCGAGAAGAAGTGCCAAGACGTTGCAGCAGTGGCTGCAACGCCTGAGTACTTCTAGTCCCGCGTTAGAAGTTTGCAAAAACAGCAAACTTTATCATGTTTTAGGCGTATTGCATCTTTCGAGTGCGGCGCCTAAATATTTTATGCGATAGGAAATTGCGTCAACAGTTTGCAGGAAGGGATAGATAGCGATGGGATATTTTGACTTTGAGAAGACCAGCGATTATGCAGTCTGCATCGATAGCGACGGATGCGCGATGGATACGATGGAGGTAAAACACCGGGAGTGCTTTGGACCGCAGTGGATTTATACCTATGGATTGGACGAGCACTTTGACGCGTGTATGGAGCTTTGGCTCTCTATCAATCTATACTCTATCACAAGAGGAATCAACCGATTCAAGGGGCTGGCACTTGCACTGGAAGAAACAAAAAAGCGCGGCTGGTGTGATGTGGAAGGACTGGAAGAGTTTGTGACATGGACGAAGGAGGCGAAGGAGCTTTCCAATCCGGCACTTCTTGCTCTGACGCAGAAGGTTGAAAATCCATGTATTGAAAAAGCACTTCTTTGGAGCATTCGTACCAATCGTGCAATCCATGGTTTGCCCGCAAATGATATGCCATTTCCGAATGTAAAATGGGCAATGGATGAAATGTGCAAGAAAGCAGACCTTACAGCGGTTTCTTCCGCCAATGGGGAGGCGGTGGAAGCGGAATGGAAGAAGCATAATCTGAAAGATGACTGCAGAGTACTTCTGACACAGGAAGCGGGGTCTAAGGCATATTGTATCGGTGAACTGGTGAAAAAGGGATATGAGCCAAAGAAAGTCATGATGGTAGGCGATGCACCCGGAGACCGGGATGCAGCGGCGAAGAATGGGGTCTGGTTCTATCCGATTCTGGTGGGAAAAGAAGGCGAAAGCTGGGCAAGGCTTTTGGATGAGGCATTCCCGAAACTGTTAGACGGAGCTTTTGACGAAACATATCAAAACAAACTGATAGAGATTTTTGAGAAGAATCTTGGCGTATAGTGGAAGATGTTTCCGCTTGCGCAGAGGATATAGGATTTTGTATAACAGAAAGGAGAAGAGATATGTTATATCCAATTTTGACACCGTCACGTTTCTTAAGTGACTTAAGTGGGGTATGGGACTTTAAGTTAGATAATGGAAAAGGCTTTGATGAAAAATGGTATGAGGCACCTCTGGCAGAGGCTATGACAATGCCGGTACCGGCTTCTTACAATGACTTAAAGGAAGGTGTGGATTTCAGGGATCATTATGGATGGGTATTCTACCAGAGAAATATTTCTGTGCCGTCTCTTATTTTAAGCCAGCGCCTGATGCTTCGCTGCGACGCGGTGACACATCATGCAAAGGTTTATTTGAACGGCGAGATGATTTGTGAGCACAGAGGTGGATTTCTTCCGTTTGAAGTGGAAATCACGGATAAGATACAGTCGGGCGACAATCTACTCACAATCGCGGTTGACAATGTCATTGACTATACCACGCTTCCGGTCGGCGGAAAATCCAATATGATGGGCGGCATGTTTGGCGGTATGGGCGAGAGCCCGAATGCGAAGCCGCAGAACAACCCAAACTTTGATTTCTTCAATTACTGCGGTATTACACGCCCGGTGAAGTTATATACCACACCGAAGGATTACATCGCAGATATTACCGTCGTTCCTGCCGTAAACGGCAAGGATGCGAAGCTTACCTACGCGGTAGAGACGGTAGGAAGCGGTGATTGTAAAGTAGAAGTATTTGATAAGACCGGTAAGAAGGTAGCTGAGGCAGACGGAACCGAAGGTGTTCTTGAAATTAAGGATGTTATTTTGTGGCAGCCGCTGCATGCGTACTTATATGACATCAAGGTGACATTCGGTGAGGATGTTTACACACTTCCGTATGGTGTAAGAACAGTCCGTGTAGATGGTACGAAGTTCTTAATCAACGAAAAGCCGTTCTATTTCAAGGGATATGGTAAGCATGAGGATACTTTCCCGGCCGGTCGTGGTATCAACCTTCCGATGAATACGAAGGACATCTCTTTGATGAAATGGCAGGGGGCAAACAGCTTCAGAACCAGCCATTATCCGTACAGTGAAGAGATGATGCGTCTCTGTGATGAAGAGGGTATTGTAGTTATTGATGAGACAACTGCCGTAGGTGTGAATCTGCAGTTTGGCGGTGGTGCGAACTTTAACGGACAGAAGGTTGGAACCTTTGACAAAGAGCACGGTGTGCAGACACAGGAACATCATAAGGATGTCATTCGTGACCTCATCGCAAGAGATAAGAATCATGCCTGCGTTGTTCTCTGGAGTATTGCAAATGAGCCGGATTCCGGTGCAGAGGGTGCTTATGATTATTTTAAACCGCTCTATGATTTGGCAAGAGAGTTAGACCCACAGAAGCGTCCGTGCACGTTAGTATCCGTGCAGATGGCGGATGCACCGAACAAGGACTGCACCAAGGATTTAAGTGATGTATTCTGTCTGAACCGTTACTATGGATGGTACTTTGGCGGTCCGGACTTAGTTGGACCGGAAAAGGCACTTCGTGCAGAATTGGACGGATGGGCTAAATACGGAAAGCCGGTTATCTTTACCGAGTATGGTGCTGATACGGTTGCAGGTATGCATGATACCACACCGGTGATGTATACGGAGGAGTATCAGGTAGAGTACTACGAGATGAATAATAAGGTCTTCGATGAATATGAATGCGTTGTCGGAGAGCAGGCTTGGAACTTTGCGGACTTTGCAACCAGCCAGAGCTTGTTGCGTGTTCAAGGCAATAAGAAGGGACTCTTTACCAGAGACAGAAAGCCAAAGATGGTAGCTCATTACTTCAAAGAGAGATGGCACGCCATCCCGGATTTCAACTATAAAGGATAGAAAGTCTACAATCGGGATGGCACAAAGTACCGGACTTCGATTACAAGAAGTAGGGAATTGAGCCCACTCTGCAAGAGAGGAATAACAGAAAATATATAATAGGAGGGTTTTTACAATGGTAGATATGAAGGCAAAGCCGTTTTATCTGTCCGATGAGGACTGTAAATGGGTTGAAAACACGATTGCAGGCATGACAAAGGAAGAGAAAATTGGTCAGCTATTTTTTAACATGGGTTCCTCAAGAGATGAGGATTACTTGAAAATGACGGTAAACGATTATCACATCGGTGGTATTCGTTATAATCCTGCAAAGGGAGCAGAGGTGCGTGAGCAGAACCGAATTTTGCAGGAGAACAGCAAGATTCCGCTGATTATCGCATGTAACACCGAGAACGGCGGTAACGGCGCCTGCACAGACGGTACTATGATTGCACCACAGACAAAGATTGGTGCAACAAGAGATGCAAAGTATGCTTACGAGTTGGGACGTATGTCTAATAAGGAAGCAGCGTCAATCGGATGTAACTTATCCTTTGCACCGGTCAGCGATATCCTCTATAACTGGGAGAATCCGGTAATCGGACTTCGCACCTATGGTAATGACGTTGACCGCGTATGCGAGATGACAAAGGCATACATGGATGGTGCACACACGAATGAGGGATTCTGCTGTGCGGCGAAGCATTTCCCGGGTGACGGACTTGATTTCCGTGACCAGCATGTGGCGAACAGTGTCAACGACATGACCTGCGAAGAGTGGGATGCAAGCTTTGGAAAAGTATATCAGAATCTGATTGACAATGGTCTTGAGGCAATTATGGCGGGACATATTATGCAGCCGGCTTACACCAGATATTTTAATCCGGATATCAAGGATGAGGATATTATGCCTGCAACCCTGTCGCCGGAATTAATTGAAGGCTTGCTTCGCAAGAAATTAGGATTTAACGGTATGGTGCTTACCGATGCTTCTCACATGGTAGGCTTAACCTGCTGTATGAAGCGGAGCGAAATGCTCCCGAGAACAATCGCAGCCGGTGTAGATATGTTCTTATTCTTCAATGAGATGGATGAAGATTTTGCCAGCATGATGGCGGGCTACGAAAATGGTATTATTACCGAAGAACGCTTAAACGATGCGCTGCACCGTATTCTTGCGTTGAAGGCTCATATGGGACTTCATAAGAAAGCAAAGACAGAGATTGTACCTCCGGTATCTGAGATGGAGAAAATCGTAGGTTGCGAGGAGCACAAGGCGATGGCAAAAGAAATCTCTGACAAGGGAATCACACTTGTAAAATATAAGGATGAGGATGTGCTTCCGATGATTCCGGAGCGTTACAAGAGAATCATGATTGTATATGTAAAAGGACTTTCCGCAGGCGGCATGGGCGCTATGATGGCGAAGTTTATGGGCGGCAAGGCAAGCCCGGCAGAGCGTCTGCGCGACAAGCTGATTGCCAAAGGCTTTGATGCTTTTATCTATGAAAGCCCGCTTGAGAAGCTGCAGAAGAGAGCGGCAGCGGGAGAAAAAGTAGATATGAATATGTATTTTGCCGGAAAGACCGAAATAAAAGAGTTTGTGGAAGGTCAGGATCTGATTATCACGTTGGTGGATATCGCAGGCGGCTTCCAGCCGGTAGCGAGACCGGGCTTCGGAATGACCAAAGGAGGAGGGGAAATTCCGTGGTATGTATTTGAACTTCCGGTAGTTGTAGTCGGATGTGGACAGCCATTCGTACTTGCAGATATTCCGCAGACGAGAACTTATATCAATACCTACGACAGTGACGATCAGACCTTTGACGCGCTGATTGAGAAATTGATGACAGGCAAAGAAGCCTTTAAGGGAGAAGATCCGGTAGATTCTTATTGCGGTATGTGGGATACACACCGATAAGAATAGAGAGTAACAAGTAATATTTTTATTGGGGGACGGGAGACTATGCATAGGCTTCCGTCCCTTTGCGTTAGGAGGAAAAATATGACAGCAGAGCAGACAGCAAAGCAGACAGCAACGACGAGACCTTTTGGTATCCGTGATAAAGTGGGATACCTTTTTGGAGATTTTGGTAATGATTTTACCTTTATCTTGTCATCTAGCTTTTTGATGAAGTTTTATACCGACGTCATGGGCGTGGACGGCGTAGTTGTCGGAATGATTATGATGATTGCCCGTTTTGTGGATGCATTTACGGATGTGACAATGGGGCGTATTTGTGACCGCAGCAGAATGACACCGGCAGGGAAGTTCAAACCATGGATTCGCCGTATGTGCGGACCGGTTGCGATTGCATCATTTTTGATTTATCAGAGTTCACTGGCGGGAATGCCCATGGCATTTAAAATCGGATACTTATTTGTGACCTACATTTTATGGGGATCGATTTTTTATACATCTATTAATATCCCATATGGCTCTATGGCATCTGCAATTTCGGCAGAGCCGGGAGATCGTCAGTCTTTATCTACATTCCGTACCATGGGAGGCACACTGGCTGGCTTGATTATCGGAGCGGGTGTACCGATGCTCGCGTATGAAAATATAGATGGGAATACAGTACTTAGTGGCAGCCGTTTTACTCTGATTGCGGGTGTGTGTTCCGTACTTGCGGTTGCCTGTTATATGATTTGTTATGCACTGACCACTGAGCGCGTAAGACCGGAGACAGAGATAAAGCAACAGAACAACAGCGTGTTTGTGATGCTCCGAAATGCAGCAAAGAATCGTGCGCTTATTTCTATTATAGTAGCATCCATAGTGATGCTGTTGGCGCAGCTTACCATGCAGTCGATGGCAAATTATGTATATCCAAACTTCTATGGGAATACGGCGGCGCAGTCAGCTTCTACACTAATTATGATGGTGGCAATGATTTTTGCGGCAGTGCTCGCAAAACCATTGGCGAATAAGATTGGTAAAGCGGAGATGAGCGTAATTGCGAATGTTGCAGCAACCATTGTTTGTCTTATTTTGTACTTTATGCGTCCTGAGAGCGTATGGGTGTATGTGGCGATGATGGGACTTTGCTGGCTGGGACTCGGCATGTTTTCTATGGTGTGCTGGGCGTTGATTACAGACGTTATCGACTATTCAGAACTGAAAAACGGTGTACGCGAGGATGGCTCCGTTTATGCCCTTTATTCTTTTGCAAGAAAATTGGGACAGGCAGCTTCTGCCGGACTTTCCGGAGTGCTCCTTTCTGCGATTGGTTATACGCAGGAGACAGCATTTGAGACAGAGGTTGTGAATGGAATCTTCACGATTAGTACACTTGTTCCGGCGATTGGCTTTGCGCTGCTTGCGGCAGTGCTGTGGTTCTGGTATCCGCTTCATAAAAAAGAAGTAGATGCGAACGTTGCAGCACTAAAAGAAAAGCATGGGAAATAAGAGGTGGCCATAGGGCCACTTCTTTTTACATTTTTTAACCAAAACCTAAAGAATGTGCAAAAAAATACAAAAACTGTCACTGTACAGATTCTAAAAAAAATATAAAATATTAATAAATAAATTCTTTTTAAATCATAAATTCCGGTTCCGGAAAGAATTCCATTTTATTGTAAAACAGAATACAAAAACGAACTTGTATACAAGGCATGCATAAATGAAAAATAAGTGACATTCGGAATGTACTATGCATATTGCACAAAAAGCAGAGGGGAAAGTGTGCATAAACACGAAATATAGAATAAATATTGACACTTGTATACAAGGATGGTATAGTAAAAATACATTAAGACGAAGGTGAGGCGTCTAAATGAAAAACAGCCTGTATTCAAGTTGACACAAGGGGGTTACAGAAGCAGGCAAGACAAAACTTTTTTAGAGAGAAGGAGAGATACATATGAGTAACAGATCTTTACCAGACAAGTATTATGGTGAAAATGGTATTCATCGCGTTCCGCTTTGGAGAATTGCAGGATTCGCTTTGAATAACTCAGCTACAAACCTCTACATGTTTTCCATGAGCTTTATTGCTTACTATTTGGCAGGATGGGTAGGTGTAGGTACCGTTGTAGCTGGTTCATTCTCAATGTTTATGAGAATTTGGGATGGCGTAACAGACCCATTTGTAGGATTACTGCTTGACAAGACCAATGGAAAGTTCGGTAAGAACCGCCCATTTATGATTATTGGTAACGTAATCCTTTTTGTAACATCCTTTATTTTGTTCCATGTAACACACTTATTACCGATGGGAGTCAGATTTATATTCTTCATCATCGTATCTGCTATTTACTATTTAGGATACACCGCACAGTGTGTTGTTACAAAGGCTGCACAGTCTGCATTGACAAATGATCCAAAACAGAGACCATTATTCTCTATCTTTGATGGTATTTACAATACAATTATTTTCGCAGGCCTTCAGATTGTGGCAACAAATCTTGCTATGAAGTACGGCGGATTTACATCAGATCCTGCATTGTACCATGACTTATGGATGATTGCAGCAATCGGTTCAGCAGTAGCTACTGTAATTGCAGTAATTTCTATTACGCCTAAGGATAGAAGCGAGTTCTTCGGTACTGGTCAGGCACAGTTGATTACAGCGAAGGATTACTGGGAAGTATTAAAGAACAACAGAGCTATCCAGATGCTTGTTATATCTGCTTCTACTGATAAGTTGGCATCTTCTATGAAGAGTAACGCAGTTATCAATATCGTATTAATTGGTACAGTCTGCGGTAACTATGCAGTAAACGGAACACTTTCCGGTATGATTTCTATTCCTACCATGCTTCTTATGATGCTTGGTATCGGTGGTATCGCTACTCGCCTTGGACAGAGAAAAGCAATGCTTATCGGTTCCTGGGGTGGTATTATTACATACGCATTATTAGCAGCATTGTTCTTATTTGGAAATCCTACATCACTTGTAACAGCAGAAGGTGCACTTAATTGGGGATTCTTCACAATTGCTTACGTTGCATTGAATATCATTATCGGTGGTTTGACAGGTATTGCTGGTAATATTGTAATTCCTATGACAGCTGACTGTGCTGACTATGAGGTATATCGTTCTGGTAAGTATGTACCGGGTTTGATGGGAACATTGTTCAGCTTTGTTGATAAGCTTATCTCATCTTTTGCACCAATGCTTATTTCTGTTTGCTATGCAGCAATCGGATTTAAGGATTCTCTTCCGGATGTTGGTGTTGCATACAGTAAACCATTATTCTACATGACATTGTTCTTAGCATTTGGTACAGTTATCATTGGACTGTTATGTAACGTAATTGCATTGAAATTCTATCCACTTACAAAAGAGAAGATGGAAGAAATTCAGGGCGAGATTGCTGCTATCAAAGCAAAAGCTATGGCAGAATCAAACTAATTAGTATATAATAGTTAAATATGAAGTTGAATGATAGGGCACCGGAGGACTGGTGCCCTATGTTTAACAAAAGGCGCAGAAATATGAACTGGTGTTAAAGGAGAAAAAAAGATGGCTGCAAAGAGAAAGACAAGAGATAAAGAAGAGATAAGAATTGAAGAATTCATTGCTGCAGAGGAGGAGTTAGATTCCTTAAAAAAACAGTATGGGATTGAGGATACTCCGAATCAGAAAAAAGGATTTATTCATCGGGTTGCCAGTTTTTTTGAACGACAATCAGATCGTGAAAAGGTTGCAGTAAATAAGAAAAAATATATTATCATTGCACTTTTGACTGGTTGGTTTGGTGGACATCGATTCTATGTGAAGCATTACAAAGTAGCTTTTCTTTATCTTTTGTTTTTCTGGATTGGACTTGGATTATATAATACCATTATTGATCTTATGATTGTGATTCCAATGCAGCCGGATGAGAATGGCAATGTACTTCTGTAAGAAGCAATATTTCTAATGCATATAAAAAGAGTTGCACGGTAAGATACCGTAGCAACTCTTTTTTGGGATAAAATTTAGGAAAGAATTTAAGTGGCTTACAGGGTGGGTGCACCCTGCATGAGCACTCAATTATAAGTATTTCTTAATTTCAGAAATTAATGCAGCATATTCTTCATCTGATAAGAATTTTTCGCCCGGGTTCATCGCGAAAACACCGCCCCACTCATATTCGTCCTTGTATTTTGGTACAAGATGAAAATGAAGGTGATGACCGGTGTCACCGTAAGCGCCATAGTTTACTTTCTGCGGATGAAATGCTTTGTGGATGGCTTCAGCAACATGGTTGATGTCTTCCATATAAGCAGCGCGCTCTTCTGCGGTCAGCTCTACGATTTCACTCACATGCTTCTTGTGTGCTACGATGACACGCCCTTTGTGGCTCTGCTCTTTGAATAGATATACCTTTGAAGTAGGAAGCTCACAAATCTTGATGCCGAAAGCGGCAACCAGTTCACCCTCCATACAATATGCACAATTCTGATCTACCATAGTAATGTTCCTCCTTTATTTTGCCGCGAATGCAGCTATGAATATGACTTTAAGGAAAAACCACCCGCATGGGTGGTTTTTATAAAGTGCCGTGCGGTCACACGATTATTTCTGATTGAAGTGTACCGCAAAACCTGCGATTTCGTCTTTTAAGTAAGCAACGGTGATGTCGCCTTTGTCATTGTATTTGAAAGACGTCTCGTCAAATATGAAACCGCGTTTTTCAAGGTGATACATTGCACGTGCCAGGTAGTTGGTCTGGATGCAGATGTGACCGTTTGTTCCGCGTCCCGGAGTCTTCATCATCTCGATTAAGGAACCAACGAACATGGAGCTGTTTCCAACCTTTACATTCTCTCCGAGAAGTGTAGCGAATTTTGCGGACTCTGTGGAAGCAACTTCCTCAGATGCATTGTTGATGCCGACGTGTAATAATTTGAAACCGAGCATGGTAGCAACGGCCTCTTTGGTAAGAGCGGTAATGCCTGCCCAATCCTTAGCGTTTACCATATCCTTGCTGACCATCCAAGAACCGCCGCAAGCAATAATCTTGTTGAAGTCGAGGTAGCTTGTCAAGTTCTTTGCATTGATACCGCCGGTTGGCATGAACTTCATCTTCGTATAAGGAGCTGCCATGGACTTAATCATATTAAGACCGCCGGCTGCCTCTGCCGGGAAGAATTTTACAACGTCAAGACCTAATTCGATAGCAACCTCTACGTCACTTGGATTCGAGCATCCCGGAGTGACTGGAATCCCCTTGTCTACACAGTACTTTACAACCTTAGGATTAAGACCCGGGCTTACGATAAATTTAGCACCTGCGTTTACTGCGCGGTCAACCTGCTCTGTGGTAAGGACGGTACCTGCACCTACGAGCATCTCCGGAAACTGCTCGGACATGATGCGGATTGACTCCTCGGCTGCCGCAGTACGGAATGTAACCTCTGCACATGGAAGACCACCGTCACATAAAGCCTTTGCTAAAGGTGCTGCGTCCTCTACATGATCCAGGGCGATGACAGGAACAATACCAATTTTGGAAATCTCTTCTAATACTTTGTTCATAATTCTTCTCCTTTATAATTTAATTTGTGACAACAGCATCTATAATAGATCTGTTGCAAGACTCGAAATATAGTTCCATAATGTGAAACAAAGTTTCACGAAATGGTACATCTTAATTATAACATCTGAGAATGGCTTGTCAACCGATTCCACAAATTTTCTTGCAGAATTACGGCGGATATGATAGACTTGCCATGACTTGATTTTAGGTGTGTATGGGCTGTATATCGGTGCGGCTGCATACATGAAAAGGGAAACAGGTGCAAATCCTGTACGATCTCGTCGCTGTGATAAGAGAGTGTCTTATAAGAACCACTGTTATCGTGTGCCAAAGAAGCCTTGCATGATACAAGGAAGTTTTCGGCAGCGGAATGGGAAGGGATAAGATGCGATGACCTTAGAGTCAGAAGACCTGCCTATCATCAGTACTAAAAGGCCACGAGGAATTGGTCATGGTGCACTTAAGATTGTCGAACCATGCCCTTTTTGCGCCCTCGCGGAAGGGCTTTTTTATTAGGAAAGACTTTGGTCTGAAAAAAGCTTCTTTAAACGAAGGGAATGTGTGGTGCAAAAAGAAAAAGGAGGAAGACAGACATGTCAGAGAAAACAAACGGAGGAAACAAAAAGAAAATTATACTTGCGGTGGGAGCACTGGTGCTTGTAGCGGCTATATTTGCAGGCGTTTATTTTGCATTGGCTCCAAAGGCGTCCGCAGGCGGAAAGGAAATCACAATCGAGGTGATTGACGACGCACAGGCATCTACCGTGTATGAGGTGAGCACTGACGCAGAGTATTTGGGCGATGCAATTCGTGAGACAGAAGGGCTTACGGTAGAGGGAACTGAGAGCGAATACGGTCTGATGGTGGATACCGTAAACGGTGTTGTGGCAGACTACAACGAGAACGGTGCATACTGGGCATTTTATGTTGACGGTGAGTACTGTATGTACGGTATGGATCAGCAGCCAATCGAAGACGGACAGGCTTATCAGATTATCTACACAGCAGAGTAAGCTTGTTCTTACATGACGGAGATTCGCAAGGAGATAAGGAGCGTATGAGAGGAAAAATCCAGACAAAAGATATTGCATTAATCGGCGTCATGATAGCGACGATAGAGGCAGCCAAGCTGGCACTTTCCTTTGTGCCGAATGTGGAACTCGTCACATTGCTTGTCGTTCTCTATTCGCTCGTGTTTGGAAAGCGGATTTATTATGTTATCGCAGCATTTGTTTTAATAGAAGGCTGCTTGTATGGATTTGGTATCTGGTGGATTATGTACCTATATATATGGCCGCTTCTGGCATTTTTGGCACGTCTGTTTCGCAGGTGGGAGGAACCGTGGTTTTGGGCAGTGTTCACCGGTGCATACGGGCTCTTTTTTGGTGCACTCTGCACGATTCCGTATCTAGTCATTGATGGTTGGCATGCCGGGCTCGTCTGGTGGGTGGCTGGCATCCCGTATGATATTCTACACGGGATATCGAATGCAGTACTTTGTCTGGTTTTGTTCAAACCGCTTTATCAAGTGCTAAAAAAGCTTCAAGTTCAATTACAATTACAGAGTTGACTTTTCTATGGGTGCCGTGTTATGATTGTACAGCAGTTTCGTAATATGAAACGATATATTGAATGATGAAACCACATGTCATGTGCTTCGCACACGGTATGTGACACCTATGCGCACTTTGGCGCGCATAATGCTTGGTGACATTATATTACGATATGGAGAAATAGCATGGCAGAAGAAAAAGGAACAAAGAATCCGGTGCAGTCTGCGGAGAGAATCTTTCAGGTGATGGAGATGCTTGCCGATAATGGCGAGATGGGCTTGATGGAACTCAGCGCAGCGTTGGGATTACATAAAAGTACGGTACACCGCCTGTTGATGTCCCTCATTTATATGGGATATGCAAAGCAGGATGAGGGTACACAGAAGTATATGCTTTCTTATAAGGTAGTCAATATGGCGGGGAAGATTTTGGATCGTATGGATATCTTACAGATTGCGAAACCATATATGGAGCGCCTTTCCGACTTGAGCGGTGAGGCGGTACATCTGGTGCAGAGAGAGGGAAACAATATCCTCTATATTTATAAGATTGAAGCGAAGGTCGGCACTATCCGAATGGTGTCTCACGTAGGAATGGTGCATCCGATGTACTGCTCCGGTGTGGGCAAAGCGATTATGGCGACCTTGCCGGAAGAAGAAGTCAAACAGATTTGGAATGAGAGCATCATTGAGAAGAAGACGGAAAAGACGATTACTGATTATACACAGATGCAGGACGTTTTAGAGGAAGTCAAGAAGAACGGATATGCGCTTGATGATGAGGAGAATGAAAAGGGTGTGCGCTGCATTGCGGCATGTCTGTATGGACATCAGAAGGAAGTGAAATATGCGTTTAGTATTTCCGGACCAACCAGTCGCATGACCAGAGAGCGCGTAAAAGAGCTTGCAGTGGATGTGCGTAAGGTGCAGGAAGAGTTGTCAAGAGAACTCGGTTATTATCGATAACAGATTTTTTATAAAAATTTGGGAATTTTTATGAGATAAGGAATAAACGAAAAAAATATGGTCATACTATCCTTGAAAAACAGAGTAATTCTGAAAGGAAAAGGAGAATATGACTATGAAAAAGTGGAAAGCACTTGTTGCAGTACTTGTACTCACATTATCTTTAGGTGCAGTGACCGCATGCGGAACAAACAACAACACAACAGACAACAACAAGACAGAAGTGACAACAGAGAACAAGGTCAATGACAAGCTCAATACCAATACCACGAACGGTAATCTTAATAATGCGGGTGGTGTAAACGATACAAACACGAACACCGGCGTGACGGATGGTACGAACCTAAACAACGGTACAAACACAACAAATAATGGTACCAATACCACGAATAATGGCACAGGTGTGAACAATGGGACCGTAGACAATAACGGAAATCCGATTGAAGATGTGGTAGATGGTGTCGGTGAAGCCGGCAAGGATGTCATCAATGGCGTGGAACAAGGCGTAGATGATATGACAAACAATAATGCCGGAAATGGAACAGGCACAACAAACGGTACCAGATAATAAAATAAAGAGAGTACAGAAACAGCCGTAAGTTCATAGGAGCATTGCGGCTGTTTTTTGTTATAGTTCACTCGCTATCAGTAACACTTTTTTCTTAAATAAATATGAAAAATCAGCAATTTCCTTGAGGTTGTGGACTATTTCGATTATAATAAAGCTTGTTTCACAAGGAAAGTATAGTAAGGAGATGTCAAATGAACGACAATGATTATAGAGAAGTAATAGATGAGGAAAGCAAATCTGATAATGTAAGCAGTGATACGGTTGTTGCTACGGAAGCGAAGGGGGAAAGCGGAAACAGCGAGACAGGCGGCAATACCGGTACCGATACATCTGTGGATAAGACGACAGATCGGGAAGCGGAGTACGAAGATATCTGCTATATCTGCAGACGCCCGGAACATATCGCGGGCAGGATGATTAAGATTCCGAACAACATCTGTATTTGTCAGGATTGTATGCAGCGCACCTTTGACAGCATGAATCAGACCGGATTCTCCATGGACGATATGATGAATATGAACATGGGCAAGATGCCGAATATCAGCATGATTAATCTGTCTGACCTGCAGAATATGCAGGGATTTATGCCGAACAGCCAGAAACTGAAGAAGAAAAAGCCAAAAGAAAATGCAGAGCCTATTATCGATATTACGAAGATCCCGGCACCGCATAAAATCAAAGCCTCTTTGGATGAGTATGTGGTGGGACAGGAACAGGCGAAAAAAGTGATATCTGTTGCAGTATATAACCACTATAAGCGTATCGCTTCCGACCGGAAGGACGATGTGGAGATTGAGAAGTCCAATATGCTGATGATTGGACCGACCGGATGTGGTAAGACGTATCTGGTAAAGACCTTAGCGAAGCTTTTGGATGTGCCGCTTGCAATTACGGATGCGACCTCCTTAACCGAGGCAGGCTACATAGGTGATGATATTGAGAGCGTGGTAAGCAAGCTTCTCGCAGCTGCGGATAATGATGTCGAGCGCGCAGAGCATGGCATTATCTTCATTGATGAGATTGACAAGATTGCCAAAAAGCGCAATACGAATCAGAGAGATGTCAGCGGCGAATCCGTGCAGCAGGGGATGTTAAAGCTGTTAGAGGGCGCTGAGGTGGAGGTGCCGGTGGGAGCCAGCAGCAAGAATGCGATGGTTCCGATGACGATGGTCAACACCAAGGACATTCTTTTTATCTGTGGCGGAGCGTTCCCGGACTTGGAGGATATCATCAAGGAACGCCTAAACAAGGAGGCTTCTATCGGATTTCGTGCGAAGCTTAAGGATGAGTATGATGACGATGAGAATCTGCTCTCGAAGGTGACGGTAGAGGATGTGCGCAAATTTGGAATGATACCGGAGTTCTTGGGAAGACTTCCGATTATGTGTACCTTAGAGGCGTTAACGGAGGATGCGCTGGTGCGTATTCTGCGTGAGCCGAAGAATGCAATCTTAAAGCAGTATGAGAAGCTGCTTGCGATGGACGAAGTGAAGCTGCAGTTTGACGAGGATGCACTTCATGCAATCGCACAGAAGGCAAAGGAGAAAAAAGTGGGCGCGCGAGCGCTTCGTGCCGTTATTGAGGAATTCATGCTTGATATCATGTACGAGATTCCGAAGGATGACAACATCGGCATTGTGACGATTACCAAGGATTATATCGAGAAGAAGGGAAGTCCGCGCATTGAGATGCGAGGCTGTGCAAGGCTTGAGGACAGAGGGACAATGCCTGTAACAGCAACGGGAGTATAAGAAAATGCATAGGTAGGGATATAAAAACTCCGGTTATCTATCAGTAGAGGATAGATACCGGAGTTTTTTGTTCCGTAGAATAAGTAAATCATCCGGAACGTAAGGCTAATAAATGAAAATACAAACAGAATCGCGAAAAGAAGAACGCAAAAAAAGGATAAGTGAAGTAATATAATAAAAAACATACGATTGATAAAGCTTGCCGGAAAAGGAGGAGACTATGAAATATTATTGCAATCCAATCAATGTTCCTTATCGTTACCAGTTTAATATGGATCCGCGTTCACATGGAAAGCTGCAAATCGACAGGGAAGCGGCAGACCCATCCATGATTCTGTTTCAGGGAAAATATTATATTTTTGCATCCATGAACTTAAGTGTATGGGTATCCGAGGATATGGTGAACTGGGAGGCATACAGACTTCCTGACAATCTTCCGTTATATGATTATGCACCGGATGTAAGAGTCTGCGGGGATTATGTATACTTTTGTGCTTCCAAAAAGGGAGAAATCTGCAATTACTATAGAACCAAAGACATCCTAAACGGACCTTACGAAGAAATACCGGGAACCTTCGATTTCTGGGACCCGAACCTCTTTTTTGATGATGATGGAAGGGTTTATTTTTACTGGGGATGCTCAAATGTGACTCCGGTGTGGGGCGTGGAACTTGAGCCTTCTACCATGCGCCCGAAGACAGAGAGAATCGAGCTTTTGTCGGGCGATGTCTATGAGCGGGGCTACGAGCGAATGGGCGTAGACAACTGTGAATTTCCTCGTAGCGAAGAGGAAGTCGAGATGATGTTTCAGGGATTTGTGAAGCAGAGCGGTGTCCCGGTAGAACAATTGCCGGCGCAGTATGTTCCGCAGATTAGAGGCATGTTTACCAGAAGACCATTTATTGAGGGACCATGGATGGACAAGCACAATGGAAAATATTATCTTCAGTATGCCTGCCCGGGGGCAGAATATAATGTATACGCAGATGGTGTCTATGTGTCGGATTTCCCACTGGGACCATTTGAATTAGCAAAGAATAATCCTTATTCCTATCATCCGGGCGGTTTTATGCCGGGGGCAGGACATGGTTCTACCATGCGGGACAAAGAAGATAACATATGGCATACCTCAACGATGCGAATCAGCGTCAATCACCAGTTTGAACGTCGTGTAGGAATCTGGCCGGCGGGCTTTGATGCGGATGGTGAGTTGTTCTGTAATCAGAATTACGGGGATTGGCCAATTGCTGTTTGTGATGGTAAAAATGATCCATGGAGAGAACCGGAGTGGTATCTGTTAAGTTATGCGAAGCCGGCAGGCTGTTCTTCCCGTGTAGAGGGAAAAGGAGCAGACCGGGCGGTAAATGAAGATTCCAAGACATGGTGGAGAGCAGACAGCACGGAGAGCGGACAGTGGCTGGAGGTCGATTTGGAGAAGCCGATGGATGTTCGGGCAATTCAGATTAATTTTGCCGACGATGAACTGCCGATTGCATCTCCGGGAGAGATTCAGGGAACTGCTACACAGCCGAGATATATAGAAGAGAGAGATTTACGCACGAGATGGAAGTTGGAAGGTTCTCTGGATGGCAAGGAGTATTTTATGATTGAGGATAAATCAGCCGTTACGACAGATTTGCCGCATGACCTTATCGTAAGAGAAGAAGGAATACAGGTGAGATTTGTCCGTCTGACCATCGTAGAAATCCCATATGATGTCGCGCCATGTATTTCCGGACTTCGTGTGTTTGGTATCGGCACAGGAGAAAGGCCGAAAACTCCAGTATTTAAAGTGGCAAGAAGTGATGACAGATTAGATTTACTGGCAACCATAGATGGAACAGCAGATGCCGTTGGATACAATATCCTCTGGGGGCATGAGGAAGAAAAACTATATCACAGTTATCAAATTTACAGGGATGTTGCGGATGTGCAGAAAAAGAAGGATGCGGTCATTGAGAAGAGAATTGGTGCATTGGTAAAGTCACAGGAATATTTTGTGCGCGTGGATGCTTACAATGAGAACGGGATTACCAAGGGACAGGTTATAAAATTATAAGAGGGAAGCATATGAAAGCAGTCAATTTAAAAACAGAACATTTAGTAAATCCAATCGGAATTGATATCAGCGAACCCTATCTTTCTTGGAATTGTTTAGGCGGCAAAAAGCAGACTGCCTATGAAATCGAAGCGGTATCCGAGGGACAGGTTATCTGGAACAGCGGCAAAGTGATTTCCGATAAAATGAATGAAATCTTTGGAGTGCCTGTGGCAAGTAAACAGCGCATTTCATGGAGAGTGCGTTTGTGGGATGAAACAGACACAGAAGGAGAATGGAGCGAGGAAGCCTTTTTTGAGATGGGGATTCTGGATAGGAAGCAGTTTGTGGCAAAGTGGATAAATCCGGAGCTTACCTGTGACCCGCAGGTGCATAAGCCTGCAAGCTACCTGAAGACCTCTTTTTCAGTAGAAAAGACAGGGAATGCCAGATTGTATATTACCTGTCACGGGTTATACGAGGCTTATATCAACGGCAGCAGAGTCGGCAACTTTGTACTCGCGCCGGGTACTTATACCTATGACAAAAAACTGGCATATCAGACCTATGACGTGACAGAGCTGGTGAAAGAAGGACAAAACGAAGTACAGGTCATCTTAGGAGATGGCTGGTATCGCAGCTGCTCCGGTGTGGATGGCGACAGAAACCTTTACGGCGAAGATGTCGCATTGTATTTCCAGTTGGAGATAGACGGAAAAGTTGTCTGCATTTCGGACGAGAACTGGCTGGCTTCGCAGCATGGTCCAATTCGTGAAAATGACATGCAGCAGGGTGAGGTTATCGATGCAACCATGGAAGAGGTGAGCGGGTATCACGAAGTAAAGATTGAAAACTTTGGTGTAGAGAATCTTGCGTGCTCTAACTGCGCCCCAATCGCAGAGATGGAACGTTTTGAAGGAAAAATCATCAAAACACCGAACGGGGAGACGGTCATTGATTATGGTCAAAACCTCGCAGGATATGTGGAATTTACCATTAACGCGCATGCAGGAGACGAAATTATTTTAACGCACGGAGAGTCCTTGGACGAGAACGGTAATTTTACGGCGGAGAACTTCCAGGACAGAAAGCGTCATAAAGAAGGCGGAACAAAGCAGCAGGTCATTTATACCTGTAAAGAAGGTGAAAACCATTATAAATCAAAATTTACAATTTGGGGTTTCCGCTATGCTAAGGTGGAGACAACGGCGGATTTATCCGCTGCGAAATTTACTTCGATAGCGGTATATTCCAAGATGGAGCAGTTAGGTACTTTTGAATGCTCGAATGCGGATGTGAATCAGCTGGTAAAAAACAGTATCTGGAGCCAGAAATCCAATTTCTGTGATGTACCGACGGATTGCCCGACGAGAGAGCGCGCCGCATGGACCGGCGATATGGGCGTGTTCGTAGAGACCGGTATCTTTTTGGAGGATTGCTATCCGGTTATCCGCAAGTGGCTGGGAGAATGTCGCTTAAACCAGCATGATGACGGAAAAGTTGCAAATATTGCACCGAAAAACAATCATCCCAGCTTTTTCTCCGGGCTGTTAGCGGGCTCTGTCGGTTGGGGAGATGCCTGCATCATCGTGCCGTATGCGCTATATCAGAGATATGGAGATAAGCGAGTTCTGGAAGAAAATTATGAGATGATGCAGAAGTGGTATCATTTTTTGGAAGAGCGGGCAAAGCAAAAACCGGTAAATCCGATAAAACGATTAAAACGAAATCCGTATCGAAGATATACCATAGAAACAGGCATTGATTATGGTGAGTGGTGTGAGCCGGATGTGGAAAGTACCAATGCGATGCGAACACCGCAGGGAAAAGTTGCAACGGCGTATTTCGCGCAGTCCGGAAAACTTTTGGCGGAGATTGCAGCGATTTTAGGCAGAGACGAAGATGCTGCAAACTATCGCAAGACTGCCGAACAGGCGAAAAAAGCATTTCGGCATATTGCGACGGAGGATGGAAAAATTATTTCAGACAGACAGGCAGAGTATGTGCGTGCTATTTCCTTTGATTTGCTTACAGAGGAGGAAAAACAGCAGGCTGCTGCCGATTTAAATGAGCTGGTTGTAAAGAATGGTTACCATTTGAATACCGGATTTTTATCTACCCCGTCTCTCTGTCCGGTATTGGCACAGTTCGGCTATGTTGAAACAGCTTACAAATTGCTGTTACAGGATACGATGCCAAGCTGGCTCTATGCTGTAAAGAAGGGCGCGACCACCATCTGGGAAAACTGGGATGGTATCAATGAAAAAGGGGAGGTAAAAGCCTCTTTAAACCATTATTCCTATGGTGCGATTACCGGATGGTTATTTGCAGGCGTCTGCGGTATTCAGTTGAAAGAAGGAAAGATTACCATCCAGCCGACGCCTCATAAATCTTTGCAGTATGCCAAGGCGACTTATCAGTCGCCGGTCGGCGAGATTATAAGCGGCTGGAAGTATGAAGGCGACAAGGTAATTTATGAAGTAGAGATACCTTCCAATGCAGAAGCGGAAGTGATTTTGCAGGATGGCAGGAGAGAGGTATTGGCGGCGGGCAGTTATCAGTTGTAGTTAGGAAATCTATTGCAGCAGTGTTATAACATTGCGGATACATTGATTGTTGGAGGATGCCTTGGAGCCAACGCCTTAGCGGCTGTTGGCTCTGCGTTTACGCTGATGACCTTTTTAACCTCGATTGGATTTATGGTTTGTACTGGGGTTAAAACGAGGCGTGATTATCTCCATATAGAAGGCGCATTTTACTGTGGAATCGGCTGTCTGTTCCTGCTGGACGGGCTGTACCGGGCATTGGGAATGGTATTGTTTAGTTTTACAATCGTATGGGCAATGTCAGCAGGCGATTCCTTCATGCCGCTTCGCAGCCAGTACTCAATAATACCGCTTGTGCCGCCTGCGATATAGCCAAAATAAATGCCGGAAAAAGCAGGCGCAGAACCGCCGTTTTCCATACGCATTTCGTTCATTTTTTCAAAGCAGCTGACTGCTAAACGGAAGGAAAAACTTTTATCTTCTTTCATTGTAGCAAATTTTGCGAACATTTCTTTGTTCTCTTGCATGATAGTTAAAATAGAATGAAGAATTTGTTCTGTACTTTTTTCGGAAGAGGCTTCAATCATATCTAACAGTCCCTGAATGGCTTCGTTTTGGAATTGTTCTAAAAGGTCATAGGGGTCCTGGTAGTGCTTGTAAAAGGTAGCCCGGTTTATCTGGGCAATGTCACAGATTTCCTTTACGGTTATTTTGGAAATGTTTTTTTTCTTCAATAAATCCAGGAATGTTTTTTGTATGATCATTCTGGTATATCGTACACGGGCGTCAGTTTTCATAAATTTGTCCTTTCTTAAACAGATTACAAAAATGTGTTGCTTATCTAACAGTTGTTATTACATTGCTGATTGTTTTTCTATTCCTATGAATTATAATCGACATTAGGAAATAAATCAACATATGTTTAAAAAATGGAGGGCGCAATTATGAAAAATGAAGCTTTATTCAAGGATAAGCCGGTATGGAGTGCGATTTTCTCTCTGGCGATTCCGTCCTGTATCACCATATTGATTATGGCAATCTATAACATGGCGGACATGTTTTTTATCGGAATGCTTGGGGATACCGCGCAGGTAGCAGCGGTTTCCGTGGTGGGGCCAATGTTTTCTCTGGTGATGGCAGCAGCTACCATGCTTGGAATCGGCGGATGCTCCGTGATTGCAAGTGCTATCGGAGCGGGGAAAAAGGAAGATGCGAAGACGTATTCGAGCTTATGCTGCATGGCATCCGTTCTGTTTGGAATCTTTTGCACCATCGTGATGTTGACGGCTACAGATTCTATTTTAAAAATGTTAGGGGCAAATGAGGAAATTATGGCTCCCGCGCGTGCTTATATGAGAGCGCTTGCTTTTGGGGCACCTTTTATGTTGTTTTCCACGGCGTTTGCCTCCATTTTGCGGGCAGAAGGGGCAATTAAAGAGGGACTGATTGGAAATATGGCGGGTACTGTGCTCAATATTATCTTAGACCCGATTTTTATTCTGGTACTTCATCAGGGAGTGACAGGAGCTGCGGTTGCTACCGTCATCGGAAATGTGGTCAGCAGTGGCTGCTATCTGTACTATATCTTAAAGAAAGCAGCTGTTTTAAGCGTCGCTCCGAGGTATGCAATGAGAAAGCCTGTGGCTTTACTGCATATTCTGGCGGTGGGACTGCCAAATGGTATCAGCAGTCTGTTGTCGGGCTTTGCTTCCACATTTTCGAACCAGCTGTTATCCGGTTACGGAACGAATGCGATTGCGGCGATGGCAGCCGCAGGAAAAGCCACGATGCTGATTGGAATGATTCAGATGGGGATCTGCATGGGTGTGCAGCCTTTGATGGCATATAATTATGGCGCAGGAAACCTTCCGAGGTTAAAAGAAGTGCTGAAAAAGCTTGGGATACTTACTTTTGCATTTGGCGCTGTTGTTACCATAGGCTGCTTTGCGGCAAGGCACACGCTGATTGGTTTGTTCTTAAAAGATGTCGAGGCTGCAGCAATGGGAGAAAGTCTTGTGATATTTTTAGTGCTTGCAAGTCCGATTGTAGGGTTTTATTATTTAAGTACAAGCTTCCTTCAGGCGTCCCAAAGTGCCCTGCCGGCGACCATTGTTTCGGTACTGCGGCAGGGGGGGATTTTAATTCCAAGCCTGTATCTGATGGAACGTCTGATGGGATTTACGGGAATTGCAGTTGCACATACTATCGCAGATGTATTGTCAACGGTGATAGCGGCTGTTGTCTGTATCAGGCAGTATCAGATGATGAAAAGCAAAGTATTTCATTTAAAACGGATAGAAGGAAAGGGTGAAAACTATGGCAAAAATTTATGCAAGCAGCAATCCGGAAGTTAGCGAGCGTGAAAAAAGAAACATGGAACGTTCCCGCAGGATTGCAGGACAGGGAATGGTCCTACTGAAAATGAGGGGGCATTGCCGCTTAAAAGTGCAGTAAAACGTATCGCACTTTTTGGAAACGGGGCAAGAAGGACCATAAAAGGCGGTACCGGTTCCGGAGACGTCAACAGCAGATTTGTAGTAAACGTCGAGCAGGGACTTAGCGAAGGCGGATATGAGATTACCACAAAGGCGTGGTTAGACCGTTACGATGAGAAAGTAGAGGCGGCGAGAGCAGCTTATTTTCAGAGCGTAAGGGCAAAAATGGCCGAAAATGGAATGGCAGCATTTATGGAACTGTTTAACAATCCGTTTCAGGAACCGTCTGTAATTCCAATCACCGATGCGGATATTGAGGCTTCGAAAGCAGATGCGGTAATCTATGTGATTTCCAGAAATTCCGGAGAAGGAAGAGACAGAAGACCGGTTCCGGGAGACTACGAACTGTTTGAAGAGGAAGAAGCTGCCATTCGGAAACTGACGGAAGCTTATCCGGACGTCATTGTGGTGTTAAATACCGGTGGTGTTATGGATACGAAGGTAATTCGCAATATGGAGCACATTGGAGCAATCCTTCTGATGAGCCAGGCAGGAAACATCGGAGGCTATGCACTCTGCGATGTACTGACAGGGAAAACAGACCCATGCGGACATCTGACCACCACTTGGGCAGAAAACTATGAGGATTATCCATGTGCGGATACCTTTAGTTACAGAAACGGAGATACCGATGATGAATATTACGAGGAAGGTATTTTTGTAGGATACCGTTATTTTGACTCTTTCAATATTACACCGGCTTATCCGTTTGGATATGGAAGTTCTTATGCGGATTTTGAATGGAAGGTGACCGGTGCCAAAGTAGAAGCACTTCAAGTAAAACTTTCAGTAGAAGTGAAGAACAGTAGTAGCCAATACGCAGGAAAAGAAACCATACAGGTTTATTATTCTGCTCCCCAGGGAGAATTGGAAAAGCCATATCAGGAACTGGCTGCATTTGCCAAAACGAAACTGCTTGCACCGGGGGAGACAGAAGAACTGCTTCTTAGCTATCCGGTGACACAGATGGCTTCCTATTCGGAAAGTGAGGCTGCCTATGTTTTAGAACCGGGCAGTTATTATATCAGAGTGGGTGTGCATTCCAGAAAGACAGCTATTGTTGCGGCGGTGGTAATCCCACAGAAGGTAGTGACGAAAAAACTGGAAAACAAATTAACGGTTGATTGCGATTTGTTTGAGATGACTGCAATCGACGCAGTACCATACAGCTATCCAACCGAACAGCAGGAAAAGGAGGCTGCCAAAGTCTTATCTGTACCAATCGAAGAGATTGTATGTGAGAAGGTTTCTTACCAAAAGGAGCCAAAACTATGTACAGCTCCTGATACGGAACACAAGATTACCATGGATGAGGTCAGAAACGGAAACTATACGATGGACGAGCTGGTTGGTCAGCTCACGGTAGAAGAACTTGCAACCTTATGTGTGGGAACTTCAAGGGGAGAGTATGGTGGGGATTCCATTATTGGAAGCGCATCTACGCTATGTCCGGGAGCGGCAGGTGACACGACCTCTCTGATGATTGAAGATCGAGGTATTAAAAATGCGGTACTGGCAGACGGACCGGCAGGTCTGCGTTTGGCGGCTACATTTTTAACCGATAGTCAGGACAATCAGATTCCGGGTACCGGCGGAATTGCGATATCGGGCATGGAGGAACTATTAAAGGGTGCACCAAAGCCTGAAATTCCTGCGGATGCGAAAACCTATTATCAGTATTGTACTGCGATACCGATTGCAACCTTGCTTGCGCAGACATGGGATATGGATTTGCTCGAAGAAGCGGGCGATATTGTCGGTGAAGAAATGAAAGAATTTGGTGTTACCGTATGGCTTGCTCCGGGCATGAACATTCATAGAAATCCGCTGTGCGGAAGAAACTTTGAATACTATTCAGAAGATCCGTTGCTGTCCGGTTTATGTGCAGCAGCAGATACCAGGGGAGTGCAGAAGCATACCGGTGCTGGAACCTGTATCAAGCATTTTGCATTCAACAATCAGGAAGACAACCGAATGCATGTAAATTCGCATGTGAGCGAACGGGCTGCAAGAGAAATCTATTTAAGAGGTTTTGAAATCGCAGTGAAAGAGGCACAGCCGATGAGTATCATGTCATCTTATAACTTGGTGAACGGCATTCATACGGCGAACAGCTATGACCTTCTGACCGCTCTGGCAAGAGATGAATGGGGCTTTAAAGGCATTGTGATGACCGACTGGGGCACAACCGGCGGTATGGAAATGGAACAGGGAAAAACCTTCAAATACGGCTGTTCCAATGCAGCAGCCTGTATCAAAGCAGGAAATGACTTGATTATGCCGGGCTCACAGAATGATGTGGATGAAATTATAAAATCAGTGGGAGCAAAAGAAGGAGAAGTGGAATGTCCGCTGACCTTGGAAGAACTGCAGATCTGCGCGGGAAGAATCCTTCGCATAGTATAAGGGACGCTTCTTCTGCCACGCCCAGCGCCCATTGCCATGAAAATCGTGGCAATGGGCGCTGGGCGTGACAAAAAGAACGTCCCTTATTAGATGGGGCATATTATGATATCAGTATTGATAATAGAAGATGACACCAGCACAAGGCTGGTTACAAAATTACACCTACAAAACGAATATCAAATTCTAGAAGCAGCCAATGGCTTAGAGGCATTGAAAATCTTAGAACAGCAGCATGTGGACTTGATTGTTGCAGATGTTATGATGCCTCATATGGATGGGTATGAGTTTGTGAGACAGTTAAGGACGGTTGACAAGGCGACCCCGGTTCTTCTCTTAACTGCAAAGAAGGAGTGGCAGGACAAGAAGAATGGATTTGCTCTGGGCATTGATGACTATATGACCAAGCCGGTTCACTACGAAGAACTGTTGTGGAGAGTGCGTGCACTTTTAAGAAGGGCGCAGATTAACAATGAAAAGAAAATTGTAATTGGTAATGTTGTAATGAACGAAGAAAGTAATATGGTAATCCGTGGAGAGGAGCGTATTTCATTACCCCAAAAAGAATTCGAACTGCTTTTTAAACTATTGTCTTATCCGAATAAGGTATTTACGACATCTCAGCTTTTGGATGATATCTGGGGATATGAGACAGACTCTGACGAAACAACCGTACGAACACATGTCAACCGATTACGAAAGCGTTTTGCAGGGTATCAGGAATTTGAGATTGTTACCGTGCGTGGATTAGGGTATAAAGGAGAAATCAAAAAATAATGGATACGGCTACGAAGGGAAGAAAAAGAATCGGAACGATTCGATGGGCAGTTGTTTTAGCGGTTGTCATCACAATTTCTGCAGTTGCTTCGTACCTGATTACTTCGGCAGTCAGGTATTTTTATTATGGTACGGAAAACGATAACTACTGGGTTTGGAGTGCAGCAATTTATCAGATTATGGGAAGCCTAAGCGGCGTTATTGTAGCGATTATTTCTATCATGTTGTATCGAAGAATGGAGAAGCTGCTAAACGGCATGGAAGAAGTGGCGAAAGGAAATCTGGATGTAGAAATCCCATTGGATAATGCCGGAGAATACAGGGTAATCTATGAAAACTTTAATCAGATGGTAAAGGAATTAAAAAATGCGGATGAACAGCAGAAGCAGTTTATGAAGGATTTTTCCCATGAATTTAAGACACCCATCAATTCCATGAAGGGATTTGCAGAGTATTTGTATCCCAATGAACTTCCAAGAGAAGAAGAAAAGCAATATCTGGGAATCATGGCAAAGGAAGCAGGACGTCTGGCTCAATTATCGCAGAATACACTGCTTCTTTCAAAACTGGAGCATATGGAGACAATTCGGAATAAGGTAAGATACCGGCTGGATGAACAGATACGCAATTGCGTGATTCTTATGCTGTCGTCCTTTGAAGAAAAAAGAATAAAGCTCGCGGTAGAATTTCCGGAAATCTGGTATATAGGAAACGAAGAAATTATAGAAGAAATCTGGGTGAATCTGTTGGATAATGCAAGAAAATATTCGCCGGAAGGAACGGCAGTTTTCGTGGAAGGAAAGGTAACGGAGGAATATATTCGAATTGAAGTGAGGGACGAAGGACAGGGAATGGATGAAGATACCAAGTTGCACTTATTTGATCGGTATTATCAGGGGGATACTTCTCATGAAACGGCAGGTTTTGGATTAGGACTTTCTATTGTGAAGAGAATTGTTGACCTGTGCAAAGGTTCGATTCGGGTGGAAAGTACATTGGGAAAAGGAACTTCCATTTTTATTTATTTGTAACGCAAAAGTTTATGTTGAGTTTATATTCATACGTTAATCTATACCTGAAGAAAAACAAGTGGCAATATTTGAAAGGATGGATTAGCAAAATGGATTTTTCAAGTGTAAAAGGAAAAGTAGTAATTGTAACAGGCGCAAGCAGAGGAATCGGTGAAGCAATCGCAAAGGTTTACGGTGAAAATGGAATGAAGGTAGTCTGTGCTGCAAGAAGTGTTGAGCAGGGACAGGCTGTAGCAGATGAAATCTGTGCAAAGGGCGGAGATGCTATTTTTGTACAGACGGATTGCAGCGATACCAAACAGATTAAGGCACTAATCGAAAAGACAGTAGAACATTATGGAAAATTAGACGGTATCGTAAGTAATGCCGGAATTGGACAGGGTGGTTTCCCATTGCATGAATATGAAATGGAAGACTATGATCAGATTTTTGCATTAAACAGTAAAGGCGTATTTGCCGGTATGAAATACGGTGCGGAAGCAATCTTTAAATCCCATAGTGAGGGAGGCTTCTTAATCAATGTGGCATCCATTGCAGGAATCATGCCGCAGCGTGGGCAGGCACTTTATACTGCAACAAAACATGGAGTGGTTGGTATGACCAAGTCCGCTGCTTTGGATTATGCAGCTTATGGAATTACAGTAAATGCAATCTGTCCGGGCTATACTAGAACATCCATATTCGGAGATGCTCCGGAGCAGGCTTTGGCTTTCTTTGCGAAGGATTGCCCGGCAGGGCGCATGGGAAATCCGGAGGAATGTGCTTATTTAGCATTGTTCCTTGCGAGCGATATGGCTCGCTATATCACAGGTGCTGCTATTCCTGTGGATGGAGCATTGGCTGCGGGACACCAGAATGTTTCTACCTGGAAGCATCCTGAAATTATGGAATGATTGAAAAAATGTGCAAAACACAACTAAAAAGCGTGGGAAAATGTGCAAAACACAACTTGAAAATGTGAAAAAATGTGCGAAGTATAGTTGATAAAACTTAAAAAAAGTGGCATACTCTCTGTATGGAGGTGATATCTTCTATGGAGAGGAATGCCATTTTTAAAATGCTGGAATGGAAGGATAATCCGGATAGAAAGCCACTTATTTTAAAAGGTGCCAGACAGGTTGGAAAAACGTGGCTTATGCGGGAATTTGGACGCAGGTATTATAAGAATTTTGTTTATTTTAACTTCGATGAGTCGGAAGACTTAAAGTCTATCTTTGAAATAAATAAAAATCCATATCGGATTGTAGAGCTGCTATCAATGATAGCAGGAATAAAGATTGAACCGGCAGAAACATTGATTATTTTTGATGAAATTCAAGAATGTCCGGAAGCATTAAATACGCTGAAATATTTCAAGGAAAAAGCAAATGAATATCATGTAATAGCTGCCGGAAGTCTGCCTGGGACATTGCTTGCACAGCCCAAATCATACCCTGTGGGAATGGTGAACTTGCTTGAAGTTTCGCCGCTTACTTTTGACGAATATCTTGCAGCTACGGATGGTGCGCTCTATGCATATTATAGTTCTATAAAGCAAGGACAACAGATAGAAGAAATCTTTCATAATCGCCTGTTGGATGCATATCGTTATTACCTGATTATTGGTGGGATGCCGGAGTGTGTGAATTCCTGGATCAAGGATAAGGACCCGGGGAAGATACTTCAAATACAAAAAGACCTGATTGCCATATATGAAAATGATTTTTCAAAGCATAATGGAAAAGTAAACAGTGGACGTATCCTGATGGTATTTCGGAGTATTCCGTCCCAGTTGGCAAAAGAAAACGAAAAATTTATGTATGGTGCAGTCCGTGAGGGCGGAAGAGCGCGGGATTTTGAGGAGGCAATCGAGTGGTTGGTATCGGCTGGAATGTTAAACCGTGTTTACAATGTTTCAAAATCGGAGCATCCGCTGGCAGCGTTTGACCGACTTGATTGTTTTAAGCTATATATGTTTGATACAGGGCTTCTGAAGTGTATGGCGGGAGTAGATAACAGCGCAATCTTGCTGAAATCTGATTTTCAGTTTAAGGGACCTTTGACAGAAAATTTTGTTTTACAGCAGCTAAAAGGCTGCTGTGAAATTGCTCCCCGTTATTATTCTGTGCGTAATGGGGAAATTGATTTTGTCATTCAGAAAGGAATGCAAATTATACCGATAGAAGTCAAAAGTGGAGAAGACAGGAGTGCGCCGACTTTTAAGAAGTACATTGAAGAAAAGCAGCCAGCCTGCGCGATTCGGTTTTCTCAGAGAGGATATCTTAAAAATGGTATGATTACAAACATACCGCTATACTTAGCTGGTAAAACAGATGCATTGACAGAATTAATATAGGGAAAAGCGTGAGGGGGGACTGCATCCAGGCAGTCCCCCTCTTGCTGATTATTTTTTTATTCCCTGTAAAATTCGATTCACCTGCTTAATACTTTCGTCATCCGCGCCACCCTGTTTTAACAGGCTGACTAAAGTCATACGGCCCATCATGCGCTGCAGTCCCGGGTTATCTTTTACGGCATCTGCCACGTCACCGCGCTCGGAGGCGCCTTTTGCCATCATCTGGTCGATAATAGCACCTGCTTGTGGATTTGCCTTGATATCTGCGAGTTTGTCGTTGATAGAGAAGCATTCCGGATCTAAATCATCCGCATCAAACCAGTTGGTAACAGGAGCACGCTTGATAAAGGTATAAGAAGGATTTTCTTCGGTAACCTTTTTAATCGTGATGGTGTCCTCACAGGAATCCGCTTTGGCGGTAATCACATGTTCGCCGGTAATCGGAACCCGGAATGTAAAAATGGTTTTGCCGGACTGAGTAGCAAATTCCTTGCCGTCTACCACTAGAGTCACTTCCGGCTGGTTGGAATATACCTTAATCTCTGTGACATCTTCAGTACGGTCTACATACCGGCTGCCGCATAAGTGTACGAACTTTTCGGTTTTATTCCAAGCAGCTTTGTATAGGTAGAAAGCATCTTTTTTTGTCTTACGGTCTATGGTGACAAGCCCTTTCTGGTTTTCGCCGTGCTTACCGCCTTCATCTCTTCCGTCAGCAGCAAAGTCAAAGAGATTCCATACATGCGTTGCCCACAGCCATGGACGATCTTCAATCATCTGTAACATATGTTCATGGTACACAGTCTGGTAGCTCTCTGTGTAGTCACCTTTTTCAGGAGCGGTAGACTGATACTGTGGGTTGGCGTCTGCACCGTACTCGGAGAAACCGATGACTCTGTCCGGATATTTGGTATGATATTCATCGAAAAATTCATCATTCTGTTCTAAGTCACCTAAGTACCAGCCGAAGTACAGGTTATAGCTGTTGATATCCGGAATCTCCAAAATCGGAGACTCGATTTCCAGCATAAATACGTTTGCCATCGTAGTAGGACGGGTTGTATCTAACTTGTGGCAGAGGTCATTTAAAAGTCTGTGGTTTTCCAACAAATCCTCGTTTACTGTGCTGGCAGCTGTGATTTCATTGGAAAGTCCCCAGGTAATGATGGAAGGGTGGTTGTAATTCTGTACAATAAGCTCCTCCATCTGGGACAGGGTGTTCGCACGGCCGTCTGTCATATGCATCGTAATGTATGGAATCTCTGCCCATACAATCAGACCGTTCTCGTCACACAAATCGTAGAATTCCTGTGCGTGCTGATAATGAGCAAGACGCAAGGTGGTAGCACCAAGTTCTTTGATGATTTCCATATCTTTTTTGTGGTGTTCTATCGTAAGCGCATTTCCGACATCTTTAAAATCCTGATGACGGGAAACACCGCGCAGCAGATAAGGGTGGCCGTTTAAGAAAAAGCCTTCCTGTGGGTCTATGTGGAATTCACGGCATCCGAACCGTGTACTCACGGTATCCCCACTTGCTAAGGTGGCTTCTGCGGTATAGAGATAAGGATCGTTTAAACCATCCCATAAATGAACGTCTTCAATTACAAATTCTGCCTGTGCATGGTTGGCTGTTGTTGAAACTGTCTGTGACTGCTCATTTACGGTAAAGGTCACTTCGTTTGCGGCAGGAGTGGTCCATGCCTCTACGCTTACAGTAGCTTTCTTTGCAGTTAAATCGACGACCGGTGTTACCTTAATACCCGGTGTGCCGCAGTAATCCAGTTCGAAGTGCGCTTTCGGAACAACAATCAGATTTACCATGCGGTACAAGCCGCCATAGAAGGTAAAGTCCGCTTTTTGTGGGTAGCAGATGGTGTTGTCATCATTGTTCAGTGCAACCACGATGGTATTCTCTTTTGTTAAAACATCGGTAATGTTTATACGGAAGGTGGAGTAACCGCCTTCATGGTGAGCGAGCTGTTTTCCGTTTACATAGACATCTGCAATCATGGCAGCACCTAAAAATTCCAGATAGACCTGCTCATCGGCTGTAACGTCCGGCTTGGGCAGGTTCTTTACATAATAGCAGGTTCCACGATAGTAGTCATTTCCGCCATCCTGTCCATCCTCAGCGTTCCAGGTGTGGGGGAGCTGGACTGTTTCGCCGGCTGCATTTGCGGCAGCAGAGGCATCTACTGCTGACTTTACAAATTTCCAATGATCCTTCAACTGTGTTATTTTTCTCATAATCATCAAGTTCCTTTCTGTGAATATGTGTTTAAAAAAAGAATAGGCATCCGGCCTACAGTGTAGGCAGGTGCCTATTCAACCAGGTGAGGTTAAGATTCTGCCTGTGCTGCAGCTTTCTTATCTGCGATGCGTTTCTGTACTGCTATCATTTCTTCTTTATCCAATCTGCAGAATCTCATGGCAACTAAGGTGCAAATCCAACCGAGGATAGGCAGACCGAAGGTAATAATCATTGTCAGCCAGAAAATTTGCGGGGTGCAGGCTTCTCCCGGCTGAGGCATGGTTGTTGTATAACCGATTAAGGCTACTGCGCCGGTGGCAATTAAAGCACTTACGGATGAAATAATCTTGTCTAATAGGCTGTACGTACCCGTGACAACAGCCGGTATGTAGCGACCGCTTCTGTCTAATTCATAGTCGATGATATCTGACATAAATGAGGTATTTGCAGTAGTGACACACATCATTGAACCATTTTTGCACAGAGTCAGGATAACATAGAGAACGGTAAAGATTCCCATATTGGCAATCTGACTTGGATCAATAACGATGAAGAAGAGCCACATAACGGCAGAAACACCGATACAGATTTTCGTCCATGTGATGATGGTTCTCTGGCTACCATGTTTGCCGGCATATTTTGCGCCAACGATTGCAAAGATAATGGAAGGCAACATGCCCGCAACGCTAAGAATCGTAGCAAGTCCCATGTTTCCGATAATGATACCAGACAACATTGTAGTGATAACAGCTTGGCTGGCGGTCTGCTGTGCAATCTTGTCGGATGCAGCAGATGCGATATAGCACTGAAGTGGGCGGTTGTTTTTTAATACTTCCACCATATCCTTTACTTTTAATGGCTCTCTTTTGGTTGCTAATCCTGCAAAGTTTTCCGGCTTATCGTATTCGGATACCGCGATGCATACAAGAATCAGTCCCACAAATGCAATGGCAAGACAAACCTTGCAAGCGGCACCTAAGAACTCTAAATTGTAGGTCCCGCCGAATTTTGGAAGCAGGACAACATTTAAGATGATACTTAAAGTCATTGGAATGAGATAATTTAATGCGGTTGACCAGACACCGACAGTTGGTCTTTGCTTCGGGTCGTTTGTAAGAAGCGGTGGAATGGTCTGTGCGGTCATGTTGGCCAGTGTATAGCCGATGACATAAATAACATAAATTACAATAAACGCAACCATACCCAGACCTTTGCCGGCTGCCCAGTTATACATTGCCATTAAGGCAAGGGCTTCAATGACAAATCCGGTAATTAAAAGGATTCTTATCTTACCGAATTTTGTATTTACTTTATCATAGATAAAGGCTAGCATCGGGTCGGTAACTGCGTCGAAGACGCGGGTACATGTTAAAATAACACCGACAGCAGCGGTAGAGATTCCGAAACCGATGCTGGCGGTATAGCTTGCCATACCGATTAAGGAATAGATACTCATACCGATAAATGCATTGCAGGCATATAAAATAATCTGCCATAATTTAGCGCGGCGATACTGTACGCCATCAATTTCGCTCTGGGTAAGCTTTTTTTCTTTTGCCATAAAAATACTCCTCCGTTTTTCTTCTCCATCTATAAACAGATGTGTTTTATGATGTTACTATAGCGTAGATTTTCGGGATACATGGTTCGGAAATTCACAAAAATGTTCTGGAATTTGCAACAATTGTATAGGGAAGTGAATTTTAAAACATATGCATAAAAAATTAAACATAAAAACAAACAATGAAAAAGGAGACCATGCACCAAACATTTGGCGCATGGTCTTACTTTCCATATGTTTTCCGATATTCCGTTGGAGACATTCCTGTTATTTTTTGAAAACAGGTATAAAAATAGCTTCGGTTACTGAAAGCCAGGTTATCACTGATAGACTGAATGCTTTCGGTTGTTCCGGAAAGCAACAGCTTTGCCCGTTCTATTTTTTCGTTCAGGATATAATCATTGACGCTGCAACCGATTTCTTTTTTGAATTTATGAGAAAAATAGTATTCGGTATATCCGGTTCGTTTTGCCAATTCTTCAATGGATATGGGCTCACCTAAATGACTTTTGATGTATTCGCAGGAGTTGCGCATCAGATTGGAGACGGAAGGGTTTTTTTTGACCTCCTGTACACGGCTCACATAATCCTCTAACATTTCGGCACATAATTTGTTGGCATCCGTCATGGATTTACAGTATTCAATCTTCTGTGCGTAGTAGTCATTTAAGTCGTAGCCGATATCAGGAGATAGGCCTCCGCTAATACATGCTCTGGAACACAGTGTCAGCAGTACGAGACAATTGTTCTTATGATAACGGAGTGCATCTCCGATGTCAGCTTTTACACCATGGCTTAAAGAAAACGATTTTTGCAGAGCTTCTTTATACCGAGGGTCACCATCCGCGAGCATTTTGCAAAGCAACTGTTCATTTATCCAGATTCCGGCGTGGGAATTGCCGCTTAAGGAAACAGAATCCATTTGTTCGGAAGTGGTAGAATTTAAAAATGTGACATCGTTTACGCTAATTCGCTCTTCATTCAGACAGTAATGCAGCATAACGGCATACTGCATCAGAATATTGGAAGGCACCGTCGGGATGCTCTCAAATACCTTGTGCATGGAGGCCCGAAGACTGACGGATAGTTCATAAGAATCCAGCTTTTTGCGAAGAAGGAGATAGGTATCCCGTCCGCTGAAAATTGGTCCAATCATGTGAATGTTGTTTAGAATGCCGTTCTCAAATTGAAATCCTGCAATCCACAGAAGATTTGCTTCCGCTTCCAGAACCAGAGGATAATGGTTGCCTTCTGACAGCTGCTGTAGGATCAATTCTTTAAAACCTACAAAGTCAAAGAAAGCACTGGAAAACAAATCATTTGTCCAATCCGTTTCCAACAGATGAAAATCGGTGTCAAAATTCCAATAATGTAAATCATAATTGCAATTGATTAATTCCATGAAAAAAGATATTTTCTCATTTGTTTTCATCGTGCTTTCCCTTTCTTTACTTTATTTTTTAAAATAAGGAGCCAGAAGCTGCCTGTCGTGCTCGCAAGTACAGCGGACGATTGCGCCTGTCAATAACTTGGGCTGATTGCAGATGGAGTATAGGATGAACTGACTTAAGGCAGACTGAAGCGCAAGCTTATCACCTTCTGTCGATTCAAAGAATACTTCATTTTCACATTTCTTCACATCTTCAAGAAATGCTTTTAAGTCAATTTTATTGTCAAAAGGAAATGTAAATTCCATTGCTGCCTCCTTGCGCCTTATCGGAAACTTCCTAAGTAAGACAGACTTTCTTTTGGCATGCGGGTTTGTGTCGCACGGTCTACCGAAATGAGACCAAAGGTCATGGAATAGCCCTTCTGCCATTCGAAATTGTCTATAAGGCTCCAATGACAGTAGCCCTTTACAGGAATGCCGTCTTTGATGCAGTTTTCGACACCGGTTAAGGCTTTTTCAATGAAAGCGATACGCCTGCTGTCATCGTTTGTTGCAATACCGTTTTCCGTTACAATCAGATTCCCTTTAAAATCCTCTGCTACCTTGCGAATCACGTGCTCTAGGCCTTCCGGATAGAATTCATAGTTCATCTGAGTCATCTCGGCACCTTCCGGATAAGGAAGAACGCCGTTTGGTCCGAATAAGGAACGGGTATAGTTTTGTACCCCTAAGAAGTCATCATCCTGAATGTAAGGAAGATAATGCGTAAGTTCGTCCTCCCATTCTTTCTCGGCAAACGGTTCTCCGCCGGCTTCTGCAACCTGCATGTCATGAAGACTTAAGGTAAGGCCGACCTGAATATGAGGTGCCAGCTCTTTGATAACTGCCTTGGCAGCCTGGTGAGCTTTCATGACGAGAATATCCCCTTCTTTGGTTCTCATAGAGGTAAAATTCTCAACCTTTTCTACGCCAAATACCTTCCTGTTTTCTTCTGCGGCAGCCTGCTGGTCAGCCATCATCTTCTGCAGGTTGATACCGACCTGAACGGTTCCGTCTGCGTCATCTTTTCCGCCTGTTGCCTGCGCTTGTGCCATCTGCGCCATCATCTGGCGTTTGTATCTTTCTGCGATTGCTGCAATCTGTAGGCCCATGTTGGCCTCGTTAATCGTACAGACATAATGAAGCTCATCGCCTAATTTTTCGATGACATAGCGTGTATAGCGCGCGAAGTCGCTTACGGTGCTTTCTGCTTCCCAGCCGCCTTTTCCAATTAGCCAGATGGGACTGGAAAAATGGTGAAGCGTAACTATCGGTTCGATTCTGTTTGCTTTGCAGCAACGGATGACATCACGATAATGCTCGATGGCGTCCTCATTGAATTGCCCCTCTAACGGCTCGATTCGTGCCCATTCCAACGAAAAACGGTAAGTATTCAAGCCGGCATCTGCCATCAATTTGATGTCCTCTTCATAACGGTTGTAATGATCTACCGCGTCGAGGGACGGCTCCGCGTAGCTGGTATGCTCCATGTGCTCCATCGCCCAACAGTCGCTGTTGGTATTATTTCCTTCTACCTGATGGGCTGCAGTTGCGGCTCCAAGTAAAAAATCTTTTGAAAAATGTGTCATGCTGTTGACCTCCTTATCTGAATCATGTTACCGCTATTATAGGGAAGGATGAGAAAACATGTGTTTAAAAATTATGGAAAATGTTTATAAAATCACCAACAGTGCTATGATAATTAATTTTAACACATTTTCGCGAATATTAAAACACATAAACAGAAGAAATGGAGTAAACTCCTTTTATTAATAAAACGAAAATATATAGTGAACAGTTAGCGGAAGGAAGGCGTAAGAAAATGGCGATAAAGGCAATACAGCAGATTATGTTGGGAACGGTAACAAAAAACGAAAAACAGGCACTTGAAATCTTAAAAACTATCAAGGCGGCCGGTTATGATGGAATCGAATTAAATGGTTTTATGATTCGACCGACCTCTTTTATGGTGCGCATGATGACAAAAATGGCAGGTATGCCAGTCGGAAAAGGTGGTGATTTTGACTGGAAGGGGATGACCGAGCAGGCAGGATTATCCGTTGTCAGTGTGCATGAGGACTTGGGGACGATTCAACGAGAACCTGAAAATGTCATTGCCGAGGCAAAAAAGTTTGGTACAGACAAGGTTGTCATTACCGGAATGTACCGCTTTGATTATTCGGATAAAGACGCAGTTTTGAAGCTGGCAAATGATTTAAATAAAGCAGGTGAAAATTTAAAGAAATCCGGAGTTCAACTTTTATACCACAACCATAACTGCGAATTCCGGAAGGTGGAAGCGGGAATGACGGCATATGACTTGCTGATAGAAGCGACAAATCCGGAATATGTTGCCTTTGAACTGGATTCTTACTGGGCAACGGAAGCAGGGGTGTCTGCAATTCAATTAATGAAGCAATTAGGCAACAGAATGAAGCTTTATCACATCAATGACCGTGGAACGAGAATTGAGGGTCCGTCCATGACACCGATTTTAAAATCCGACAGTATGGAGCTTGGATGTGGGAATATGAATCTTCGTGAGCTGGTAGAGCAGGCATTGAGCGTGCACGTGGATGCAATTATTCTGGAAAGTCATAAGAACTGGGTAGAGAAGTCACCGATAAAGTCACTGCAGGTAAGCGCAGAGTTTATGAATGCACAGGTGCATTAAAAATAGCATAAATGGAAGAACTCCGGCATCTATTGATAAGTGAATAGATGACCGGAGTTTTCTTATGCCAAATTGTAGAGAGCAGGTGCATTCCAATGATTATTTTGACTTTATCGTGCCGTATGGTGTGGAGACGGAACTGCCGACGGCGCGTGGTTGTACACAGCGGATTTCGGAGGATTATGATGTCTTTTTTTTCTCGCGCGAGGGGTTGCCGCCGCTTTCCGTTGGGGAGTATAGTTATACGGCAATCCCCAAGTGCTATGGACTTTTGGATACCACGGCGCTTGAGGTATCAGGGATTCTGCGTATGCAGAATCAACCGGTATTGTCATTGAAGGGAACGGGAGTGCTGATTGGATTTATTGATACAGGGATTGATTACATGAATCCACTGTTTCGCTATTCGGACGGAAGCTCGCGCATTGTGCGTATCTGGGATCAGAATATCACGGAGGGACCAACGCCTGCCGGAATTTTATATGGCGTGGAATATACAAAAGAGGAAATTAACCGTGCGATTAGTGCGGAGAACCCTTATGAGGTGGTTCCTTCACGTGATACAAATGGACATGGAACATTTTTGGCAGGTGTTGCTTGCGGTGGAGAAGATATTATAGGGGACTTTATCGGTGCGGCACCGAATGCGCAGATTGCCGTGGTGAAGCTGAAAGAAGCGAAGCAGTACCTAAGAGAGTTCTTTTTTGTGCCTGAAGGAGTTCCTGCCTATCAGGAGAATGATATCATGATGGGGGTGGCATATCTGGATAATCTTGCAAATGTTTTAGATATGCCTCTTGTCATTTGTATTGCGCTTGGAAACAGTATCGGGAGTCACGGGAAAAACGGTCCCTTGACGGCATATCTGAATTTTATCTGTACCAGGCGCAGACGCTCGATTGTGGTGGCAGGAGGGAATGAGGCAAATTCGCGTCATCATTTTCAGGGGCGGATAGCGGAGGACATGAGCTATGAGGATGTGGAAATCAGTGTGGAGGAGGATATGGAGGGCTTTTTTGTGGAAATGTGGGCAAATTCTCCTGAACTATATGCTGTTTCTGTAATATCGCCGACCGGAGAACAGATTCGCAGAATTCCTCTGCGTGAAAATGCGTCAGAGACATTCCGATTTGTGTTTGAGGGAACCACGGTTATGGTGGATTACCGGATTGAGACGAGAGAGGAAGCAAACCAACTGATATATATGCGCTTTATTGATCCCAAACGTGGACTTTGGGTGATACGGGTCTATCCGGAAAATGTCATTTACGGTACATACAATATGTGGTTGCCGATGGTGCAACTTACGGATGGCAATGTTTTTTTTCTACGTTCGAATCCCGAGATTACGCTTACCTCACCGTCGAATGCCAGACAGGTAATTACGGTAGGTGGTTACAATGCAGTAAATCAGAGCATGTTTGCAGATTCGGGAAGAGGCTATACGATATCAGGGGAAATCAAACCGGATTTTGTTGCTCCGGCAGTCAACGTATACGGTCCGGGGCTTCGTGAAAATTATATACGATTTACCGGGACCAGCGCTGCGGCTGCGATTACGGCGGGGGCGGTTGCACAGGTGATGCAGTGGGCGTTGGTTGAGCAAAACAGCCCAAGGATTTCCAATGCAGGAATTAAGAATATGCTGATACGCGGAACCGACAAAAACAGTGAGAGAAGCTATCCAAACCGGGAGTGGGGGTATGGGACGCTCAATGTGTATCAGGCGTTTGAGCGGCTTCGGAATGTGTGAAAGAGAAAGCGAAAGAAGTGAGTTTGATTGTGGAAAGACTTGATTTTATAATGCAGTTGTATTATCATGCTCTCGTCGGTGCAGACATATATGTTTTTTTGCTGGCAGCAGAAACTGGAGCAGTCTGCACAAAAGGAGGAAGCAATGAAAATCACAACAAAACAAATTACAACAACAGCGGTACTTCTGGCAATCTGTATCGCAAGTCAGTTTCTTAAGAACTTAAGTGTCTATATTACGGGACCGATTATCAATGCGTGCCTGATTATCGCGGTTTTAAGTGTGGGCATTGGATGCGGCATCATTTTGTCCGTTATCACCCCTGTTACCGCTTTTTTGATTGCGGGAAGTCCGATTATGGCAGCAATTCCGGCAATTATTCCGTGTGTGATGATTGGAAACATTGTTCTGGTGCTTGGCGTGGGGATGATACATAAGAAGATGCAGGGCAATGGCGGCTTAGTTGCGGGAATGGCAATCGGTTCGGTTTTAAAGGCTTTATTTATGGGCGTGGTAATCGCGTTGATTCTGATTCCGAACCTCATACCGGCAGCAATGGAAGCGAAGATGACCGTGTTCCAGACAACATTTTCTGTGACACAGCTCGTTACGGCGTTGATTGGAAGCGCTTATGCGTTTGTTATCTGGATCCCACTGAAAAAAGTGATGGCAGAATAGAGAAGAAAGTGAGAAAATACTGTATAACATGAAGCAAAGTCGTGTTATACAGTTTTTTACTTCATAGGAATTTATGGGAAGTAGAACGCTCCGCGGGGGTGCGCAGAGTATACTTATTTATAGGAGAGACGAAAGATGACAAATCGAACAATGATGCAATACTTTGAATGGTATTTGCCGGAGAACGGTTTGCACTGGAAGCGTGTGACGGCGCAGGCAGAGGAACTTAAACGTGCCGGAATCAATATGGTCTGGCTGCCACCGGCTTACAAGGGTGCGGCAGGAAAGTCCAGTGTCGGCTACGATGTTTATGATATGTATGATCTTGGAGAGTTCAATCAGAAAGGTACTATTCGGACAAAGTATGGAACAAGGGACGAGTACCTAGAGGCCGTGCATGTATTACAGGACCAAGGAATCTCTGTGCTTTGCGATATTGTTTTGAATCACCGTATGGGAGCGGATGAGACCGAAGAGGTGATGGTGGAAGAGGAACTTGCAACGAACCGGAATCAGGATATCAGCGGCAGACAGCAGATTTGTGCATGGACGAAGTTTGATTTCCCGGGAAGAGCAGATAAATATTCGGCATTTCACTGGAATGCTTCGCACTTCAGCGGGACGGATTGGGATGATGCGGGAAAAAGAAATGGTATTTTCCGGTTCGACGGGAAAAACTGGAATCGTGAGACCGACTCGGAAAATGGAAACTATGATTATCTCATGGGTGCAGATTTGGATACAGAGAATCCGGAAGTGATAAAAGAAACACATGACTGGGGCAAGTGGTATCTGGATACCGTCGGAATGGATGGTTTTCGCTTGGATGCCGTAAAACATATCGGTTTTGACTTTTATCGTGAATGGATTGCGGCGATGCAGGAGTATGGAGCTGCGCAGGGCACGGAAAGCAATCTTTTTATCGTTGGCGAGTACTGGGCGCAGGAAATCTGGAAGCTGACACATTATCTGGATGTGGTGGAACACAGACTTTCGCTTTTCGATGTGCCGCTTCATTTTAATTTCCTTGCTGCGGCGACTTCGGATGGCAACTTTGATATGAGCCGCTTGTTTGAAGGAACGCTTTTAGCAGCAGACCCGGAGCATGCCGTGACGTTTGTGGACAACCATGATACACAGCCGGAGCAGGCGCTCTATTCCTTTATCCCGGAATGGTTCAAGCCGATTGCCTATGCGATTATTCTTCTTCGCGCCGTAGGTACACCGTGCGTATTCTATGGAGATTACTATGGAATACCGCATGATAACATAAAACCGGCGCAGGGTTTGACAAAGCTTGTCAAAATCAGAGAACGATATGCTTATGGTATCGAGCACATATTTTTTGATGATATATCGATAGTTGGCTTTACAAGAGAAGGTGATATCGAGCACAGTAATTCGGGGGTGGCAGTATTGTGCACAGACAGTGTGCAGGGCAGAAAACGAATGTACATGGGAGAAGCTTTTGCCGGGAAATGCATGGTCGATGCAATGGGCGGCATCTGTGAGAAGGTGACAATCGGAGCAGACGGCTGGGGAGAGTTCGCGGTAAACGGCGGTTCCGTCTCTGTTTGGGTTACGGAAGATGCATGGGAATATTTGTATACGCACTTATAATAAGAAGTTCTATAACTGAAAAATATGCCAATTATAAGCCTTTGGAATAATCTTGACACCCCGAAAGATAAGTATCATAATGAGGGGCAAGAATTATTTCGTTAGAAAGGACTGGTTGTGAAGATGGATATCAGATTTGTGAAAAGAGATGTGTTAAAGGAGAAGCCGGATCAGAAGAATCTTGGCTTTGGTAAATACATGACAGACTATATGTTCGTTATGGATTGGACGAAGGAGGAAGGCTGGAAGGATGCGAGAATCGTGCCACATGAACCAATCACATTGGATCCGGCATGTGTGACTTTGCATTATGCGCAGGAGACATTCGAAGGTATGAAGGCATATCGCACCGCAGAGGGAAAGATTCAGTTGTTCCGTCCGGAGATGAATGCAAAACGTATGATTAATTCCAATGCGAGACTTTGCATGCCGGAGTTCCCGGTGGATATGTTTGTAGAAGCAGTGAAAGCGCTCGTTAAGGTAGAAGAGGACTGGGTTCCGTCTGAGCCGGAGACATCTCTTTATATCCGCCCGTTTATGTTTGCGACAGAGGCAGCTCTTGGTGTACATATGGCATCTGCTTACAAGTTTATGATTATCTGTTGCCCGGTTGGCGCATATTATGCAGAGGGTATCAATCCGGTTAAGATTTTGGTAGAGGATGAGCTGGTACGTGCGGTAAAAGGCGGTACCGGATTTACCAAGTGTGGCGGTAACTATGCCGGTTCTATTTTAGGACAGGTAAAGGCTGAGAAAATGGGATATTCTCAGGTCCTGTGGCTGGATGGTGAGCACCGTAAGTATGTGGAGGAAGTCGGCACGATGAACATTATGTTCAAAATCGCCGGTGAAATCTATACAGCTCCGATTGAGGGAACGGTTCTTCCGGGTGTTACCAGAGATTCCATGCTTCATATTTTAAGAGATTGGGGTTATAAGGTACATGAGGAAAGACTTTCTGTGGATGATTTGATGAAAGCAGGACATGACGGTACCCTAGAGGAAGTATTTGGAACCGGTACGGCGGCAGTTGTGTCTCCGGTTGGTGAGCTTCGCTATAAAGATGATGTTGTGACAATCAATGACTTTAAAATCGGTGATCTGACACAGAAATTGTATGATACTTTGACCGGCATCCAGTGGGGCAAGCTGGAGGACAAGTACGGCTGGACGGTTCCGGTAGAGTAATCACGCGTTTACAAAAAAGAAAAATACGGTATAATAGTAGCCGGGCATTTTATGTGCCCGGCTATTTTATCATATAGGAGTTAAAGAGAAGAATATGACAAGAAAAGAAAAAGCAATCGAATTACATAACAAAGGATTTAACTGCGCACAGGCAGTTGCCTGCACATTTGCAGAAGAGCTTGGTGTTCCGGAAGAAGTATTGTTTTCTGCATGCGAAGGGTTCGGACTTGGCATGGGCGGTATGGAAGCTACCTGCGGAGCGGTTTCCGGAGCGGTAATGGCAGCAGGATTTAAAAATAGCTGCGCTACACCTGAAAATCCAACTACGAAGGCAGCGACGTACCAACTCACCAGAGCGATTACGAAAGCGTTCCATGAGAAGAATGGGACACTTACCTGTAAGGAATTAAAAGGTGTGGAGACGGGCAAGGTTGTCCGTAGTTGCCCGGATTGCATCATGGATGCAGTAGAGATTGCGGAGCAGGTACTTGGATTGTAAATAGGGAGTTGCCTAAAAAGAATCATTATGCACATCTAAGATATACTTTTTTGGCAACGCCTTATTTAATAAGTGGGAAACTTAGTGTGACACAGGCACCTCCGCTCGGCTTGTTTGAAAGCTGCAGCGTACCGCCCTGCTCGGCTGCGAGTTTCCTTGTGATGGAAAGCCCAAGCCCAAAATGCTCGCGGCTGCCACGGCTGCTGTCGGCGCGATAAAATTCATCGGTGGCATGAGCGAGCGCTTCTGCAGAAAAGCCAGCGCCGTCATCCTCCACACAAAAACAGAGCATAGGAGGATTTACAGTACCAGAATCAGTCTGCCATGCTCTTAGAGTGACGGTTCCGTGAGACGGAGAATAGGAGATGGCGTTATCTATCAGATTAAACAGTGCTCGTTTCAGAGAGTCTGTAGAAAGCGAAATCTCCGGCGGAAGTGATTCACCGACAAATTGAAAGTGCAGTCCTTTCCCGGCACAGAGACTTTCGGCAGTCCGCGTTACCTGTTCTAACAGAGCAGGCAGGTTGCAGAAAGTAGCGGTAATCGTAGCGGGACGGGAAATTTCCAGCATTCTCGTTACATATTGCTGAATCTGCTCCGTGTTTTCAAGAATGAATGCGTTATAACACTGTTGCTCATCACTCAGAACGGTTTCTGAGAGAAGTTCGGCGTTCCCTTTTACCACAGTCAGCGGCGTTTTGATGTCGTGTGCAAGTGCGGACATCTGCCGCTTTTTTTGCTGTTCATTGCTCCATTGCTGCTCCAAAGACTGTCGTAAAGTCGTTTTTAGAAGCAGAAGAGAGGAAAGTATCCGGTTAAGCTCCACAATATGGGTCGGTGTGACCTCAAAGTCGAGATTCCGGGCACGAATCTGTTCAGAGGTGTATTCAAGGATGGACAGTTCGGTTTCCAGTTTTTTTGCGTAATTCACCACAGAAAAGACAAGACCGAAAAGAAGCAGGGCAAGTAGGAGAAGAAGAAGAAACGGCTCCGCACTTGGGAACAGATGACGCAATGCTTGCGATGCAAAAGACGCGCGTATTGGGTAGACCAGAATGAGCGTCTGGGTATCGGAGCTTTGCTTCCTATATGCATAGGGATAAGAAAAAGAATGTCCCGCCAAATCGGAGGATGCGGCAAGGTTGGCGGCGACTGTTAGGGTACTGTCGGAAAGGTTGGTCCACAGAAGGGAGCCGTCGTCAGAAAAGCAGGCGTAATCTGCGCCGGCGGGAGTTTCCTGCAAGGAGAAAGGAACGGAATCGTCGCGAGTGGCAAGCCAGTCGGTGACCTCGCTTTCTATGGAGTTTGCAGGGAGGATGAAGCCGCTGGCAATTACAAGATAGAGCAGCAGAACCCATAGGAGAAATGCAAGAATCCATGACGTGGCAATTTGCATTAAAAATTTCAGAAAGACTCTTTTTAAACTAATCTCTTTTTTTCGTGTTAATTCCATCGATACCCAATCCCCCATACGGTTTCAATCGGCGTAAGTCCGGCTGTAGACAGCTTTCGTCGAATATTTTTGATGTGTTCGGTAATTGCTGATGCGTCGCTTTCCCCTTCATAGCCGAAGATGTTTTCATAAATTTGTTCTTTGGAAAAGACCTGTCCATGGTTTTTTGCCAGAAGCAGACAGATGTCATATTCACTTTTGGTAAACGGAATCAGTTGTTCGCGGGCGTGTACCTCGCGTCTGCCAAGAAAAAATTGAACGTCCGATACCGAGAAACACTGTGCTTTTTCGCGCTGCTCCCTTCTCAGATGAGCCTGTATTCTTGCACGGAGTTCTACCACGGAAAACGGTTTTTTGATGTAGTCATCGGCGCCGAGTGAAAAGCCGAATTCGACATCTTCTTCCAGACTTTTGGCGGTCAGAAAAAGAATCGGGCAGTCCACGTGCGAGCGAATATCGCGACAAAAGGAAAAACCGTCAATTCCCGGCATCATTACATCTAAAAGTATCAAGTCATAGCGAAAAAGCTGCTCGAACAGTGCGTCGGTAATCTGCTGTATACAGACTACCTCGTGACCGTCTTTGCACAGGACATTGTGAATCAGGGCAAGAATTGCCGCATCGTCGTCTATTGCAAGAATATGTGCCATAATTAAAAATCTCCTTCATAGGTATCAGTACACCGTGACCGAATATATCACGCAGGATAGCGCATACAGTACATAGATATGAACCGGATAAAACCAATAGAAAAAGCTCTTAGAGCCGGTTCCTCGCTTACCATTGTAGCACAGCATAGGGATGACGGCAAAGATTTCCATCCATTCATAAGCCTGCGTGAAAAAGTCTGCCGGGCAAATCCCCGGTGCGTAGAGCAATACCCTTGCCACATCATAAAGCAGGCAGACAGCAACAAAAGCAACCGCCTGTAAGCTGCGTCTTTTGCGGAACAGATAGAGCACGATGCCGACAAGAAGTGTGGCGGTTCCTCCGTCTGCGATGCAGAGATGAAGCGGAAGAATGGTAAATGTAACCAAATTCAGCAAAAAGGCGGCAACTGGATTGCTGCAACCGGAAAAAATAGGTAGGAACGCATATGGGAGCAGAATCGGAATACATATGGCGGCAAGTCCGCGTCCCCATTGCTTTTTGGCGCACCAGTCAAATCCCTGCAGGACAACCAGCAGGATAGAGAAGGAAGCAAGCATTTGGTTCTGCGGGAAGAAACCGTCACCCCGTACCAGACCTGCACCTATATTATAGAAAGAAAACTGGATGAGCCCCATTGTGACAGAAATCAGATAAATGCGCAGAAAATATTTTCGGCGGTCACGGGTGTGTATGAATCCTTCTATGATGCAGAAGAGAAACAAGGGTGCGGCGAGCCTGCCAAGCCAGGAGAAAATGAGGGGGACTTTTCCGGTATACTCGAAAAAGTAATGAATGTGGTCTAAAAGCATCAGAGATGCCGCGATGTATTTGAGGGCAAAATCTGATAAGCCATTTGATGTGTTTGATTTCATAAAATGATACCTCCTAATGAATGTCATATAGAAAGCATAATAGGGAATTATAAGGATTTTATAAGCAAGTGTGAAATTATGATATATCAGAGGAATACACAAAGGATTTTCAAGAAAAATAAAGGATATTCGTTAAACTGACGATAAAACGAGTCAAAAACATGGAAAAACTATAGGAAGTAAACAACAAAAGAGAAGAATTTTCAAGAAAGTGAGAAGAATATTGTATGTTCTTTCGAAAAGCAGATTGCTATAATCCTTATTGTAACAAAGAGTTACCAATACATTAAGGGAGGTTTTTCAACAATGAAAAAGAAAGTAGTTAGTTTGATGCTCGTAGCAGCAATGGCAGCAACTTTGTTTGCAGGATGCGGTAACAAGACAGAGGAGACACAGACTCCTGACGCAGCTCCTAGCACAGAGGCACAGACAGCGGATGCAGATGCAACAGCAGATGCAGCAGCAGACGCAGTTGGCGGCGATTTGGCAGATAAGAAGGTCGGCGTATGTATTTATCAGTTCTCTGATAACTTTATGACATTGTTCCGTGGAGAGCTTGAAAACTATCTGGTTAGCCAGGGATTTTCTAAGGATAACATCACAATCGTAGATGGTGCAAATGACCAGGCTACACAGACAGGACAGATTGATAACTTTATCGCAGAGGGTGTTGATGTGTTGATTATCAACCCGGTTAACTCTTCTTCTGCAGAGACAATTACAGATAAGGTTGTAGAAGCAGGTATTCCTCTTGTATACATTAACCGTGAGCCATCTGCTGACGAGGAAGCAAGATGGGAAGAGAATGGCTGGAATGTTACATATGTTGGATGTGACGCTCGCCAGTCCGGAACCATGCAGGGTGAAATGATTGTTGATCTTGGTCTTGAGACGGTTGACTTAAACGGCGATGGCAAGATTCAGTACATCATGGTAGAAGGTGACCCGGAGAACGTAGACGCTCAGTATCGTACCGAGTTCTCTGTAAAGGCTCTTACAGATGCAGGTCTTGACGTTGATTGTCTGACAGATCAGGTAGGTAACTGGCAGCAGGATCAGGCACAGCAGATTGTAGCAAATGCGTTAGGACAGTACGGCAATGATATTGAAGTTGTATTCTGTAACAACGACGCAATGGCACTTGGTGCATTACAGGCAATTGAGTCCGCAGGACGTACCGTTGGAACAGATATCTACTTAGTAGGTGTTGATGCATTATCAGAGGCTCTTGAGAACGTACTTTCCGGCAAGATGACCGGTACTGTATTTAACGATCACTTCTCTCAGTCTCACAGCGCAGCAGATGCTGCTATTAAGTTCTTAAATGGCGAGACAAACGAGTACTACATCGGTTGTGATTATGTAAAGGTAACAGCTGATAACGCACAGGAAATCCTTGACATGGTAAAATAATACTACGTCATAGAAAAAGGGTTTGATAACCTGTAAAAGAAGTTTGATGGTGGTGCGGGTGTCACAGGGCGGCACCCGCACCATTTTCATGGAAATGAAAATTGCATGGAAACACTTAGTACTATGATGAATGGAAAACGATTGTGTGCAGTAATAGGAATATGAATTTGACAAAACACAGATATGAATCTGTATGAATATAAAACGAGAATAAAAGGAGGAGAAAAATGGCTGAGTACAAACTGGAGCTAAAGGGTATATGCAAATCCTTCCCCGGCGTAAAGGCACTTGACAATGTGCAACTGTCTCTGCGGCCGGGAACTGTTCATGCATTGATGGGTGAGAACGGTGCCGGTAAATCTACCCTGATGAAATGCCTCTTTGGTATTTATAAGATGGATGCGGGAGAGATTTATCTGGATGGCCAGAAAATCGAGGTAAACAATCCGGATGAAGCGATGAAACTTGGTATTGCGATGGTTCATCAGGAATTGCAGCCGGTTCCGGCGAGAAGTGTTGCGGAAAACCTATATCTTGGAAGATTTCCGACAAAAAACTATGGACCACTGAAGGTTATCGATCACAAGAAGATGTATGAGGAGACCGAGAAGTGGCTGAAGGAAGTGAAGATGGATTTTGATCCAAAAGCACAGCTTGGTACATTGTCCATCGGACAGATGCAATCGGTTGAGATTGCAAAAGCGGTTTCACAGCAGGCGAAAGTAGTTATTTTTGATGAACCGACATCTTCCCTTTCAGATAATGAAGTAGAAGCACTGTTTCGTATCATGAACGACTTGCGAGATAAAGGTGTTACGATGGTATATATCTCACACAAGATGGATGAGATTAAGAGAATTGCCGATGATATTACAATCATGCGAGACGGTACCTATGTAGGAACGTGGCCGGCAGCAGAGATGACCACAGACCAGATTATTGCGAAGATGGTTGGCCGTGAACTGACCAATGTTTACCCGCCGAAGGAGAACAAACCGGGCGATGTAATCATGGAGGTAAAAAATTTATGCTCCATCCATGCAAATTCTTTCCAGGATGTAAGCTTTACCTTGCGTAAGGGAGAAATCCTAGGATTTGGAGGATTGGTCGGAGCGCAGAGAACCGAGCTGATGGAAGGTATCTTTGGAATTCGCGGCGTGGCTTCCGGTGAGATATATATGCATGGAAAACAGGTGAAAATCAAGCATCCGATTGATGCGATGAATGCGGGAATCGGACTGATTACCGAGGATAGACGAGGAAACGGTATTTTCGGATGCCTTTCAATCAAAGATAATGTAGGTGTTTCCATCTATAACAAGTATTTAAAGGCAGGCTTTGTGTTAAATCATAAAGACATTAATGATGTCGTAGATAACAGTATCAAGAAGCTGAGTATTAAGACACCGAGTATGAAGGAGCATATTTCAAACTTATCAGGTGGTAATCAGCAGAAGGTTATCGTGTCCAGATGGCTGGCAAATGATCCGGATGTACTGATCATGGATGAGCCGACACGTGGTATCGATGTCGGGGCAAAGCATGAGATTTACGAGATTATGTCAGATTTGGCAAAGCAGGGTAAGGCGATTATTATGATATCGTCCGAGATGTCGGAGTTGCTTGGTATGGCAGACAGAATCTGCGTCATGTGTAACGGTAAGCTGACCGGTGAGATTGATCAGCCGGAAGAAATGACGCAGGCGAGAGTCATGAGCTTTGCAACGAGATTCTGATTATAGGAGGAAGAGAAAATGGAAAAGACAAGTCAGCAGAAAATCAAAGATTTTTTGATTAATAACGGAGTTATTATCGTAATGCTTATCCTGGTAATCTATACCGGATTGACATCCGATAATTTCTTTACCAAAAACAATCTTATGAACATCCTTATGAATATGAGCTCACGACTGGTTATTGCACTTGGTATTGCAGGTTGCGTTATCACCGCAGGTTGTGACCTGTCCGCAGGACGTATGATTGGTTTTGGTGGTTGTATCGCAGGTACACTGTTACAGCGTATCGATTATTCCGGTAAGTTCTTTCCGGACATGGAGCCGATGAATGTGTTTGTAGTGGCAATCATTGTCATGCTAATCTGTGCAGCGTTTGGTTCCGTAACGGGATTCTTCATTGCATATTTACATGTACCGCCGTTTATTGCAACATTGGCAATGATGGAGATTGTATATGGTATCAATATGATTTATACAAATGCAACCCCGCTTGGCGGATATGTAAAAGAATACACCAATGTGGCTTCCGGAAAGTTTTTGGGTATCAACTATCTGATATGGATAGCAATTATAGTGGCGATTATTACATGGTTTATCTTTAATATGACACGTCACGGCAAGTATATGTATGCAATCGGTGGTAACCCACAGGCTGCAGAGGTTGCAGGTGTTCCGGTGAAAAAGACTCTGATTCTTATCTACATGAAAGCGGCTGCTATGTATGGATTGGCAGGTTTCATGCTCGGTGCAAAAGCCGGTGGTGCATCCGTTCAGTTAGGATATGGTTACGAGATGGAAGCAATCGCAGCATGTACGATTGGTGGTGTATCTGTAACCGGTGGACGTGGTAAAGTATCTTCCGCTATCGTCGGTGTTGCGGTATTTGAGTTGCTGAAGGTTGCATTGCAGTATCTGGGCATGGATGCAAATGCACAGTGGATTGCAATCGGTGTTGTAATCTTTATCGCAATCTCACTGGATATCAGAAAGTATATAGCAAAGAAATAAGTAATATATTATAATAGATAGCGGCTGGAGTTTTTCACCAGCCGCTATTTTAACTCTATAGAAAATTGGTGTTATGCCAAAGTGTTTTGGGAGGTACTCATTAATGGAAAAGATAATCGAGCAGGCAGGAATACCGCTTTTGATATTTGCGGTTTGTGTATATTATGGAATGCGTCTTTTGATTTTGCATGATGTAAGTGCAATTCGTGGTAAGGATAAGCCACCGGTGAAGGATGAAAAGGCATATGCAATGGGAAGCGGAAAACTGATTCTCTTTTTTGGAGCGGCAACGCTTGTAATGGCACTTTTATCGTTTGTCAATGTTTATGCTGCGGTAGCAGAGATTATTGTGTGCACATTTATCATGGGAGTTCTCTGGAAAAAGATGAATGACAGATACGGCGCATAACAGACGGGACATACGAGAGGAAAATGGGAGTCAGAAACGATGAATCAATATTCGGTATTATTGGTAGACGATGAAGAAGAAGTGTACCAGGTAATCATGAAGAAGTTGGACTGGGAGAGCATGGGATTTCGTATCGCAGGCTATGCCAGAAACGGAGTGGAAGCATTGGAGATGGCAGAAGAATTGCAGGTGGATGTTGTGATGACAGATATCAAGATGCCATATATGGACGGGCTTACACTTTGTAAGAAGTTAAAAGAGAATTATCAGAAAATCAAGGTTATAATCTTTTCGGGATTTGATGAGTTTGAATACGCAAAAGAAGCAATCAAGATTGAGGCGGAGGAGTATATCTTAAAACCGATTAACGCAAACGAACTGCGGGAAGTATTTGAACGCATGAAAGCGAATCTGGACAAGGAGATGGATGAGAAACGCAATATTGACAAGCTTCGGGAATATTATATGGAAAGCTTGCCTGTATTGCAGGAGAACTTTTATACATCGCTGATTGACGGACGCATTCCGGAAGATGCTATTGAGAAGTATGTGGAAAATTATCAAATTGATCTGAGGGGACCTTATTATGTGGTTTCTGCCTTACATATCAGCACGACGATGTCGGAAAAAGAGATGACAATAGATCCGTTCCTTTTGACGGTATCGGTAAAACGCCTCGTTGAGGAACAGCTTGCGGATGAATGGAACAGCCGGGCAGTGACCTATCTGGGAGATATCATTGTCATCACACAGCTTGCTGAGGAATCCAATATTACGCGATTTACAGATAAGATGGATAAGATATGTAAGATGGCGAAGCGCGTCTGCGGAGCAAGGGTGACAGCGGGAATCGGGCATATCTGTGACCAACTGGGGCAGATACCGTTGTCGTATCAGGGGGCGAAAAATGCGACTTCTTACCGGGTATTGTATGGAAATACCAGAGCAATCAGTATTGCGGAGATGGACCCACAGGAGAATACAGATATGCCGTGGGAGGAGCCTTATATTCAAAAGATTTTAAAAAAGATTAAGATGGGGGAAAACGAACCGCTACAGGAAGCAATCCGAGAGTTTATAGAGGAACTTGCCGGCAGTAAGATGTCGCTGCAAAAATATCGTATTCTTATCATGGAGCTGATTACGGAGATTTTCCGTTTCGGTGCAAATAATCAAATGAATCTGGAAGCGATTTTTGGTGAGGATAATGATGTCTACACACAGGCAATGCAGTTGGAATCACCGGAAGCCCTGGGTAAGTGGTTGCAGGACAACTGTCTTAAGATGCAGCGGCAGGTCTTGAGTGAACGTTCCGACACCACAAAATCATTTGTGACAAGAGCCATTGAGTATGTGAAAGAGCATTATGCAGATTCTGATTTAAGCATAGAGACCATCTGCGGATACCTAAATGTCAGTGCAGCTTACTTTTCTACTGTATTTAAAAAGGAGACAGGAAAGACTTTTATCAATTATTTGACCGATTACCGGATGGAGGAAGCAGTAGAATTATTGTTGACACAGAATGAAAAGACCTATGTGATTGCAGAGAAAGTAGGATACTCGGATCCGAATTATTTTAGTTACGTGTTCAAAAAACAGTTTGGAATGTCACCTTCCAAGTATAAAACAAGTAAATTGGAGCAAAGTTGAAGAAGATAAGACAATACTACAGACAGTTAATTGCATACATGAGGCGGCATATGCAGCCACAGTCTATCCAGATGACGATTGCGATTTCTTTTACGATTGTATCCCTAATTTCCATGGGGTGTTTGGGTATTTCTCTGTACAGCCGTTTTGTCAATAAGATGCAGGATATGACGACACAGAGTGCAGAGCAACTCTTGAATCAGACGGCAATCAACCTGGAGGATTATCTGCGCAATATGCGACGCATCTCGGATGCGATGTATTACAGCGTTATCAAGGATAAAGACTTGGGGATGGAGACGCTTGATGAGGAGATGAATCTTTTATACGAGGCGAACAAGGATAACCTCATCAGCATTGCGTGCTATACAAATGATGGAGGACTGGTGGCAGCAGCGCCGGTAGCTACGGAGAAGGAACATTTGGACATCGTGAATCAGGAGTGGTTTACCGAGGCAGTCGGACAGATGGAAAATGTCCATTTTTCTACGCCACATGTGCAGAATTTGTTTGATGACAGCAGTTATCGATATTATTGGGTCGTATCCTTAAGCCGGGCGGTGGAGTTGACAAACAATGGTAATTCCACACTTGGCGTGTTGCTAGTTGACATGAATTATAGCAGTATCGAGCAGCTCTTGACAAAAGCGAATACCGATAATGCGTCAGAGTATATCTATCTGATGGACAGCAATGGTGAGATTATTTATCATCCGAAACAGAAATTAATTTATACGAATCTCTATGAAGAAAATAATCTTGCTGCTGCCGCATATGAGGATGGAAGCGTACAGGAAGAATTCGGCGGAGAGAAGCGTCTGGTTACTGTAAAAACCATCAGCTATACAGGCTGGAAGCTTGTCAGTGTCGTACCGATGAGCTCCTTTGAGATGGGACTCTCCGGTATGAGAATGTTCGTAATTCTTTTGACGGCGTTGGTAATGCTCATGATTATTATATTAAATCAGTTGGTGTCGGCACGTATCGCGAACCCGCTTCAGAAGCTGAACGAATCCGTCAAGGAGTGGGAAGCAGGGAATTTGAATCCGGACATTTATGTAGGCGGTTCTTTGGAAGTGGAGCATTTAGGAAAGACGCTGCGCTCTACGGTAGAACAGATCAGGGAGCTGATGCATGATATTCTGGTAGAACAGGAGGAGAAGCGAAAGAGCGAGCTTGATGCATTACAGTCACAGATTAATCCCCACTTTTTGTATAATACGTTGGATTCCATTGTGTGGATGATTGAAGGAGAGCGCTATGAGGATGCTGTGTTTATGATTACACAGCTCGCCAGCCTTTTCCGTATCAGTCTAAGCCGTGGCAAGACGATTATCAGCATAGAGGATGAGGTCAAGCATGCGAAGAACTATATGAATATCCAGAAGATTCGGTATAAGAATATCTTTAGTATCGATTTTGAGATTGACGAGGATATTTTGAATTGTTGTACAGTCAAGCTTGTCATACAGCCGCTTTTGGAAAATGCGATTTATTATGGTGTTGAATGTATGGATGGAGACGGAGAGATTCGGGTTGTCGGTTATCGCAAGGAACATGACGTCTATATTGAGGTGCGCGATAATGGTCTTGGCATGCCGAAGGAAACCGTGGAGGCACTTTTGACAGAGAATAACAGAGTGCGCAAGTCCGGCTCCGGCGTGGGACTGATTAATGTACATAATCGTATTCGACTTCGTTTTGGTAATCCATATGGGCTTGAAATTGAGAGTCAGCCGGATGAGGGGACTACCGTGCGGATTCACCTGCCGGATATCGTGTACTCGCAGGAAACAGTAGAACTTTTGGAGGGCGGTAAGCTAAAGCAGTTGAAGGGAGAACGGAAAAATGAAGAGAAATAGACTTTACTTTGGTATATTGAGTCTGATTCTTCTGCTGATTATCGCCTGGGCATCCTACAGTATGCTTCATGTGGGAAAGCAAGAGGAGACACATATTGTTTCCGTCATTGTGAATGACAGTAATAACGACCGATGGATTGCCCTGCATCAAGGCTTGGAGCAGGCATCAGACGATTACAATATCGATTTGAATTTCGTGTCTACGGGAAAGTTTGCGAGCGTAGATGAGGAGCTTGCGCTAATCAATCGTGAACTGGAAAATGGGGCGGAAGGCATCATCGTACAGATGATTGGAGAAGCAGAGGAATTGGAGGGGATATCTTCGCGGGTAGCGGTTATGTTACTGGAGACAGATGCTTCCCCGGAAGGGGTATATGCCTTTACGGGACCGGATAATACCGCAATCGGAAGTGCACTTGCAGATGCGATAAAAGAAGATTTCGGGGAGGAACTCTCCGGAAAAACAGTTGGAATCCTAAGCGGAAATGAGGAAAAGCTTTCCACACAGCAGAGATTAGCAGGTTTGCATGAGGGCTTAGCGGAAACGGAGGCAGAGATTCTCTGGACGATTGACTGTGCGAATGAGCAGCGCGGCAATACGGACGCTCTGCAGGGGGCAGCTCCTGTGGATATTGTCATTGCATTGGAAAACGACGAGACAGAGCGCATGGTTGACTATTTGCAGATAGAGAATGCCCGTATGGAAAGCCTTTTATATGGGGTAGGGTGTTCGGAAAAGGCAGTTTACTATTTAGACAAAGGTGTAATACATATGCTTTTGGTTCCGAATGAGTTCAATATGGGCTATCAGAGTATGGAGGCAATGGCGAATCAGCTACACTATCGATTGACGAAAGCAGAAGACTGTCAGGTGGATTATCTGATGGTTGACCGGACAAACCTGTACGATGAGGATAATCAGAAGGTGTTATTCCCAATCGTACAGTGATAGAGTGGAGGAGAAATGAGAGGAAATAAGCGTTTTTTGACGGGGATAATAGTGACTGGTATGGTATCCGGTTTATTGACAGGATGTAACGGCGAGATGCAGACTGCGGAGCGTAAGAATATTAAGATAGGGGTTACGCTCTATAATCAGTATGATACCTATGTATCGCAGATGATGGCGCACTTCAACGACTATGCGGCGGAGAAGGAGGAGGAGACTGGTATTGCAATCAATATTGAAGTGTATAACGCTTCCGACAGTCAATCTACGCAGAATGATCAGGTAAAAGAGATGCTGAGTGATGGATGTGATGTTATCTGTGTCAATCTGGTAGACCGTACGGAGCCAACGACAATCATTGATATGGCAGAGAAACAGAATGTTCCAGTTATCTTTTTTAACAGGGAACTGGTAGAAGAGGACTTAGAACGATGGGAGCAGCTTTACTATGTAGGGGCAAAGGCGTTTGAATCCGGAATTATGGAAGGTGAGATTGCGGCGGAGACATTCCGGGAGAATCCAGAAGTGGATAAGAATGGAGACGGCATTTTCCAGTACATTGTGCTGGAGGGAGAAGCAGGTCATCAGGATGCCATTGTTCGCACGGAGTATTCGGTGTCTACTCTGATTGAGAATGGAGTGGAAGTGGAGAAGCTTGGATATGCTATTGCAAATTGGAACCGGGCACAGGCACAGACAAAAATGACACAGATGCTTGGAGAATATGGCGAGAATATAGAACTTGTGCTCGCGAACAATGATGATATGGCGCTCGGTGCAATCGATGCATTAAAGTCATATGGATGGGAAAAAGAAGAGTGGCCGGTGGTAGTCGGTATCGATGGAACAGATGTGGGACTTGAGGCAGTGAAGAACGGTGAGATGGCAGGTACTGTCTATAATGATAAAGAGGGACAGGCGGAGGCGATGCTGGAACTGGCATATGCACTTTCTGTCGGCGGTGACCTATCGAATCTTCCGTTAGACAACAATAAATACATCCGGCTTCCTTATGAAAAAGTAGGGCCGGATGACGTAGAGAATTATATGAAGTAGAACGAATAATTTCTGGACTTTTTATGCATATAATAGTATAGTATACACGTTGAACCTTGAAAAACGAATAGAGTTATGTTTTGGAAACCAGAAACCATAAATTTTCTTTGAGCGCCATGCACCTGTCCTAGGGCAGGTTAACGAGGTGAAAGGTGATCGAAAATTCGGCGGATGCCTTTTCGTACCATTCCTGTGCGAGACACATCGGCAAATATGCGGGTAACTGCAAAACAAATACGATGTTGATGGAAAATACAAAAAGAAAAATAGGATGAAGAAGATTTAAGATAAAGAAAGAGGAAAATTTATGTGTGGAATTATTGGTTATACAGGGAGCGAAAATGTTCGTGATGTTTTGCTGGATGCACTGGAACTGCTGGAATATAGGGGGTATGACAGTGCAGGCATCGCAGTAAAAGATCAGGAAACCAAGCAGACTGCAGTATATAAATGTGCCGGAAGAGTCAGTGACCTTAGAGCAATCTGTGGGTCTGAGACGACTGCAGCCGGTTGTGGAATCGGGCATACCAGATGGGCGACGCATGGCGGGGTGAATGACCGCAATGCACATCCGCATCAGGTGGGTAAGGTTACACTCGTGCACAATGGAATTATTGAGAATTACAGAGAACTCATTGCAGACTACGATTTGGCAGGAGAACTTCAGTCGGAGACGGACAGTGAGGTGGTTGCGGCACTTTTAAATCATTTCTATGAGGGGAATCCCAAAGAAGCATTGAAAAAGACTGTTTCTAAGTTGAGAGGAACCTTTGCACTTGTCGTACTGTTTGCAGATCAGGGGGATGTCATCTACTCGACTCGTAACGTCAGCCCGATTGTAGCGACACTTTGTGATGAGGGGGCGATGCTTGCGTCGGACCTTACCGCACTTTGCCGTTTTACGAATCGTTATTTTGTCGTTCCGGAGTATCATATCTTAGAGTTGCACAGTGATAAGCTTGTACTTAGTGATTTTGACGGCAATATAGTAGAGCCGGAATACTTAACTGCTGACTGGGAGCTTAACAGCGCCGGTAAGAACGGATATCCTTTCTATATGGAAAAAGAAATTATGGAACAGCCGGAAGCGATTGAGAATACGATTGCAAACCGTATTAAGGGTGGGCTGCCGGATTTTTCTGCGGATAATGTACCGGATACACTGTTTACAGACTGCGAGAGAATTACGATTATTGCCTGCGGAACAGCGATGCATGCAGGATTGGTAGCACAGGCATTGGTAAAATCCATTCTTCATATGCACATTGATGTGGAGATGGCATCTGAGTTCATGTACTCAGATCCTGTCATTGATGAGAAGACTTTGGTGATTGCGGTATCACAGTCCGGTGAGACGATTGATACTTTGGAAGCGGTAAAGTATGCGAAGCGCCGTGGCGCAAAATGCCTCTCGATTATCAATGTAAAGGGTTCTTCTATCGCAAGAGAGAGTGACTATGTGCTTTACACCAATGCGGGTCCGGAAATTGCAGTGGCAAGTACAAAGGCATACACGACACAGCTTGCGGTGTTCTATCTGATTGTTGCAAAAATGGCATGGAGCAGAGGCATATTTACAACAGAGGAGACGCAGAGTTTTGTTCGAGAGCTACAGAGGACACCGGAAGTTATGAAACAGGTGTTGGAACACCGCAGAGATATACATCTGGTGGCGAAGAGGGTGCTTGCGGCAAAGGATTTGTTTATGATTGGTCGCGGTCTGGACTATTCCATTCTGTTGGAGGGCTCTTTGAAGCTAAAAGAGGTGTCGTATATTCATTCGGAGGCATACGCATCCGGCGAGTTAAAGCACGGACCGATTGCATTGATTACGCAGGATACTCCGGTGATTGCAGCAGTGACGCAGGAAAAGCTGATGTCCAAGGAACTTTCAAATATCAAGGAGGTAAAGTCCAGAGGCGCAGACGTGGTCGTTTTTATCAAGGAAACGATTGCAGGCAGCTTAGAGGGCGAATACGAAGTGTTCGAACTGCCGAATATGCAGGATGAATTTATGGTTATGCCTGCTTCTGTAGCGTTGCAGCTATTGGCATACTATGTATCATCAGATAAAGGGTTTGACGTAGATAAGCCGAGAAACTTGGCAAAAGTTGTCACGGTAGAATAAAAATTATGGTTCTGGTGGTGTGCATTGCACATTCCAAAATATAACGCGAGGCACCGTGCAGTTTTTGTGCGGTGCTTTGTTGTTCAAGGTGAATCCTATGGTATATGAGGGAGAAAGAGAGAATGAAATACGAAAGTTATATCTTTGATTTGTATGGAACTCTTGTGGATATTCGCACGGATGAAGAAAAGAAAGAACTCTGGAGCAAGTTGGCGCTTTTCTATGGATATTATGATGCCCATTATACGCCGGAGGAGTTAAAGCGGCGTTACAATGCATTGGTGTCAGGAAAAGAGGAGCAGTTAAAGCACAGATTGAATCAGATGACAGAGAAGAGAGACGATGTTCATGAATCTCATCCGGAAATTCGGATAGAACAGGTATTTGGCGCACTTTTTGAGGAAAAAGGTGTAATGGCAGACGAAGAGCTGGTGGTTCATACAGGGCAGTTTTTCCGTATTTTGTCCACCGAGTACGTGCGGTTGTATGATGGTGTGATAAAGATGTTAGAGGCGCTAAAGGCGTCAGGCAGCAAGGTATATCTCCTGTCGAACGCACAACGTATTTTTACGGAATATGAGATGCATACGCTTGGAATCGCATCGTATTTCGATGACATATTTATTTCTTCGGACTATGGGGTCAAAAAGCCGGATATTCGTTTTTTTGAAAAAATGATTCAAAAACATCGGATTGATGTTACCAAGTCGATTATGATTGGAAACGACGCCAAGAGTGATATTTGGGGAGCAAAGAATGTGGGGCTTGCAACCTGTTACATACATTCTAATATATCACCGGATACATCGGTTATGCCGGATGCAGATTATGTCCTTGCGGAAATGGATATGGAGCGGTTGCTAAAATTGTTATAGAGAATTTATAAAAGTGGTTTGTCTGGCAGCGATATGTTGTGGCAATAAACCACTTTTTTGCATATTATGTACGGAAAGAATCTGTGAGGGTTTTTATGTCAGATATCAAATACACACAGGCAAATAATGTGGATCAAGGGGACTTGCGGATACAGGTGATTGCCAGAGGAATGAACACGCCGATTGATAACGCGAGAATTTCTATATCGTATTCAGGAAATCCGGAGAGCACAGTCGAGGAGGTGAATACGGATGCATCCGGATTGGCTGAATCGGTTACGCTTGATGCGCCTCCACTTGAGTACTCCTTGGAGCCGTCAGAAGTGCAGCCGTATGCAGAATATACCATTCAGGTTACTGCAGAGGGATATCGTCCAATCAATATTTCCGGCATTGAAATCCTGTCGGGTCAGTTGGCGCTGCAGGAAGTCCGAATGGATGCGGAAGAAGCAACGGTAAACCCGACGGACAATATCGTGATACCGGCGCACACCTTATATGAAGAGTATCCGCCGAAAATTCCAGAATCGGAGATTAAGCCGGTGACAGAAACCGGTGAAATTGTGCTCAGTCGTGTTGTGATTCCGGAATATGTTGTTGTACATGATGGGGCACCGAGCGATCCGACTGCAAGAGATTATTACATCAGGTACCGCGATTATATTAAAAATGTGGCATCCAGTGAAATCTATGCAACGTGGCCCGATGCGACCATTCGTGCAAATGTGCTTGCGATTATGTCATTTACATTAAATCGTGTGTACACAGAATGGTATCGCAACAAGGGATACAGTTTTACAATTACTTCTTCTACTGCATATGACCAGAAATTTATGTATGGTCGTAATGTTTACCAGAGCATTTCAGATATTGTTGATGAGATGTTCCAGAACTATTTGTCGCGTCCGAACGTCAGACAGCCGATACTCACGCAGTATTGTGACGGACAGCGCGTGACGTGCCCGAACTGGATGAGCCAGTGGGGAAGCAAATTCTTAGGTGATCAGAACTATGAGACAATTGATATTATCCGCTACTATTACGGAAATAATATGTTCATTAACACAGCGGAAGAGGTATCGGGAATTCCGGCATCCTGGCCACGTGTTGATTTGACGATTGGTTCCACCGGAGAGAAAGTGCGCCAGATTCAGGAGCAGTTAGCACGCATCTCCCGTTCCTATCCGGCAATTCCTACGATAACACCGGATGGAATTTACGGACCGGCGACCAGAGAGGCGGTAGAGCGTTTCCAACAGATATTCGCTTTGCCGGTAACGGGGGTGATTGACTATCGCACATGGTATAAGATTTCTGAAATCTATGTGGCAGTAACAAGAATAGCGGAACTTGTTTAGCAGTTGGTTTTTCAATAAAAATGTGATAAAATGAGCGAAAGCATTGAGCAGTGCCAATCCGCAAGGAATCACATAGCCGTGCTTGCACAGGGCTATGTGATTCCTTGCGGATTGATAGGGCGAGAGCCCGTACACGCGGGGAAAGAAGTTACCCGCGTGGCACTGCGAAGGAAGTGAATTGATAGGGCGAGAGCCCGTACACGCGGGGAAAGAAGTTACCCGCGTGGCACTGCGAACGGGGGCAGGATGAATAATTATAGAATTACCATACAATATGATGGCACGCGTTATCGTGGCTGGCAGAGCCAAAACAGCACGGACGAGACGATTCAAGGGAAGATTACGGAGGTACTTTCAAGGATGTCGGGCGAGGATGTGGCGGTTATCGGTTCCGGCAGAACGGATGCGGGTGTTCATGCACGCGGACAAGTGGCAAACTTTTATTTAAGCAACGCGTGGGACGTAGAGGAAATGCAGGATTATCTGAACCGTTATCTGCCGGAAGATATTGCGGTGACGCAGGCGGAAAAAGCAGATGAACGGTTTCACAGCCGTTATCAGGCAAAAAGCAAAACCTATCTTTATCGTATTCATACAGGAAGGATTCCTGAGGTTTTTGAGCGGAAGTATGTTTATGATTATCAGGCGCCGCTTTGCGCAGAACGCATGAAAAAGGCGGCAGAGCTTCTGATTGGTACGCATGATTTTCGATCGTTTTGCGGAAATAAGAAAATGAAGAAGTCTACAGTACGCACAATCTATGATATATGCATAGAAGAATCTGAGCAGGAACTGCGGATTTTTTACACGGGAGACGGATTTTTGCAGAACATGGTGCGAATATTGACTGGGACATTGATTGAAATCGGAGACGGAAGAAGAGAACCCGAGGAAATAACGGAGATTTTAGAGGCAAAGGACAGGGAGCGGGCAGGCTATACGGCACCGGCATGTGGGTTGACACTGCTTGAAGTAGTATACGAGGACAGACGTGAATGGAAAAATGGGTAGTGATACAAAAGGGTGGGGACTTTAAAGAAATCGCCCGGAAGTTTGGTATCAGCCCGGTGACAGCGCGATTGATTCGCAATCGCGAGGTTGTCGGAGATGCTGCAATAGAAAAGTACATAAATGGAAGTATTAAGGATTTGTATGATCCGCATCTGCTAGGGGATGCAGAGCAATGCATTGATATATTGGAGGAAAAGATAAAGCAGCAATTACCTATCCGTATTATCGGAGATTATGATATCGATGGTGTTATGGCAACATATATTCTATATCGTGGGTTGCAAAGGTGCGGTGCTCTTGTCAGCACAAAAATACCAAATCGAATGAAAGATGGCTATGGTATCAATGAGAACCTGATTGATGAGGCATACGAAGATGGGATGGACACGATTCTTACCTGTGATAACGGAATTGCGGCAATCGATGAGATTGCCCATGCAAAGGCGCTTGGTATGACCGTTTTGGTGACTGACCATCATGAAGTCCCGTACATAGAAGAAAATGGAACTCGCTGTTATCTGCGCAGCGAGGCGGATGCGATTGTGAATCCGAAGCAGCAGGAGTGTAGGTATCCGTTCAAGGGGCTATGCGGTGCTGCGGTAGCATGGAAGGTAATACAGCTTTTGTATGAGCGACGTAAAGTTCCGGTGGAGGAATTGTACGATTTTCTGGAAGAAGTGGCGTTTGCAACCGTGGGAGATGTCATGGATTTGACGGATGAAAACCGCATTCTGGTAAAAGAAGGATTGCATCGTATTCACCATACGGAAAACCTTGGAATGCGGGCATTGATTTTACAGAATAAGCTGATACCGGAGCAGGTGAGCGCTTATCATATCGGGTTTGTGTTGGGACCCTGTGTCAATGCCAGTGGGCGTTTAGAGACAGCACAGCTTGCTTTAAATCTTTTCTTGCAGACGGATGAGCTTCATGCATCAAAAATTGCAGAAGAGCTGGTGGAGTTAAATGCGCAGAGAAAAGACATGACAGCAGAGGGCGTAGAAGCGGCAAAGCGCGTGGTTGAGGAAGGAATTGCCGGGGATAAGGTTCTTGTCATCTATTTGCCGAATGTACATGAGAGTCTTGCAGGAATCATTGCAGGTAGAATTCGGGAGACCTATCAGAAGCCAACCTTTGTTCTGACGAGAGCCGAGGAGGGTGTAAAAGGTTCCGGGAGGTCTATCGAGGCTTATTCCATGTACGAGGAGCTCTGTAAGTGCAGCAGATATTTTACAAAGTTTGGCGGACATCCGATGGCAGCGGGGATTTCACTCAAAGAAGAGGATGTGGGAGCATTTCGTGCGGCAATAAATCAGGATTGCGAATTGACAGAAGAGGATTTTGTACCTAAGATAAAGATAGACATTGCAATGCCGGCAGATTACCCGACAGTGGCGCTGGTGCGGGAACTTGATATCTTAGAGCCATTCGGAAAATGTAATGCCAAGCCTCAGTTTGCGGATAAGAATCTTTCGGTTACGCGGGCATATGTTGTGGGCAGAAATCAGAATGTATTGAAGTTAAGCCTCATGACGGAAAGCGGTGTGCGGGTTTCGGCAGTCTATTTTGGCGATATTACGGAATGGAAAGCATATTACAGTAAGAAGTATGGCGAGAAGGAAGTGGAAGCTGCTTTTCGTGGTCAGGCGAATGGAATTCGGATGTCAGTGGTGTATTATCCGGAGATAAATGACTATCAAGGGATATTAAGCATACAGCTCGTGATTCGTAATTATCAGTAAAATACGTGCGTAGCGGCAGAGTGAAAAGCTTGGAGGTAGGATATGTTTGGCGGAAAGAAAGAAAAAGCATTAGAAGAGGAGTTGGTTGCAGCTCGAAAAGAAAATGAGCGCAAAGAGAAACTGCTTTCTGAGATATTAGAACGAAAGGATACTGTGGTAGAACAGTTTGCACGTATGACAGCATCGCGTGCGCAGATGGAAAAAGATGTTACATATGTAAAAGAACAAGTGCAGGCGATTTATGAGCTTGCGTCGAACAGTGAGAGGACGGCAGGGGATATCCATAATACGATGATAGAGGCGAAGAATGGTGTTAACACATTTGACGCTAACCATTCGGTGTTTGTCAGGCAGATGAGACAGCAAGGGGAACGTATTGTGGAAATTGTGGAGAATAACAAGCATTTCACAACACCGATGAAGCATATCACAGAGGCTGAGGCGGCATACAATGAAGAGCGCCAGCAGCTTAGTGAGCGCGCAGAGCGGATGATAGAGCTTTCTAAGAATATGAGCGTGCTTTCATTAAACGCTGCAATCGAAGCAGGCAGAATGGGCGATGCAGGAAGCGGATTCATTGCTGCGGCAGAGGAGATTCGAACTTTTTCTGAGAACTATGAGCGGGAAGCGAGAGAATTGAAAGAACAGCTTGCGCAGTCAGAGAAACGCGCTACGGAGCTTGAGGAACAGATACATTATCTCAATGAGCTTTTAAAAGAGAATAACATTTCGATGGGCAAGCTGTATAAGGATTCCTCACAGAATCTGGCGGCTTATGAGGGAGGACAGACAGATATTCGAGGGCTGATTTCAGAGGAAATACTGGGGCGCACCGATGCGCTCAGACAGTCTGAACAGGAATGCGCCAACACACAGGAACATATGTTGCTTCGCATGGACGAGGTGTGGGAGGAAATCGAAGAGTGTAAGAACAGTGCAGATGAGTTAGAAGCGCTTTGGAAAGAACTGTACCAGTCAGCTTGGCAGGGGAAGGCTGACTGATAGGGGTATAGATAATAGAAAGGATGAGAAAATATGACAAAAGAAGAACAGTTTGGGTTTTTATCAAAAGACGGCAAGACGACCATTCATGCCGTGAAGTGGATTCCGGAAAATGGGGAGTACAAGGCAATTTTACAGATTACACATGGCATGGTTGAGTATATCGGTCGTTACAAACCATTTGCAGAGTATTTAAATGAACAGGGATTTTTGGTAGTAGGGCATGACCATCTCGGTCACGGCGCATCCATTACCTCAGAGGACAACTGGGGGTATTTTGCAGATGAGAATCCAAGCGATACGCTGGTGGAGGATATGCATCAGCTCCGTACGCTTGTGCAGGGCGAGAATCCGGGAATTCCGTATTTTATGATGGGACATAGTATGGGCTCATATATGCTGCGTAAGTATTTGTGTATTCATCCTGAAGGGGTAAGCGGTGCTGTTATTATGGGCACCGGTTGTGTTCCGGATGGTACGATGAAAATGGGGCTTTTCCTTTGCAATTTTATTGCTGCATTCCGTGGATGGCATTACCGGAGTAAACTGCTCCAGAAGATGTCTTACAGCAAGCCTTACCAGAAATATGATTTATATGGAAAGGATTATGCGAATAGCTGGCTGTCTAAGAATGTGGATAATGTGAAGGAGTATTATGCAGATCCGAGATGTACATTTCTTTTTACGGTAAATGGATACCGTGGATTGATGGAAGCGGTGCTTTTTGACAACCAGAAGGAGAATGTAGCCAAGGTTCCGAAGGATTTGCCACTCTTCTTCGTGTCCGGTCAGGACGACCCGGTCGGAGATTTGGGTGAGGGCGTAAAAAAAGCATACGATCTGTACAAAGATGCAGGATTGATTGATATTACATATAAGCTGTACGAGAATGACAGACATGAGATTTTAAATGAGCCGGATCGTGAGGTGATTTATGCAGATATTGCCTCATGGCTGAAGGTGCGGGTGGATGTGTAGTACAATCTTAAGAGAAAGTTCTCTTGTTTTTCATTTGAGTTCGTAGTAGAATAATTATTTGTTTCAGGAAAATCTGAACAGGGAGGTAATTCAAGTGAAAAAGAAGTGGATAAAGAGAATCAGTCTGCTTATGGCGATGATGATGTTTACTACAGCGATGCCGGTATTTGCGGGCGAGGAGACTTCTGCCGATGAGATACAAGGTGAGACAGTGACAGGTGAAATTGGCGATGCAGTCGAAATAAAAGAGAGCGACAGACCGTATCTGGCATTGGGAGCGGACCTGACTGATGAGCAGCGTGCCACCGTGTTGTCTTTGATGGGAATTGATCCGGCCAATCTTGCGAATTATGATGTTGTGTATATTACGAACGAGGAGGAACATCAGTACCTCGGTTCTTATATCGATGCATCCCAGATTGGCAGCAAGTCATGGTCTTCGGTTGTAATTGTTGAGCGTGAAGCAGGAAGCGGTCTTAATATTTCTACGAATAATATTACTTATTGTACTGTAGGTATGTATAAGAATGCGTTGGCAACCGCAGGTATCACAGATGCAGATATCATTGTTGCAGGTCCTACCGGAATTTCCGGCACAGCAGCGTTGGTAGGCATTTTCAAAGCCTACGAGGAAATGACCGGAGAAGAAGTGGATGAAACGGTTGTAGATGCAGCATTGAATGAGCTGGTGATTACAGGACAGCTTGAGGCAAGCATTGAAGGTCTTACCGATGAGGAAGTGGAAGAGTTCATCGCATATATCAAGTCGGTGATTGCGGAGAACGATTTAAGCGATGCGGCGAGCATCAATGAGGTCATTGATGAAGCGTGTGACAAATATGGTGTGACATTGTCTGATGCAGAGCGTCAACAGATTATTGATTTGTTGCTTAAGATTACATCATTGGGGATTGACTTAGACGGATTGGTAGACTATGCACAGTCACTTTACAATTCTTATAAAAATGGTGGAAGTAGCGACGGTGTGCTGGCTTCTATCGGAAGTTTCTTTTCTAATGCTTTTACAGCGATTGCAGACTTTTTTAAAGGGTTGTTTTCCTAAGGAGTAGATGTGGAGCATCCCTTCCTGACGAAGTTTTCGTTAGGAAGGGATGTTCTTTTTTTAAAATTTTGTATGCACACTATTGACAATACAATACTATATAGCGTATAGTATTATTAAATTAATAATATTATAAAATAGCAACTGTACAAAACATAAAAAGGAGTGAGAATATGGTGTTTAACACAGGTGCCACGCTGTTAGATGCGATTGTATTAGCAGTCGTGTCGAAAGAGGAGGAGGGCACATATGGTTATAAGATTACACAGGATGTAAGAAGAGCGATAGATGTATCGGAATCGACACTGTATCCGGTTCTGCGCAGATTACAAAAAGAAGGTTACCTGATTGTGTATGACAGAGAATGTGGAGGCAGAAACAGACGGTATTATCGGATTACAGAGCCCGGAAATCAGAAGCTGACAGAATATCGGGGAGAATGGGAAGACTATTCTTCAAAGATATCGGAACTGTTTGCTGAGGGGTAAGATGGAGGTTAATGTGAAAATGAAAAAAGAAGAATTTTTAAAAGAATTAGAACGTCGCCTTTCCGGGATATCTGAGGAAGAGCGGGCAGATGCGGTTGCATTTTACCGGAGCTATTTTGAGGATGCGGGAGAAGAGAATGAAGCGTCTGTCATCGCAGAATTGGAATCGCCGGAGAAGGTGGCTGAGAGCATTTTAAAGAATTTTGGTATTGATGCAAAAAGCGGAGCGGACAACAAATATTATAATACATTCGCGAACCGTGATGCTGAGTATTACAATAATGTGAATCAGGCAGTGAATCAGATGAGCGGGAACCAGACGAAAAAGAAAGACAACACAGGAATGACGGTGCTTATTATCCTTGTGGCAGTACTTACGTCTCCAATCTGGCTTACCATATTGATTGTAATCGCATCTGTTATGCTGGGACTGGTATGTGCGTTGTTTGGTATTGCGGTAGCGGCAATTGCAGTGATGGTGTCTTTGATTTGTGTCGGGTTTGTTCTGGCGGGCATCGGCATCAGCATGCTTTTTACGGGAAATCCTGCAGTCGGTATCGGTTTGATGGGTGGCGGCTGCCTGGTGTTGGCGCTTGGAATTCTGGCAGTGCTTTTGGTGCTGTGGGTATGTGGTGCATTTTTGCCATGGGCAGTGAAGGGAATCTGGAATTTGTGCAGGAAGCCATTTGATAAGAGAAAGGAGCGGACAGCAGCATGAAGAAATTTACGAAGATAAGTTTGATTATTGCAGCAATATTGGGAGGAGTCGGCATTCTTCTTTGCGGAATTGCTTCCGTGATGGGAGGCGGCTATAGCACAATCCGTCAGATGGCGCGTAACGGTGAATTGAATCGCGGAAACTGGCATATCAGCGGGCATGGCATCTATTATGGAGTGGATGATGATGATTGGGACATCGATACAGATATAGATGTGGACACGGATGTAGATGTTGAGACAGGAATGGAGAATGCGGCGGATGCAGATACCCACCATGGTACCGTACTTGACTCGGATGAGCTTGTATATGAATATGCAATTACGGGCATTACAAATCTGGATTTGGATATCAGTGCCGCGGAATTGTCCTTTGTAGAGGGAACAAAAAAAGATTCAATGGTAGTTCGTTTGTATGACTGCCAGGGAAGATATTACGAGGGTGGTGCCTCAGGTGACACATTAAAAATTAAGTATAAACAGGAGCATGATTTTTATGATAATGCGGAGCAGATTGTGATAGAGATTCCGGCGGGAATGAACTTTGAAGAACTGGATTTGGATATCGGTGCCACAAATGCAGAATTCTCACTGAATGATGTGAGCTGCGATACGCTGCTTTTAGATGTGGGAGCAGGTAATATTGTTGCATACGGGTTTGAGGTGAAAGAGTACATGGAAGTAAATGCCGGAGTCGGCAATGTGGAAATCAATGGCGGAGCCTATCACGATATCGACCTGGAGTGCGGCATGGGCAATTTCTCGATGGAGGGAACCCTGGGCGGCAATCTGGTTGCAGAGTGTGGCATGGGAAGCATGGATTTGAAGTTAAAGGGCGATGCAAATGCCTATAATTATGACCTTTCCTGTGGTCTTGGAGAGTTGAATGTGAATGGAACAAAATATTCAAGCATTGCCGGAAGTCATAAAGTAAAAAATGAGGGGGCAATCGGTACCATCAGTTTGGAATGTGGTATGGGAAGCCTTGATCTTGTAATTGAATAAAAAGATATTATTTTGGTGAGAAATCCCTTCTTTATTCTGCTATAATGGCAGTTAGATAAAGAAGGGATTTTTATGTGCCGGTTTTGGAAACTCAGTTCCGTTTGTTTTCGGGGCTGCTATGTCTGCGCTTGCAGCGATTCTTCTTGCTCTGTTTTTTCGGATTCTTGAAAAACAAATGAATGAATAAAAGAGCAGACTCCCTGCCGAGTTAACACTAGCGTTCCATCCACTCCCGAATGTCCGGTACTTTTTGCAAAACCGGAAGCAGCAGTGTTGCGATAAGAATACCTACGACGCCCTGAACGATATTAAACGGAATTCCGGTAGCCGAGGATGCGATACCGGCAGCGAGTGTTGCCTGATTGAAAGCACCACTGCCGAGTGCAGCGAGAACAGCCTCGTATGCGAAATATCCGAAGACCATGATTGCTTCCCCGACAAGCCCTCCAAGGATGATAGCGGCAAACTGCCCTTTTTTCTGTTGGAATATGCTCTTTAGCTTGTGGAACAGAAGACCTGCCACGCATGCGGTCAACGCCTTAATTATTAAGGTGGGAATTGCCCAGGATGCATAACCGGAAAAAATATCGGAGAACATGGAACCGATGCCGGCGGCAAGACCGCCAACCCATGGTCCTAAGATAACTCCGCACAGCAGTACGAAGCTGTCTCCCGGATGAATATAACCTAAGGTAGGGGTAGGAATTTTGATAATCATGGTTGCTACGCAGGTCATGGCTGCAAGCAATGCAGACACGACAAGTTTTTTGATATTCTGATTTGTCATAATAATCTCCTCATTTCTTTGTTATAAAATGTTTGGCAGAATAGATGAAATATCCTATCTGCAACGTATGTGTACACAAGTTGAACCAAGTATATCATAGAATGGACTGATAAAAATATCCAGTTTAGATAAAAAGAGCCATGCCAGTTTGAAAAGAGGGAAAAGCGATTGCCGAGAGGGAAAGCTCCTGTTAAAATGTACCTGTTGGGTGAAAATGATAGAGGGAGGAACTATGAAAAAGATATTGCAGAATATGATGTACGTCGTCTCACTTGTAATAGCTGTCGGGGTAATGGTTGCCCTTGTGAGGGCTGGCGGGAAGACAGCACAGACACAGAATGCAGTTTCCAATGCGCAACTGCCGGTGACAGAAGAGAATGTAACGTTAGACGGGAACCCGGCACCTGAGAAAGCGACGGAGGCTGAGCAACTGTCAGAAGAAGCTTCGGAGACTGAGAAAGAGACAACACTGCCAATCGAGGATGCAGAGACTGAGAATGCGGAAGTAATCCCCGATGAAGATACCACGATTATCTTCACGGGAGACGTTCTTTTTGCAAATGCATTCAAGGCGGGCTATGATGCAAAAGGTATCGATGGCGTGATTTCGGAGGAATTGCTTACAGAACTTACGAGCGCGGATATTCTTATGGTAAATCAAGAGTTTCCGTTTGGCGAGACCGGAGAGCCGGTGGCAAATAAACAGTACACGTTTCAGTGTAGTCCGTCCTACGTCACAGCATTAAAAGAGATGGGCGTGGATGTCGTTTCTCTGGCCAATAACCACGTGTTGGATTACGGAAAAGAATCTCTGCTGGAGACGTTTGCAACGCTTGATAATGCGGGGATTTTATACGGTGGCGCAGGAGAAACGGTAGAGCGCGCCGAAGAAGTACAGGTCATAGAAGTGAACGGCAGAAAATACGGATTTCTTGCGGTGTCCCGTGTTGTACCGACTGGAGACTGGAAGGTGGAGAACAGTGTTCCTGGAGTCTTTTCCTGTTATGATGATAACCGATTGATAGAACTGGTGGAGCAGGCGAGCGCAGAGTGTGATTTCCTTGCGGTATATCCGCATTGGGGTGTGGAGCATGCGTCATATCCGGAAGATTATCAGACAAAGATTGCAGAGCGTTGTCTTGCGGCAGGTGCCGATGTGGTGGTAGGCTCGCATACACACTGCCTGCAGGGAGTTACATTTATAGAAGACAAGCCGGTGTGTTACAGCTTGGGTAACTTTGTTTTCGGACAGAATATTGATCGTTCTGCGATTCTTAAAGTAACGATTGCGGCAGACGGCACAGTAAGCTACCGGTATCTCCCGGTGTATGCAACGGGAGGTGTGACTTATCTGGCGGCGGATGAGAAAGCAGAGGAGATATGTACCTATTTAAATGATATATCAGTCGGTGCAACTGTAGCAAGTGACGGAGAAATTAACAAGAAAAATTAGCTAAAATAAGTTTACAATTAATTAAACAAAGCTTATAATTAGAACAGACTGTATAAGTAACATAGAATATTTAGGAGACAGAACAGAATAACACATAAAAAGAAAAGGAGAAAAGATATGAGTTACATGGAGATTTATAAACAGTGGTGCAGCGACCCATATTTTGATGCAGATACAAAGGCAGAGCTAGAGGCAATTAAGGACGATGCCGCAGAGATTGAAGACCGCTTTTATCGTCAGTTAGAGTTCGGTACCGGTGGACTTCGCGGTGTCATCGGTGCAGGAACCAATCGTATGAATATCTATACCGTACGTCAGGCGACACAGGGACTGGCAAATTACATTATTTCCCAGAACGGACAGGAAAAGGGGGTGGCAATCGCCCACGATTCCCGTATCATGTCCCCGGAATTTGCTGAGGAAGCAGCACTTTGCCTGAATGCAAACGGAATCAAAGCATATGTGTTTGACAGCTTACGCCCGACGCCGGAGCTTTCTTTTGCAGTTCGTGAATTGGGATGCGTGTCCGGAATCGTAATTACTGCCAGCCATAACCCAAGAGAATATAACGGCTATAAGGTATACTGGGAGGACGGTGCACAGATTACACCACCTCATGACAAAAATATTCTTGCTGAGGTTGCCAAGGTTACTTCCTTTGACCAGGTAAAGATGATGGCAAAAGAGGATGCCGTAAAAGCAGGTCTCTATCAGGTGATTGGTGCTGACATGGACGATTGCTATATGGAGGAATTGAAGAAACAGTCCATTCATCCGGAAATCATTAAAGAGATGGCAAAGGATATCAAGATTGTCTATACACCACTTCACGGAACCGGTAATCTTCCGGTGCGTCGCGTTTTAAAAGAACTTGGATTTGAGAATGTGTATGTGGTAAAAGAGCAGGAACTTCCGGATGGCAATTTCCCGACAGTCGCATATCCGAATCCGGAGTCACCAAAAGCATTTGAACTTGCATTAAAACTTGCAAAAGAAGTTGATGCTGATATTGTTCTTGCAACTGATCCGGATGCAGACCGTCTCGGCGTATACTGCAAGGATACAAAAACCGGAGAATATGTAACCTTTACCGGTAACATGTCAGGAATGCTGATTGCAGAGTATATTTTAAGAGAGCGTACTGCAATGGGAACTATGCCTGAAAATCCTGCTTTGGTAGAGACGATTGTTACGACGGATATGGCAAAAGCAATCGCAGCATCCTATGGCGTGAAACTGATTGAAGTATTGACTGGCTTTAAATATATCGGAGAGCAGATTAAGTTCTTCGAGGAGCAGCATACAAACAATTATGTGTTTGGGCTGGAAGAGAGTTACGGCTGTCTGGCAGGAACCTATGCGAGAGATAAGGACGCCTGCGTGGCGGTTATGATGCTTTGTGAGGTTGCCTCCTGGTGCAAAAAGCATGGCAAGACTTTGTGGGATGCAATGTTAGACATGTACGAGAAGTACGGCTACTACAGAGAAGGACTTGAGACGAAGACATTAAAGGGAATTGACGGTGCGGCTCAGATTCAGACACTGATGAGCGAATCTCGCCAGAACCCACCGAAGAAGCTCGGTGGATTTGACGTGCTTGCAGTGCGCGATTATAAAGAGGACACCAGAAAGGATATGCTAACCGGAGAGGTGACAGCAACCGGTCTTCCGACCTCAAATGTTCTTTACTATGAACTGTCGGATAACGCATGGTGCTGTGTACGTCCGTCCGGAACAGAGCCGAAGATTAAATACTACTTTGGAGTAAAAGGAAGCTCTTTGGAGGATGCAGAGCAGAAATTAGCAGCCTTGAAAGAAGATTTATTAAAATAAGATTTGTGAAATAAGATAGCTTGCGGGAGAAGACTATGGGAATTCATTATGATGATGGGGCACGGGTTTTTAAACTGGATACGGCACATACCAGCTATGTCATTGCAATCACAGACGAAGAGAATTTCATCGGTCATGCATATTATGGTGCCAGCATCCGCGATATGGATGTCTCGTACTTGATGCGAACGAAAGAGGCACCGTTTGTGCCATCCCAAAATAATCGTGACAGAAGTTCATTTTTGGATACGTTTCCGATGGAATATCCGGGAAACGGTGTCGGAGATTATCGTGAGAGCGCGATTGCAATCTTAGATGAAAACGGCAACACGGCAGTCGATTTGCATTATACAGGTCATCGTATCTATGATGGGAAAACGGGAATACCGGGGCTTCCGGCAACTTTCGGAGATGAGACAGAGTGTAGTACACTGGAGATTTATGCAAGCGATTCGGTGAGAATGCTGGATGTAACGTTATTTTATACGGTATTTGAGGATGTGGACGTTATCGCAAGGAGCGTGCAGATTACCAATCGTGCAAAAGAGCCGGTATATCTGACGAAGGTGATGTCTACGTCCGTGGACATGGATGCAGAAGACTATCAGATGTTGACGCTTCACGGCTCTTGGGCGCGAGAGCGTCAGATAGAGTACAGAAGCATCGGATATGGAAAGCAGAGTGTTGGCTCTACGAGAGGAGAATCCTCACATCAGGAGCATCCGTTTGTAGCGCTGGTATCAAAGGGTGCGACGCAGGAGAGCGGTAAGGTATATGGATTCCATTTTGTATATTCCGGTAATTTCCTGGCACAGGTTGAGAAGAATCAGTTTGACAGCTTACGTGTCGTGATGGGAATTCATCCACAGGATTTTTGCTGGCAATTAAAAGAAAATGAGACCTTCTATGCGCCGGAAGTGGTATTGACTTGCTCGGAAAACGGCATCGGTGCGATGACTCGCACACTCCATGATTTATACCGGAAACATCTGATACGAAGCCCATATAAGAATAAGAAACGTCCAATCCTAATCAATAATTGGGAAGCGACTTATTTTGACTTTGATACGGAAAAACTGCTTGCGATTGCACGCGAGGCGAAAAAATGCGGTATTGAAATGCTGGTGATGGATGACGGGTGGTTCGGATACCGCAATGATGATAATACCAGCCTTGGCGACTGGCAGGTGAATGAAGAGAAGATAAAAGGCGGATTAAAGAATCTTGTGGATGAGGTCAATAGAATTGGGCTTAAGTTTGGTATCTGGTTTGAGCCGGAGATGATATCACCGGATTCCAATCTGTATCGCAATCATCCGGACTGGGCGATTGCACTGCCGGAGCGCACTCCATGCAGATCAAGAAACCAATATGTTTTAGATTTGTCGAGACCGGAAGTAAGGGATTATGTTTACGAAGCGGTTGCTTCGATTTTAAGAAGCACCAATATTGAATATGTGAAATGGGATATGAACCGTCAACTGACGGATTTGGGAAGCGCTTATCTGAATAGAGAAAATCAGGGAGAACTGCTACACCGCTATGTGCTTGGTGTGTACGAGATGCAGGAACGTTTGCTTAAGGAGTTTCCGAAACTTTTACTTGAAAACTGCTCCGGTGGCGGCGCGCGGTTTGATTCGGGAATGTTGTATTACAGTCCGCAGATTTGGTGCTCGGATGATACTGATGCGATAGAGCGATTGAAAATCCAAGAGGGAACGGCTTTGATTTATCCGCTTTCCACGATGGGCGCGCATGTATCTGACTGCCCGAATCATACCGTTGGCAGAGTGACGCCGTTTGCAACACGCGGTCATGTGGCGCTTGCAGGAACCTTTGGGTACGAGTTGGATATTACAAAGATTCCGGCAGAGGATAGAGAGCAGATACCACAGCAGGTGGCGATGTATCATAGATACAATGAGCTCGTCCGAGAGGGCGATTACTATCGCATTGCATCTTATTCCCAAAATCATGAATATGACTGTTATGGTGTGGTTGCCAAGAACCGCATGGAAGCACTTTTTACCTTTGTTCAGGTCTTAAACCGGCCGAATTATCACAGCAGGCGTATTTATTTACAGGGGCTTGCACCGGAGAAAAAATATCGAATCGAACTTGGCAGGGAGAATGGCGAGGCTTCTATTTTATACGGAGATACATTGATGCATGCCGGCATTCAGATTCCTAACATGTGGGGCGATTTCCAGTCAGTGCTGCTACACCTCACAGCGGTGGAGGAATAAAAGGTACATATTAATAAATAGAAAGAGGAAGAGAACATGGCAAAAGCGGTGAAACTCGCTGATATTGCAGAGCGTCTGTCAGTCAGTACCGTAACGGTTTCAAAGGCGCTGTCCGGTCAAAAAGGTGTCAGCGAAGAGATGCGTGTGAAAATTAAGCAGCTTGCAGATGAGATGGGGTATAAACAGCCTTCGGCGCATCGCGCGGAAAAAATGAATAGAAGTTATAATATCGGAGTGCTGATTGCAGAGCGCTATCTGGACAAATATGATTCTTTCTATTGGCAGATGTATCAGCAGGTGGCGACAAAAGCAGTGGCAAAAGAATGCTTTACTCTGATGGAAGTGGTAAGTGCAGAGATGGAGCAGAAAAAGGAGCTTCCCAAATTGGTCCAGGAGGCAAAGGCGGATGGCATCATTGTAATCGGACGCTTGTTTGACAGCTATCTTGCGTTTTTGAATGAGTGCGCCGGCATTCCACTTATCTATCTTGATTTTTGCGATGAAAAACAGAACACGGACGCTGTGATTTCAGATAGTTATTATGGTGCATACCGCTTGACAAATTATTTGTTTGATATGGGACATCGGAATATCGCTTATGTGGGAACGTTGCTTGCGACGGGGTCCATAACGGATCGCTATTTTGGTTATGTGAAATCATTACTCGAGCATGGTATGCAGGTAAGGGATGCATGGGTGCTGGATGATCGCGACAGGGAAACAGGAAAGATTGACACGGAAAATATTTTGAAATTGCCCGAGGAAATGCCGACGGCGTTCGTCTGCAACTGTGATTTGACGGCAAGCTTTCTGATTAAGAAGCTTCAGGAGGCCGGATACCGCGTACCGGAGGATATCTCGGTTGCAGGGTATGATAACTATCTTTTCCCTGGTCTGTGTGATGTGGCGATTACCACTTATGAGGTTGATATGAAGGAGATGGCACGCCGTACGATACAGATGCTGATTAAAAAAATCGGCGGCGAGCCATATCGTCAGGGTATCTGCATCGTCGAAGGTCATATGGTGATAAAGGATAGCGTCAAAAAACTGAACTAAAGCTTATAATTTTGCCGGAATTGCAGTGGAGTGATTCCGGTATTTTTTTTGAAAAGATTGATAAAGTGTGTTGTGTTTTCAATACCTACCGATATACCGACTTCACGAATGGTAAGGTCTGTCGTGCACAGAAGGTGGCGAGCTTCCCGTAAGCGTACCTGATTCAGATATTGTACCGGAGGCATGCCAATGTGCGTGGAAAAGTCACGGCAGAGGCGGTACTTGCTGATACGGAGTTCATTTTCCAAAGAATCCAGCGAGTGAGAAGCCGCATAATCATAATCATAGATTTGCTTCATGTGAGCGACATGCTCCGGAAGTCTGGAAGCCTTCGTATCGTTTCGGCATGTGTCGAGCAATGTGGAAAAGATGATATGAAACATCGTAGAGAGGTGCAGTGAGGCTTCCTCTTCCTGCGATTCCAACTGCCTGCAGATGTTGGGAAGCAGCCCCCGGATGATATTTTCTTTTGCATAGTTCTTTTTGAAATACGGCTCTTCCTTGCAAAGCAGGGACAGATAGTCGCATACGACACTGCCGGAGAGATAAAAGGCATAGTATGAGAAAGGTGTATGTGTGGTGTCAAAGCGACAGCAAGTATTTGGAGGAAGAACCAGAATGTCATTGGTTGTCACAGCAATGGATTCTCCCTCAAATATGACATTGCCGCCACCCTCGGTGATAAACAGAACCAATGCATAGGGGAGCGGAGCCTGACGAAAATGTACAGGAACGCTGTAACAAATCTGTCCACCGGCATGGACGAAAAGCGCACTGCAGGAAGCAAGATGCCCGGAACGGAAGAAAAAAGGCGTTCCCTGTATACTTTGTGCAAAGCTGGTATTCTTTCCGGATACGCTCTGAAACGTATAGGATTCATTTAAAAGAGATGCAGTAGCTTCTGCCTGATAGTCCATAAAACCCTCCGCATTGATTTGTTGATGAAAGTTAAATTTATTATAGCGAAAAAAAGGTAAAAAACAAGTCCTGACGAAATAAAACTGAATCTAAAAGCTAACAAAAACTAAAAATTAGGTAATAAATAAAGGAAATTAATGTAAAATGGTGCGAAAGTAATGTTATAAATGCACAAAAAGAGGGGACTAAAATTGTGTACTATGTGAAAAGAAACGAAAAATGCAAGATAATGAGATAAAAAACAAAAAAGTGTGATGACTAAAAAACAAAAGAATATATAATTAAATTAAGTTACAAAACAAGTAACAAATTTGAAGGAGGAAATTTACTATGAAACTGAAAAAGGTTTTAGCAGTCTCATTGGCAGCATCTATGGTTTTCGGACTTGCAGCATGCGGCTCACAGGGTGAGACAAGCGAGGCTGGTGGAGAGAGCCAGGCAGTGGGTACAGAAACAGGAGCAGAAACAGAAGCACCAGAGGAATTATCCTACGCGAATATCGTATTGGGTGAGAGCTACACAGACATTACAACGACAATTCATGTGTTCAATCAGAGAACAGATATGTCTGAGGCAGATTACAATGGAAAGAACTGGGATGCATATATTGCAGAGTTCAATGAAATGTATCCAAACATTACGGTAGAAGTTGAGACAGATACAAACTATGCGGATGATGCCATCCTTCGTTTACAGAGCGGTGACTGGGGTGATGTCATGATGATTCCTGCAGTAGACAAGGCAGACTTGGAAAACTACTTCCTTCCGTTTGGAACATTAGACGAGATGGAAGGCGAAATTAAATTCGCAAATACCTGGGAGTACGGCGGATTGGTATACGGTGTTCCGTCTACCGGAAACGCACAGGGTATTGTTTATAACAAGAGAGTATTTGAAGAGGCCGGCGTAACAGAGCTTCCGAAGACTCCGGATGAGTTTGTTGCAGCATTACAGGCAATTAAGGACTATGATTCTTCTATTATTCCTCTGTATACCAACTATGCAGACGGATGGCCGATGGAGCAGTGGGACAGCCAGCTTGCAGGAACAACAACCGGTGATCCTGCATACAAGAATCAGAAATTGCTGCACACACAGGATCCGTTCAGAGATTATGGCGATGGTACACATCCATATGCATTGTACAAAGTTCTCTACGATGCAGTTGCAGGCGGTTTGACAGAGGATGATTATTCCACAACATCCTGGGAAGATTCCAAGGGAATGATTAATCGCGGTGAAATCGCAACTATGGTACTTGGTTCTTGGGCATATTCTCAGATGGTAGCAGCAGATGAGCACGGTGAGGATATCGGTTACATGCCTTTCCCAATCACCGTAAACGGACAGCAGTATGCTTCTTCCGGAGCAGATTACAGCTTTGCAATCAATGTAGATGCAGACGAGACAAATCAGGCGGCTTCTATGGTATTTATTAAGTGGATGACAGAAAAATCCGGATTTGCATTTAATGAAGGCGGTATTCCAATCGCAGCAGATGACATGAACTATCCGGATGCATATGCTGCATTTGGCGACGTAACATTTGTAGTAGACGAAGCGGCAGTAGCCGGTGAGGAAGATTTACTGAATACATTGAATGCTGATTCCAGCCTGATGATTGACGCGGGCGGTAAAGAGAAAGTACAGCAGTTGATTGAGCATGCATCCATGGGTGATATGACATATGATGAGGTTATGGACGAGTGGAATGCAGCTTGGACCTCTGCACAGGAATCAAATGGAGTAGAGATAACCGAGTAAGCGCGAGAATTTGCAGAAACAGCGGAGCCGGAATAGAGTGAAAAATTCCGGCTCTGCTATTGAAAAAAAGCAGTAGAAAGGGATGGAGATTGATATGACAGCAGTATCGGCAAAACAGGAAACAGCGCATGGAAAGAAAAAAGGTCTCCTGAAATGGTTAAAAAGCAGAAAAGGACAACAGACGCTGATTATACTGGCATTCATGATTATTCCGTTGACGTTGTTGTTCGTTTTTACATATTTGCCATTCGGGGAAATGGTAAAATTCAGCTTCTATAAAATGAAGTATTCCACACCGCCGGAAAAGCGTGTGTTTGTAGGATTGAGTAACTATATTCAGGTGTTTCAGGATAAAGAGATTTTTGCGTCACTGAAACTGAGCTTGTATTACATGGCAGGCTCTATTATTCAGCTTGCATTGGCATTATATTTGGCAACTATCTTAAGCTTTAAGACGAAGGGCGGTAATCTCTTCAAGGGGCTTATGTTTTTTCCATATCTGATTAGCGGTATCGCAATTGGATTTATATTTAAGTACTTCTACACCAGAGGATTTGTGTTTGATACGATATTGGGATGGTGTGGATTTAATTTGGAAAATCTTCCGTACTGGTTAAAGGATCAGTCTATCAATAACTGGTCACTTGTGGCAACTTCGGTCTGGAGATATTTTGGTAACAATATGGTTCTTTTTATTGGAGCTATTATGTCGGTAGATTCGGAAATGTATGAGGCCGCAGAACTGGACGGTGCAAATAAATTTCAGCAGTTTATACATATTATACTGCCGAGTATCAAAACAATCGTGACATTGAATGTCATTTTGTCGATTACCGGTGCGCTCAGCGCATTTGAACAGCCATATGTTATCACGGATGGCGCAAACGGAACGGCAACTTACTTTATTAATATGAACCGCATTGCACACACGAACCAGAAGGTTGGTCTTGCATCCGCAATGGCGGTAGTGCTGCTTATGATTATTTTTGCATGCACGATTCTGCAGAAACTGTTTTTTAAGTATATATATCGGAATGCAGACCAGCAGGATGAGGTTATGACAAAGGAAGAAAGAAAGCGGCGTAAAGAATTGCAGCGGAAGAAAAAACAGGCTGCAAAAGCAGGAAAGGAGGAACTGGCATGAAAAAACAGAAACGCAGAAAACATTATTCTGTGGGTGCAATGATTTGGATATTTATAAAATATGCATCCCTGATATTCTTTTCCTTTGTGGCAGTCATCCCGATTGTATCCTGCGTAACCACTGCATTTAAGACAGAGGCAGAATATCAGTCTACCAACGTAATGACATTGCCGGAAAGCTGGTTCAATTTTTCAAACTTTATTGAGGCATTTCAGCGTGCAAACATGGGAAGGGCATTTTTAAACTCTGTGATTGTCATGGTGTGTGTGCTTGCAGGGTCTGTTATTATCGGGACACAGCTTGCCTATGTGCTGAATCGTTTTCAGTTCCCGGGCAACGGGCTGATTCGTAACCTGTTTCTATTTGCATCTCTGCTTCCGGGTGTTGCAATGCAGGTAACCGTATATCAGATTATGTGTGACCTTCATTTTGTGAACCATCTGTACGGCTATATCATCATGATGATGGGAACGGATGTCATTTCCATTTATATTTTTATTCAGTACATGGAAAATATTCCGGTTTCATTAGACGAGTCAGCAATTATTGACGGTGCATCCTATTTTAAGATTTATTGGAAGATAATGCTCCCTCTGCTAAAGCCGGCAATCGTAACAGCCTGTATTTTAAAAGGTGTCGGTGTGTACAACGAGTACTATGCAGCGAATCTGTATCTGAATAAAAAAGAGTTAAAGACGATGGCAATCTCCTTATATACCTTTACAGGACCATTGGGAAATCAGTATAACCTGATTTGCGCAGGCGTCATCATTTCGCTTCTTCCGGCGTTGATTGTATTCGTTTTGTGCCAGAAGCAAATTTACAGCGGAATTACGGCGGGCGCAGTAAAAGGCTGACAGTCTTGTGGGAAGGAGAAGTTATGACATCTATAGGAAAAGAGACTGCAGCGCTTACACAGCTTAAGGGTGAGGTGGAAAAAGAATTACTTTTTCATATTATACCCTTCTGGAGCGGCTTGCGGGACGATGTATATGGCGGATATTACGGATGGCTCTCGTATGATTTGAGCTTGAATGGAAGGGCAGAAAAGGGATGTATTTTAAACAGCAGAATCACTTGGTTTTTCTCCAATGCCTATACACTTTATAAACAAGGTTTTGTGACAGAGGAAGCATGCAATGCAGCGGGATTTACCGGTGAGAGCCTGCTTTTTGCGGCAAGACACGGATATGAGTTTTTGACGGCACACTGTCTGGACCGGGAATATGGCGGGATTTATTGGTCATTAAATTATGATGGCACACCGCTTGATACAACAAAGCATACCTATAATCAGGCATTTTGTATCTATGCGTTGTCTTCCTACTACGAAGCTTCCGGTGATAAGGAAGCACTGTGTCTGGCATATCAGCTTTTTGATTTGATTGAAGAACGCTGTACGGATAAAGTTGGATATCTGGAAGCATTTACCAGAGATTTTGCTCCGGAGTCGAATGAAAAGCTTTCGGAGAACGGTGTGCTCGCGGATAAGACGATGAATACGCTGCTCCATGTGTTCGAGGCATACACGGAACTATACCGTGTGTCCAAGGATTGCACGTGCACGGAAAATACAGAAAAACTTATAAAACAGAGAAAACGTGTACGAGAACGTTTGATGTGGATTATGGATGTGTTTGCCCAGAAGGTTTATAATCCGAACCTTCATCGTCAGGAAGTTTTTTTTGATGCCGAATACCATAGCATTTTGGACTTGCATTCCTACGGACACGACATTGAGACTGCATGGTTAATGGACCGCGGTGTCGAGGTGTTGGATGAGGATAGTTATGCCAAAAAGATGTATCCGATCACACGTGATTTGACGGCACAGATTTATAAGATTGCTTTTGACGGACATTCGCTTGCCAATGAGTGCGACAGAGGCGCGGTAAATAAAAATCGTGTCTGGTGGGTACAGGCAGAGACGGTCGTCGGCTTTTTAAATGGCTATGAGAAGACGCCGGAACATGAGGAGTATGTCAAGGCGGTACTGGCGCAGTGGGAGTTTATCAAGACGTATGTCATTGACCGCAGAAACGGCTCAGAGTGGTACTGGGAAGTAAATCCGGATGGAACGCCGATTGATGGAAGACCGATTGTGGAACCGTGGAAATGCCCGTATCACAACGGAAGAATGTGCATCGAGATTATAAGAAGAATCTCATAATCTCGACGAAGAATGGAAAAATCATTCTTTCGGTGTGCTGGAATAATAGAGAGTATATTTCGAGGAGAACGTTTATGTTACATGAAAAGTATTATATAGAGAAGGAAAAGCAGGAGAAGCTGCTTTCTAAGAAAAATATAAAATCAGATTTTTATAACGGCGTATTCGATCGTTACGAGAATCCGGTACTGACAAGAGAGCATATTCCACTGACTTGGAGATATGATTTAAATCCAGAAACAAACCCGTACTTTATGGAGCGTCTTGGTATTAATGCAGTTATGAATTCAGGTGCCATTGAGTTAAACGGAAAATATTATCTGGTGGCACGTATCGAAGGAAATGACAGAAAATCTTTTTTTGGCGTGGCAGAGAGTGACAACGGTGTGGACGGATTCCGATTCTGGGATTATCCGATTCTTCTGCCGGACACCTGCCCGGAGGAGACAAATGTCTATGATATGCGCCTGACAAAGCATGAGGACGGCTATATTTACGGCGTGTTCTGCTCAGAGTCTAAGGATACGAGCGTAAACGATTTGTCGGCAGCCGTTGCGGCGGCAGGAATTGTGCGCACCAAGGATTTAAAGACCTGGGAGCGTCTGCCGAATCTTGTGACCTTGCGTTCTCCGCAGCAGAGAAATGTAGTATTGCATCCGGAGTTTGTGGATGGAAAATATGCATTTTACACCAGACCGATGGATGATTTCATCGACACTGGTTCCGGTGGAGGTATCGGATTTGGGCTTTGCGAGGATATCACGCATGCGGTCATTGATGAAGAGAAGATGACAAGTTTGCGCAAGTATCATACCATCACGGAGGCAAAAAATGGTGCGGGAGCAACCCCGATTAAGACAGAGAAGGGTTGGATTCATATTGCACACGGTGTTCGTAATACAGCAGCGGGTCTGCGTTATGTCATCTATGCGTTCGCAACAGATTTAAAGGACCCATCCAAGGTGATTGCAGAGCCGTCAGGACTTCTGATTGGACCGAGAGGTGAGGAGCGTATCGGTGATGTCAGCAATGTTGTATTTACGAACGGTGCAATCGCGAATGAGAAGGGAGAGGTATTTATCTACTATGCTTCTTCCGATACCAGAATGCATGTGGCAACAACGACGTTAGAGCGCTTGATAGATTACGTGTTTGAGACTCCGCAGGATCCGGGACGTTCCGTAGAGTGTGTGGCACAGCGCTGTGACTTAATCAAACAAAATATGGAATTTTTGGAAAACGAGAAGAAATAGGAGGTTTACAATGAGCAAATATCAGATGATAAGCCCGGAAGTGCCGAATGTACCATGGCAGGAGCGACCGGAAAAATTGAGCGATGCACCAATTTGGAGATATAGTGAGAACCCAATTATCGGACGCAATCCGGTAAAAGGAGTGGCGAGAATTTTTAACAGTGCTGTTATGCCGTATGAAGGGGAGTTTATCGGCGTATTTCGTGGGGAGCAGACCAACGGAATTCCGTATATCTATCTTGGCAGAAGCAAGGATGCAATCCACTGGGATTTTGAAGAGAACAAAATTGACTTTGTGGATGAAGAGGGAACCCCTTTTATGCCGATTTATGCATATGACCCAAGACTGGTAAAAGTGGAAGATACCTTTTATATTATCTGGTGTCAGGACTTTTACGGTGCCGCAATCGGAATGGCAAAGACAACAGATTTTAAGACATTCACAAGAATTGAGAACCCATTTTTACCGTTTAACCGAAATGCGGTTCTTTTCCCAAGAAAAATCAATGGCAACTTTATGCTGTTATCTCGTCCGTCCGACAGCGGACATACACCGTTTGGTGATATTTTTATCAGTGAGAGTCCGGATCTCACATACTGGGGCAAGCATCGTCATGTGATGGGAAAAGGCTCTGAGTGGTGGGAGTCCTTAAAGATTGGTGGCGGTGCAGCTCCAATCGAGACTTCCGAAGGATGGCTTTTGTTCTACCACGGTGTAAGCGGAACCTGCAACGGTTATGTGTATTCTATCGGTGGGGCAATCTTAGATATTGATAATCCTTCGATTGTGAAATATCGTTGCGAGAACTTCCTGCTGACACCGGAAGAGTGGTATGAGGAGCGTGGTTTTGTGCCGAATGTATGCTTCCCATGTGCGACAATTCATGATTCTAAGACCGGAAAGATAGCAATCTATTATGGTGCTGCTGACAGCTATGTTGGTCTTGCGTTTACAGAATTGGATGATATTATTGATTACATTAAGGACCACAGTGTGGTTACAGCTTCGGACACAGAAATCGGCAGACGCTAAATATATTTGGTTGTTCTTTATTATAAGATTTATTGCAGCAAAAGGGCTGCCGCAAAGCACATATGCTGTTTATTGCGGCAGCTCTTTTCTGCTCACGGAGTCAAAACGCTGTGGCGCAGTATACATACTTTTTTTTTATGAATTTAGAGTCAGTAATGGAGGAAATAAAATGTTTGTATCACCGGACAATGAAAAACTGCAATATAGCGGAAGAATTGATTTTGAGGATCCGATGGCGCCGGTACTTGTCTATGCAGCAACGTATGTAAAGCTTGTGTTTACTGGGACATCGGTGGCAGTAGAACTTGCGAATCATCGTGCCTGCTGGACGAACGAGATGGGGTATTTTCTGGATGGAGTGCAGGGGCGTATTCGGCTTTGCGATGGAGAGGAACGCGTGCATTATGCGATTGCGGAGGGACTTCAAGAGGAACGCCATGAGTTGATGCTTTTTAAGCGGATGGACTCCTGTCATACCGTGACTTTTTATGGCTTTACAGTGAATGATGGCGCCAAAATAAGTATACCGGAACCGAAGCCGACACGCAGGATAGAAGTTTTTGGGGACAGTGTCTCTTGTGGGGAGGTGTCAGAAGCATTAGATTATGTGGGAAAGGAAGACCCGGTACATGACGGGGAGTACTCCAATAGTTGGTATTCTTATGCATGGATGACGGCAAGAAAGTTAAACGCCGAGCTGCATGACACGTCACAGGGCGGGATTGCGCTTCTGGATAAAACCGGATGGTTTGCGGCACCGGACTATAAGGGAGTGAAATCCTGTTTTGATAAGATAGAATACCATCCTGAGTTAGGAGCAGTAAAACAGTGGGATTTTGGCAGATATACGCCGCATGTGGTTGTCGTAGCAATCGGTCAGAATGATAGCCATCCGGTGGATTATATGGCAGAAGATTACGAGGGATCAAACGCAATTTATTGGCGTATGCAGTATCGCAATTTTATTGAGCGTTTGATGGATTTATATCCCAAGGCGCAAATCATTCTCACGACAACGATTCTTATGCACAATGCAAATTGGGACAGAGCGATTGATGAGGTCTGCCGTGAGATTTCGAATGTGCGCGTACATCATTTTATGTACCGCAGGAATGGTAGCGGAACACCCGGACATATCCGTATTCCTGAGGCAGAAGAGATGGCGGAGGAGCTGGCAGGCTATATTGACTCACTCGGTGAGAATATCTGGGAAGATTAAGTACGTGTTAAGAAGGAGAACGGAAAACATGCAGGAAACATTTGCAGTTGATTATAAAAGAGGAATTTCTAATTTGGGAAATCCAAATCGTATCTTACATGTGATGGCAAGGGCAATGCGGGGTGAGACATTGCGTATCGGATTTATCGGCGGCTCCATCACACAGGGAAGTCTGTCTTCTGCACCGGACACATGTTATGCATATCTGGTGTATCAGTGGTGGTGTAAGACTTTCCCGAAAGCAGAGTTTACCTATATCAACGCCGGCATTGGAGGAACGACATCACAATTTGGTGTGGCACGTGTAGAGGAAGACCTTTTGGCAAAAAAGCCGGACTTTGTGATTGTGGAGTTTTCGGTCAACGATGAGAGTACCGAGCATTTTATGGAGACTTATGAGGGATTGGTGCGAAGAATATTAAGTGCGCCAGGGAAGCCGGCAGTGATGCTTGTGCATAACGTTTACTATCACAATGGAGCCAATGCACAGTTGATGCATGGACGAATTGCAAGACATTATGATTTGCCTGCGGTAAGCATGCAGAGTACGATATATCCGGAGGTCGTAGCGGGAAGAATTGAAAACCGAAAAATAACACCGGATGATTTGCACCCGAATGACGAGGGACATGCGCTTGTAGCATCTGTCATCGCTTACTTTTTACGGCAGATGTATGAGCAGGAAGTGTTTGCAGAAGGAGTAGTGCAGCAGGATAGAAAGGAGTCGCTTGATACACCGTTGCCGTTGCCGCTTACGAGAAATGCCTATGAGCGCTCGGTTCGTTACTGCAATAATAACAGTACACCTATATTGCAGGGATTTGTAGAGGATAAAATACCGCAGACAGATATCACGGACTGTTTTCGGAACGGATGGACAGCATCAAAAACAGGCGATAAGATAACTTTTCAGGTGGAAGGAAGCTGCATTGCGGTACAGTATCGGAAATCGGTGCAAAAGCCCGCCCCGGTCGCCGAGGTTATTGTGGACGGTAACAAGAAAGGAAGCGTGCGTCTGGATGCGAACTTCGATGAGACATGGGGAGATAAGCTTGAACTCACCACGATATTGGAGCATAGTGACAAGCAGATGCATGAAGTGCGGATTCACATTGTAGAAACGCATGAGGATGATGCCGTTCCTTTTTATCTGGCATCGGTCATCAGCTCATGCGAAGACTGCAGCAAGGAAGCAGTCGGAATGCGATAAACAGAAATAGAATGGGCTTGAATTAGCAGTGGTAAAAGGGTAAACTAGGGAATAAGTTGCAGAGTGCAGGAGGGGAAGCAGATGTTTCGTGATGATTTTGTGTGGGGAGTGGCAAGCAGTGCCTATCAGGTGGAGGGAACGGACCCGACAGACAGCAGAGGAAAGACGGTCTGGGATAAATTCGTAGAGGATGGAAGAGTGTATGAAAGACAGAATGCATATACGAGCTGTGACCATATGCACCACTATAAAGAAGATTTTGCGTTGATGAAAAATCTGGGAATCAAGGCGTATCGGTTTTCCTTAAACTGGGCGCGGATTTTGCCGGAGGGAACCGGAAAAGTCAACGAAAAAGCGATTGCAATGTACCGCGATATGATTCTTACGATGAAGGAAAACGGTATTACACCGTATGTTACTCTTTTTCATTGGGAGTTTCCGCTTGAACTCTATGAGCGCGGAGGGTGGCTGAACCCGGATGTTGTGGAATGGTTTGGAGAATATGCGAGAGTCGTTGCCGAAAACTTTTCGGACTTATGTGAATATTTTATTACAATCAATGAGCCGCAGTGTGTGGTAGGGCTTGGGCATTTAAGGGGCGTCCATGCACCGGGAGTCAAGCTGTCTGTAAAAGAGACCTTCCGGATGGCGCATAATTTATTGAAGGCACACGGACAGGCGACCATCAATCTGCGCAAATATGCAAAGCAGGAGATAAAGATTGGCTATGCACCGACCGGAAGCGTGGCATATCCGTATACGGACAGCTCGGCAGACATCGAGGCGGCAAAGAAGGTGTATTTTGGCTTTTATAATCCGATGGATAACTGGACCTGGAATGTGTCATGGTTTTCTGATCCGGTATTTTTAGGACATTATCCCGAGGAAGGGCTGAAGCTTTTTGCGGAATATCTTCCGGAAATCACGGAGGCGGACATGGAGCTGATTCATCAGCCGCTCGATTTTATGGGGCAGAATATCTATAACGGCTATTATGTCAAAGTGGGAGCGAACGGAGAGCCGGAGTTTGTGACACGTGCGCCGGGATTCCCGAAGACGGCAGCGGACTGGCCGGTGACACCGGAGGCATTTTATTATGGTATCAAGTTTTTGACAGAGCGCTATCCGCTTCCGCTTTATATCACGGAAAACGGTATGTCCTGCCATGATATCGTAAGCAGTGACGGAAGGGTGCACGACCCGAACCGTATTACGTTCTTGGATTCCTATATTGGGGCAATGCAGCGCGCATATGAAGAGGGCGCAAATGTTGCAGGATATTTCTTGTGGACTTTTTTAGATAATTTTGAATGGGCAGACGGATACAAACAGCGTTTTGGAATTATTCATGTGGACTTTGAAACACAGAGAAGGACTGTCAAGGATTCTGCCTATTGGTATCAGAAAGTGATTGAGACGAGTGGAGGGGCATTATCTATGAATCAGACAACAAGAGAAATTTTGTTTTTAGAGCCGGTGTGCACACATAATATCTGGGGCGGTACAAGACTTCGGGAGGAGTTTGGCTACCCGGTAGAGGGGGATGACATTGGTGAGTGCTGGGGAATTTCCGCGCATCCGAATGGAGATGGCAGCGTTAAGAACGGCGTATTTGCAGGCGAAAAGCTGTCAGAGGTATGGGAGAAGCATCCGGAGGTGTTCGGGAACCTTTCCTATGACAGATTCCCACTTTTGACGAAGATTATTGACGCGAGAGAGGATTTAAGCATTCAGGTGCATCCGGACGATAATTATGCCAAGGTGCATGAAAACGGTTCCTTCGGCAAGACAGAGTGCTGGTATATTCTGGATGCTCCGGAGAATGGTACACTCGTAGTCGGACACCATGCGAAGACGAAAGAGGAGCTTGCGTCTATGATTCATGAGGGTAGATGGAGCGAGTTCATTCGAGAAATTCCGGTGAAAAAGGGAGATTTTATCCAGATTGATCCGGGAACGGTGCATGCGATTAAGGGCGGTTTACTGATTTTGGAGACACAGCAAAACAGCGACATTACATATCGTGTCTATGATTATGACAGACTGCAGAATGGCAAGCCGAGGGAGCTTCATGTGGAGAAGAGCATCGACGTGATTACGGTGCCTGCGAAGTCCGTCGGGGACAGTGTGAGGTCTGTTTTAAATCTGCCGAAAAATCAGTTGAATGAGTTGTACTCCTGCAAGTACTACGATATTTTTAAAGTGGATGTAGACGGCAAGATGTCATTTGAACAGACGTACCCGTTCCTTTTGATGTCTGTTGTCGAGGGCGACGGCATCATTGACAGCCGGCCGGTGAAGAAGGGCGATCACTTCATTCTGCCTTGCGGATACGGAGAAGTGCATTTACAGGGTGCGATGAGCATTATCGCATCGACGGTTATCTCATAATGACAAAAGAACTGCTTCCGGGCAGTTCTTTTTTTGATGACGAAATGAAAAGCGTGATGTATAATATAAGATAGTGTATATTTAGGAGGAATTTATGAATTTACTGAAGAAGCTTTTTGAACCGGTGGATATGACGGTCGGTTCGCCTTGGAAGAAGATTGTGCTTTTTACCGTACCAATGCTGATTGGAAATATTGCACAGCAGCTTTACAATACGGTAGACAGCATCGTGGTCGGTAAATATGTCGGAGATAATGCACTTGCTGCAGTCGGAAGTGCAGGACCGATTTTAAACTTATTAATCGTATTGTTTGTGGGCATCAGTGTTGGTGCAGGCATTATGGTGTCGCAGTATTTCGGTGCAAAGGAGCGCGAGGAACTTTCTGCAACTGTTGGGAATTGCATTACTTTAACAGGAATTGCGACGGTATTTGTGATGGTGGTGGCTTCGCTTGTGTCGCGCCCGCTGCTTGAATTGCTAAATACACCGGAGTCTATTATAGATTGGTGTCATTCCTATCTGTTGATTCTCTTTATCGGAGTAGGAGGAATGGCGTACTATAACATATTAAGTGGAATCCTGCGTGGACTGGGAGATTCCATGGCGGCGCTTGCGTATCTGTTGGTAGCTACAGCACTTAACATCGTGCTTGATATCCTGTTTGTGGCAAGGCTTGGCATGGGAGTCAACGGTGTTGCATTGGCGACAGTGATTGCGCAGACCGTATCAGCGCTTTTGTGTCTGTTTCGTTTGCTGCGGATGAAGGAGATATTTGAATTGAAGTGGTGGCATTTGAAACTGCAGAAAAGACATGCAATGAATGTCATAAGACTGGGGCTTCCATCCGGTATTACACAGGCTATTTTTTCCATGGCAATGATTGTGGTGCAGTCACTTACAAACAGCTTTGGAGAGATGTTCATTGCAGCAAACGTAATTGTAATGCGTGTGGACGGTTTTGCAATGATGCCAAACTTCTCTTTTGGCACGGCGATGACGACCTATGCAGGACAGAACGTTGGTGCAAAAGCGTATGACAGAGTGGAAAAGGGTGCGAGACAGGGAACTTGCATTGCGGTGGGAACTTCGGCGACGATTACGGCATTGATTTTGATTTTCGGAAAGGCGCTGATGGGTATCTTTACCAACACACCGGAGCTGGTAGAATTGAGCCGCGATATGATGGGAATTCTTGCAGTCGGCTATATTGCTATGGCAGTAACCCAGAGTCTTTCCGGCGTGATGCGCGGTGCAGGCGATACGATGACACCGATGTGGATTTCCATTATTACAACGGTTTTGGTGCGTGTGCCGATTGCATATGGCATAGCATTTGTTACAAGAAGCGCGGAATTTCCAAACGGAAGACAGGAGTGTATCTTTATTTCGCTGTTGATTTCATGGGTAATCGGTGCGCTGATTAATGTGTTCTTCTACCGGAGAGGAAAATGGAAAACAAAAGCGATTTAATCGAATTAGGGCTGCTTGGCGAGTTTCGAGGGCGGGAAGCCGTATTCCTTTTTAAATGCGCGATAGAAAACAGAATAATCGGAAAAACCGCAGAGTATGGCTGCTTCCTTTGGGGAGCAGCCATTTTGTATGTATTGTGTTGCAGTAAGTAGGCGCTTTTTCTGAATGTACTGGTGTACGGAAAGCCCCATTGCACTGCGGAAAGTGCGCAGCAGATGCTGCTTGGAAAAGTAACATTGTGCGGCAAGTGTTTCAAGACTTAAGTCATCTCCCAGATTCTCATTGATGTAATCGATGACGGCAGCAACGGGAGCAGGCATACGGGAAAAGGAAGCATCCGTTTTGGGGGTATCTGTTGCATAACGGTTTAGCTGACAGAGAATTTGTGTGATAAGTGCACGCTCCATAAGCGGTGAGAGAGCGGTTGGTGACTGCATTTCCACACATAAATTATCGAGGAGTGTCTGCATGGATGTCTGCATCTGCTTTGGAATATGGATGAGATTGCTTTTTTTGGAATGTCCCCGGTAGAAACAGTCAAATAGGGAGATGCCTGCAGTAGAAAGATCTGAAATCAGGGATTCTTCTAACCAGAGCACAATGCGTTCGTAGAAACCGAAAGCGGGGACGAACATAGGCTGGTGCAGCTCCAATGGTGAAATCAGAAGCAAATCTCCCGGATTCAGATGATAGGCGCGGTTTTCCACAAAATAGGTGATATTTCCGGAAATAAAATAGAATACCTCATAGAACTGGTGATGATGCAGTGCAACAGGCTCCATTTTTGTAGGGAAAGGGCGGTAATCGTCATAGTTGTCCCTGCTGTGATGAATTTCATAGCGTGGGTGGCGCATAACGGAATCGTGCAATCCTGATTCAATAATGACAGGCATATGGATACCTCCGGAATTTTTTATAAGAATAGTATAGGTCAATAGGTTCATTTTTGCAATGATAATGCACAGATGTGCCGTTTTTGATTGTAAAAAATAAACGTATAATAAAGTATCAGAAGATATCAGGGGGAATACATATGGAATATCATGTACATGTAGGATTTGGTTTTCATGTAAACTGTTATCACTCGTACCGGGGAGATACCTGTGATGCATTGGGGTTTGGCGGAGATATACGAATCATCCGCCATATTATAGACTGTCTGGATGCGTGGAATGAAAAAGGCGTTCCGGTAAAAGGCACGTGGGATTTTGAGAACGCCTATTCGTTGGAGGAGATTCTGCCGGTCTATGCGCCGGATATTATTGAGCGGATTAAGAAGAGACAAAATGAGCGTGGTGATGAAAATATCCTGATGGGATATAACAATGGGGCGATGAGTGCCATGACGGAGGAGGAATTTTTTGCATCGGTAGACTGGGCAATTATGAATGAGCATGGCAGTGGTCTTTGTGATATATTCGGAAGCTGCGAGCGGATTATCAGACCGCAGGAGGTGATGTTTACACCGTCACAGGCAAAACTGTACCGGAAAGCGGGAATCAAGGCAGTGTGCCTTTACTATAGCTGTATTCCATTTGATGCATTCCGCACACTGATGCCGCAACTGCCGGATGAATGGGCGTTTAATCCATTGACGTATGCATATGAAGGGGAGGAGATTACGGTTCTGCCGACGTATTCCAATTCCGACCTCATGGACGCGGGAAGTCTTGCGTGGCTGGTGACGGATTTGCATGAGAGACAGTTGCGGGGAGAAATAAACAAAGATGTGTTCGTGTTTATCAATATCGATGCGGACAGTTTCTTGTGGGAACCGTTACCGGTGCCCGGATTTATGCGCAAGCTGCCGAATTTTAACGGAATATCAGGGTTGATAGAGGAGATTGCAGGGCTTTCATTTGTGCGGTTTGACACACCGGGAGGATATCTTAGAAATCATGAACCGGCAGGAAAGATAACCTTCGGAGAAGATGTGGCAGATGGGAATTTTTCCGGCTATGCGAGCTGGGCAGAAAAGCCGTTTAACCGACAGATATGGAGCAGATTAGAGCGGGTAAGGGCGTATGCAGCATGTGCGGACAGAGAGAAAAAAGGTGTTTCATTTGAAGAGCGGGTGCGTCTGCTCTCCACGACACATTTCGGCTTGGCATCCCCGGTGATGAACATTGTGCGGGAGCAAAAGGCGCTTGCCCTGTCGGAGGAGATGTTAAAAAAAGAGCGGGTGCTGCAGGAAACCAATGCCGGAGACACTGCGCCGGAAACGGATTGGAACGAGTCAGAGATTGTGATAACACAGGCATCCGATTCGACATTTCTGGGAATTCAGTTATTGTTTGAAAAAGGATATTGCAGCGATATTGTGGCAGTGCACGTGACAGGAGAACTTTTAAAGTGCTATACCTTGATTCCAATGGATACATGGGAAGATGACAGTATCAAGACGTTTTACCTGATGGCGCGCATGGCAGAGCGTGCAGGGGAATACAGGCTGCATTTTTCTGTGACAGATGCTGTAGATGAGTGCGGGACGGAAAAGCGGGCACGGAGCACGGAAGAAAATGAAGCAGACCACCAGACACAGGACGTAGTAAGCGGTGGCTTACAGATTCGCGTGGATGAGAGGAGCGGGTTTCCGCTTATTTGTGATGGGGAGGGAACGTTTGGTGTATGGAAGAGCTGGATTGACTATGCAGGAGAACTGGTCTCTTTTGCACATCCGAAGCAGAGTGAGGTACGGCTTGGCGGTTCCGGCAGAGGAGTTGCTTTTTGCGGAGAAATTCATTTGCCGGGAGAGATTTCCGCAGGAAGTTATGAGTTTGTATTTCTCACCTCACCAGCGATAGAAGGAATTATACTGCACAGCAGAGTGCAGTATCCATATACATTTGAGAATCATGAGATATCCACACAGGCATCAAATCTGGGGCGCTACAGTGACGTAAAGTGGCGTCAGACTGCGCCGATGGAACTGACATTTTCTTTCTCGGATGAAGTAGTACTGGAAAAGAGGAATTTTATGCAGGCGATAAGCGATTACCCGCTTTCGGATTTCTGGCAATCCTTTGAACAGAATGCGCATATTTCTTCATTTAACCACCAGCTTACCGGTGGTATGCTGCGTTTGCGGGACGACAAAAGAGGAATTGTATTAGCGCATGCAAGACAGGTTTTGGGCAGTATGGCACATTGTCCGATGCGTCTTGCAGGGAGCGAAGGCAGACGGGAAGTTTCCATGAATCCGTTTGGTACTTATTTTGGGGAACAGCGTTATTATCCAAGCAGAGGAAACGGATGCGTCATGGCGCTTTACAATACGACAATGCCACAGGCGAGGAGTATTGCTCCTGCATATAACGGAGCGGATGAGAGGGGAATCCAACTGCTTCTTGCGGCAGAGCCGGGCGAACGGAAAATGGAAGATATCTGTGCGTTTGCGGACGGAGCTGTACGTGTATCTGAGCAGGGAGCCGTGCATGTATATGCGGGTGATAATGTCAGACTACATGAGGCAAATGCAAAGACGCAGGATGCGGCAGGACTGAAAGCAGTTTCGGCTTCTGGAGTTACAGTGCCCGAACTGCTCGGTATGGTTTGCCGTTATCTGCAGAATTTAAGGAGCGCACAGAAGAAATTAAGACAGAGCAGAAAAAATGAAAAAATAATGGAAAAGCCTTGCAAATAGTAAGAAATGGGATATAATTAATTAAAAGAATTAATTAAATATAAGAGGGGGGATTACTATTTTTTCATTGGGGGATGTGAATAGTATAAGAATCGGAATTGGTGAGGGGACGGCATCATTTCCGATGAAACGGGGAAGCTTTCGCTATCGGGAACAAACAATCTGGCGCAAGGAACTAAAGCCGGAATGCATAAGCAGTGAGGAGACAAAGGTCTGTTATGCGCTGAAGGATGGCGAAGAGGGGAACGTAGTCGGTACGCTCACCGCAGTAAGGGAAGGTGCGCGGATGGTGTTGCGGCTGAAAACAGACAGGAAGTGCAACCGTTATTGGATAACGCTTCCCGCGCAGAAGGAGGAGCACTTCTATGGCTGTGGGGAGACATTTGCCAAATTTGATTTAAAGGGTGAGAGAGTCCGTATCTGGGTGGCGGAGCACCAGAATTCCAACCGCATTTCCAAGAAGATAATTGCGGAAAAGCTGCGGGGAAAGCGTCCGAAGAGGGTACAGAAGCTCCTAAAATACGAATCCTACTATGTTCAGCCGACGTTTGTTTCAAGTGAGAAATATTATGTACATGTGGATACGACCGACTATATGGAATTCGATTTTACGAAGGCAGGCGAGGTAACCCTGTTTTTGCACGAGAATGCTCCAATCACGCTTGGGGAGGCGGAGACGTTTGCCGGGCTTTCCGAGCTTCTGACAGAGCAGCTTGGCAGGCAGAAAAAATTGCCGGACTGGATATACGACGGTGTGATTCTGGGTATGCAGCAGGGAACACAGGTCGTAGAACAAAAGCTTGCGCATGCTAAGGAATACGGCATTCCGGTTGCGGGAGTCTGGTGTCAGGACTGGTCGGGCTGCCGTCGGACAAAGTTTGGCTATCAGGTGATGTGGAACTGGGAGTGGGACAGAGAATTATATCCCAACCTAACGGAAAAGATTGCGGAGTGGAAACGTGAGGGAATCCGTTTTCTGGGATACATCAATCCATTTCTCGCTATTGAAAAGGAACTTTACCGCTATGCCAGCGCGCATGGTTATTGCGTGAAGAATCAGGCGGGAGAGGACTATTTAGTGACGATTACCACATTTCCTGCAGCGATGGTGGACTTTACAAATCCGGAAGCATACGAGTGGTACAAGGGAATTATCAAGGAAAATATGATTGGAATCGGTATGTCCGGATGGATGGCAGACTTTGGGGAGTATCTACCGCCGGATTGCGTGTTAAATAGCGGTGAGGACGCAAAAAGGGTTCACAACACATGGCCGGCTGTATGGGCGCGGATGAATGAGGAGGCAATCAGGGAGTGCGGTGTGGAGAATGAAGTTTTTTTCTTTACGAGAGCCGGTTATACGGGTTCCTTAACGCATTCCGCCATGATGTGGAATGGCGACCAGCATGTGGATTTTTCTATGGATGACGGACTGCCATCGGTGATACCGGCAACACTTTCATTGGCGATGAGCGGTTACGGAATCACACATTCGGATGCAGGTGGTTATACAACGATTATGCACATGACAAGAACAAAGGAGCTTTTAATGCGTTGGGAGGAGATGAACGCTTTCTCCCCGCTGCTGCGGACACACGAAGGAAACCAACCGGCGCGCAATGTGCAGTATGATGCCAACGAAGAACTGATGTGGCATCTGTCGCGTATGGCAGCGCTTCATACCGGATTAAAACCTTATTTGAAAGAATGCATAGAGGAGGCAGCATTACGCGGTACGCCGGTGATGCGCCCGCTGTTTTATCACTATGACGAGTGTGCTGCTTACAAGGAGGCTTATGAGTATCTGCTGGGAAGGGATATTTTAGTGGCACCGGTGTTAGAAGAAGGCGCGACAAAACGAAATTGCTATCTGCCGGGAGAGACTTGGATACATTTGTTTAGCGGAAAAGAATATGGCGGGGGAACTGTATGTATAGAGGCACCAATCGGACAGCCGCCGGTATTCATCCGGAAGGATTCTAAATATCGTGAGCAGCTTTTAAATTTGGCAATAAAGTGAGAAGGAGAATGGGGGAAATTTTATGGCAAAGACATTAAGTAAGAAAAATATTATCGGATATGCATTGGGGGATACGGGCGGCGTGTTGTCTTTTGGCGTGGTAAGTTCCTTTTTGCAGATGTATTACACAGACGTGCTGCATATATCACTTCCGAAGATTACGATATTGATGCTTGTGGCGCGTATATGGGATGCGATTAACGACCCACTATGCGGTGCATTTATCGATTCGCGTAAGCCGACTAAATACGGAAGATTCAGACCTTATGTGTTCTGGTTTTCGTTCCCAATGATTGTTGCTTTCGTGTTAATCTTTGTGAAAATTCCGGGGCTGAGTGAGAGCCAGTACCTGATTTATGCGTATATTACATATATCCTGTACGGCATGATGTACACAGGCGTGAATATTCCGTATGGTTCTATGGCATCTGCGATGACGGACGACCAGAGAGAGCGTTCAACGCTGTCGGTAGCGCGCTCCTTCGGTTCCGGAGTAGGCTCTTTGCCGGGACAGATTCTATTACCGTTGTTTGTGTACTCGACGGCAGTGGATACAGGTGTGAAATATTTAGACGGAAATAAGCTGCTTGGGGGTATTATTCTGATTGCGGGATTTATGGTTATCATCTATATCGCGAGCTTTAAGATGACACGGGAGAATATTGCACCGCCGGCAAGCCAGAAAAAGGAGGGCATGGGAAAGGTAATGCGCTCTTTGATGCATAACCGGCCATTTGTGACCTTGTGTCTGGCATCACTTTTACTCATTGCCGGTTCGATGTACACGCAGACTGTATTTAATTATCTGTTTAAAAACTATTTTGGCAAGCCGGGATTATTTGCAATGGTAACGGTTGCAACATATATACCGATGCTTCTTCTGATGCCGTTGATGGGAAAACTGATGATGCGTTTCGGAAAAAAGGAGCTCTGTTCCTTCGGAAGCATTTTTGCAGCAGCAGCATTTTTGCTTTTGTATCTAATCCGTACGGATAATCCGTATGTGTTCCTGGGGCTGGTGCTGCTAAGCGGCTTTGGCGTATCCTTCTTTACTCTGGAAGTATGGGCGTTAGTGTCCGATACGATTGACTATCAGGAAAAACTGACAAACCGCAGGGATGAGGGAACCAGTTATGCGTGCTTTTCGTTCTTCCGAAAACTGGGACAGACCTTGGCAGGCATGGGCGCTTCCATTGCGCTTGCAGCAATCGGCTATGTGACGGCAGAGGGCGTAACTGAGCAGAGTATGGCGGTGAATGAAGGTATTTATAATATTGCAACAATCGTGCCGTTCGTGATGTATCTGGTGATGTTCCTCCTGCTGCAGTTTGGCTACCCGCTGACCAAAGGACATATGGAGGAGTTAAAGACGGAACTTGCGGTACAACGCGAGAAAAATCAGGTATAAAATTATTGAAAAAGGAGAGAAGACGATGAAGTATTTTTTGGACAGTGCAAAAATGGATGAGATTAAATATGCATATGAAACATTTGGGGTTGATGGTGTGACCACCAATCCGAGACATATTATGCTAAGCGGAAAGCCGTTTTTGACGGCAATCCGGGACATCGCAGATTGGATTGAGGCGGAAGGACTGACCGGGTATGAGAAGTTTCCGGTATCGGTAGAGATTAATCCACATCTGGATGATGCCGATGCCATGTGTGCGGAGGCAGAGAAGATTGCAGCGATATCTCCAAACTTTGTGATTAAGATTCCTGCCATCGAGGCGGGAATTACTGCGGCAAGAAGACTTGAGAAAAAGGGAATCCGTACAAATGTGACGTTGGTTTTCTCACCGTCTCAGGCAATTCTTCCGGCAAAAAACGGTTCCCTGTTTGTATCTCCGTTTATCGGATGGAAAGAGGCAAACGGAGAGGATTGCAGAGCATATATCCGTGATATCGTAGAGATTTACAAAAACTATGGATACTATGGCAATACGCAGATTATCTGTGCGGCGATTCGTACACCAAAGCAGATTGTAGACTGTGCGGTGGCGGGCGCAGACATTGTCACCTGTGGGCTTGAAGTATACAAGGATACGATGAAACATGCCTATACCAGACAGGGCATCGGGACATTCTGCGAGGCATGGGATAACACGGCGGAGGCGTAAGGAGGAGGATAGGACAGTGAAAATCGGATTTATCGGATTGGGAATCATGGGTGAGTCCATGTGTGAGAACATTGTAAAAAAGCATGATGATACGGTATATGCGTTTGATATGGTAGAAGAAAAGACAAAAAAGCTGGCTGCAGCAGGAGCGGTGGCATGCAAGAGTGCGACAGAATTGGCACAAAAGAGTGATGTCATCATCACGATGGTGCCAAAGTCAGAGCATTCGAGAGCTGTTTACGAGGAGATTTTGAGTGTATTAGAAGAGGGAAAGACTTGCATTGATATGAGCACCATTGATCCGGCGGTGTCAGTGGAAATTGCAAATATGGTAAAGAAGACGAAAGCAGCATTCATGGATGCGCCGGTTGTAAAGTCAAAGCCTGCAGCAATCGCAGGAACGCTTGGTATCTATATGGGTGGCGATGAGAAGGTCTGTGCGGCGATGAAACCAATCCTTTCTTATATGGGAGAGCATGTGGTGCGCATGGGAGACAATGGGAAAGGACTGGTCATGAAAATATGCCACAATGCCTTGGTGTCACAGATTCAGAATGGTGTCAATGAGACATTGGCACTTGCTATGGCAAACGGCATCGGTGTGCACGAGTTTGCGACTGCAATCTCTTATGGTGGAGGTCAGAATTTCTATCTGGATTCCAAAAAAAACGTTATTGAAAAAGAAGATTATACGACGGCATTTTCGGTGGAAAATATGGCAAAGGATGTGGGAATCTGCATGAGGCTTGCAAAAGAATGTGACGTGGCAATGCCCGGTGTGGCAAATGCCAAGCGGGTGTATGACGAGGCGCTAAAAGCAGGTTACGGCAAAGAAGACTTCAGTGCAACCATCAAGGTAGTGAGAAAGAGGTAAGCGGTATGGGAGCAATGACAAAGTCACACTTGGCGGCATGCAACGAGGTTCCGGTCTATTCGGTGGAGGAGGAAGAGTTTCGCACTTACGGAAGGGTTGTAGAGGGTTACGATTTTTCCGGTCTGGTCTCTTATCTTAAGAGCCGGACCTCCATTCCGGAAAAAGGAAATCTGTATGTGCCGTCGGTGCCGGAGATGGAAGCAGATGCCGTAAAGCGGCAGCTTCAGGAGACGATTTACGGCGGAATGCCGATTCAGATTGGATACTGTAACGGAAGAAACCAGAGCTATAACGGATTTGAATACCATAAGTGCAGTGAAATCAATGTTGCCGCGACCGATTTCATGTTGGTGCTCGGACATGTGTGGGAGATGAAAGAGAATACTTACCACACGGATGCGGCAAAGGTCTTTTTTGTAAGGGAAGGAACTGCGATTGAACTGTATCAGACGACGCTTCACTTATCACCTTGCAGAGTGACGGATGAGGGTTACCGGACGGTTGTGATTCTTGCAGAGGGAACCAATACGCCGTTGCAGGAGCATTTTAAACCGAATAACGCAAACGGGGAGAGTTGTATTCTTCTTAAGAAGAATAAATGGGTCATTGCGCATCCGGATTGGAAACCATTGCGCGAGCAGGGGGCGTATCCCGGACTGCAGGGAGAAAATATCTGCTTACGCTACTAGGGAGATAGAGATATGATACAAAAAATATGGTTTTGCATCGTGATATTTCTTGCCAATGTAATTCAGGGAATCACCGGGTTTGCAGGAACGATACTGGCAATGCCGCCTTCACTGCTTTTGGTGGGATATCCGGTGGCAAAACCTATCTTAAATGTCTTAGGATTGATTGCCGGAATTCTGATTTTTGTGAGGGGCTATCGGTACTGCAAATGGAAAGAAGTCCGGAGGATGTTCCTCGCTATGCTGCCCGGACTTTTGGGCGGAATCGCACTAAAGAGCTTTGTGGCGGGCAAGGAGCAGTGGCTTAATCTGATTCTGGGTGTATTTGTTTTATGCCTTTCCGTGCAGGGAATATGGAACAATTTTTACGGCGAACAGAAAGAATGCAAAGAGGGAGGCTTGCAGAGAGCAGGAGATACGGCGATACTGATTGCTTCCGGCGTGGTACATGGTATTTTTGTGTCAGGTGGACCGTTGCTAATCGGATACCTTACGCGCAGGGTGAAAGAAAAAGAGAGTTTCCGCGTAACGATTTCCGTGATGTGGATTTTGCTAAACAGCATGATTCTTGCGGATGATATCGCAAGCGGATATTGGAATGTGGAGCTGCTTTACTGTCTTGGAATGACGTTAGTTCCCTTTTTTGCGGGGATGTTTCTGGGCGGGAAACTGAGCAGGTACCTAAGTCAGAGAATGTTTATGATGATAACATATGTGCTGTTGTTGATTGCCGGGATAACGCTGTTATTCCGTTAGATGAGCACGGGAGGAGATAGATAAGAATGAAAGAATTTCAGGTTGCATATGTGCCGGTGGGAGTGCCGACATTTCATCTGGAGAGTGCCGGTGAGGCATTTCAAAAATCAATAGAATTATTAAAAAAGATTGACGCGCAGGCAGTGGTGCCGGAGGAGATGCTGCTTTCTCTCGATAAACTGCGAGCGTTTTTGGATACGGTGTCACCGGATGTGATTGTTTTTCAGAATGTGACATTTGCAAATGCAGCGTATATGAGTGAGGTGTTAAAACGTTTTTCCTGCCCGATTGTGCTGTGGACCTTAAGGGAGCCGGTTATTGACGGAGGTAGACTGCGGTTAAATTCTTTGACAGGGGCATACTCCGCTTCTAATGCGATGTATAGCTTTGGAAGAGAGCAGGCGCCGTATGTGTTTGGCGCACCGGAGGAAGAAAGCGTACAGAGAGAACTTACAGCGGCGATTCGTGCGGCAAAAGTAAAATGGCAGCTTACACAGCTTCGTATGGCAGCGGTGGGGCATACACCGGAGGGCTTTGGCTTTGGAAGAGCGCTGGATATCGAATTGTTAGAGAAGTTCGGTGTGACATTGAAATCTGTTGAGGCGAGGGAATTGATAGAACTGGCAAAAGGATATTCAAAGGAAGAGGTGCAGGAATATCTTGCTGGTGCGGGAAAGAAGATGTGTGGTTTAGAGAAGCTGCCCCAAAAGAATCAGACGGACTTTGCAAGACTTTACCGGGCATATGAATGCTTTGTAAAAGAACACCATATTGGAGCGTTGTCGAGCCGCTGCTGGCCGGACTTTTTTACTTCTTTTGGAACGCCGGTTTGTGCAGTACTTGCGATGTTAAATGATATGGGCATTCCGGCAAGCTGTGAGGCAGATACGTACGGTGCACTTTCCATGTATATCGGGAGGCAGCTCTCGGAGAAACCAGTATTCTTTGGAGATCCGGTTTCCTTGGATGAGCAGGAAAATACGATTACCTATTGGCATTGCGGTACGGCGGCGTGTTCTCTGGCTCGTGAGGACAGCGGGGCAGCAGTCGGCGTACATTGCAATCGAAAAATCGGACCGACACTTGATTTTGGATGTCGTCCGTGGGATAATATCACTGTATTTCGGATTGGAAAGAAGCCGGAAGGCAGTTTCCGGTTTTTTATTATGGAAGGCAGAGCACTTGATAAGCCGAAGCAGTTTACCGGTACATCTGTTGTGGTACAGCCGAAAAACGATGCAAGAGAAATTGTCAGGCAGAGTGTTGTAGAAGGATTTGAGCCGCATTTCTGTGTGGTTTACGGTTCCTGTGCGACAGAGCTTACCATGCTTGCGGGCATGCTTGGTATGGAAGTGTGCAGATATTAGAGAAGTATGATATGGAATGGAGGATACGATGAGACATATAGGACTGAACATGGATACTGTAAAACGGAGCAATCGGTCCTCCATCCTTCGTTTGATTAACAATGAGGGACCGATTTCCAAAAAGGACATAGCGGTGCGGCTTTCTCTGACACCGGCAGCCGTAACACAGATTTGCAGCGAGTTTATGGAATCCGGACTTCTTGTAGAGCGGGGTGTGGGTGATGAGGAGGTTATCCGCGCGGGTAGAAAAAAGGTCTTGATTGACATTGCGCCAGAGTATTGTTATCTGTATGGAATCAATATTGAACCGGAGTATACCCGGATGGCAATTTGCAACCTAAAGGGCGAAGCTTTGGCGTGTACGGAGATGAAAACACGCAGGGGGGAAGCCCCGGAAAGCTTTTTGATGGATGTCGGTGCCGCGTGTGAAACACTGCGCAGGGATTGCAAAATTGCGAAGGAAAAGCTTGCCGGAGCGGGAGTTGGCATTACCGGTATTGTGGATAAACAAAAGGCGCAAAGCCTGCACGCGTATGGAATCTGGGAAAAACCGGTGGAGGTTGGGACCATTTTAGAAAATTGTCTGCAGCTTCCGGTGAGGTTGGAGAACAATGTCAATGCATTTGCAGAAGCGGAATTGATTTTTGGCATGGGAAGACAGTATGATGACCTGCTGCTTGTCAAGTGGGGACCGGGAGTCGGAAGCTCTGTTATTATTGATAACCGTATTTATGAGGGAACTTGTGGAAAAGCGGCAGAACTGGGACATTTCATCGTGGATAAGGATGGAGCTTTGTGCAGTTGTGGACGTCATGGCTGTCTGGAAACAAAGGTGGCGGTGGCAGCATTACAGCGTGAATTACCGGGATTTCCGGAATACATAGAGGATGAACGTGCAGTACCGCTTACAGAGGCGGTGGATTTGCTGGCAAGAAGTATCGTAAATGCAGCAACCATTCTGGCACCGGAAAAAATTGTCTTGTATGGAAGTGTGCTACACAATGAGCGCATATACCGGATGCTAAAATGTGCCTGTGAACATTACGATGAGGCATTTGTCGGAGAGCGGATTTGCTGTTCAACACTTGCTAAGATGGAAGGATATATAGGTCCGGTTGCATATTTTATTAACGAACAGATTTTTACATAGAGGAAATGATTATGGTATACACAGGATATGAGCTGCTATGGCTGTTTTTTTGCTATTCTTTCTTGGGCTGGGTGCTTGAGACGATTGTTGCAGCACTCAAACAAAAACGTTTTGTAAACCGAGGATTAATCAATGGACCATTGTGTGTGATTTATGGTTTGACCGCGGTTGTCATTACGATATATTTGCGGGAACTGGACGGAATCTGGCTGTTTCTTGGAAGTATGATTTTTGCGACGGTTACCGAGTGGGTAGCAGGACGCTTGATTGAACGATTCTACCGCGAGCGTTGGTGGGATTATTCCAATATGCCGTGGAATCTGGATGGATATATCTGCCTCCCGGTGTCTGCATTATGGGGATTGCTTGGCTTTACGGTCGTAAAATGGCAGAATGGCATATTTGCCGGCGTATTTTCCCTTTTACCGAAAATGGCAGGACATGTGTTGGTGTGGTTGACTATCGTCATCACTGCACTGGACTGCATTGCGACACTTGCGATTCTCTCCGGTAAGAGCAGCAGGCTGGAAAAGTGGGAAACGGCGGATGCATGGTTTGCACATATCAGCGGAAAGATTGGAAAGTGGATCTTTGGTCAGGTGGACCGTCGTATACATAGGGCTTATCCGAATGCGAAAAAACAGGAGCAGCTTCTGGAGAAAACCGCGGTATTTGCATATGGATGTGGCTTTTATAAGGTGGTCATGTTGTTTTTTGTGGGTGCGTTTCTGGGAGATATTACGGAGACAATCTATTGCCGCATTACCGCCGGTGAGTGGATGAGTCGTAGCAGTGTTGTATGGGGACCGTTCAGTATTGTCTGGGGACTTGCGATTGCGGCCGTGACGGCACTATTATATAAATATCGGGAAAAATCTGATGGATTCTTATTTTTGGCAGGAACATTCTTAGGCGGCGCGTATGAATATCTGTGCAGTGTCTTTACGGAAATTGTCTTTGGAAAGGTATTCTGGGATTATAGCTGGATGCCGTTCAACCTGGGAGGAAGAATAAACCTGTTGTATTGCTTTTTCTGGGGAATTGCTGCAGTCGTATGGTTTAAGAAACTATATCCGGTGATTGCGAGATGGATTGAGCGGATTCCGATGAAAGCGGGAAAGATTGTGACATGGGGACTACTTGTGTTCATGTGTTGCAATGTGCTGGTATCCGGTATGGCGTTGATTCGATATGATGAGCGGGAACGGGGAATTGCTGCGGAAAACGGATGGCAGCAGACGATGGATGAACGATTCCCGGATGAACGGATGGCACGCATCTATCCGAATGCAAAGAGCGTGGAATAGAATGATGACATAAAAGTTAAAATTTTGCAAAAGATAAAAATATGTCTTTAGCTCCTTGGAAAGATTTGCTATAATCAGACCATGGAGCTACTTTTGCATTAGATAAGCTTTAAAGAGAGGGAACTTATGAATCGCGAAGAGAGAAGAGAGAGAAGACAGAAAGATACGAAAAATGCAACGGTAATATTTATTATATTTATGCTGGTTGTGACGCTGCTTGTGGCGGGCGTGGCATTTGCCGTCAGCAAATTTGTATTAACGGATACACCGACGGATGAGGAGGGACAGACAGAGAGCCAGACAGAGGATGCACTTTTGACGGGGGAAGTGGAAGCACCGGTTGTTCCGGTGATTGATGAAGCGACTACGAGGGCTGCAGAGTTTATTGCAGGTATGACCTTAGAGGATAAGGTTGCGCAGATGTTTGTGGTGACGCCGGATGCATTGACCGGCTTTTCGGGAGTAACTGCGGCTGGTGATACGACGAAGGATTGGTATAATAAGCGCCCGGTCGGAGGCATTGTGTATATGTCGGGAAATTTAAAAGACCATGAGCAGACAGCTACGATGCTTACCAATATGCAGACGATTGCGACGGAACGCATCGGCTTGCCTGCGTTCTTGTGTGTGGATGAAGAGGGTGGAAGCGCAGCCCGCATTGCAGGTAACAGTGCATTTGGAGTGACGGATGTGGGAGCGATGAGTGATATCGGCGCAACCGGAGACAGCCAGAATGCTTATAATGCAGGAACTGTCATCGGAGGGTATCTGTCAGAACTTGGATTTAATGTAGATTTTGCACCGGTTGCGGACGTCCTGACGAACGGGGAGAACAATGCAATCGGAGACCGTTCCTTTGGAGCGGACAGCCAGCTCGTTGCAGAGATGGTAACCTCCGAATTGAAGGGACTTTCCGACGCAGGCATTTATGGAACAGTGAAGCATTTCCCGGGGCATGGAGCAGTGAGTGGAGACTCCCATGAGGGAATGGTAACTACGGGGCGTACCTTAGAGGAACTTATGGCAGCAGAACTTATTCCGTTCCAGAGTGCAATTAATGCGGATGTATGCTTTGTGATGGCCGGACATATTGCGGCACCGAGTGTGACGGGCGATAATACACCGGCATCACTTTCCAAGGTGATGATTACAGATATCCTGCGCACGCAGATGGGGTATAACGGTATTGTTATTACCGATGCGATGAATATAGGAGCTATTACGGAGAATTATGGTGCAGATGAAGCGGCGGTTATGGCAGTACAGGCGGGCGCGGATATGATTCTCATGCCGGAGGATTATGAGACGGCCTACAACGGTTTGTTAGATGCCGTGAAGAACGGAACAATCAGCGAGGAGCGTATCAATGAGTCGTTAATCCGCATTGTAAAGGTGAAACAGCAAATGCAGTAGGCTAATACAGGAAAAGAAAAGGGTGTTCCCGCGGTCATTTTAAGACCTGGGGAACACCCTTTTTCCTGAAAAAGTTATCTTAACGACACTGGAAGATATCGAGTTTTTGGCTTAGCTGGTCGCTGCAGGTAACAATTTCCTCAGAAAGCTGCATCAGATTGTCGGTAATATCCTTCTGATGGCTGGTGTTTGAGCTGACTTCAAAGGTAGAAGCGGTTGTTTCTTCCACTCCGGCAGAGAGCTCATGCATGGAGGAAAGAATGGTTTCTTTCTGAGCAACCATTGCGTGGTTTTTCTGTTCCACTTCAGCCAGAAGTTGATGTAGGGCATCGACATCCTCATAGATGCTGTTGAATGATGTCTCCGTGTTCTGGACATTGTCATTTTGCGCGGTCATGGCAGCATTTACATCCGCGACAGCATGTACGGTTTCCTGTATCTTTGTCTGCATCGTCTGAATAATGGTACGTATATTTGCGGTTGCATTCTGAGACTGCTCTGCAAGATTGCGAATTTCATCAGCAACAACAGCAAATCCTTTGCCGGCATCTCCGGCTCTTGCTGCCTCGATGGAGGCGTTTAGTGCGAGAAGGTTAGTCTGGTCGGAAATCGAGTTGATCAGACCGATGATATCCTCGATTTCTCTGGAACTTGTATCTACGTTATTGATGCTGGTAGTAATTTCTTCCGTGGCACGAATTGTCTCAGCAGAACTGCTTACCAGATTATTTACAATGGTGAGACCTGTATTGGTCTTATCCTTTAATGTACCGCAGGAGTCCTGCATGGTATTGACTAACGAGGAAACGGCCTCAATATGTTCGGACAGATCGTTGGTCTCTGCTACGACTGCGGATGTGGACTCTGCCTGCTCTGCGCTGACGGATGCCACCTGTTCCATGGATTCGGAGATGTTAAGGGAAGTTTCTGTTAATTGCTGGAAAGCATCCTTTAATTCGTTGTTACGTTCCAAAAGCTGGGAAAGCGTATCCTTGGTATCACCGAGTGCAGCAGAGAAATCCTGTGTCATGCGGTTGAAGGAATCACCGATGATATCTAGCTCATCCATCTTTTTCGGAGTGTTGTTTTTCAACGCAACGGAACTGGTAAGATTACCGCTGCCGGCAAGGTTCATGGCATTTTTAATGTGGTACAGACGCTTGGTAATCATGCTGATTAAGAGCCATACACACAGTAGACTGATAAGAATGACGATAAAGGTAATCGAGTACTGAATCATCGTACTTCTTGATGTAACATCGTCATGCTCATTGCTGCTGATAATGCTGACCATGCGCCAGTCGGTTCGAGGCACGTTGCATGCCTTATAAAAATAAGTACCTCCGTTAATGTGAAGTGTGCCTTCACTTTCGTCGGTTTCTGCTGCAATTGCTAAAAGCTCAGGATTATCTGTTACCGTGTGAACACGGGACATATCCTGATGGTCGGACAGTATGGTTCCATCAGGCTTTAGAAGCAGGGAATAACCGGTGGAACTGAAAATACGCTCACTAAAGTACTGGGAAATATCATGGAAGTTGATGCTCATTCCGATGACACCAAGTATCTTGCCGTTGTCATCGCATACGGTACGGTATTCGGAAAGCGTAATCACACCGGTAAGCTTGTCCTCATAAGGACCTACCCAGATGCTCTCATTTTCTTTGGCAAGCGCATAATACTCGTCCTCGATGATGGCGCTCATGCCCTTTGACTTATAATTGACAGAAGGAACAGAGAGGTTGTCGCCTGCTTCAGAACGAAAGACGGTTCCGGTAATGACATCATTTGCGCCCTTCAAGCCGGAGAGAATGCCAAGTGTGTTGGTAAAGTCGCCATTTTTTAAATCGCGCTGGATAATGCCGGTCATGCTCATGGTCGTCATACGGTACTCGATACCCCAGAAGTAAGTATCCAGAGCCTGTTGTGCAGCAAGATAGCCGTTGTCCAAATCTGTGTGAATAACGGAATTTCCATAATCGCTGATGTTGTGAGAGGCAAAGCTGTTACTTGCAAGCTGCCCGAGCAGGATGAGTGGAATCAATACTCCGAGCATAATGGCCTTGATAGATCTTCCGGATGAGGAAGCGTGGTTATCATTGGTTGATTTCATAATATCTCCTTTCACGTATTGTATTTGTAAAAAGTGTTACTTTAGTATTACTATACTATTTTATATTTTACTAATAAAACAAAAATAGGAAAGTGTCACAATAGGTATTTTTAGTACTTTCTTGTCAAAAAATGCTTTTGACAAAAAATTATGCCAGTTTTTCCAAAGAATATCCAAAGAAACAAAGGGAGCTTTGTGATAAGATACAGTTAGTGAAACAATGTAACCTATTTACACGGCATGAGGTACATAGATGCCCTGCCACAACAAATACAATCGGAGGAATGTGACCAATGAGAGAGATTATCAGCTTTAATACCAAATGGGCGTTTTCCAAAGAGGCGACAGCCGTGCCACAGCAGATGCCTGAGAAATGGTACTGGGTAAATTTGCCGCACACATGGAATGCAATTGACGGACAGGACGGTGGCAACGATTTATATCGTGGAACTGCATACTATGCAAATATATTAAAGAAGAGTGAGCTCCCGGCAGCAGATTTGTATTATTTAGAGTTCCGCGGAGCAAACGCTTCTGCTGATGTATATGTAAACGGCAAGAAGCTGGCAAGCCACGACGGCGGATATTCTACCTGGAGAGTAAATATGACAGAAGCTCTTACCGGGGAAGAGAATCTGGTTGTGGTTGCGGTAGACAATGGTGTGAACGACCGAGTATATCCGCAGAATGCAGACTTTACCTTTTATGGTGGACTTTATCGTAATGTAAATATTATTGCGGTAAGTGAGTCTCATTTTGATTTGGATTATTACGGAGGTCCGGGTATTAAGGTGACTCCAGAGATTACAGGAAAAGATGCGAAGGTTGAAGTGGAAGTGTTTTTAACCAATGCAAAAGCAGGACAGAAGCTTGTTTATACCGTAAAAGACAAGGACGGAAAGACTCTTGCGGAGAAGACTGTTTCCGCGGAGGAGACCAAGGCTGTTATAGATATTCCGGCTGTTCATTTATGGAACGGTAGAAAAGACCCATATCTTTATACGGCAGAGGTTGTGCTCGTAGAGGGAGAAGACGCCTTAGATAATGTCAGCGCCAGATTTGGATGCCGCACTTACCAGATTGATCCGGAGCGAGGTTTTATCCTAAATGGTGAGGAGTATCCATTGCGCGGTGTTTCACGCCATCAGGATCGCTGGGGTATCGGTAACGCATTATTGCCGGAGCACCACGAGGAAGATATGGAACTGATTTGTGAGATGGGGGCGACAACGATTCGTCTGGCGCATTATCAGCATGATCAATACTTTTATGATCTGTGTGATGAGAAGGGGCTTGTAATCTGGGCTGAGATTCCGTACATTTCCAGTCATATGCCAACAGGTCGTGAGAATACGATTTCTCAGATGAAGGAGTTGGTTGTACAGAATTATAATCACCCATCCATTGTAGTTTGGGGGCTGTCTAATGAGATTACAATGACCGGAGCTTCTACACCTGATCTGTTAGAGAACCACAATATCTTAAATGATATGGTTCATGAGATGGATAAGACAAGACTTACCACTATGGCAGTCGTATCTATGTGTGATATTCATGACCCGTACATTCAGATTCCGGATACGATTTCTTACAATCACTACTTCGGATGGTACGGCGGAGATACCTCCATGAACGGTCCGTGGCTTGACAACTTCCACAAGGAGTTTCCAAACATTCCAATCGGTATGAGTGAGTATGGATGTGAGGCATTGAACTGGCATACCTCTGACCCGCAGCAGGGTGATTACACAGAGGAGTATCAGGCATACTATCATGAGGAACTGATTAAGCAGTTGTTCAGCAGAAAATATCTGTGGGCAACCCATGTATGGAACATGTTCGACTTTGGTGCAGATGCGCGAAATGAGGGTGGCGAGAACGGACAAAACCACAAGGGGCTTGTTACTTTTGACCGTAAATATAAGAAGGATTCCTTCTATGCTTACAAAGCGTGGTTATCCGATGAACCATTCGTACACATCTGTGGAAAACGTTATATAGATCGTGTAGAAGATACCACAAAGGTTACCGTATACTCTAATCTTCCGGAGGTGGAATTGTTTGTAAACGGCAAGAGCCTTGGTAAACTGAAAGCGGAAGATCATTTCTTCTATTTCCAGGTGCCAAACGCAGGAGAGTCTACGCTGGTAGCCGTGGCAGGCGAGTGCAGAGATGAGAGCCATATCCGTAAGGTAGATACTTTCAATGAGGAATATCGTTTGAAAGAGAAGGGGGCTGTATTGAACTGGTTTGATATCACAGCACCGGAAGGATATTACTCTTTGAATGACAAGCTTTCGGATATTATGAAGTCTGAAGAAGGTAAGCAGTTTTTCATGAGCATGCTGAGCCGGATGATGGGTTCCATGGGCGGTGATAAGAAAGACGGTAATCCGGCAAATGCAGCGATGGCAAATCCAAAGATGTTTGAAATGTTGGGAAGCTTTACCGTAATTCGTATGATGAATTTAATGGGTGCCGCAGGACCGAGCCTGACAAAAGAGCAGATGCTTGCAATTAACGAGCAGTTGAACAAGATTAAGAGAGTTGACTAAACCTATTTTTCTTATAAATTAAAAAGAAACCGCACAGGACGAGCAAATGGTCGCCCTGTGCGGTTTTTGTATGTGGCGCTGTGCGGGCTATTGGTTGCGCCATTCTCTGGGAGTTACGCCCGTTTCACGCCGAAACAGTCTGGTAAAGTAATGGATATCCGGGATTCCGGATTTGATAGCGATATCCTGTACGGAAAGCGTTGTGCTTTTTATATGTTTTTGTGCATATGTGATTCGGTTTTTATTTACATAGTCAGTAAGCGTCATGCCGACCTCCTTTTTAAATAGGGTTGAGAGGTAGCTGGTATTTAAAAAGAGGTCGTTTGCAAAGCGTTTGAGGCTTAAATCTCCGGTCAGGGAGGCGTCTATGGTGACTAAGATTTTTCGGATAGGCTCCGAGTAGGAACTCATGCTTCGTTTATCTACAAGGTCGCAATAGCTTCGTACCATGTAGGGAGTGATATCGTGAGTTTCGTCTACGGTGCGACATTGCTCAATCAGTGTCGCGTAGTTGCTTGAAACGGCATCGATGTAAAAAGGGTGTACACCCGCAACATAGGCGGCACGCCGCATCAGCGAATTGAAGGTAATCATTAGGTTTTTGCGGTTGCGCAGTTCATTGTCCGTGCGCGGAGCGAAACGAATCGCCCCCATAGTGTCCGAGACAGAGAGAGCTTTTGCCAAATTGCCGCGCGAGATGGCATCGAGCAATTCATCCTCTATATGATAGCGTTCTTCTAAGAGCTGCATGCTTAAAACCGCATCTTCCGGTACAAAAAAGCTGTGTGTTTCTAAAAACTTTTCCTGCGACTCAGACTGTTTAAGGTCTAAGTACTGAATCGAAGGAAGCTCTGAATCGAAGATGGCGGCATAGACATGACGCAGCAAGGAGAAAAATGCGGTTTTTGCAGTAATCGCAGGGAGTGCATAGTAATAATCCTGCAGTTGTGGAAACAGCTCCGCCGGAATCTGCAGATTGTTCATAAGCGTCTGAATGTCATGAAAAGAAATCTCTTTTGTGAGGTATGGTCCGATGAAAAGAATCTGCTTGTCCGGAAACTGAAATAAAGAATAACTGCATTCATAATAATCAATCACATGATAGATGGTATGTGCTTCCAATTTTTTTAATGCGTGCTTCTGATTGCCTTTCGAGCATTTTAAAATGCTGTTGCGGAGCCCTAAGTCCAACGAGGATAAGTCCACATCGGCACCGTCTGCGAGCACATACTGTATGTGTAAATCAGAAAGATAATTTTGTAAAAAAGTTAAAACAGGATGTTCCATGCGTATGCTCCTCCTCTGTATAGATTTTGGCATAATATTTAAAAAAATACAATCAAAAACAAGAATTATGCAAGAAGAACAAAATATTACTCTCGAAATGAGGCAATAGGTGTGATAGACGGAAAAGAAGAAAACACAGGAGAAAAGTATCCGGTGGAAATGTGCCGGAACGAAGACGACAGTTATGGAGAACAGAGTGTAAGATTGCGGAATACCGGATATCTGGCTTTTTTTTAGCGGCATCTGCGCGATATCAAGTGGAATTATTGTGAGTATCCTGCAGAAAAAGTATGGGTTCTCTTATGGGGTGACAGGTACGATGCTATCGCTGATGAGCATTGGAAATATGGCGGTCTTTTTGATGGTAGGTCTGGCAAAGGGATGTGCGTTATGTTACCTGTGGCAGGTATCGGAGCGATTGTGATGCCGTGGCTGATTGGAATTGTTGCGGATATGGCGGGCTTAAAAGCGGGGATGTTCTGCAATCTGGCTCCGTGCATCGGAATTTTTGTGCTGGCGCTTGTGATGGAAGCAACGGAATAACAGTATCAGAGTTAAGGCGTATGAGATGTAACAGTTTCATACGTCTTTTTTTGCGTTTCATCACAAAAAAAGAGCCGGGAAAAGGGAGGGTTTTATAATATAGAATCCAGTCACAACATTCAAATGTCCAGTCACTACATTTTCAAAATTTTTTTAGGACTTTTGCCGATAATATAATTATATAGGCAAGACGATACCCAGATAGAATTATGAGACATAAAATTGAGGTGAAAAAGTTGAACATAGCAATTTGCGATGATGAAGAAAATGTCCGAATATACATACAAAAATTGATACAGAAGCAGAATGTTTCCTGCGAGATAACAGAATTTTTATCGGGAGAAGAACTATTGCAGATTCAGAATCGTGAGGATGCAAAACCAATCGACATTCTTTTTCTGGATATTTCTGCGGAAGGCACTGATGGAATGAATGTGGCGAAGCAGCTTAGAAACCAGATGGAAAGCAGACAGGAAGCAGTGTGGGGAAGCCTCCCGCTCCTGATATTTGTAACAGGAAATCCGGAGTATATGCCGGAGGCTTTTTCGGTCAATGCTTTTCAGTATATTTTAAAACCAATCCGGGAAAGGGATTTTGAAAAAGTTTTCGCGCAGGCGATGCGAGAATACCAGTATCTTGTGGCAAAGAGGCAGGAGGGGGCAAAGGAAGTTTTTGTTCGTAACAGAAATACAACAAGAAGGGTTTCTGCCGATGATATTTACTATATTGAGAGCAGTAACAGGAAAGTGGTTTTATATCTGCAACAGGAAAAAATTGAGTATTACGACAAAATCAGTGATTTGGAAAGAGAACTGAAGCCGGACTTTTTTCGGATACATAAAGGATATCTGGTCAACATGAAATATGTGGAACGTTATAATCGGACAGAGCTGTGGATGAAAAATGGGGACAGGCTGCTCATATCCAAATATAAGTATCAGGATTTTGTAAAGAGCTATCTGGAATATATTTCGGAGGAAAAATAGTGAAGTCAGGAGGATAAAAGGAGGAAAAGTATGAGAATCACAACACAGATGTTAAACGAATCGGCAAGAAAGGCAGGATTGCCAATTAATAACACGTCGTTGCTGAGTTATGTCAGCAATGAAAGCTCAGAGAACACGTTGCTTCGTGCCTTGAACAAGAACAGTAGCAGTGTCGTAGATACGGCAAAGAGGAGTAGCTACGAAAAGCTGGAAAAAGCAGCAGATCAGTTGTTGCAGAAAGCTGAATTTTTTATGACAGAGGGAGAGGAGTCTGTATTTGCCAAAGTACGGGAAAGTGGAAGTAATCAAGAGATTTATGAGGGAGTGGAAGCATTGCTGGAAAGCTATAATAATACATTAAAGACATTAATAACGACCTCCAACCCATTAAATGATTTCTACCGTCAGATGTTACAGGAAGCAGCCACGGACAACCGTGAAGCACTGGAGAATATTGGTGTTACCATATCCAAAGATGGAACTGCAGTGCTTGATAAGGATAAGTTGAAGACCGCAGATACAGACAGTCTGGAAAAACTTTTTGGAGCATCAGGAACTTTTTCGTCTAAGACGGCATTTCTGGCAACAAGGATTTCTGATAATGCCAAGGCAAATGTAGAGAGCCTGACTTGCCAGTATGGTTCGACAGGAAATGTATATTCTGCTTTCACGAATAAATATGATTTCTGGGGCTGATGCCGTAGGAACGTTTTGTGTGATGATTAAGCATGCAGAAAATAGCCCAAAGCAGGAAGATAATATCTGCTCTGGGCTATTTAAATTTAATAATACGGTATATTTAAATCAGAGTCTGTGAAAGTTTTTCTGTAAATAAAGATTTATGGGGTCTTCTATGATAAAATTTAAAATCATAGGAGGCCTTTTATTATGGCAAGAGAAAAGAAACCCGTACACAAAGTACAACTGACCGAAGGTAAACGTAACAT
>JALEKJ010000019.1 GCA_022771695.1 Roseburia sp. | reverse complement strand
TATAGGTCCCACTTTCACAAAGTAATTTGTGATATGCCGGCGTGGCGGAACTGGCAGACGCGCAGGACTTAAAATCCTGTTGTGGTGACACAGTACCGGTTCGATTCCGGTCGCCGGCATTTTTCACGCGCTACCACGCGTGAAAATATAATTTTATATGTGTGCGTAGCTCAGCTGGATAGAGCACTTGGCTACGGACCAAGGTGTCGGGGGTTCGAATCCTCTCGCGCACGTAGAAAAAAGAGATAGGAAATATCCTATCTCTTTTTTTTTTCGAGTCCGAACCGGACTCGAAAGGGTTCGTTCTTCGCTGTCGCTGCGGTCGGCGCAAAGCGGATGTCCACCGGACATCCAGCGCCCTCTCACGCACGTAGTGGAAAGCAGAAGCAATAAATGTTTCTGCTTTTTTATTTGCATTTTTAGCGACAATTACTATTGAAAATATGGTCAAAAATGCGTAATATACATGATTGTGTGAATATGAATTGTTATGGAATCTGTTAGACGTATATCAATGTGATATTGTGTTTATATAAACTGTAAGAGGGACTGGAAATGAAAGAGGAAAGCAACGTTAAGGCAAGTGGGACGCACAGAATCGAATTTTTAGATTATCTGAAAGCAATCTGTGTACTTATGGTTATTATTACGCATTATGATTGGACGGATAAGACATCACCATTTTTTACGATGCTGATTAATATGGCAGTGCCAGTATTTATGATTATCAGCGGTTATAATTTCGCTATGTCAAACTGCAAGAAGGCAGATGGAAAATTAGGAAAAATGTATGGTTGGAATATAATGAAACCGAAGCTTATACGATTCCTAGTACCATTTTTTGCAATATGTCTCATTGAAATTGCATTATTGGTTGTTGAGGAGCGAGCAATTCATCCGCTGCGTATTTTCTTATTGGGTGCATATGGACCGGGTAGCTACTATGTACCTGTTATGTTGCAGCTTTTAATCATCTTTCCGATTATTTATATTTTGGTAGACAGGAATGCAAAAGTCGGAATTGCAGTAGCAGGTGTGGCAAATCTGTTGTTTGAAATTGCGGTAAAAATATTTGAAGTTGACAAATATTTTTATCGTTTGAGTATAGGAAGATATCTGCTGCTGATTGCATTTGGATGTTATCTTTATCTGCATCCGGAACATCGTGTAAAGCGTTATCAGATGTGGACCATGTTTTTGGTGGGATTTGCATATATTGTGGCGGTTTTTGGATTCAATAAAGACTTAATGCTCTTTGACTATTGGAAAACGACGGCAATGCCGGTGGCATTCTACATCTTTCCAATCGTGATTCTTTTGTTCCGCAGATTCTATCATAGCAGGATTCCGGGAATACTTGGACGGTTGCTGACATGGATTGGTCAGGCATCCTATCACATTTTCCTTGTACAGATGGTCTATTATCACTTTGAACTTGGCGGAGCAATTATGCAGACTGTATGGTATATAGCCGTGCCGTTCAATATTCTTGTGTCTGTACCGATGGGATTGGCATTCTATGAATTGGATAACCTGTTTATTCAGAAAATGAAACAAGTAACGCATTATGTAAAGGCTATGGTATAAAAAAGCGGGCGCAAAAGCGCCTGCTTTTTTGGTAAATTCTTATGCTATAAATGAGGAAATCATTGCTAAATAAATGAAAAGAGTATAAAATAATAAGATATAGAACGCATCGTATCCAAGTGGCAGCAGCCCGTGAACGAGAGCAGGAGGAAAATATGACAAATAAAAAGACGTATCAGATGGTATTGACAGCTTTATTTACGGCTATCATCATTATGATGGCATTCGTGCCATATGTAGGTTATATCAACCTGGTGGTGATTAAAGCCACATTAATCCATGTGCCGGTAATTATCGGATCCATTATGCTTGGACCGAAAAAGGGCGGTTTTCTTGGATTTGTATTTGGATGTACAAGCTTGATTAATAACACGTTTAATCCGAGCCTGTTATCTTTTGCATTCTCTCCGTTTTATTCTTTGGGAGAGATTGGTGGGAATTTTTGGAGTATTATCATTTGTTTTGTCCCGAGAATTCTGGTAGGTGTTGTCCCGTATTTCGTGTATGTAGGAATACGTAAGCTTTTTAAGGAAAAAGGGGCCGGTGACTGGATTGCACTTCCGGTTGCGGGTATTGTTGGAGCGCTTACGAATACTTTGTTAGTAATGAATTTAATATATTTTTGTTTCTGTGACGAGTTCGCAGCGGCAAAGCAGATTGCAGCAGACACTGTATACAGTGCAATTCTTGGCATTATTGCGGCGAACGGGATTCCGGAAGCGATTGTGGCGGCAGTACTTACGACAGCGGTATGTAAGGCGTTGAAGCGTTATTTGCGATAGGAGGGTTATGAGTATGCTGCAGGGAAAGACAGTACTTTTAGGTGTAACGGGCGGCATTGCAGCGTATAAGATGCCGAATGTGGCACGTATGCTGAAGAAGCTTTATTGTAATGTTCACGTCCTGATGACACAAAATGCAACTAATTTTATTACGCCGACCACATTTGAAACATTGACGGCAAATAAATGTATTATCGATACATTCGATCGTAACTTTGAATTTTCAGTAGAGCATGTAGCCTTGGCAAAGCAGGCGGATTTAGTGTTGATAGCACCGGCAACTGCAAATGTAATAGGCAAGATTGCAAACGGTATAGCAGATGATATGCTGACAACTACCGTCATGGCTTGCACTTGCAAGTGCCTGATTGCACCAGCCATGAATCACAATATGTATCACAATTCGATTGTGCAGGAGAATATTGAGAAATTAAAACGCCACGGGTATGAGATTATTGAACCGATACGCGGTATGCTGGCAAACGGCGATACCGGTGACGGAAAGCTCCCGGCAGAAGAGACTTTAGTGGAGTATGTTATTCGGGAACTTGCATTCCCTAAGGACATGGAGGGGATGAATGTCCTTGTGACAGCAGGACCTACGCAGGAAGCGATTGATCCGGTGCGCTATATTACAAATCACTCGACCGGTAAGATGGGATATGCGATTGCAAAGACGGCGATGTATCGTGGTGCCAGCGTTACGTTGGTGAGTGGTCCGACTGCACTTGAAGCGCCGATGTTTGTAGATATAGTTCCGGTTACTACTGCGCAGGAGATGTATGAGGCTGTGACTGCCAGAGCGAAACAGCAGGACATGATCATTAAGGCTGCAGCGGTCGCAGACTATCGCCCGGCAGTGGTTGCAGAGCAGAAGGTAAAAAAGCAGGCAGGTGATGCCAGAATTGAATTGGAGAGAACGAGGGATATTTTGGCAGAGCTGGGAGCAGATAAAGGAAAGGCAATTCTGTGCGGTTTTTCGATGGAAACAGAGAATATGCTTGAGAATTCCAGAGCGAAGCTTCAAAAGAAGAATCTTGATATGATAGTAGCAAATAATCTAAAGGTGGAAGGGGCAGGATTTGGAACTGATACCAATGTGGTTACCTTGATTACCCGTGAGGGAGAAAAGCAACTTACATTAATGAGCAAAGAGGATGTGGCAAATCAACTGTTAACGGAACTATTAACCATAAAAAGGGCTTAAGGAATATTGAAATAACATTCCTAAAGGCAGAGCGAAAAGGAGTAGAGCATCAATATGGAAGGTATGGCTACAGTAAAGGTACAGAAGAACCAGATTATTGCAAAGCAGAAAGACAAAGTACGAAAGTGGTACATTGTACTTGAAGGTATGGTTATCCAGCGTAATTCCTATGCAAGAGTTGTGTTGGGCAAGGATTCGGTCATTGGTATTTCTGAGAATGACCGCTATCTTTGCGACTATATCGCTGGTGCAGACTCTGTTCTTGCAGTATTTCCTTTTGAGTCAGCAGATGATTTAAAGGCTGCGATTCACGGACAGGCAAGCATGAGAAGTACATTACTCCGCGCTGCACTGAATCAGCGTCAGATGCTTCTTAAGACATATGCAGGATTTCAGAATCTCGTAAGACAGTTTCATTCTTTTGTGGAGAATGAATATAACGATTATACATCGTTTTGTGCAAGATATCATTTAGAGGAGCAGAGCTTTAATCGAATTGATAATTTCAAACCGCTTGAGATGGTTCATCGAGCAGAGAATTGGGAAGTGAATAATAGTGCAAGTCTGACACAGGGATATTTGGAGGAATACCTGCGGTTGATGCAGAAGGATGACAGCCTGTGCATTGGAGCAATAATGGAGGCATGCTATCAGACAAGACGTGTGACTCAGGGAATTATTGAGATGGCAGAATATTTAAGCTACAATCGCGAGATACTGCTTTCTACAGCAGGAAAAGATATCTTTGCATTGTACTATGATTTATTGATGCAGGCAAACGCAAAGAACTATGACGTCAAACCTTTGACGGATAATATGGACCGCATGGCAGAGGTTATCAAAAAGCTCGGTATTTATGAGGAGAAGCTTGTAACTGCAAGAGTGGGTTCCTATCAGAGTCAGGACTTTTCTGTAGCAAACGGAGCATATGCAGAACCGGAAGCTGCGGAGCCGGAAGATGAGGAGGGAAATTGGGAAGACGAAGCAGATAGTACAGGAGAGGATTGTCTGTTGCATATTCTGACTTTTGCTGAGTATGAGGAGAAAGAAGCAGAGGAAATCAGAAGTCTGATTCAGAAATATTTGAATCTTCCGGATATCTTGTCTACAGAGCCGGAAGCATTTGGTTTACGAAAGCGCTTGACACAAGTATTTTATGATGTATATCAGAAGGTCTTTATGAAAGCAGTAAAGGATGAGGATGGGTTAACACCGATTCTTGAGATGTTCTTGAATTTTGGCTTTATGGATGTGCAGATGGCAGGTGAAGAGAATGCAAATGTTTTATATGACCTGACGGAGCATTTGGATGTATGCAGATCTGAGCATGTATATACAATTTATGACTGGTTAAAGAGCGTATACGAGGGCAGGAACGAGCCTTCCAAGAATGAGTTTGATATGGATTACCCGGCATATCTTGCAGATATGCGTAAGAATGGAAAAATTACGCAGGAACAGCAGAAGAAGCTGATGGCGAATAGCGAGTATAAAGTGAAGTATGAGATGCAGAATATGTTTGTCAGCGGTAACCGTGTTACCTATGGTAAGATATCTACATTTTGTCCGATTCTTGGGGAGTATGATTTAATTAACTCTATTGATAAGATGCTCGTTACGGCGCAGAAACTGGAGGATGCGATTAATAAGGTTCGTGCGATTGATTATTCTGTATTTTACCGCGAAACGCAGTTTTCTGATCCGGATAAGGGAATCAACCGAGAGATGATTATGAAGGAAATCATGCCGGATATCATACTGATGCCGAATGCCGGAACCAGAGCCCAGATGTGGCAGGAAACTGCAGGCGTAAGAAGAGATACCTCTGCGAGGTTTATGTTCCCAATCTTTACAGCAGTAGATATCGACGATATGATGATTGAAACGATGGGAAGATATCGTTGGGAAATCTGCAGAAAGATTCAGGGAGTTCATTGGAATGATATTCGTGAGAAATCTCTGACGGCAGAGTATTGCGACTATCTGCAGTTCTACCGTAAGAATCATGAGCTTTCTCCGGAGGCAAAAGAAAAAGTCAAGAGTGCGCTGCTTCGTGGTAGAAACAATTACCGAGAGGTATTTGTAAAAGATTACCAGAACTGGATTAAATATGAATCAAAGGGAAGTTATCGTCTGAACAAAGTGACGAGAGAGATATTGATTGCATATTGTCCGTTCGCAAAGGCAATCAGGGAAGAACTCAAGACGAATCCAATGTATGAGTCTGCACTGCATCGGTTTGATATAAACAATGTAAAGAAGATACAGCGAATTCAGGGCGTATATGATAAGTACCAGAAGGCCGGCGGAAAGATTACGCAGGAGCTTGTGGATAATTTAGATTACTATAGTTTATAAAAGACAGCATAGAAAAAGCCGAGTGCGATGTACAAAATGTACGTCGCGCTTGGCTTTTTCTGAGGGGAGTATAAATAATTAATAAGGGGTATAACATGATACATATATCAAAAACGATACATATATCACAAGCTTAGTATAGCCTATTCAAAATAAAAAAGCAATTCATAATCTGAATGCAATGATAGCAAAATATCTGTGATTGTTAGTATATTTTCTGCAGAACTCCAAATAATATCCTTGCAGTAAGCAAATTGATAAAGGGGCACCGAAATGGTGCCGGAATGGAGGAAAAATGGCAAAAAACGCAGATACACAGGACAATTACAGAAACAGTAACGGACAGAACAGCACAGGTTCTAACAACAGCGGACAGAATGGTACAGGTTCTAACAACGCAGGTTCTAACACCACAAGCAACAAGACCTCTAATAAGTCCACAAATAAGACATCCAATGCATCCGGACAGAACAGCACAGGTTCTAACAACTATTAAGCATCCTACAGTCACGGAAAATGAGACAACAGCATAAGATGTAGAAAGCGAAAACAGATTACAGAGTGAAGCTTTGTAATCTGTTTTTTTTAGCCAATAGAGGATTCTTTATTTTAGTCGGAGGAGGAACGGTATATGGACTATCAGATTATTCAACCAAGAGAAATTGAGCATATCCGAAAGAATAGAGGAGCAGTCATGATTGATGTGCGTGAGCCGGAGGCATATCAGCAGTATCATTTTCCCGGAGCAAGAAATTTTCCCTATGATAGTATAGAAGGATGGATGCAAAGGCTACCAAGAAGGAGGGCAATGATTTTATATTGTGATTATGGAAGCACAAGTCTTCTTGCGGCGCGTAAGCTTGGGAAGGCTGGATATGAGGTATATACGGTAGTTGGCGGAATAGAAGCAATGAAGCGTTTTATTTCCATTGACAGAGAATTTTAGAACGGATAATATAATACTAGGAAATTAGACATAAAATGCAAGAGGAGATTTATGAAAACATATGAACTTGTAGTTCCATGCCATTTCGGATTGGAAGCAGTATTAAAAAGAGAAATTTATGATTTGGGATATGAAATCAGTCAGGTAGAAGATGGCCGAATTTCATTTATAGGGGATGCGGAAGCAATCTGCCGTGCCAATATTTTTCTTCGCACGGCGGAGCGTGTCCTAATACAGGTAGGTAGATTTAAGGCGACGACGTTCGAGGAGCTATTCTGCGGAATCAAGAATCTGCCGTGGGAAGAATATATTCCGGCAGACGGAAAGTTTTGGGTGAAAAAAGCATCTTCTATCAAGAGTAAGCTTTTTAGCCCGTCAGACATCCAGTCCATTGCAAAAAAGGCAATGGTGGAGCGCATGAAACAGCGCTATGATGTGGAGTGGTTCCCGGAGGATGGAGCGCCGTATCCTGTTCGTATTTTTTTGCTAAAGGACGAGGTTACGGTGACGCTGGATACCTCGGGAGAGTCTCTTCATAAGAGAGGCTATCGTACCATGACGAGCAAGGCTCCGCTGACGGAGACATTGGCAGCGGCGCTTTTATTATTGACACCGTGGAGACCGGACCGCATTTTAGTAGACCCGTTCTGCGGTAGCGGCACATTCCCGATTGAAGCGGCAATGATTGCAGCAGGAATTGCACCGGGAATGAATCGTGAATTTACGGCGGAGCAGTGGACAAACATGATTGACCGTAAACTGTGGTATGAATGTGTAAAAGAAGCGCAGGAGATGGTACATACGGATGTTGAGGTAGACATCCAAGGGTATGACATTGACGGCGATGTGATAAAGGCGGCGCGAGAGAATGCGAAACGTGCGGGGGTGGAGCATCTAATTCACTTCCAACAGCGTCCGGTGGCAGAGCTTCGTCATCCGAAAAAGTATGGATTTATTATTACCAATCCGCCTTATGGCGAGCGATTGGAGGACAAGGCAGATTTGCCGGAACTTTATACACAGATTGGAGAGGCATATCGCGGACTTGATTCCTGGTCTATGTATATGATTACCAGCTATGAGGATGCCGAACGTTATATCGGAAGAAAGGCGGACAAGAACCGCAAGATTTATAACGGCATGTTGAAAACATATTTTTATCAGTTCATGGGGCCGAAGCCACCGAAACGGAAAAAGGATTAAGCGTGTGCCGCGGAGGTATGAATGAAATATTCCAAGCAATATGTATTTTTTGCAATACTCTTAGTAATAGCAATTTTTTTAAAATTTAATACATTCGGGTCTGAGTATGAAGAAATCCAGCGCTTTCGAGGGGCCGAGCTGGAAGCAGAGATATGGAACCCGTTAATTGCGTCCAGTGTAAATGATAACCTGCTATCTCTTGTAATTGATAATAAAGAATACACGAATGAGGACTACTCTTTTTATATGGATGACAATCTCAATATCATGGTTCCCGTGACAATTTTGCGGGAGGCACTTAATTGCAGCGCTCATGTATATGACGGAGAGAGTCTTCTTGTCGAGAAGCATTCCAGCGAGATTACGTTTTCATTGGATTCGTATCTGGCGGATGTAAATGGCAAGTCGAAGGAGCTTGTCTCTCCATTTACGAAGATGGAAGATGCATATTATGTCAGTCTTAACGATTTGTCAAATTATCTGGACTATTCTTATACGTGGAACATACAAGAAAATATGGCTTCTGCAATTGATGCCTCGGAAGCGACAACGATCATTCCGACCAAGTATGATTTGCGGGAAAAAGGACGTGTATCAACAGTGCGCAATCAGGGCTCCTATGGAACCTGTTGGGCGTTTGCGGCGTTGGGGGCACTGGAATCCTCGCTTTTGCCGGAGGAAGAGTGTCGGTATTCGGCAGACCATATGACCTTGAACAATGGCTTTAATCTCTCACAGGCTGAGGGCGGTGAGTACACGATGGGAATGGCGTATCTGGCGGCATGGAAGGGACCTGTTTACGAGGCGGATGATCCGTACGGCGACGGTGTGACAAACGATAGTCTGACAGCGGTTAAGCACGTGCAGGAGATACAGGTGATTGATGGAAAAGATTATGAGAAAATCAAAGAAGCTGTATTTAAGTATGGTGGAGTGCAGACATCCATTTATAACGGACTTCGCAGTTCACAATCAAAATCGCCTTATTATAATAAGGAGACAGATGCTTACTGCTATATTGGTACAGAAAAGCCAAATCATGATGTAACCATTATAGGCTGGGACGACAGTTATCCAAAGGAAAATTTCAGCGTTGACTTAGAAGGAGACGGAGCCTTTATCTGCCAGAACAGTTGGGGTGAGGAATTCGGACAAGATGGTGTATTCTATATTTCTTATTATGATACCAATGTCGGAACGCATAATGTGGTTTATACGAAAGTAGAAGATATCGATAATTATGATAACATCTATCAGAGTGACTTGTGCGGCTGGGTTGGACAGCTTGGCTACAATAAGGACAGTATTTATGGTGCGAATGTTTACACGACTGCACAGGCAGAGGAACTTGTTGCGGCAAGTTTTTATGCTACGGGGAAAGATACACAGTATGAACTTTATGTAGTGCGTAATTTTGAAAATGAAGCCTCTTTTTCGGAGAGGATACCGGTAGCATCCGGAACGTTGAGCAATGCAGGATATTATACGATAGAGTTTAATCAGGGGATTTCCCTGGAGGCAGGAGAGCGCTATGCAGTCGTACTGCACATTATAACGCCAAACTCCATACGTCCGATGGCAATCGAGTACGCGGCAGACAAAGCGACGCAGAATGTCATTTTAGATGATGGTGAGAGCTATATCAGCGCCAATGGTGTAAATTGGAAAAGCGCAGACACGGTAGAAAAGTGCAATCTGTGTATTAAGGCGTTTAGCAATAATCAGTAAAAGGAATTTGAGTTACATGGAAGAGAAAGCATTAAAAATTGCAGCCATCTCTCTTGCAGTGTTGACGGTTTTCGTATGTGTGCTCATTCCATATCTTCCACACATTCATACGATAGATATGGAGGCGCGGGAGAGGCGTTTGGCAGAAGCGGAGTATGCAGATAGCCAGATGCAGATGCAAGACCTTGTATTAAAAGATGAGGGAAGTGCAGACACACAGAAAGGGCAGCTTAGCATCCGACTCCCGGAGGGAATAAATGGTGCCGAGGTGCAGGTCAGCAATGACTATGTTACGCAGACGGTCCGTGTTGAAATACCGGGAACAGACGTGGCGTACTTTGACAGTTATCCGATTGCGGGTAGCAGCAGTTACATTGATAACCTGTCCTATGCAAAACAGAATGGGAAAGGTATTATTGAAATTGTTACCGACCGGGTATATGAACTGGATATGACTTATGACGAAAATTATTACTATTTTAATTTTTTGACACCGCAGGAAGTCTATGATAAAGTTGTCGTGATTGATGCCGGACATGGCGGAAGGGCACCCGGAGCAACGAAGCAAAGTGTGAAGGAAAAAGATATTGACTTGACAATCGTGCTACAGCTTCAGAAAATATTTGAAGAATGTGATGAAAATATCGGTGTGTATTATACGAGAACGGATGACAGCAATCCTACGTTTGATCAGAGAGTGCAACTGGCAAACAAGTCGAATGCGAATTTGTTTATCAGCATACATAACAATTCTACGCGGAGCGGCAGAATGTCTGGAACCAAAGGCACACAGGTCATGTATTCAGAGACTTCGGCAGAGAGTGAGGCATTTGCCGAGATATGCTTAGAAGAAGTGACATCTGCACTCGGAAGCAGGAACAAAGGACTTGTGGAGGGCAACAGTATTTATATTATTCGTACCAGTGAGGTGCCGGTGGCATTAATTGAAGTCGGATTTATGACAAATCAGGAGGAATTAGATCTTTTGCGGACCGAGGAATATCAAAGACAGGCTGCAGAGGGAATTTACGAAGCAATCCTTCGGGCATTTGAAGAAGGATACTAGGTGAGGAAAGGTTGGAGTTTACGTGAAGAGAATAGTTTTTGCAACAGGAAACGCGGGGAAAATGCGTGAAATCAGAGAAATCATGGCGGATATGGACGTGGAGATTGTATCCATGAAAGAGGCAGGAATTACCGTTGATATCGAGGAAGACGGAGATACATTTGAGGCGAACGCGAGAATCAAAGCAGAAGCGATTGCTGCATATACAGATGATATTGTGCTTGCGGACGACTCCGGTTTGGAGGTAGATTACCTGAACAAGGAGCCGGGTGTGTATTCTGCGCGTTATATGGGCGAGGATACCTCCTATGAGATTAAAAATCAGGCAATTCTTGACCGGCTTTTGGGCGTGCCAAAAGAGAAACGTACCGCGCGCTTTGTCTGCGCGATTGCAGCAGTATTGCCGGATAAACAAGTGCTTGTGACGAGGGAAACAATCGAGGGATATATCGGAGATAAGCCGGCGGGCGCGAACGGCTTTGGCTATGATCCGATTTTTTACGTGGATGAATACCAGTGCTCTACTGCAGAACTCACAGAGGAACAGAAGAATGCCATCAGCCATCGCGGAAAAGCATTGCGTGCAATGAAGAAATTGCTGCATCAGTACGGATTTTAAACGGGCGGGAAGGGTACTTATGAAGATACTGATTGTGAGTGATACGCATAGAAGACATGATAATTTAATAGAGATATTAGAGTGTATGCAACCGATAGATATGTTGATTCATCTAGGCGATGCGGAAGGGGAGGAGGACTATATCGAGGTATTGGCAGGATGTCCGGTTGAAATTATTGCAGGTAACAATGATTTCTTTTCGGACCTTCCGAGAGAAAAGTCGCTGCAACTCGGCAAATATCGTGTGCTACTTACACACGGGCACTATTATGGTGTAAATATGGGAATTGCAGAGATTGAGGAGGAGGCGGCCGCGCGAAAATATGACATCGTAATGTTTGGTCACACCCATAGACCAATTATTGATTATGGAAAAGAAGGGGTCATTGCGCTCAATCCGGGTAGCATTTCCTACCCAAGACAGGAGGGAAGAAAACCGTCTTGCATCCTAATGGAAATCGATAAAGATGGGGAGGCGCACTTTGAAATCATTTATTTGTAAAAAAAATAAAAAAAGATGTTGACTTTTTAATGGGTGTCCTATATAATAATTTTTGCGTCACGGAAAGGACAGGAAAAACCGCCGGGCGGTCGTTATGAATAATCCTTCGGGGTGTGGCTCAGCTTGGCTAGAGCGCCTGGTTTGGGACCAGGAGGTCGCAGGTTCGAATCCTGTCACCCCGACTTTACGCGGGTGTAGTTCAATGGTAGAACACCAGCCTTCCAAGCTGGATACGTGGGTTCGATTCCCATCACCCGCTTAAAATCTGCTAAGCAGATTTTAACATCCATTTGGATATGTGTTCGTAGCTCAGCTGGATAGAGCAACGGCCTTCTAAGCCGTGGGTCGGGGGTTCGAATCCCTTCGAGCACATTTTCGCTTCGCTCAAATGTGCGATGTGAGTATATGCGCATACGCG
>JALEKJ010000005.1 GCA_022771695.1 Roseburia sp. | reverse complement strand
TCACCCCTTCCGCTTGTCGTTGCCGGTTACCTTAAATACAATCAAGCTGAGGATACCGGTAATAATAAACAGGATAACAGATAAGGCTCCCGCCATACCGTAATTCTTACTATACAAATGTTTATTCAGGAACATAATCAGCGTCATCGTCGTACGCATCGGATCTCCCGTTCCGTTTGTCAAAATCTGTGGTACATCAAACAACTGCAGACCACCAATCAACGACGTAATCATGACATACACCAGAATCGGTCGAAGCAACGGCAATGTAATTTTGAAGAATACCTGTGTGGAGGTCGCACCGTCCACCTCTGCCGCCTCAAACAATGAAGTGTCAATTCCCATCATACCCGCCATCAAAAGAATCGTTGTATTTCCAAACCACATCAGGCAGTTCATAAATGCAATCAGTCCTCTGGCACTCCAGGTATTGGAAAGAAACTTGTATGGCGTATCAATAAATCCAATCTGCATCAACAACGAGTTGATGGGACCTCCATCCGAAAATAACGTAAAGAACAGCATCGAAAATGCAGATGCCATGATTAAGTTCGGCAAATAGATTACCGTCTTAAAGAATCTGGAGCCTTTTAATTTCAGACGCACATCGGAGAACCATGCTCCGAGAAGCAGCGACAGAAAAATCTGCGGTATGAAACACATAATCCACAGCACCATCGTGTTCTTCGCATAAACCCAAATGTCCCCCTGTGCAAACAGGCTCTTATAATTTTCTAATCCCACAAAATTCGGTCCAATCTGCATCAGTCCCGACATATAGTTTTCAAAAAAGCTGTTATAGATTGTCGTTATTAACGGCACTAACTGGAACACCCCGTATACCACAATAAATGGTATTAGGAATATATACCCCCATTTGTTGTACCGAACCACCTTGGCATTTCTCTTCATCACATCTGACCCCTTTTATTACTTTCACTCTCAAAACTCACAGCATCTCTGCTTGTCTATTTTCGCAAAATTTTCTCAAACATCTTGTGCAAAGCTGCTGTCAACTCTGCGATTTGAATTACTAATAAGAGTTTGCTTGCGAACCCTTCGCGCACGAGCGGCATCGGTAGACTAACTCTATATCCGCGAGATGCGCATAATTGGCAAATTTTATTGCATGGATTTAGCCATGCCTGCCTTCCTTTCAGTCCGGCAGGCACGGCAATATACATCCTGCAGATTCAGATATTATCCACAATTAGTATGTCAGTTCCGGATGTTTCTCTACGACTGATTTGTAGAACAAATCCAATGACTCCTCTAATGTCGCATTGCCCTCGAAGTAATTTTTCATTGCATGCTGGAACTCCTCTGTACATGCCTGATCGTATGGAGACTGGTTGCTAAGGTCAATCTTCTCTGCACCTGCGCAGTACATAGCAAGTGGATTCTGTCCGCCCAATACCTTGCTGGAGTAGCCGGTATCTTCTGCCATGGCTTCCATCGCCGGTTTGTTGTTTACAAAATCATCATCTGCAACAACGATTTCTTTCATAATATCTTCGTTGGCTGTCATCTGAAGAATAATGTCTTTTACAAGACTTTGGTTATCCGTTCCGGTTGCTGCGCAAATCCATGTACCGCCCCAGAAGAAGCCCTGTGGTCCTTCGGTTGCACCCCAACCGCCTAAGTTTGCAATACTTCCTTCGTCATCTGCTGCCATACAGAAGTTAATCAACCAAGCCGGTCCAAAGTAGCAGAATACATTTCCGTCCGGATAGAAACCTTTTTTCCAGTCATCACTCCACATCTCATGAGTACCTGTCTCTCCTGCATCATATAATGCCTTGGAATCTTCTACCCACTTCATAATGTTCTCATCAATGCTAATCTTGCCGTCATTAACCCATTTAGAGCTTACATTGTTTGAATATACACGGTAAGTATCGTTTACGGAAGATGTCATATAATAACCGGCTGCTTTCATCGTATCTGCTGTCTGATTAAAGGTATCCCAATCAGCAACCGCTTTCTGTACTTCTGCCGGATCGTCTGTTCCGAGTACTTCCTTTGCAACTTCACGGTTATAGAACAATGCGCCCGGGCAGCCCTGCCATGAAACGCCTTTTAATTTACCGTTAGAATCTGTAACAACATCCTTGGTGTACTGATACTGATTTGCCAAATCTGCATCTGTGATGCCAAGATCTGAAACTGCCATTGTGTAATCAGTATCAACATATTTTAATGCGTAGTCAGCCTCCACTAAGAAAATATCAATCTTATCATCTGCTGCTGCACCTTCCTGTGCAAGCAGTGTCGTATCCAAATTGTTCTGATATGCATTGTCATCACTCGGTGTAATATTCCATACGACAGATACATCTCCGATAGTTCCATGTGTTCCATCTACCACTTCATATCCCGGATAATGGTCTGTCAGACGAGTCTTGAACACCTCATTCCAGCAATAAATATTGAGCACTTTGCCTTCTTCTGCTGCTGCATCTGCATCTGCCACGTTATTCTCCGTTGCCTCTGCTTTTGCACTTTCCCCACCATTATCAGCTACTGCCTTTTCCTGTCCGCAGCCTGCAAGCATACCAACAGACATCGCTGCAACTAATAATACACTTACTACTTTCCTTTTCATAAAAATGACCTCCTGTTTTTTTCATACTATGTGTTCCTTTGAACAATACCCATTATAGGAAAAACCTTTTCTTTAAAATATCAATTTGTTTGTTTTTTTGTCATTTTAATGCTATTATTGAAACAAGAAAAAAACAGGAGCTACTACTATGAATCTGGAAAAAGAATGGTATCGCAGTGAATTTGTTCAACATGAAATGCTCTTAGCGCACCGTGCGGTAGAAAATGAATTTACCTTCTACATCGCGATTGCTGCAGGCAACATTGATTATGTAAGAGAAAATTGTTACAATGAAACATTTGTCAATCCGGACGGAATGGGCACTTTGTCAGAAAATCCGATACAAAATATGCGCTATCATTTTGTCATTACAACTGCAATGATTACGCGCTATTGTGTTTACAGCGGCATGGAGCAGGAAAAGGCTTACAGCTTAAGCGATTTCTATATCCAGAAGATGGATAAACTTCACACCATTGCCGAAATCGCTGATTTGCACGATAAAATGTGTCTTGATTTTTGCAATCAGATGCTGATTATCCGAAAAAGTGAAGTTCTTTCCAAGCCGGTTGTATTATGCATGGACTATATATATAGTCATATCCATTGCCGGATTACCATAAAAGACCTAGCGGCACATTTAAAACTGTCGGAAAGCTACTTGTCCAAGCTTTTCCACAAGGAAATCGGTATTCCCATCAGTGAATATATCTTAAACCTCAAAATAGAAAAAGCAAAAAATCTACTGCAATACTCTGATTACAGCATGGTAGATATCTCCAATTATCTGGCATTTTCTTCGCAGAGCCATTTTATTCAGGTATTTCAGAAAAAAACCGGAACTACCCCGCACAAGTATCGCACAAAACATTTCCGCAGCAACTGGCACCCGTCTTCCGTTTAAATTTTTAAGCGACAGTTTCTTTCATAAAAAACAGGATAAGTGGATTTCTCCATTTACCCTGTTTTTCTTAATTCCTAAATTCTCTTATGACATTACAAGTTCTACCGTATTTTCTTCCGCCAGCATGTGCTCCGGAATGTAATTGCTCTCCATCTCTTTTCCGTTTACGATAAGCTTTTTACAACCGGATTCCACATGCCCCGGATTCTTTACCGTAATATGCAAATGCTTTCCTCGAAAATCTTTTTCCATCTCAAAGGATTCCCATGTCTTTGGCACAGACGGTGCAATTTTAAGTCCATAGAAATCCGGCCGCATACCAAGGATACCCTCCACGCACCCAACCATAATCGTAGATGCGGTACCGGTCAGCCAATGCACATGGGAACGACCAAACATCGGACTTGCTTTTCCCTCTGTAAACTGACCATAGCAATACGGCTCTAACACACGTGTTTCCGCTCTGTCGTTCTGTGCCGCCGGCGCATTCTCAATAAAGTAGGTAAATGCGCGATTTCCATGTCCGCGCAACGCCTCCGCCAAAATAATCCAACCTTGGGATTGTGAGAAAACTCCCGCATTTTCTTTTGTTCCGGCATTATAAATTACCGCCAGCGCTCCATCAAATGCATGCTCATGATATGGCGGGTCCATCAGAATTGCACCGTATTCCGTATTCAGCTTTTCATATACGTTATTCAATGCTGCATCTGCCTGTTCCTCGGAAGCATATCCACTGATTACACTCCAGCTCTGAGGATTTAACCACAGGTTTGCCTCCGGTGCATTTCGCTCACCGATGACTTCCCCTGCCTCTGTGAATCCACGAATAAAGCGATCCTCATTCCAACAGAACTCTTCTATTACCTTCCCTAAAGCAGCCTGGCTCTCATCCAGATAACGGATATACTCCGTATCTTTCTTATACGCAGCAAACTTTTTCAAAATCGTCATTGCATAGTAGAACTGGAATGCCACAAAAGAGGACTCTCCATTTTTCCCCAAACGCAGACAATCATTCCAATCTGCATATAAACCTGCCGGCATTCCATGGATGCCCAGATGGTTCATAGAAAAATCAATAGCGCGTTTCAAGTGCTCATATACCGTTCCTTCATCCTTGTTCGCAAAAGGAATTACCTCATCAATAAAAGAAAGGTCACCCGATTCCGCAATATATTTGTATACGGTCGGGAACAGCCACAGCGCGTCATCTGCTCTGTATGCGGGATGCCCGGTCTCCTTCACATAAGAAGCGTCATCCGGCGTGTCTTCATGTCCCGGGTTATGCGTAAATTTTACAAGCGGCAGACCTGCACCGTTATCAACCTGTGCCGAAAGCATAAAACGAATCTTCTCCACAGCCATCTCAGGCGCAAGATGAATCACGCCCTGAATATCCTGCACGGTATCGCGATATCCGTAACCGTTGCGAAGTCCGCAATAGGTAAAAGATGCAGCGCGAGACCAGATAAATGTCATAAAACAGTTATATGCATTCCATGTGTTTATCATGGTGTCAAATTCTTTGCTCGGTGTTTTTACCTGGAAATGCGAAAGCTTGCCATGCCAATAAGAAATCAATTCCTCTAGCTCTCTGTCGCAAACTTTCTTCGGATTCTCATAACGCGCCACAATTTCTGCTGCTTCGTCGTTCGGTTTCATACCCAATACAAACGCAACCGACTTACTCTCATTCGGCTGTAATTCAATATTGCACAAAATTGCACCACATCCGTTGCCGTTATAGTTCAACTCACCACTAAGCGCACCGTTCTCAACACCAACCGGATTTCCGTAACCATGATAACGACCAAGGAATTTTTCTTTGTCTCCGCAGTAAGAAGCTACTCCGCTTCCCGCCAAGCCAAAGAAACGCTCCACTACAATCTTGTCATCGACATCCTTGCCGTCTTCCAAACCGTCCAGATTTCCATGTATCATCTGGCAGATGCGATTGTCACGAAATACCGTTCTTGTGATGAACTGAGAATACTGTAAGTTCACCTGATCCTGCTCGTAATTGCTGTTGTTGGTAAACTCCGCATAGCCGGTTACACTCAAGCTGCGCACCTGATTGGACTCGTTTGTCAAAACAAGATTCCACACTTCGTAGGACTGGTTCAGTGGAACATAGTAGCGCACCTCCGAATGAATACCCCTGTAGTCCGCCAGCATTCTGGTATACGCGGTACCGTGACAACAGGTACTTTTATATTCCTCCAGATTTTTTCCAACCGGCTGCCAGGATGCAGACCAATAATCCCTGCTGTCATTATCTCGGATATAAATGTAACGTCCGGGCTGGTCAAAATCATTGAAAATGTAACGCAGAATACGTCCGTTTGCACCGGACTTTGCAAAGCTGTAACCGCCTGCATTGTTTGAGATGATTGCGCCATATTCCGGTGAACCCAGATAGTTTGCCCAAGGTGCCGGCGTATCCGGTCTTGTAATCACATACTCCTTTTTTTCTTCATCAAAATGTCCGTATTGCATAATTTTCTCCTCTTTCCAAAATGATTGTCTTACTTCTTAATTAGAAAAGCTTCACAGAAATCTTACCTACCTGACCGCTAATCTTTTGCACATCCGCGCGGCGGAATACGGCTCTTTTTCCACAACCGCAAATCTCTGCCGGAACTTCGGAACAAACCTCCGCTATTTTGTATTCTCCTACATCCTTGCCTGTCGGATTCTCATAACGGATTTCTAAGCGTTTTCCTGCAAATTCCAATTCAACACTTGCCACTCCGTCCTTGTCAAACTGTTCCTTCACAAGTTTCGGCTCTAAAACGAGATCACCAAGCTCCCCTTTCACACCGAATGCTTCCGTAATCAGGGTCAACATATACCAACTGGCTGCACCGGTCAGGTAAGAGTACATACCGCGACCTTCGCCGTTAAAATATTCCGGAATTCCCGGATACATATGGCTTACTTCAAACCGAAGCGCCGTGTCCGCAAGTGTCTGCAATGCCTTGTAGCCCTCTCGCACAAATCCTCTTTGATACAACGCATTGGCATACATCACCGTCATATGCGAGAAAACGGCTCCGTTCTCTTTTTCTCCGTAAGCAAATCCAAACATTCTTCCCAAGTCAAATTTGTTCTCATGGAAGTTGGTATTTAAGCGATATCCGCCAATCTCTTTTTCGTAGAGGTACTTGTCTGCGCTCTTGCAGATTGCCGCTACCTGTTCCTCTTTTGCAGTGCCACTCATAATCGCAAACACCTGACCTGTGAGCATCATGCGCACACCTTGTGGGAAGCTGCCTTCGACTGCTCTTCCACTGTTATCATAGTAGCTGTTAAACCACTCATTTCCCGCTCCGTCATTTACCCACTCGTTCTGACAAATATGTTTCATCATCCAGTCCGCTTTATGCTCCAGTCCGGTGATTACGGTCTCTATGTCTATGGCAACTTGTTTTCCACTGACATTATGTGTACAGCTTGCCGCATAGGTTGCGAGAAGTTCCTGTTTCGCATGGATATCTTCATAGAGAGCCGCATCATCTGTAAATAATATCTGCATCCCCTCCTGCACTTTTATTTCTTTACAGCCAAATCTGTCTCTCAACACTTTTAAATATTCTGCCAACTGCTTTAAATTGCCCGCATAAGCACAGGTAAACGCAACACTCTCTCCGCGCTGCTCTGCCATATCCAAAGCATCATTCCAATCTGCCCCACGAAGTCTTATGATGTTGTGTTCGCCCACTTCATAGAACGCACACAGATTCTGCAACAACAGATGCTCCAAGATGCTTCCGTAATAAACATCTCCTAACTCCGTTTTCTGCTGCTTTCCGTAATTTTCCGTCCATGCGCTATCGATGCCGGTTCCGCGTTCAATCTGGCGATCCTTAAAATAAGGCACCTTTTTATTCAGGATTTCGATATCCCCGGTCTGATCAATGTAGAGCTTTGTTGTTAAAAACGGCCAGAAGCCATGGTCCATCCACACGCGTGTAATGTTGTTTCGATCCGCAATAAACTCGCCCTGCTTCTCTCCGATAATGGTTGCATTCGTGCCATCCATTCTGACTCCACCGTAATTGTCCAATATCATCTGTCCAACACCGGACGGATTCATCAAAAGAAGCGCCAGACAATCCTGCCACAAATCACGCCAACCTCTTCCGCCTTTTCCGTAATCATGATGCGGCAGGAAGGAACAGCCGTAAATTCTTCGCAAAATCGGCTGAAAGCTGACCCAGCGCATATAATTGTCAAAATCTTTCTGCCCGGTATAATATCTGACATTCACTTTTTCCTGCCAATATTTCTGCATCTTAGCGAGTGCCTCATTGACTCTTTCTGCTGTCTTATATTCCGCCACTGCTTTCTCTATCTCTGCCTCTGCTTCCGTGGCTCCCATAATCACTGTGTAGGACGCACATTCTCCCGGCTCCAATGTAATCTCATGGAAACGGATACCGCCAACCGCTTCTTTTCCCTCCATGCAGCTTCCTGCCGGAATTCCCGCCTCATTACCAAGAACGGCACGCGGATGCGTATAGCTGCCACCCTCACCGAGATAGCAGTCCACGGTCGGATAAAAATCAGCCGGTTTCTCTCCTGCTCCGGTCACTCCGCAGACATAATAAGTTAATTCATTTTTTTGATGCCCGCGTTCATCAAAAGACATGGTAGGTTTCACACAAACCCCGTAATCCGTTGTAGAAGTCCGATGCAACAGTGATGTCACATGTCTGTGGTCTCTGATATTGTCCGCACTTCTTCCATAAATCGGAATTGCAGCAATCGGCGTGATTGTTTGAGCATCAGCTCCAATATTACAAATTTTCACCTGCATAAGTTCTACTGCATGCTCCAACGGCGCAAAAGTGGTCACCTCTGCCTCCAACTGATACTTTGCAGATTTTCTTGTCACTGTCTGCCACATGAATCCGGCTTTCAGTTCGCTTTGATCCTGATTGGTTGTAAACTTTTTTGCTTCCTCCTCTGCGGATGCCCCGACAGCGGACCAGCTTCCGATATTCTTTACATGACACCAAAAATTTCTTCCGGCTCGGTTATTATGCAGATTCTCAACACTCACCGGCTCCATCAGAAATGCATTCTGGTTGCGCTTGCTGTCTCCGCCAAAATTTGGTGTTACAGCTCCTTTTAATCCCGTTTCCTGTGCAATCGGAAAATACAGATAGCTATAATTTTCCGGCTTATTCAATGCAAATGTGCCATCATTATCTAAAAACCGTACTGTTTCCATTTGTCCTCCTTTTCACAGACAATATTCTCTCATCTGCCTATTCCATACTACTCGACTCTGCACAATCATATCCGAAATATCCGCTGCAAAAAATCAAAATCATTGTAAAAATATCATTTTGTTGACCTATTCCGGTCAAAAAAAGAAACCATATTTGCTCTGTTTCCCTTCACAAATACGGTTTCTCTTATTTTTATCATTCTATTTCTTTACCAGACTGATATCATCGATTTCGATGACAGATAATGGTGTTTCCACTCCATCGATTACTCCCATAGATAATACAAATGAAATATCCGTGTTCGTTGCTTCTGTCACATGAATCGGTACCGTTACTGTTTTTGCGACATCCTTTTCTAATATAGCATCTGTTCCGCCATACCAAGTATAGGATGGCGCTCCGCTAAGCAACGCAGCCTTTATCGTTCTCGCTTCACTCGACTTCACCGTAAAGCTCAATTCATAATCGGCTCCCTGCTCTAAGGTCAGTCCCGCCTGCTTTAACTGTACGTTCCAATCGGCAATTCCTACGTTAGAAATATCGTATACTGCTTTTCCGTCCGAAAAGCTCACTTCTGCCGCACCCGGTGCTGTGATTGCCTTTTCCCAGTTTGCCTCTGCATTCGCAAAGTCACCATTTGCAATCATATTCTCTCCCGCAGGGACCTCAGGGGTTGTCGGAAGCTCTGATTCCGGTACTTCCTCCAAAGTAACATTATCAATGTATACCGTATGCTTATCGGTAATCTGAATTCCGTTTACCGCACCCATGGAAATACTTAAAATCGTTTTTTCATCAGTAGCATTCGTCATCTTAAAAACATGCTCATATGTCTGATAGGCGCTTGTCACATCAATTTTCCGGGTTCCCGAATATGGTATCCAGTTATCATCCGAAGAACCGTCTCTCTGCAATGCATACATAATCGTGCGGTCTATGGTGGATCTTGCATCAAATTTGATTCTGTAGCATTTGCCTTCCTCCAATTTGATATTATTCTGTTTTAACTGAATCTTCCAATCCTGATCACCGGTATCTTCAATCGTAAAACCCATTGCAATATTCTTTTCTGTCAACTCATCCACACCATAGGACACCTTGGCAGTCTCGTTGACATATGCCTCCCAGCCTACCATGCCGTTTACAAAGTCACCGTTTACAATCATGCCATCTTCCTGAATGCGCACATCATCAAGATAGGTAATACCCGATGTTCCTAGCAGAAATTCCAATGCGGTTCCATTTAAATCGGCTTCCGTGTTAATCATATAACTGTACATCTGCTTTTCCGTCGTCAACGGAATATCAAACGTCTTCCCAGCTACCCTTGCCTGAACATTCTTCGCTTCTGTTGCATAGGCGCTAAAAGTAAGCTTGTATGTCTTTCCACCGGAAAGTGCTACCGGTGTCTGCTTTACAATCACCTGATCTATTGCAGCTACCGTCGCCGGCACCTCTACTTTTAATTCTCTTACCAAATTGCTATTGGTGACAGATACATTTGCGCCCGCACAGTTGCTCTCTACCATCCAGTAAGCCATACGGTTGCTTCCTTCATTAAAAGAACCATTATATACATAATTTCCATCCGGCAATACGCTCTTTGTCTCTTCTGCAATCTCAATTACTTTTACCTTTTCAATCCGCACATTATCAATATGCACCGTCGCCGTAGAACCCTGATTTCCGAAATTAAATTCCACTCTGCCGTTTGGATCACTATCCGATGTCATATCAAACGTGTAGGAATAACTCTGCTTTGATGTCGATAAATCCACTGTCGTATCTGCCATATAGCGAATATAATTCAAATCAGGAGCCGTTACACCGGTGATAATTGTTCTTGTTTCATCTGCATATGCGTCAAACGATACTCTGTACTGATAGCCCTTCTCTAACGGAATCTGTGGCTGTACCATCTGAATGCTGTAATCTGCAGTTCCTGCATTCGTTGTTGTAATATGTAATTCACCATCCGAAACAGATGCCTGTCCGACTCCTCCGAGTGCGGTCTTAAAACTCCAATCCTTGTCATCTGTAACAGATTCATTTAACGCAAAATCACCATTTACGACATAGTTACCGGTTTCATCCGGGTCTCTTAAAACCACGTCTTTGATTGGCTTGTCAACATTTTCATCGTAGGACTCTTTCTGATATACCCGAACATAATCCACAACCATTCTTGCGCTCTCATCAAATCTTGTCGTCTCATCCGGATAGCCTACCCAGCTTCCGCCAACCGCAACATTTAAAATTAAATAAAATGGCTGATCATATGGCGCCGGATATGTCACCTCTCCAAAACCGTTCCGCTTTGTAAACCAATCATTTTCTGTAAAATACAATTCATCATCGATGTAGAATCGTATCTCACCCGGCTCCCACTCACACGCAAACACATGGTATTCGCTGGAAAAATCTCCTTCGGTTAATTTGTAGGTTCCCTGTCTTTGTGTATGCGGTTCTCCGAAATGCAATGTGCCATGCGCAGTTGTCGTATCATCTCCTAAAACCTCCATGATATCAATCTCTCCGCACTTCGGCCACTGTCCATAAAAGCTCTCGTCGGTAGGCATCATCCAGAATGCCGGCAAAAATCCCTTTCCGTCCGGGACCTTTCCTCTCATCTCAAATCTGCCATATTGAAAATCATGCTTATTCTGTGTATTGATTCTTCCCGATGTATAATAAGCATTTCCGCCCTCATCTACCGTTTTCACCGGCTGAATAATCAGATTGCCGTCCTCAAGGTAAATATTTTCTTCTGCGTCAACGTATTCCTGCCATTCCGCATTCACCCAGCCCGGCTCATGATATTCATAGTTCCAGTCATCCATATTAAGCTCAGTGCCTTCAAATTCATCCGCCCACACAAGCTTGTACGTATCCTGTTTCTCGTCTTCTGCTGCCTGTGAATCGTCTCCGGCTTCCGGTTTCTTCTCATCTTCCGACTTGCTTTCATTCTCCGCCCCGCTTTCATCTTCCGGCTTCTTCTCATCGGTTCCCGTGCTCGTATTATTATCGGTTGCTTGCTGTGGCGCTTGCTGCTGTGCTACCGCCTCGCCTCTATCAACGGATGCAATCTGCCGGTTCTGATTTCTCCCTGTTTTCTTTGTTTTGTTTGTAGCAGTATTTGTAGTTTGCTCGTTCCCTTGTTCATTCGCCATATCTGAAGTATCACTTTCCTCTCTCCCCACCTGTTCTACTTCATTTACCGCTGTTTCATTCTGTTGCCCCCCTACAGTTTCTTCTTTCCCCTCTTCCTCTGATACCGTCGCTTCCTGTACAACATTTGCAGCTCTATGATTATACACTGCAACAGTACCTGCCGCGGCCGTACCCACAGCCAAAACGCAACCTGTTCCTACAATCAATGCCTTTTGGCTCAGCCATGCCTTTCCTAAAAATGATGGTAACTTCACGTATTTCCCCCTCCTTTATTTTTTTACATATCGTATCTTACTAAAGTATAGGGAAAATAAAGAATCAAATTCATGACTTAAATATCAAAATCATATACAAAACAAAATAAAAACAGATAGTCAAAAAATAACACTAGCAAACATTTGTTCGATATGTTACAATTTTTTATAGAAAGGCGGAATATCTCATGAACCAAAAAAGCTATCTCTGTATCGATTTAAAATCTTTTTATGCCTCCATAGAGTGTGTGGAGAGAGGACTTGACCCGATGACGGCAAATCTCGTTGTCGCTGATTTGGCGCGTTCCGAAAAGACCATCTGCCTTGCCATCACCCCTGCCATGAAAAAGCTCGGCATCCGAAACCGTTGCAGAATATTTGAGATACCGCCTAATGTGAAATACATCGCTGCTCCCCCACGGATGAAAAAGTATATTGACTACTCCGCAGATATTTATGCGATTTACTTAAAATACATCTCCAAGGATGACATCCATGTATATTCCATCGATGAAGCCTTTTTGGATGTGACTGATTATCTGGAGCTTTACCACATGACGCCCAGAGAGCTTGGAGGGCGCATCATGGATGACATTTATAGCACCTTCGGCATTCGTGCTACCTGCGGAATCGGCACCAATCTGTACCTCGCCAAAATTGCACTGGATATTACCGCCAAGCGTAACAAAGACTTTATCGGTGAGCTGACCGAGGAAAGCTACCAGAAAACCCTCTGGAATCACAAGCCATTGACAGATTTCTGGCGAATCGGTCCCGGAACTGCGAAAAAGCTGGCAAACTATGGCATCTATACCATGGGGGATATTGCAAACGCAAATGAGGAATTTCTTTATCGACTTTTGGGCGTCGACGCAGAATTGCTGATAGACCATGCCTGGGGAAAAGAACCCACCACGATTGCCGATATCAAATCCTATCACTCCAAAAGCAACAGCCTTACCAGTGGTCAGGTTTTGATGCGAGACTATGAATTTGAAGAGGGAAAGCTGATTGTGAAAGAAATGATGGATTTACTCTGTCTTGACATGGTTGACAAGAACCTGATGACTAAGTCTATCACGCTCCATATAGGATATTCTAATCAATTACACATGAATCCCGCACATGGCACGGTCAGTCTGGACGAAGAGACCAATGCAGACAGAATTATCCTTCCCGCGATTGCCTCTCTCTACGAGCGAATCGTCAATCCGAATTTTCCGATACGCCGGGTCACGCTAAGCTGTAACAATGTAATTCCGGAAGAATACCACCAATACAGCTTCTTTCTAGATGCCGCCGAGCTGGAGCGCAATCGGAAAATGCAGAAAGCCGTTCTGGAAATCAAGAACAAGTTTGGTAAAAATGCGATTCTAAAGGGAATGAATCTCGAAGAAGGCGCTATGACGCGGGAGCGAAACCATCAGATTGGGGGACACAAAAGTGGCGAGTAAACCGAAAATCAAAATGTCCGTACAGAACCGTGCAAAACAGTTTATGCCATTTGCCGCTCTTGCAGGCTACGAGGATGCTCTTGCAGCCAAAGAGAAAATTATAGTTCCAAAAATTGAGCTATCTGAGGATATGGCGTTAGAACTGGACCGGAAAATGCAGCTTTTAGAAAAAGGGAAAATGGTAAGCGTCACATACTATAAGAACGGAGAATATCTGAAGCAGACAGGGCTCATTGCAAAAATAAATACCACCTGCCGAATTTTGCAGGTGGTATCTACCAAGATTCCATTTGATGATATTTTAGATATCGTGCTTTAAAACTATCTTTCTATCTAAAAAATCAACCCCCGACACTTGACAAAGAACAAAAATAAGAGCACTCACATTTCTGTGAATGCTCTTACGCCAAATACATGGCTACTAGCTTCCAACCGCTAGCTTTACCGTACTATTATTATACACGAGCCAATAAAAAATGCAACCTTTTTTCAAAAAAATTATAATTTCATCCACACACTAAATTTCTTTCTTCCCATCATAGCTAGAGCTTTATCAGAAATCTTCTTCCTTCCTTTTACCAACATTTTTAAATAGAATGTAGCTATTACTTTCTTTATATCGGACACATTTCCAAACAATATAAATATTTTAACCACATCCAAATAATTAAGTTTTCCATGTGATAGTCCTGCTCTAACTGTTATATCGTTTAGATTATTTAAGCTCACTTTTCTTTTTAATCTAAAGCGCGTTATTAACTCCAAATGGGCACATTGATTTCTTACTTCCTTAAGTACAAACAGCGCTTGCTCGAATAAAGCAGCATCGGATAATTCCAATCCGAAATCCTTCAACACTTTTTCTTTTACTGTATCATCAAGAAATACAAATGTATAATACAAACTGCCCAGTGGCAATGCTTTTATAACTACCCAAAATGGAGGCTCTGTATACTGCCCTACATAATCTCTATCATTTTTCAACTCATCAATAAATGACTTTTTCTTGATCTTTCCATTCGGTAATAATTGCGTTTTTCTAAACAAATCAAATGTAGAAAATATATTGCTCATATGCTTATCTGATGAACTTGGAGCTTTGTAATACACTGGATTTGTATAATTCATTGTGTCAGCCGGAGTCTTGCAATACTCTTCCGCAAAATTATATGCAATAGAAGTCCTTAACCTTGATTCAATGTCAAAGATTTTGAACAGCGTATATTTCTTTAATCTCATATCAAAAAAATATAAATCTCGAAAATCTTCAAAATAAACCCCCTCATACTCTTTTTCTGCAGTATTTTTCTTTAGCAAAATCATCTCAAATCCATTTATGACATCGAAATAATTATACTTTCTTAATACATCAGCCGCTTTCTTTCTATTCTTAAATTTCAATCCTCGTCCATCAAGCCCAGCTATTTGTTCTTCAATCGTTTTAAAGTCTTTAGTGACTGGCATTATTTCACCTCAATCGTCTAATTTATCAAAAAAAGCCTATCAGCACAAAAAATACTGAGAGAACATACGCATTTTCAACAAAATAATCATATCATTCAAACCTACATTTTTCAATTAATACTATCGCTAGATTACCTTAAACATCTTCTGCGACATCGTTCTCCTTTTATTTTTCTTTTTGAAAATAACAAAATAAAAAGAGCTTTGAAACCCAGTAAAATCAACTGTTTCAAAGCTCTTGTCGTACAGGGGATGAGAGAATCGAACTCCCACCAAAGGTTTTGGAGACCCCTATCATACCATTTGACCAATCCCCTATATTCTATAAAAATGACGTATAAAATACGTCATTTATTATCTTACACAATATCTCCGCAAAAATCAATAGTACTTTTGCTTCATTGTACCTTCAAAACTTCATACAGATTTGAGAAATTCACAAACCACTTTCTTCCTTTTTGGTCAAGCCCTCGATCTATTAGTAACAGTCAGCTACATGTGTTACCACACTTCCACCTCTGCCCTATCTACCTTGTAGTCTTCAAGGGATCTTACTTTCTTATGAAAGGGATATCTCATCTTGAGGGGGGC